>NZ_JAKKCW010000003.1:0-502286 GCF_021728455.1 Pseudoalteromonas sp. L23 | reverse complement strand
CCCTGTTTCCAAGGCTTTTTTATCATCTTTAATGAACTCTTCTACTTCTTCTGGTTGATAAGAGTCAAGTGTGGTGTAGCCAATAATTTTCTCTCTGGCTTCTTCTGGATACATGGAGCGAAAAGCACTGTTCGCTTTTACGATCCTAAGCTGATCATCTTTGATAAAGGCGTAGTCCGGAATATTGTCAAAAATTAAATCGGAAAGAGAATCATCACCAACAAATCTGTCTGCTTTCTCAAGTGGGGTTGAGTCTGTCATAGGAATTTACATTGGGAACAGGTAATAAGATCTATAGTAGGAAAGCGATATTATTCAAGATAAAAGTAATGGAAATGTTAAATAACAAGTGTGCTTCATCACAAAAATGTCTACACTATTATTCGTGCCAGATGCTTTATTTACAGTGCGATACTTACCTAATATTAATCCTGTTAATAGCAACATAAGTGCACTTTGACTTTTTAAACATAAAGACATAGCACACAATCTAAGCCTGAAACAGGAATAAAGGCAATAGCATGTTTGAAGATGTAGTAGAACTAAATAACTGTACCATAGTAGTCGTAGAAGATTCGCCACTCACTCAAAAGGTGCTATGCGCATGTTTAGAAGACATATGCAAAGTCGTCGCTTTTGAAAGTGCTGAGAAGGCCTTGGAATATGTAAAACTTGCATTGCCAGATTTAATCCTAATGGACTGGATGCTAGAAGGGATAACGGGTATAGAGGCTTGTACAGAGCTTCAAAAAGATCCAATAACCGCCCGAATTCCTGTCATATTTGTGACATCCAACATTAAAGAAAATCAGCAAGAAATGTGCTGGGATGCAGGTGCGGTCGATTTCATCAGTAAACCAATAGTAGCACGCACGCTGTTTAATCGCGTACTTACCCACCTAAAGTATAAAAAGCAAGCCGATCAACTTAGAGAGTATTCATACGTTGACGGGCTTACTGAAGCGTTTAATCGCAGATTATTTGATACTGACTTGGAGCGCCACTATCGCGGTGCAAAGCGCTCCATTAGCCCGCTTAGTGTCGTAATGTTGGATGTTGATTATTTTAAGCTCTATAACGACGAATATGGTCATTTGATGGGTGATGATGTCTTGAAGGTTTTTGTAAGCACCGCCAAAAATCATATTCGTCGACCTATGGATGCGCTGTACAGGTACGGCGGTGAAGAGTTTGCCATCTTACTGCCAAACACACCCTATTCTTTCGCCTTAGAGATCGCGCAAAGAGTGGTACAAACCTTCTTCGAAACCGCTATTGAACATAAACTTTCACCACTAAAAGCTGTATCGGTTAGTGCTGGTGTCGCTTCACTTAGTGAGGATAATATCAATCAAACTGTTGAAGAGTTAGTAGAAAGAGCAGATAACGCGCTATATGAAGCTAAAAAGAATGGTAAAAATCGAGTGTTTGGAGAGGCAAGCTAGCAGCTGTTATCACCATAGTAAGTGGTGACCGTTTCCATACGGATCAGCGCAACCTCTGAATTAGGAAAAGGGAGCTGCTTTAGTGTATTGCTATAAGATAAATAACTAAAAATGGAGCCAACTCATTCACCATATCGTGTAGAGCTAGCTATAAACTTAGATTTCTATTTAGAACAATTCTTGATATTATCGCAACTCGTTGGGGAGTAGCCTGCTTCCAATGCTCGGAAGAGTTCGTATCAACATAATTGGCCAAAATGCCATGGTGCGGACACCTCTCGGTTGGCGAGACCATCGATATATCCATGCCTGTGGTCGGGCGTGTGGATATGTCGTGGACTCAAATCGCCCGACCGGAGCAATGTAAATGAATTTCGTCACCCTGCTACTGTTAGCATACGCCATGTCTACCGATGCGTTTGCCGCGGCAATCGGTAAAGGCGCCAGCCTAAAATCACCTCGGCTTACCGAAGCCATAAAAATCGGCCTCATTTTTGGTGTTATTGAAGCCTGTACGCCGCTGATTGGCTGGTTAATAGGACAATCTGCAGCTGGCTATGTCGAGGCTTGGGATCACTGGATTGCCTTTATCTTACTGTTAGGACTTGGCGCTCATATGATTTATGAGAGCCTTAAGGGTAATGACGATGCGCCAGCACAGCACGCAAAGCAACCTTGGTTAAAAACCATTATCACAGCGTTTGGTACCAGTATTGATGCAATGGCTGTCGGTGTCAGTCTCGCATTTGTTGATGTGAATATATGGCTCGCCGCTTCGCTCATTGGCCTTGCCACCACCATGATGGTAACAATTGGTGTGATGATTGGGCATTCGGCTGGAAAGTTCCTTGGTAGTCGAGCTGAAACCTTTGGTGGGGTGATCTTAATCTGTGTGGGAACTTGGTTGCTATATAGCCATCTTTCGATTTAATCGCAAAAAGAGCGGTATATTTACCGCTCACTTACTTATCCCTTTACGTTAGGGCTACTTGGCTTTTAAGCCTTTTTAATCGCTTTTTTCAGCTTTTTGATTTTTGCTTCATGCTTTTCAATCTTTGCTTTACGCGCTTTCAGCTCTTTTTTAAGCGCTTTGACATCGCTTTTCTTCGCCATAACTAATCTCCTTTGGTTGTTTTGCGAACACCTACTACCATAGCAAAGTGACTGACAATATCAAACTACACCTGCGCTACTGCGTTGCCTGCCATCTAATAGTGGTAATTTTGACCAAATACTATTTTGTACAACTAAATATTAGTAAATAAATAGAGTAAGTTGATATTAAAAAACACTAACCACTTGTTTTATAAATGATTTAATGTTGGCTTGGTTGTTGCTTCTATAAGCATAAATCAAGAGAACGGAACCAACCATATGTCTGTACCATTAAAAGATAGGCCTCTCGAATCCGTTAGGGAAGAGGTGATTGACCAGTTAATTCTAAATTACAGCCACGGTGAGCTTTCGGCTGATGCATTCGAGAGACGATTGGATAAAGCATACGACCTGAACGAACAAGAACAAATTGCAGCACTTAGTGCTGATTTACCGCTCAAGTCGGATGCAAGATATCACAGCGAAAAAGCCGCTCGTTTGGGTCCAAAATTTACCTCAAGCGTAGATGGTGCTGAGGCGATAAGCATTACCTCTATACTTAGTTCCAACCATCGCAGTGGCGAGTGGATCGTACCTAAAGAGATCCAACTAAAAAATTACCTTGGCAGCTTGGAACTAGATTTTACCAACGCAATTTTTAGTCACCCTGAAGTACATATTTATATAAATTGCATTTTAGGCAGTGATGAAATCTTCGTACCAGACACAGTCGATGTCATCACCGATATTCGTAATGTTATGGGTTCAGTAGAAAACACTAGAAATACGCTTGCATCTGCAGGGCAGGTGAAACAGCGTCCACGAATTTATGTTCACGGTAGAATGATTTTGGGTAGCATTGAAATTAGCGTAAAGCGCTCAATGAAAGCACAAATAAAGCAATTTGCCGACGGCCTTAAATCCCTATTTGGTGACGGCACGAAATCCAAAAGCTAAAGCTTTATAAAAAACCCCTTGGTTCAGGGGTTTTTTATTATCCGAATAGCAGAGTAAACTTTTTACTGCTCTACAGGAAAGCCTCTATCACGCATAAGCGCTTCAACTTCAGCGTCACGACCTCTAAACTTGCGATACGCTTCTGCTGGATCCATTGAGTTGCGAACTGAGAATAGGTAATCCACTAAACGCTGTGCAACGTCTTTGTCGTAGAAGCCACCTGGCGCTTCTGCAAACGCTTCTGCTGCATCAGAAGTTAATACCTCAGCCCACAGGTAACCGTAGTAACCCGCTGAATAACCTTCACCTGAGAATACGTGACCAAAGTGAGTTGTACGATGACGCATCACGACCTCGTCCGGCATGCCTAGCGCACCTAACTGAGACTTTTCGAATGCAACAGGGTCGCCAATCTTGTCAGGATCTGTGGTATGGAAAAGCATATCCATAATAGCCGATCCAAGGTATTCAGTCGTCGCGAAACCTTGGTTAAAGGTTGCTGACTTCTTGATTTTCTCGATTAACGCTTTAGGCATAGGTTTGCCTGTTTTATAGTGAACTAAGTAACGATTGATCACTTCGTCCGTTGCCAACCAACGCTCCAATAACTGAGATTGGAACTCGGTGTAGTCACGAACACCAGAGTTTGAACTTGGATACTTCACGTTTGATGAAAGCGCATGCAGCGCATGACCAAACTCGTGGAAATAGGTTTCTGCATCTGACCAAGAAATTAAGGTCGCTTCACCTTCTGGTGCTTTCACAAAGTTGGAGTTGTTTGAGCTAAGCACATTTGTTTTACCATCAAATGTTGTATGACTACGATATGACAACGCCCATGCACCTGATCGTTTACCTTTACGTGCGAACGGGTCTAAATACCAAAGGCCGATATTATCACCAGTGGTTTTGTCTGTTACTTCCCAAACACGAACGTCAGGGTGGAATACAGGCACCGAGCCCTTTGGCACTTCAGTGAATTCAAAGTTAAACAGACGGCCTGCTACATAGAACATCGCTTCACGCAAATTATCTAGCTGTAAATAGGCTTTAACTTCGTTTGAATCCAATTGATACTTAGCTTGGCGAACCTTCTCAGCGTAGAAACGGTAATCCCATGGCATGATTTTTATATCATTGCCTTCAAGCTTAGCAATAGATGTCATGTCTGTTACTTCTTCTTTCACGCGCGCAATTGCAGCAGGCCATACTTTTTTCATCAGCGCCATCGCATTTTCAGGCTTTTTCGCCATGCGGTCTTCAAGACGCCACTGCGCGTAATTATCGTAGCCGAGTAAGTTAACGCGTTCATGTCTAAGCTTTAGGATGTCAGAGATAATCGCTTTATTGTCGTACTCGCCACCGTTGTTGCCACGGTTATAGTAGTTGTTCCATACTTTCTCGCGTAACTCACGCTCTGTTGAGTAGGTTAAAAATGGATCCATTGATGAACGAGAGTTGGTAATCGCGTACATGTCCGCCTTACCGCGCGCTTTTGCAGCAGCCGCTGCCGACGCAACAAACGACTCAGGCAAACCTGACAACTGGTCTTTAGTGAGATAGACTACATAGTTTTCTTCATCTGCAAGGACGTTGTTTGCAAATTTAGTATGTAGCTTTGATAGCTCAAGATTAATGTCCGCGTAACGCTTAGCGTCTTCACCTTTTAGCGTCGCTCCATTGCGGGCAAAGCCGTTATAACGCATCCAAGTAATACGCTGCTCTTCTGCCGTTAGCTTTTTATATTCAGCGCCTTCGTATACCGCTTTTACCCGTTCAAAAAGCGCTTGGTTTTGGGTGATTTTAGAGCTGAACTCTGAAAACTTAGGCACAACTCGCGATTGGATTTCTCTAAACTCTGGGCTTGAAATATTTGCACTCCAAAGGCCGTAGTAGGTAAAAACGCGATCTAAAGGAGCACCCGCTCTTTCTAGTGCAACAATGGTGTTCTCAAAAGTTGGCTTAGCTGGATTATTGGCTATTGCTTCAATTTCTTTCAAATTATCAGCCATACCAATTTCAAGCGCAGCTTCTAAATCTTCAAGCTTCATTTTGTCAAAATGAGGAACGCCTTGATAAGGACCTGAAAACTCCTGTAAAAGCACGTTATCATATTGCTTACTTTGCAGTGATTTTACTGGTTCTTGGCTTTGCTCTGCTGTGCCCGCACAACCCGCAAGGGCTAAACATACAGCTGCACTTAATAATGTGATGGAAGGTTTGAACATATTGTTTCATCGCTTGTTGTTATCGTGGGATAGATATTACGGATCGTCTCTAAAAGTGCAATCGCTTTGCGGGAGAAACAAGGTTCTCTGCGATAGAGCAAAAATGCTAGTACTCATAGTAGCTTAAAGACACTAAAACTATAGTGAGTGGAGTTTTTTCATGGGTTGTTACAATTTACCTTGAAAATTTAACTAAAATCAGCCAAGTTAGTAAAAAACTGATCTGTAGGGAAAAATAATGGAAGTTGGTATTTTCATCTATGACGGTGCGGAGTGTTTAGATTTTTGTGGCCCATTTGAGGTATTCAATACCGCAAAGCGATTTATCGAAACCCCAATTAACGTCAGCCTTGTCGCACCAAGTCATGTTCCTGTTACCTCGCGTGGCGGCATGAGTGTAAACCCCCATTACAGTATCTACTCGCACCCAAAGTTTGATTTGCTCATCGTAGTCGGCGGACTGCATCACCAAATTTGCAGTGATCACAACGTACTTAATTGGCTTGCAGAAACAGCGAACCATACCTCTCAGTGTGCATCTGTTTGTACAGGTGTGTTTTTATATGCCGAAGCAGGCCTTATTGATGGCAAGCGAGTCACCACCCACTGGCAGGATATCGACGATTTGAGAGAACAATATCCCTCTTTAGAAGTCGTTGAGGACGTAAGGTTTGTAATGGATCAGAATTTTACTAGCTCAGCGGGTATTTCGGCAGGTATCGATATGAGTCTAGAACTAGTGAAAAAGCGCTTTGGGCAATCGGTAGCAAGAAAGACCGCAACCCAAATGGATTATGACTGGCCTAGAAGTTAATAATGATGAGTAAACCCACCATTATTAAACGAAGGCCTCGCTCACTCTAGCCATTGTTGATATCTGCGAACTCTAACTCACTCACGCGCTTTTTCGCAAATACGACGACTTTATCGTATTCACTTTGCGCCTGTTCCAAGTGTGATTTACACTGCCCTGCTTGGTGCTCACGCGCATAAGTCTCTATTTTATCGAGCAGATCAAAAAGTGTTTCTGCAGCTAAATCACCAGCTTGACCTTTAAGTGCATGGCTGTACCTTGCCGAAGCGTCGCAATTACTATTTTTGATACTCAATCTAAGCTGTTGCATTTGATTTTCAGAGTCATTCAAGAATAAGGTGTACACCTTTTTAAGTAATTCTTCATCTCCAGAGAGGCGCTCGAGCACGTCAGCTTCGTTTATCGGCATGCCCGTTTGCTCTTCTGCCACGCTTTCAAACGGGTGAATAAGCACAGAGTCATCATCCTTAGCATGCACACCTAGCACATCTAGCACGTCAAATAACTGTTCGACGACCACAGGCTTAGTCACAAACTCATCCATTCCTGCATTGAGACAACGTTCTTTTTCACCCGCAAGGGCGCTGGCAGTCATCGCAATAATGATCGCATCTTTATACTTATCGCCACCTTGACCTTGACGGATCGCTCTTGTGGCCTGATAACCATCCATTCCTGGCATATTACAGTCCATAAAGATAGCATCAAAATCAACCTCTTGATGCTCAAATAACAGTAGCTTGTTCACAGCATCTTGACCATCAACGGCAAAACTCACCTTAGCTCCTTGTCCTTCCAAAATACCTTTTGCCACAATCCGGTTGATTTGATTATCGTCTACCACCAAAAAGTGACAGCCCGCGACCAAGTTACCACTTAATGCGACTGTCTCACCTGACTTCTTCAAGCTAGGCTGTAATCGAATTGCTTTATTTAAGTCAAATAGCGCGACAAATTCTCCAACCCGAAGAGGTGAAGAGATATGCACTATGTTATCAGCATCGTTAATATTCTGAAGCTCATCCCCCACTAAAATAAGTTTCTCAAAATAATTTTGAGCTGATTTCATTTGCATATAATCTTGCTCATTCGTAATGATGCATATATCACTCTGCGTCTCTTTCTCAACGCACTCACCACCGCATTTAGCGATAAGCTTAGCGATAGAGTCTGACTCCAATTTGGTTTTACTGAGCACAGAGACTGTTTTGCCGGCCAATACTTCAGGCACGTTGATGGGCTTAGTTTGCGCACTAGAAAACGGTAATTCAAACCAAAACTTGCTGCCTTTAAACTTTTCACTCTCAAAGTGAATATGACCGAGCATTTTTTCAACTAACTGCTTACAAATAGAGAGTCCAAGGCCTGTTCCACCAAACTCGTTCGAGGTATTAGCAGATTCTTGACTAAACGATTGAAATAGCTTGTTTTGATTAGCTTTTTCAATTCCAACCCCAGTGTCTTCAACTGTGACTTTCAGCCATACCGTGTCGTCTAACTGTTCGGTGGTAACGGTCAATTTCACATGACCTTTTTTAGTAAATTTAATTGCGTTACTAAGGAGGTTATAAATTATTTGTTTAACGCGCGCCGCATCCCCGCACAGTTCAATATGCGCTAAACCAGTTTGGTCCAAAATATAAGTGATACCCTGTTCTTTGGCTTTCGCCGACATAGACAGCGCGACATGTTCAATGACAGAGAGCGGGTTGAATGGTTCATTATCGATATCCAGCTTACCCGCTTCTATCTTCGACAAGTCCAGTACATCATTAATTAACGACAAAAGCGTAGTCGAGCTGGTTTCCATCATTTCTAGGTACTTATGTTGGTGCTTAGTAACGGGCTCTTTTCTCACCAAGTTTAGTGATCCTAAAATCCCATTGAGAGGCGTCCTCATTTCATGGCTGATAGTGGAAATAAATGCACTTTTCACTTCTGACGCTTTCGCTGCTTTATCCCGAGCGTCCACCAGCTCTTTGGTACGCTCCTTCACCTCTTGCTCCAGTCGTTCATTTGCTCCAACTAACTGTGCTTCCGCTTCTTTTTTCGCTGTGATGTCTTCAACGAATAGTGCGACCCCCTGAATGCGTCCATTTCCTGCGTAGATTGGAGACAAACTAAGTGAAAGCCAGATGTTTTCATGGGCATTTAAGTCTAGTTGTAATGACTTAGACTCCACCACTTCGCCCTGTAAAACCATATTGGCATAGTGAAATAAAAACTGATGCACAGCCTCTGGCAAAAACTGTGGGTTGTTACCTAAACGACTGTTATTCAGCTGTTTAAAGAAGCGCTGTGCCGACTCATTAAAGCTGGTGAGCTTTAAGTTGCTATCAAAGCCAAGCACACCATCTGATGCACCATCTAAAATCGCCTTAAACTCTGCTCGCGTTGAATCGAGCGCACGTAAACTGCTCGTATATTGCCAAAATGCAAAAAAGACTAGAGCGAATACACCGCAGGCAATAGCGAGTAAAACATAGGTCGTTAATCGTTTTTCATTGAGGCTTTGCTGATAAACAGCAAAAGGGATAAGATTAACGAGCTTAACTTCTAAGTTGTTAAAGTTAGCCCCTTCAACCTTGCTAATGAGCGCAAGAAACTGCTCTCCCGTTGATTTTTCTTCCACCAGTTGGATTTTATTGGACCATGGCGTCACGCGATATAATGTTTGAAAGTTGATTTCGGGGTTTATATCTTTGCTGTATCGTAGCGAAAATTCAGGATGATAAATAAACGAATCATCTGCACCTAAGAGCATCACTTGTTGCATACTTGGCGCTTGAGAGACAATTCTGTCTATCATCTTTTCAGCATTGGTATTAATTACCAATATACCAAATAAGTCGTTATCTATATCGTAAGTCGGTAAAGTAAAACGTTTGGTTGGTTGAAAAGGCGTGACGACTTGTCCGTGCTCGCGATTTAAGTTGATTGTTGTGGAATAGATAGTGCGTTCTGGCAGTTGCAGTGCTTGGATAAAGTAATCACTTTCGCTCTTATCTTGTAGTTTGCTATCGGATACAGCAATTACCTGCCCTAGCTGTCGCTCAACCCTAACCATTTCCATCCCAGAATGGGCGTCAAGTAGGCGGATTTGGTTAAGGCCATCATACGAATATAACATTGACCTAAAAATCGTACTTAGTCGTGCCCGCCAAACATCAAGCGGCGTGTTTTCTTGAGGGTCGATACCATCGTTTTTTTCCGCTCTGGCAATCCCCTGAATTGGCGGGGTGTCTAGCAGAAAATAAAGAAACCGGCGGTTATCGTCGATCTCTCCCAAATAAATATTGTTTTGCGCCGAATGTACCTGCTCTAAGCGCTGATAAAAGCTTTCGTTAAGGTCGCGATGGATACTATTTTCAAAATATAAGATGGCACTCACCATCACGGCGAGCAGCAGTACAATAGCGCCCTTAGCAATATTGGAAGAAGACACATTTTCTCCTTGGACAGTGGCCTGACTGTTAGGCATAAAGACCTAAAATGCGTTTGCACTTAAGCACAAGGAGCAGCTATAAGCAAACGCATTATTAAATCTAGTCCAAATAGGCATAAAGACAAAGGTTCCTTACCATGGACTCAGAATAATAAGTCAGGTCATTTACAACGTAATGCCTTTGCGATTATGAAAACGGTGATAATCAATGCTTGGCCCTTCTGGTACTACTTGGGTTGGATTGATCATCGTATGGCTAAAGTAGTAGTGCCTTTTAATGTGGTAAAAATCAACCGTATCTACAATACCTTGATGTTGATATAAGTCACGTACATACGCAGAAATATTGGGGTAATCTTCGATTTGCTTAATGTTGCACTTGAAGTGACCATGGTACACGCTGTCGAAACGGATGAGAGTCGTAAATAGTCTCCAGTCGGCTTCCGTTAATTGTCCTTTCACAAGATAACGTTGCGCAGCGAGTCTTGCTTCGAGCTTATCTAGCGCGTTAAATAACGCGCTTACCGCACTGTGATAAGCATCTTGGGTTGTCGCAAATCCGGCTTTATATACGCCATTGTTGATGTTGTGATAAACAAAGTCGTTTATTTCATCGATTTCATGCTGTAGCGCCTCTGGGTAATAATCAGTGTCGTTTCCCGTTATCTGGTTAAAGGCACGATTAAACATGCGAATGATTTCACTCGATTCGTTGCTCACGATTTGCTCCGTTTGTTTATCCCAAAGGACTGGCACCGTGACTCGACCCGAATAATTTGGGTCTTTTTTCGTATACAGCTGATGCATAAAACTGAGCTGATACAGGCTATCACCGACTTCTGGACGCTGACTGGTAAAACACCAACCTTGATCTAACATATCAGGGTCTACAATCGATACATCAATATGCGCCTCTAAATGTTTAAGCTGTCGGAAAATGAGCGTTCTATGAGCCCAAGGACACGCAAGGGAAACATACAAATGGTAGCGTCCGGACTCTGCTTTAAAGCCCGCTTTACCCGTTGGCCCTGCGCTGCCGTCTGCTGTTACCCAATTTCTTAGTTTTGCAGACTCACGTTCAAACTTGCCTTGGCTACTTTTTGTGTCATACCACTTATCGTGCCATTGACCGTCAATTAATAATCCCATGTAAACCCCCTATACAATATCGCCGAAGCGTCCTTGTTGATAATCTCTTACCGCTTGATGAAGCTCCTCTTGGGTATTCATCACAAATGGTCCCATATGCGCTATTTTTTCATTAATCGGCTGCCCTGCAAGGATCAAAAAGCCAACATCATCCGTCGCGAGGAGAGCGAGGTTTTGACTTGGGTCAAGCTCAAGCAACGTTTGCTCCCCATAGTTTTCAAATCCAGCGATGCGGTTAATATTTACGCCAGCACCATCTTGTGTTGCCTGTGCTTTGTTCGTTCGGATAATGTTCATAATAGCTCTCGGGTTAACCTGAACTTGGAATAATCAGTTCAGCGCAATTATTTAATAGTTAGCCTACCAAACCTGCGCGAGAATAAAATTAGTCAAATTTGGCTATTTCGTTCTATTGCGTCGAATGATTGTTCCAATCTATTACAACGCGTAGTCACACTGGTCAGAACAGTCTTTAACATTGCTCTCACCTAACAATTTTTAACAGTATTTACACAATTATCTGACAAGCTTGTGGAGCTACAATTTAACCCTTAATAGGAGCAAAGGATGAGGTCCCTAAGTTTATTGTTTGCGCTGGCACTACTTGCGGCGTGTAGTTCAACAAGTCCGGTAAGCGTAAATACGGTTGCAGGTCCCCCAACGAGTCTTACGGTTGAGATCACTGATGTGACCAATACCGATGGTCAAATGCTAGTACTGTTATTTGACAATAGCGCTGACTACCACAGCGATAAAAATGTGAATGATCCAGACGCTCACTTTTTTCGCAAGCTGATTGTCACACCACAAACTCCTACCACGACGGTCACTTTTGAAGGCGTGCCTGCAGGCCAGTATGCGATCCACGTGATCCATGACGAAGATGGTGATGGCGGCATGGATCGGATGATCTTCCCATTTACCGGCATGCCAAGTGAGCCTTATGCACTGTCGAATAACATTCACGATAGCTTTTCAAAAGGCGATTTTGAAGAGGCTTTGTTTACTGTAAAGGCCCCTGACACTAAGATCCAACTTGCCCTCTCTACGCATTTATCAAAAATGACGGGGCTGTAATGCTTAAATACTCACAGGTGCTGCAATGCCTGTGAGCTACCTTTTAAGTTCTGACATTTGTCATTTTATTTTCTGACAACCCTCACTCACGCTTCATCTTATAGCAACGCATACTGCAAATCGTACAGTTCAGTAGGAGCGAAGACGGTGAGCAACGCCATTGAGTTATCAAATATCAGTTTTGCATACAACAATACTAAGCCAATATTAGCAGACCTAAACCTTACGCTTGAACAGGGTAAGGTTTATTCCATTCTTGGTCCAAATGGCGCAGGAAAAACCACCCTGATCAATATAATGCTTGGCAGACTAAGACCCACATCAGGACGAGTCTCTGTTCTTGGTCATCAGCCAGAGTCTGACTTTTGTCGCCAGCGCGTAGGTGCCATGATGCAGTTAGGCGGGCTACCTCTGCAAACCAAGGTGAGGGAGTTTCTGGCGTTATTTGCAAGTTACCATCAAACCCCAATTCCATTGGAGCGGTTAATTTCACTCTGCCAATTAGCACCATTTTTAGAACAAACTTTCGATACGTTATCTGGAGGTCAAAAGCAACGACTGTTTATGGCAATTGCACTAGCAGGCAATCCCGACATTGTTTTTTTGGATGAACCTAGTGTTGGTATGGATGTAGAGTCAAGACAGCAACTGTGGCAGGCCATACGCACATTAAAACAGCAAAATAAAACGGTACTTCTTACCACACACTATCTTCACGAGGCAGAAGCATTAGCGGATGAATTATTAGTGTTAAAAGAAGGAAAATGTACCAAGCTTAACGACATACCTGAGCTTGCCAACACCTATCGTCGCTCACAAATCAAGTTCACCAGCGACCTGCCTGCTGCTGCACTGGTTAACGCATTTCCTATGATAGATCTGCATGTTAAAGGCGATCAGTTCACTATATTGACGGATGAGCCAAACCATATTGTGCAGCAGGTATTAGAAAAATTTTCTATCCGCAATTTGTATGTAGCCCCAATGAGCCTCGAAGAAGCTTATTTATCCCTAATGAATGCTAGGAGCGCTTAACCATGATAAACACAGCATCCTTTATACTTGAAAGCAAAACTGAACTTTTGAGCACATTTAGAAGTAAGGGTTTTGTGATCCCAGCCACACTATTTCCTTGCTTATTTTATCTTTTCTTCGGCGTGGTGTTCAGTCATCATGACTCCCATAACTATATGTATATCAATTATCTGATATTTGGCATGATAGGACCTGCGCTATTTTCCTTTGGCGTTAACGTCGCCCTTGAAAAGCAAAATGGTTGGCTGATACTCAAGCAGCTCTCTCCCGTTTCTCCCTATCAGTATCTGCTCGCAAAATGTGTGAGTGCGACGGCTTTTTCATTGCTCGTAGCCTGCCTAATGAGCTTGCTGGCATTATTTTCTGGCGTGTCTTTAAGTTTAGCTCAATGGTTACTCGTGATCGCCATTACCCTACTCGGCACCTTGCCTTTGTGTATGTTAGGGCTGTTAGTTGGGCTGTCAGTGTCAGCAAAAGCGGCACCTGCGGTGGTTAACTTAATTTACCTACCACTCTCGTTGCTTTCTGGCCTGTGGCTGCCTATCATGTTATTCCCTGAAACGATGCAATGGTTTGCTTGGCTGTTGCCAACTTTCCATATTTCCCAATTGGCGCTTTCGACCATTGATGCCACCTTGGGTTTTCCAGTTTATCTCCATGTGGCCGTCCTAATTACACAAACGCTTGCATTATTCTTTGTCGCGCAAATTAAATTTAAGCAGGCTTAACAGGACAACCAAAAGCGCACGGTCCCAACCTTGTGCGCTTTTATTTCGTAATTACTTACTCTCTACTAGCTTACTATCAATGCTGAATTTACCAGCACCTGACGCGGCGAGTGCGAGAAAGCCACCAGCCACTGCAATATTTTTAAAAAACATTAAGAATTGTATTTGGTCGGCCAGATCAAAGTGAAACAGCAACGCACTAACAATACTAAACCCTGCAAATGCAATTGCTGTCAGCTGAGTAAATGCCCCCGCAAGAATGAAAAGCCCTCCTATCAATTCAAAGGCTATAACCAATGGCAGCAGCTCGCTTGGTAATCCGCTTGAAGCCATGTATGCAGCATCACCTTCGAAGTATTGGATTTTATTAATCACAGCCAGTATAAAAATGGCTGATAGCCCTACTCGGCCAAATAAAGATAATACTGATGCCATTGTACTGTTCGGTTTAATGATGTTAATTAGCCTGAGGTTTGGATAAGGGATGTTCTAACTGGCTATTTTTAAACTCAAATTAAATTATTTCCTTATCTAGCCAGAGAGCTTTGGGGATAACTAGGCGAATTTACGCACCAATAGCTGGCTATTGGAAGTGAATTCAACACAGTTAGCACAAAAACTGGCTGCTAGAAAGGCATAAATTATCCGAAGCTCAGGTTAATTAGGTTCATGATACTTTCCTCGATAAATATAGACGGTATTGGATTGGCTCTCGGTGATGAGCCGTTGGAAGAAAGTATATGTTCGCTTTAAAACAATTAAATTAGTAAAAATATCATACATCATTCTATTGAAAAGAATTAAAGCTATCCAAACAGATTCGCTTCCAATAGGTAGTCAATCACCGCCCGTGTTCTAGGCGGAATTTGTTTACGTGATGGATAAACGAGAGAAAACACCAGTTGCTCGCTACTTAGCTCTGGACAGATCATTTGTAACTCCCCGCGCTCAACTTCTTGCTTCACAGTAGAAGGCAATAACTGCGCAACTCCTAATCCTGCCACTGTCATTTGTTGTAACAGCATAGGGGAATTGCACCAATGCACTTGAGTTGGTGTAAAGTTTACGGCTTCACCACTGCGATAAAACTGCGTCATCCCCGTTGATTTAGCCTGCTCTAACAGTAACCAAGGTAGCTGGTTTAGCTGTGTGTCTTTGCTTGGTAACCCATGCAATGCTATCAGTTTAGGACTTGCATAGAGCTTAAAACATTCTTGATGTAATTGCCTTGCAATCAGTGCGCTGTCTTTAGGAAAGCCAACCCTGATGGCGAGATCTATTTGGTCGTTAATAATATCGCGCTTGTCATCATCAACGATGATATTTAATTGGATCTTCGGATATCGCGCCGTGAGCTCAGAAAGTTTTGGTAACAGAAACTTATGTGCGGTGTCGTGTGTCATGGTTATTGAGACCATACCATGAGGCTCTTTGTTATCGAGCAATACCTCAACATCATCCAAAATAGCGTGCAATGAATGCGCTTGAGCCAAAATGTCACGCCCCTCTCGCGTTAGCGTGAGTTGCCTCGTGCTACGCTGCAGTAGTCGAACACCCAGCATGGTCTCTAACTGGGACACTTGTTCACTCACTCTAGAACGGCTAGTCGCGAGCTTTCGCGCAGCTTGAGCAAAGCTTCCCGCATCCACAACCGTTGCAAATATTGCTAAGAGTTTTAGTGCATTTAAGTCTATTGTACTCAATTTCAGAACTCACCATATCGAATTAACCCACTTATGATAACAAAAATTACCACGCATAATAGCCACATCCAATACATTCTCGTTTTAAAAAGAGGTATACATCATGATCGCAATCACAGGCGCAACAGGCAAATTAGGTCAATTAGTTATCGAGTTTTTGGCACAGAAGATACCAGCCAAACACATTGTGGCTCTAGTTAGAGATCTCGATAAAGGAAAGGCACTCACCAATTTAGGGGTCACCGTAAGGCAAGCTGATTACGACAAACCGCACACACTTGACGCAGCACTTACAGGTGTTGAAAAACTGCTACTGATCTCAGGCAATCAGATCGGAAGCCGAACAGCTCAACACAAAGCAGTTATTGACGCCGCAGTGAAAAACCAAGTGCGCTTAATTGCCTATACCAGCATTTTGAATGTGGACAATTCACCACTAGAGCTGGCTAAAGAGCACAAAGAAACAGAGGCGTATTTGAGAGCAAGCGGCGTGGCTTATAGCATGCTGAGAAATGGATGGTATAACGAGAACTACACTGATTTAGTACCTGTATTTACAGCAAATCATGCGATTACCTCAATCGCGCCGCAAGCTCAGATCAACAGCGCTGCTCGTGCAGACTACGCATTGGCTGCTGCCACCATATTAAGTAGCGCTGGCCACGACAATTCAGTCTATGAGCTGGCTGGCGATAACGCATTTACAATTGCAGGTTTGGCACAAGCGGTGTCAAAGCATACTCAAGTTGAAGTAAAAGCAAAGTTTGTATCTGACGAAGAATATTTGGCCCACTTGGTTGCTCTCGGCGTGCCAGCGGCGTTTGCTGCGTTATTGGTTGACGCTGAGGCACAAGCGCAACAAGGATATTTGGCAACCCAGAGTAATGCGCTCAGCCAGTTGATTGGTCGCCCGACCACAACGGTGGCCCAGTCGCTCGCAAAAAATTAAGCATATTTTACCGCTGATCTTGTGCACGGGCTTTGCTTGTGCACTTATTTTTTACTCAACCTTACCTTCTAAGGTTGATATCAATAAGTCTCGACTCACTAAAAAGCCACAAATGCTCACCACGACTAAAAAGATACCGTACATAGAGCCGATATAAACCCAGTCGCTTTGGCCAAACCAAAGGCTTGCACGAGTACCATCATTCACTAATAAGATATTAACAAGAGACAGTGTGATCACGCTGCGAAAATAAATCGGTTTATCCATATGGCTCGCAAATGCTGCGATAATGAGGGAGAACAGGCATAAGTAGAAGCCTATAACGGAAAACGCACCAGGTTGCATACTTGGATAAAATGCGACGAGAGAAAGGAGTACAGCAGCCCAACCGGTAGTTTTGTATATCATTATCAAGTCCTTTGAAAATGTTAAAAAGTGTTTGTTATGTAAACAGGCTGGAGTATGAGGTAATACTCGTAATTACGCAACTAAATGGTGATAAATATTAGCTGATATGACCTTTATTCCTTAGTTTTAAACCTATCAGATTGCCTTTGATTTTAAACCTAACCCTAAAGCATTAAGTGAAAATTTAATTAACGCATTATCAAGATGATAGCGCAGCTGAAACTCTTGTCTTTAACTGCGGTACACTGTCTTTTTCAAACCAGTCGTGCTTTTTTAACCAGATCTGATTACGAGGGCTGGGATGAGGTAATGGCAAATGACTTTGACTGGAAAAGTCAGCATTTTTTACCATCTCAGTTACTGATGAATATTGCGTTAAGTAGCATTTTTGCGCATATTGCCCAATAAGTAGTGTCAGCGATACGTGGCTGAGTGTAGCTAGCACCTGAGAATGCCACGTGGGCGCGCAGATTTTAGGTGGTGGTAAATCTCCAGATTTCCCTTTACCAGGGTAACAAAATGCCATTGGCATAATGGCAAAGAGTTCAGGGTTATAAAACTGTATTCGACTTACACCCAGCCAGTCTCGCAATCTATCTCCACTTGGGTCATTAAACGGCTGGCAGGTTTGATGCGCTTTTAAACCCGGCGCTTGGCCTATAATTAAGACTTTGGCCTTATAACTGCCTTGGATGATAGGTTTTGCCCCCATGGGAAGCGCTTTATCACAAAGCTTGCACTGCCTAACACGTTCAAAAATATCCATCTTTCCTTACTTATTTTACCCAATGACACCAAGGGTCATTATGGCATAGCCATATTCAAAACCCCATTTAACCAACAAAACTTAAAGTGCTTAGTCGTTAAAACGACTCCACTCAACTTAAAACAAGTGCGAATCACTATCATTTAGATGCAAATTATTGGATAATATTCTATTACGTTTGCTGTCTTTTACAGGGGTGCTATGCCTAGTCGGGATAACACAAATAATAAGGCTATTTTGTACAGAGCTGAAGTGCTTGCACGCTTTTTCATCGCTATTTTCGGCGGCTATTACGTGACTGTTTTAGCTTCATCTTTATTGGCTTTAACTTTACCTACTCCGCGCCTAGATGCGCTGTTATATGCATTAACAACTGGCATCGTCTTTTACGCCATTGTCTTTATTTGGGTGTTTGGATGCCGCTCTTTTAAAAAGGTATTTCTTGGCATGATCGGACTACTTTGTATTCTTTACGGTACTTTGACGCATTTTGGAGGCTCCCTGTGAGAGAGTCATTTTTCCGCAGTATGACTTGGCTACACACTTGGGTTGGTTTACTCGTTTGTTGGTTGCTGTTTTTAATCTTTTTTGCTGGTACTGCGAGTTTTTTCAGACATGAGATCAGTCTGTGGGCGCAACCTGCAACGCACCATTTACCTCATTATGATAGTGCCCAACAAAATGAAACGGTCAAAAAGAGTATCGAACGATTTCAAGATATAGCGCCAAACGCCGAGTCTTGGCGTATTGAAATGCCGACGGAGCGTCGCCCAAGCCTGCTATTAATGTACTCCGAAAAGCCAGCCGAAGGAGAAAGGCGCGGAAAACGTCACTCTGAGTATCTTGACCCAGTAACGCTGGAGGCACTTCCTGAGTTTAGGGAGACTAGAGGCGGTAACTTTTTTTACCGTCTGCATTTTGACTTGCATTACATGAACGCGATCACCGCGCGTTGGATAGTCTGTTTTGCAACTCTGTTTATGTTGATTGCGCTTATTTCTGGCGTGGTGATCCATAAACGCATTTTCAAAGACCTATTCCAATTTAGAAATGGGAAAGGGCTAAGAAGTTGGCTTGACGCTCATAATGTTTCTTCCGTGGTGGCATTACCGTTTCATATTATGATCACTTACACCGGCCTAGTGACGCTCATTTTTATGTTACTGCCACAGCCCGCCGAACAGCGCTTTGAAGATACAAAAACGCTTAGAGCCGAACGCTATCCATTTCTGGCCCCTACCCAAGAGGCGGGACAACCACTGAAGGGGCTCGCATTAAATACAGCGTTAGATCATTATTTTACTAACTCTGGTGATGCACCGCTTCGCCGCATTGTGATCTCATCGCCAGGGGATGCAAGTGCAACGATTAAGCTTTATGCCAATGCTCAACGCGCAGTGCAGGATGATCCACCCAGTTGGATGTATAGCGCGGCATCTGGTGAGTTGTTAAAAACACACAATGTGACGCTGTCTGGCGCTGAAAATCTCTACGGCGGAATGATAGCACTGCACACCGGGCGTTTAGCGGAGCCACTGTTACGTTGGCTATACTTTGTTGCCGGATTAGCAGGTTGTGCCATGATTGCAACGGGTGCTGTTATGTGGGCAAAAAGACTACGCCAAAAGCTCAAGGGTGATGACAAGCCGGGCGTAGGCCTTAGGCTTGTGGAGTCGCTCAATTTAGGCACCATCATGGGGCTGCCAGTCGCAACAGCGATGTTCTTTTATGCAAACCGTTTGCTTCCAATAGAATTAACTGGACGTGCAGACAAAGAAGTTCTGGCGTTCTTTGTTACGTGGGGAATATTCACTCTGGCCGCTCTATTTAAGTCGGATAGGCTCGCGTGGATGCTATCTGCGAAAGTAAATGCAATCATATGGGGCTTACTGCCTGTCGTAAACATGCTAACGACTGATGGCAGCCTCGTGAGCTATTTCATTAATGGTCAGTGGGTATTATTTGGTTTTGATGTGATGGCTCTTGGTATCGCATTCGGTTTCTTGGTTCAAGCCAAAAAGCTCGGCAGTACCAAAGCAGCACCAGCGACCCCGCGTCGCCAAGCAAAACGCGAGGTAAATGCCTAATGGAATGGCTAACGTTTTTACTTTGCCTGCTAGCATTTATGGGTTTTGCAGTAGCAAAGCCCAATCACTATAAAGAAGTATTTGGTACACGTCCTAAAGGTAACGTAACAAGTCAATTAACCATTGCCGGCTGGCTCTGCCTCGGCGGCAGCTTAGCACTTGCTCTTAAAACTCAGGGGACCTACGGTAGCTTAGAGTTTATTGGTTATATGACCTTAGCAGTATTACTACTTATCGCTATCTTTGCGACCAAACCTAGTTACTTCAGATCACTATTTTACCTAGTCATTATCACTATGCTGCTCAGTACGCTGTATTGGATCATATTTTAACTAAGGCGCCACTAATGGCGCCTTTTTTAGATCACAATTTTACTAACATTCCTTTGTTAACTCTTTGAAACCACATCATTTAGCATAAAATATCAGCAATAATGACGCTATACACCGCAAATTTACTAACTCAAACTAAGTTAGGTTAGTAAAATCATGATCTAATGAGCTCAATTAGCTTAATCAGTTGGTAAAAACATGATCTGGTAGTCTTGTTCTCGGACTAACTTAGTAAAATTCTGATTTAAGCGCCAAATGAAATCTGTTGGTTGGTTAAATTCTGATCCAGAAAGTGAGAAGAGTAATTCTGCTCTGATCCGAGCTTAAGCTTTATCTTACCTTCAAGGTCTATGTGATAAGAAGATTAGCGTGCAATTTCAATTTGAAACTACCTCTTAGGATGATGGCAGTTTATCAGTGCCAGTCCCTTTATCTTTGAGCCTTTATCAACTCAGGGTAGGAAGCGCCCCTACCCTGAACACGATTTACTCGGCTTTATTCCAATCCAGCTGCATATCCCACACATATCGGTGCTCTGGCTCTAGAGGCTGTTGAGAATTATCGACTTGTTCAAGCACATTACGCGCTTTTACTATGGTGGCGTCACGACCGAACAGGTAGCTTTGCTCTTTGACAATGGTTAAGTAGGCTTTATTCAGCGCCAGCGCACGTGGTTTTGATGGTGTGATCAATTCATAAAGGTTCTTCGCAGACTGCACTTTTTTGCTGTTTACCGTGCCATCTTCGTTAAACCAGCGCATTAGCATCTCTTGGTTTTGCCTAAACTCATCACCGCCGCCAACACGCATCATATAGGTCAAGAATTCGCCCTGCTCTTCGCCTTTGTTAGGTACGTCTTGCATCTCTTTTAAATTGATATAACCCCAACCCAGTTTGCCTTCAACTTTACGCGCAAACGAGAAGGTTTGGTCATAGGTTGAGCCAATGGTTTTGTGACAGCCATTACAAAATGCAAGCTCTTGCTCATGTTGCGGACGAAGTGCGCCATTTTTATCCTCTATATAACCGTTAATCGTCCAACCAAAGTTGTTATTGATCCCTTGGTCGCCCAAATAAAGCGTTTGTGGGTAATTTTCGAATGACTTTTCTTTCGCTTCTCTGTAGTAAGCAGCACCGAGTGACTGCTTGGATTTAAAGTTGTGCTTCTTCATGTAGCGCACTTCTTTCATTCTTGGCGCATTAAATACTTGGCCATTATCATCCACCCCAATATACCGAACGGTATGTAAAAACTCGGTGTCTTGTGGGTATAACTGATGAGCAAGCTCGATAGTATTGGCATCACCAAGGTAACGTTCACTGCGCAGCATGCTAGTGATCTTCGTGAGTTTGCCATCACCATTTAAATCTACGCCAACTCGCGATTCAGAAATCACTGGCGTTGATATTTCGTCAAGTCCCTTTACAGCCATTTCAACTAGGCTTAAGTTGGCAAGGTAAACGTCCTGATTATACGTTTCGCCTTTTTCTCTGAAGGCGTCAGCAAGGCGGATCATGACATCCCCCGTCGAGCCGTTGGTTGGCCAAAAAGTACTAGGAAAAGGTTTATAATTGAATGCCACCCAGCCACTGCCGTCCTTTGCTATACCAAGCTCATCGAACGCTTTTTCTGGATATGCCAAGTTGTTAAGTGGAGTGATCTCACCTTTCCAGTCAGGGTTATTTTTTAGTTTTTCGATAAAAGGGGTGTAATTATCTTGGTTGACCCAGTTAGTAATATCTTGATCTGAGATACCTTTGATAAGCTCAGAACGATCTTTAAACAAATTTTTCCAGTGGTTTTTAAATCCAAGATCGGAAAACTCATAGGCGCCTTGTAAATTGGCATCACGCATCATGTTTGGTCGGTTTTTTTCATCATATGATTGATGGCAGGCATAGCAAGGGTTATTCACGCCATCCGTTTTGGTGTAACACTGAGGTGGGATCACTGATTCAGGGTTATAGACTTCATTGTGCTGCATAAATGCGGCCGCAGGAATATCATCACCCTGTTTATAAGGTGCTGTAATTTGCGCCGACATAAGTGCGGTATTGGTTAGCCCTTGAGTCTGTTCATCATTACAACCAAACAAGGCTACGCTCGTCAATGCCACTAGAGTTAGGCTAACGTATTTCATTTTTATGACTCCAAAATTTTGCTAAAAAAAAGCAGCGCACCATTCAGTGCACTGCTACTTGTTTAATTATTTTGCTTTAGGGTCATAAAGCCAAAGCGTGTTGTTTTCTTGGAAGCCATCTTCACCAATAATGATGCGACCATCTTCCATAACGATTACGTTATCAGGCTGCGAAAGCTGATTGACATCACAACGCTCAGCGCCAGTTAGTGACGAGCGGTAAGTTGCACCCATAACAACCGGCTCAATACGAGTTAGGTTATAGTTGTTATCGATATGTGCACGGTATACACCGCCACAATCTTTAACACGCGCAGAAAGCTGCATGTCACCTTCGCCATCAATCATGGTGTTGTCGATATCAGAGATACCGATATACATATAGGCTTTATCTACCACCTCACCGGCAACAACATCTTGACCAGTTACCGCCTCAAGTACGCGGTTATGGTTGATGCTTAAGCCTTCAAGTTTACGCCATTCAGCCGTAGCGCCTTTTTGGCGTGCAGCCTGACGAGACTCTAGGAAGATAGCGCGGTTGTCCATCGCTTTACCTGCCGTTACTTTACCGCCACCGTTTGCAACTGTTGGATAAGTAGCAGCGCCTTCCGCCCACGCTTTTACATCAGCAACAGACAAATAGCTTGTTTGACCTTCAACATAGTCAGTCTCATTGATGCCGTCGTACTCAGCCACCCAAGTTTCAATCTGTGCATTACTGCCGCTACCCAGCTCAACCCAGCTAATGTCAAAGCCAGTTACAGCCGGATCGGTAAGGCCCGCATCTTGAGTTAGCTTTGCTGCGTATAGGGTACCTGCACTTAAGTCTTCTGGTTGATCTGCAACAAATTTAAATAGTACGCCACCGGTATCATCTTGTGATGAATAAACAGTACGACGGTCAGGCATTACAACTGAGTTTTCATGCTCATAACGACCGATTGTGAAGTGTTTTACAACATCAGGCGTTTCGGTTGTAGGATTTTTGATTTCCGCAATGTAACCGTAGCGATAAGGGTTAGGGAAATCAGGTGCCATTAACGCTTCCATTGTGTCATTGCCTGTTTCAGCAGGATTATTCCACTGTGGATCTTGTGTTGAATCAACTTCAGACCAGACAATCCATTCTTCCGAAGTCAGCGGTGTGCCCCAAGGTGATACTGAACCAAAGCAGTTGGCTGCTGTGCCTTTAACACCGTCGAAGTCTACCATCATGGCTTCTTCGATTGACCATTTACCCGTTGTCGCTTTACTCATTTTCAAACGACTGACACCACCTGGGTACGCTTCCCAGTTTGTGAATAGATAACCTGTGTTTGCATCGACTGGAATATAACCATTGAAATCAGGGTTATCATTTTTAATGATTTCTTCACCAGTTGAGATGCTGTAATGTACACCCAAACCACCCGCTAACCCTTTAGTGCCAAGGTTTGCGAATGTGTCACCTGTTTGGCCTAGAATTTGATATTGACCAATTGCAGAAATCACGGTTTGTTGTTCCATGGTCGAAGCTGGAACTGGCGCGCTTGGGATATTTGCAGGTAGATTATTAAAGTTCACACCGGTTAGTACACCGACAGTACCTGTATTGAATGGCTTGCTATTGAACTTATCAGTAGCTGTGTTGGTGTCATTTGGGTGCTGAACGTTGAAGAACAAGTCCCCCCCTTCAGAAAGAAATAGACCAGTTACTTCAGCACCAGCTGGGACGGTTGCGATGCGAACAAGGCCTGGTACGCTGTAACTACCATCACGACCATTTTGGCCGTCTTGTCCATTTTGACCATCCTGTCCGTCAGTACCATTTTGTCCATTTGTGCCGTTTGAGCCATTAGTACCATTCGATCCATTAGTGCCGTTTGCACCGTCTTGGCCAGCAGTGCCCTGCTCACCTTGAGGACCCGCAGGACCTTGTGCTCCATCGTCACCATCACAGGCTGTAAGTGCCATTGCAACTGCTGCTGCAATAAGAGAATATGCTACACGCTTCATGAGTTACTCCAGTTCCTAAGTATTATTTTTTGTAAAGCGTGCAACAGTGTGAAGTGTTCCTGTTACAGTTGACTGAATGATTTATTAACCATTTCCTACAGGAATAAGACACTTATACTCAACTCACATACAGCCTCCCTTCTGTTAGCAAGTTAAAATACCCATAAAAGGAACTTTAGTGTAAAGGGGGTTTACACTATTCTTTTCGAACGGTTTCGTGTCTCATATAGATAAGTTCATTGGTGTTAAAACCATATTGTTCTGACATGGTTTTAAACTTGTTCATTACGGTATCCGACACTTTAAGTGCTCTAGAAAGCAACCAAAGGTAATCACGATTGTAGCTGGTAACAAATGCATACTGGTAGTCTTCATCTAACTCGAATACCACATAACTGCCATAAAACGGACCAAAAAATGACACTTTCAGATGCGCTATTTCATCATTTGCAACAAACTTAGCTTTGCCAACCGCTTCTTTCCACTCTCCTTCCTCTGTTACATATCCCTTATTTACGACTTTAATTGAACCGTCGGGATTTTGGCTATAAGTTGCCGTGACGTTCTGCATTCCTCTTTCAAATGAATGGTCTAATCGCGCGATTTCATACCAAGTGCCTGTATATCGCTCAACATTAAAGTCTTTAACTGGTTTGATGCCCTCAGGCAGCCCTGTGCATGCTGAAACTGCAAGCACTAAAATCGCTGTGAAAAATAACTGTCGTACTTTCATATAAGTTCTCCATATTCCATCTTGATGTCATACGTAGTAACCAAGCACTAAGATTAACGATAGGTTCGATTTTTTACCTAGGGCCTGTTGATCTTTCAAGTTTGTTTTTGCAGCAGTTTGATTGCCATTTATACAAGGAAGAGCCTGTGTAGCATAGTTATTCTATGTGAGTCAGGCGATAACGCATTAGAAATGCCAATCAGGCGCTGCCCTTTGGGTTCCCCTGAGTGCGCTTTGTTCATTGTTGCTCAACTTTTGCTTAGATTACTAGGCGGCAAGTCGAGCGCCGCGACCAAAACCCACTCAGGGAAACAAAAATCAAACAGCAAAGGCCAACAGGCCCTAGTAAAAGCAAAATTTAATTCAAACCCTTACCATGCCAATTTCACTTTATTTATTTTAAACTTACGTGTAAATGAATAGATCGCAGCAAAGTATGATGAATACAGCACAGAGCAAAAAAATACTAACTCATGGTTTGGGTGTAGCAACGGGTAAGGTTGCGTTTTATATTGAACATCCGCCACGCATAGAACCTTATAATAATTTGATGCAAGTCAGTGCGTTAGCCAATAGGGAGATCGAACATATTAATGCGCATTGCGGCAATGGTTGGAGGAAAATCTTCAATGTTTTTGCCAAGTTTTTATTTGCTGCAAAGCTGCCAGATCACGATATTACTAACTATTCAACTTGGCAGTCATATCGAGATAGCGCGTTACTTCAAGCTTCAAGTCAAGAAGCCCTGCTCTTCTCAACGCCTGATTTTTCAGCAAAAACATACGATTGGCATATAATTGCAGGACGCACCTACGCGAAATCATTGCTTAGAGATCAGATTTTTACTAACAATCTAATTTGGCTAGATGATGAGTTCGCCGTTGACTATAACTTGCGCCTTATCATTTCGCCATTTTTGGATTACCGCCAACTTAGTAATATAAAAATCAATAAGTTAGTGGATATAATAAGACAAAGTTAGATATTAGGCGGCAACTAAACAGCATGCCAATTCGTGCATAGATCAAACTTTTACTAAGTAAAATACTGATCTCCCTTCCGCATCATGGTCATTGAGATCAGAGTTTTACTAACTTTTTAGAAGTAAATGACCTGAGGTTTAGATAAAGCGCGGTGACGCCAGTGGCAGAGCAGCAATTGGCTTGGTATAGATCACTATTTTACTAACTTAATGTAAGCTACTTTGAAAGAGTAAGAATGGAAAGCCAAACCCGAATATGGTCTGGCTTATTTATCCGAAGCTCAGGTTATTTAGATAAAAACTACTGCTTATCTACCACAAAGCCCACAAAGCCAAGGGCTTTAAAGAAAGGTTTGGCAATGCCAAAACCTGCGGTGTCTAGCAACTCTGCAAGGCGCATTTTATCCACGGGGTAAAACTCATGTTCTAAATTCACCCTCATACGCTGCTCGCCAACATCAGTCAGCCCAAGTTGTTTGCAAACAATTAATTGCGCTTCACGTTCAAAGCTTGTCGCAGGTTTTTCTAAGTCGGCAATAAAAAGACGCCCATTCGACTTTAGCTGCTCACTCATTTGTTTAAACAAGCTTGCTTTATCGCCGTTATCTTTTACAAAGTGCATCACCAGCAAGCACAGTACTGCATCCGCTTGGTAGGCCTGTGGTGAAATCGCGCCATGATGGATCTGCACACGCTCCTGTAGGCCCAACTTAGTAAAATGCTGATCTGCAATTGCCAACATATCAGCAGATACATCTTGCGCTATAAACCGCCAACTCGGGTTTAGCTGAGCAAGCTCTACAATTTCTTTGCCTGTCCCTGCACCCACAACCAAAATGGTTGCGCTATCTGGGTAAAGTGCTAAAAGTTGCGCCCCGGTAAGTTGGTGAATTAACGCATAACCTGGCACCAGTTTTGTGATCCTAGAGTCGTAGTTTTGGGCTTCTTCGCCCGTAAAAGTCGGCATCCAAATTTCCTTATGTTTGTGGTACTAAATTTAAAGATGAGTAGCCTCCCGGCTGTTTATTCACATGGATACGGGTGGCGATCCGCTCGCTCATCTGAGCAACATGCGAGATCACTCCAACCTTGCGGCCTTGTGATTGCAACGCGTCTAGTGCATCAATTGCGACACCTAGCGTCTCGGGGTCTAACGTACCAAACCCTTCATCAATGAATAATGAATGTATTTGCACTTTATTTGATGAAAGTGCAGCAAGTCCAAGTGCTAAAGATAAAGATACCAAGAAGGACTCTCCTCCAGATAAGGTGTTGACGCTACGTTGCTCGTCAGCCATATCTTTATCTATGACCGCAATTTCTAAAGATTGCTCAATGTTGGTAAGCAGATAACGTCTAGAAAGCGTATGCAATTGCTGGTTAGCATACTGCAATAAGATTTTTAGCGTTTGCGTTTGCGCCCAATTACGCAACTTTTTGCCTGTTGCGTCGCCTAATAACTTATCTAGCAAATGCCACTGCTCGTAGTCTTGTTGCAACTGAGCGAGATTTGCCGCTTGCAAAGAGAATTGTTGTTTATTCTGAGCATCAACCTCTAATGCACTTTGCACTTGTAGTAACTGATTTTGAGTTTGTTCAAGTGCTTGCGTCGTCTCGGCATGACTTTGCTTAACTTGTTCACTATCAACCCCATCAGGGTACTTACTTTCAAGTTGGCTGAGTTCTTCACGCTGATGACTAAGCTGCAGCTTAGTGTTTTGAAAGGCTTGTTGAACTTGCGCACACTTTTCTAAATTCGCTCGAGCTTCATCCAAAGAAACCTCAAGTAACGCTAATACTTTTACTTTGTCTAGCTGCCCTTGCTGGTCGAGCAACCATTGTTCAAAACGCGCATCAAGCTGCTGCAACCGGGATGTTTGCTCGGCAATTTGCTTTTCTAGTTGCGTCAGACTGTGTTGGGTCTTTTCACGCTGTGCTTCGGTTTGGCTCAGCGCTAGCTGGGTTTGTGTGATCTGCTCTCGGCTTTGCTGTTCTTGCAGCTTAAGCTCTGCAATCCAATCATCCAATCTGGTGTGCTGCTGTGGTAAGTATTCAGCACGTTCGCGATTGAGGCGTTCAATATTCTGCTGATGTTGTAAAAGCGTATGTTCTAATTCTTCAAGTCGCTGCGCTTCATCTTGTTTTTGTTGACTGACAAGATGTAATTGATGCTCAAGCTGAACTTTTTCCGCCGTTAACGCATCGGTGCGCTTGGTGGTTTTTAACCAAGTTTGCACCCCCGTTTTAAGTTGCCTAATGGCAGCTTGAGGAGATGAATCAAAGTCTTGCCACCACGACTTATCGGAAATTAACGCTTCAAGCCGATTGCGTAAGGCAGCCACTGTTTGTGATAGCTGATCATATTCGGTTCGCAAAAAGGCAATATGATTACCTAAATCATGGTGCTGCTGCTGAAGTGCCTGCCCTTTATGTTTAGCCTGCTCGAGGTGTTGTTGTGCCTGCTGAACCAATTGCCACTGGCGGTCGATATTATTGCGTAACTTGGATAGTTCATTTAGCCGTGACTGAATACTCACGAGTTGCAATTCAGCTTGCTCAGCGCTGCCAACTTTATACTCATCACTCAACGCATCTAGTCGAGCGCGATTCTCATTTATTTGCTTAGTGCAGTGAGCAATTTCCTGAGTGACTGACTGCCATAGCGCATTTTCACGCTCTTTTTCACCGACTTGTTGATTATAACGCTGCAACACTTGCTCACGAGCTTGCTCAGCAGCTTGATACTGAGACCGAAAATCCGATAGTAACTGCTCCCAATGGGCATCGATGTGCTCTACACCATAAGGATGTTCTTTTGAGCCACATACCATGCATTCTTGCCCTGCTCGCAATTGAGCGCGTAAATCGCTGATCCGCTCACTTGCGCGTAACTGCACTTGCTCCAAGTTATCACGAGTTAGGGCTAGGCGCTGCTTAGACAACTCATCTTGCTGCTTGGTATCTCGGATCAGTATCTCAAGCCTTTCCAAGCCAATATGATGTTGAGTTTGTTGCGATCGTAGCTGATGCAGCAAGGCATCTCCTTCTTCGATACTACGATAAGCCTGCACGCATAGAGACCAATTCTGCAATGCCAGATTTAGGTCTTGTTGAGTCAAAGGTGCGAGTGCTTCTTTTAATGCGGAGAGCGCGCTGGCTTCGGTGTCGTAAACCTTTTGTAGGTGCTGTACCTCAGCCTCATGTTTGCTCAATTGTGTACCTAGCGCTTGCTGTTCGTTCGGTAATTTTTGCAACTGGACTTCATAATCATTACGTTGTTGTTGGTACTTTTGCAGATCATCGAATTGAGGTTGAACCACGTTCCATTGCCCGGCAATATTGCTAACTGAGTGCAAATTCGCTTGCTCATGCTCTAACTGCTGTAATTCAGTATCGATTTCGCCTTGTTGCACTTGATACTTCTGCATTGCAGCCTCATGTTGCGCAATAAGATTGGCGTGTTTATCTAGATAGGGCTTAGTTTCTAGTTCTTGCGCTTTATGTAGGCTCAGCTTTTCATCCAATATACGAATGCTGTTAAAGCTTGGTTCTAACTTTACAAAATTGGCTTGCTGCGTAATAAGCTGCTGTTCCAGTTGCTGCTGTTTTGCTTTGAGCGTTGTAATGGCGGATGCAAAATCTTGTTGCTGCAGTGCTAGCCGCTCTTGAGATAGCTGCGCAACGCGTTTATCCGCCAGCTCATGCTGCTCACGGTTATCACGCATCTCATTGGCTTTTAAGACTTGCTGCGCATATTCCTGCTGTGGCTTTCCCTCTTCTATTTGCTGCTCAAGCGTTTGTAGCGAGTGTTCCACCTCAGCTATTTTTTGCTTTCTTAGCTCGACATCCGCGAGCCATTGCAGCTGAGCTTGCAGCTTTGTACTTGTTTCTTGTTGTCGATTTCTTGTATCAAGCAATCCCAACTTCTGTGCTTCAAGTTCGGCATGCTGCTCTGGTGACAAGAGCACAATTTGACCTAGCCTATCTTGCTGAGATTGCAGCTCAGTTTTCTTTTGCTTGTGCGCTTCAAAAACCGCTTTACCGATATTGCTGAACTTTTCGGTACCCGTAAGACATTCTAGTAACTGAGCCCGTTCATCTCCCCCTGCCTTCAAAAACGCGGAGAATTCATGCTGAGCAAGCAACACAGCTCGAGTAAACTGTTCAAAGTTAAGCCCGACTAGCTGTTCGATTTTTTGTTCTGTTTCTTTTTTCTTCTCACAGACTAGGGTCATATCTGGTAGGCTAAACAACTCAATAGTGGCAGTTTTTAAATTACCTTTAGGGCTTTTTCTAGCGCGCTCTACCGACCAACTAGCTTGATAACGTTTGCTATCTTGAGCAATAAAAACCACGCTAGCAGATGCCGCAACACAGCCCCGACGCAATAGGTTTCGCGGGTCGTTTAACTTAATGTTATCGCCATTAAAGGCAACTTTCTCTTTGTCGTCCGATTTTAACCGTGCGGTTTTGCCATAAAATGCAAGGCAAACCGCATCCAGTAAAGTGCTTTTTCCCGCCCCTGTATCACCGGTAATGGCATAAAGACCGGTGTCTTTGAGTGGTGCCGCAGTAAAGTCGACTTCAGCACTTTCTATAGAGGCAAGGTTGGTGATTAATATTTTTTCAAGTTTCATTGCACTACTCCTCCATGCTCGCGATCACTTCTGCTAATTTTTCATGTAATGTCGCGGGTGCTTTTTCCTGCTCAGGTTCAATTTCGCGATAGGCAATATCCAACAAGGTATTGGGTGATAACGATTCAACTTTGCCCAAATCTTCAAACAACCACTCACTGGCAGCTGCGCCTTTAGACACCCGCTCAATACCACAGAACTTAATATCCTTTCCTTTTAGCGCTTCATCAATCTCGGCCCGAAAGCGGCTATTGGTTTCAGCTGCAGATAATTTTAAGCGAACATAGGGAGCGCTATCGAACTTGCTAAAATCCTGCGCCGCGATAGCTTCGCATAATTCAGCCAAGCGCTTTGCACCATCTTCAGGGATATATAACACATCTTTAAAACGGGGAACGTAAAGGGGGTTTACATCGACCAGACCTTGCTCATTAAATTCAGCGAGCAATACTTGATGCTTATAATTGCGTTCGGAAAATGACATTGGCAAAGGTGTGCCGCAGTATCTGATAGCACTTTGCTTAGCGACGGTTTGCGCTTTATGTAAATGGCCTAGCGCAACATAGTCAAACTGCTCGCCAAACACGCCGGCAGACACCGCATCAAAGCCGCCAATGTTGAGGTTACGCTCAGAATCTTCAGAAATCGTTCCACCCTTGGCGTGCAGATGCCCCATTAGCACAATAGGACCTTTCACTTCTTCTATCGTGCTTAGCGCATGCTGATAAGCTAATTGTACCCCGGTTTGATAGTCAAACTCGTCATCTAGCGGTTTTGGTAAATCAGCACTGCGCAAAAATGGCATTGCCACAACATGCATATGCTGCGCGGCGATGGGTAAATCGATAACAACTTGTTCAGGCGCTTGCTTGTTAAAGCGTCCAATAACATGGGTGTTGAATAAGGTTAAGAGTGGTTTTGCGGTTTCAATGCGATTAGCGGAATCGTGGTTGCCTGCAATCAGAATAATGTGCAGCTGAGGACACAGTTGAGATGCTTTTTGGATAAAGGTATACAGTTGCTTTTCAGCACTCGCGGGCGGTGTTGCGGTATGAAAAATATCACCGCTGATCAACAGTACATCAATTTGCTGTTCAACCAGCGCATCGCATAGCCAGTCTAAAAACAGCTGATGCTCTTCACTGCGATCATGCTCGTAAAACGATTGCCCTAAGTGCCAGTCAGACGTGTGTAAAACCTTCATTTAGCGTTCCTTTTCCTATAGAAACGCTAATATAGCATCGTCGAGCAATATTCGTCTTGTGAATATTGACGCTTTAACAGCTTAGTGAGTCAACTGCCACCAAGCAAAAATGATTATAGGTAATGCCAGTAAAAAGAATTTAGCAGGTAACTTGAAAACACGACTATGCTTATCTTGCACGCGTTTAATCGCCGATTTCTCGTTACAGGCAGCTACTTTATCAACATAAAAATAGCCGTCATCTAAATAATCTTTACAGTTTTGTTCGTCTGCAGGAATTGCAACAAACTTCTCTTGTTTTTTTAGTATGTAGAAATCCATACTGCCCACCACATTCGATTCGCTAAACGGGTATTTAGTACAGAGCAAAACTAACGCCAGTTTTACCCATAGATTGTAAAGTGCGCGATTTTAAAGACAAACTTGGGTCAATATCAACAACTAATTTTGTTTTCTTTATTTATTTATAAAATGTAGACAATAACCCAGCAAAATACCTTTTTGGCATACAAATTAATTTTTTTGAGCATTGTATTTTTTCTATCAAAAACAACAGATTAAAAAACACTCAAAACAGCGTAATTTCAGTCGTGCCTAAATCTTGTTACTTTATCTCAAAACTTTGATTTATGTGTTTTTATTTGTCAGTTTATTGACACGTAGAAGGTTTTATTTGTCTTCCTTTGTCACCATGCAAATCCCCTCTACTCACTCCGAGCAAAAACTGAAATAAAAATGTTTATTGGTCAATGCTTTGGCACGATAAAATGGGAAATAACAATGAAAAAATCAACACCAGCCATGCCTTTATTGGTTGCACTAGCGCTATCCGGTGTCGCACACGCCAGCGCCATTTCGCAAACCAAAGGGCATTTTGAAGATAAGTTTCGCCAATTAGATGAGACTTTACCGACCCCAAATATCTACCGCAGCGCAGCCGGTGAGCCCGGAGAGCGTTATTGGCAACAAAAGGTGGATTATGATATTGATGTAAACTTGGACGAGAAAGCCAAAAGGTTAACCGCTACGCAGACCATACATTACAAAAATAACTCTCCTCACACCCTCAAATATTTATGGCTACAATTAGACCAAAATATCTTCAAAAATGATTCAATTGCTGAACGCACTGCAACTTTTGGGAACGAATTACAGAGTAATCCGGTTACAAAACATGCAAAAATTTCACTAAATCAACTCAGACGCCAGCAGTTTATGGATGACACTGAGCTTGGTTTTATCATCAATAATGTCAAGGACGGTCGCGGTAAACCGCTCAAGGTCACGATTGTTGATACCATGATGCGTGTTGACCTAAACGAACCACTCAAATCAGGTAAAGATCTACAATTTAGTATGGACTTCGCCTTTAATATTGTTGAAGAAGATGCCGTTGGCGCACGTTCGGGTTATGAGCACTTTGAAAAAGACGGTAATGACATCTTTTTGCTCGCGCAATGGTTCCCTCGCCTAACGGCGTATACAGATTATGAAGCTTGGACCAACAAGGCGTTTCTTGGCAGTGGTGAATTCACGCTCGAGTTTGGTGACTACGACGTTGAAATCACGGTGCCGGCCGATCATATCGTTTCTGCAACCGGTGAGTTAGATAACCCAAAGCAAGTTCTGAGCAAAACCCAGCGTGACAGACTAGCGCAAGCAAAAACAGCAAAACGCCCGGTATTCGTCGTTACTGAAGAAGAAGCACTAGAGAACGAAAAAGCGGGTACAGACGACACCAAAACGTGGCGCTTTAAGGCCAAGAATGTGCGAGATTTTGCTTGGGCTTCATCACGTAAATTTATGTGGGATGCTAAAGGCTATCAGCAAGGTGGTGACGAGCAGCCTCTCGTGATGGCCATGTCATTTTTCCCCAAAGAGGGGGGAGACTTGTGGAAAAAGTACTCCACCGAAGCCGTTATTCATACCATGGAAGTCTATTCACGCTTCTCGTTTGATTACCCCTATCCAACCGCGCAATCAGTAAATGGTCCTGTCGGTGGGATGGAATATCCGATGATCACTTTCAATGGTCCTCGTACGAAATTGCAAGATGATGGCTCTCGCACCTATTCACTGGCCGAGAAACGTTTTTTAATCGGCGTTGTCATTCACGAAGTAGGGCACATCTACTTCCCTATGATAGTCAACTCAGACGAGCGCCAGTGGACATGGATGGATGAGGGCCTCAATAGCTTTTTAGATGGCGTTGCTGGCCGCGAATGGGATCCCACCATTCCTTGGGGCGTTGAGCCAAGAGATGTTGCTGCCTACATGAAATCTGAAGATCAGTCTCCAATCATGACGCAATCAGACAGCGTATTGCACTTAGGCCCAAATGCCTACACGAAACCTGCTGCAGCGCTTAATATTCTGCGCGAGGTGATTTTAGGCCGTGAGCTATTCGATTTTGCATTTAAAGAATATGCCCTACGCTGGAAATATAAACGCCCAACGCCAGCAGATTTCTTTAGAACGATGGAGGAAGCTTCTGGGGTCGATTTAGATTGGTTCTGGCGTGGCTGGTTTTACAGCACAGATCATGTCGATATCTCATTAGATAAAATCTATCAATTGCGGTTGGACACCAAAAACCCAGACATCGATTTTGGCCGCCTACGAGAGTTTGAAAAGAACAAACCAATGTCGTTATTCGTCAAACGCAATCAAGAACAAGGGCGCGCACTTTGGATTGATAAAAACCAAGACATAACAGACTTTTACGATAATAATGACCAGTTTACGGTAACCAATGAAGAACGAAATGAGTATCGTGAGTTTTTATCTGAGCTTAAACCTTGGGAAAAACGTACTCTTGAGCGCGCGGTAAAAGAAGACAAAAACTATTACGTACTTAAGTTTAGTAATGTCGGTGGACTCGTGATGCCAATCTTACTTGAGCTCACGTACCAAGATGGTAGCAAAGAAGAGCGGACTATCCCTGCCGAGATTTGGCGTCGCAATGCCCGTAACGTCAGCAAGCTAATTATTACAGATAAAGATAAACCGCTTGCGTCCGTGACCGTTGACCCGCGGTGGGAAACTGCTGACGTTGATATTGAGAATAACCATTACCCAAGACGCATTATAGAATCTCGCCTAGAGCTCTATAAAAAGAAAGAACGTGAAGGTAAAGTGTATCGCGATATCATGCAAGACGTTAAAGCCGAGCTAAAACCACTTGAAGAGAAAAAGGATAACTAATGAAAACCTGGCGCTTAGCCTGTTTATTTGTGCTGATTTCACCGCTTTGTCAAGCGCACCAATTAAAAGCAGCGGTCACCACGGTGTTATTTAACGAACGCAGTGGTAATATCGAAATCATGCACAGATTCTATCTCCATGATACTGAGCATGCGGTAGAGAGCCTATTTAGTCACAATGCCGATATATTTAACAATGTTGCTGATAGAGTAAGCTTTGCGAATTATGTCAGTAAGCGCGTTGAATTAAAAACAGGCGCAGGTAAAGTGCTGCCCTTAAATTTGGTTGGTGCGGAAATTGATGGCCAATTTTTTTGGGTATATCAAGAAACACCGCTGTTCTCACCAATAAATGAACTTAAAATGCGCCATAATGCACTCAGAGATGTGTGGTCAGAACAAGTCAATTTAGTAAACTTTGAAGGCAAAGGAAAAGTCAGGTCGTTGCACTTTGATGGTAATGATGATTGGCTAAGCGTCACGTTTTAGGTTATCTAACTCGCTAAAGTTAAAAGGCACTCCGGTGCCTTTTTTACTTTATCAACTCAAGTTCTGCGCTAAAGTTAAAGAATACTTTTTAATGCACGATGAGGAAAAGGAATGATAGCCTCAATAAAGCTGGTGTTGACCTGCATATTACTGACGTCATTTAGCGTCTGTGCAAACGATTTAGTGCGCTATAACATCTCTAAAGAATTTGCAGATCCAAAACAAGACTACTACATCGCGTTATTAAGGCTGGCTCTAAATAAGAGCCGCGATAAATATGGCGCTTACCAACTCAGTGAAAACTCTTTCGATCATACCCCTCAAGGACGCACCTTAGAAATTTTGGAGCAAGGGAAGCTTTTAGATGTTCACTGGAGTATGACATCCATCAAAAGAGAAAAGAGTTTAGCGACGGTATATGTGCCGCTACTAAAAGGAATGATGGGCGCGCGTTTATTTCTCATCCACAAAGATACCGAAGAAAGACTCTCTTTGCTTCACTCTCCCGCCCAATTAATGAGTTTCACGCTTGGTAGTGGTATCGACTGGCCCGATACTTCAATCTACGAAAAAAATGGCTTTGTTGTAGTCACTAGCATGGCTTCTTTGCTACCAAAGATGTTAGAAGAAAAACGCTTTGAGCTCTTCCCTCGCGCACTTCACGAACCATGGACAGAGTTACAAAGCATGGATAGCACAGTAGTAGAGTCTAGGTTCGCGTTTTGTTATCCCACTGCTATGTACTTTTTCGTCAATAAAAATAATAGTCGACTCAAAGAACGCCTTAGCTATGGCCTCAACAAAGCAATAGAAGACGGCTCGTTTGATAGACTATTTTTCAATCATCCAATTACTCGTGAAGCCATTGCAAAAGCCAAATTTGAGGATAGGAAAGCTTTAAAACTTCAAAACCCAAACTTGAGTGGTCACACAAGGGATACCCTGTTTAACGCCAAATATACTTGGCAACCTATCCACCAGTGCATATCGCCCAACTAGGCCCAGTCCAGCGTGATAAACTACTGACACTTGAATTATCGGCTTTGGTTAATTAATTTGGGATTGGTATGTGTAAGTAAGGGATCTACTAGTTTTTTGTAGATTTATCAGCCTAATCAGTAATTCGTTTTATACGATAACATCGCACACCAGCGCTTAGTGCCTAAGCCCTGTCTATCTTTCAAGTTTGTTTTTGCAGCAACGGTCAACAGGCCCTAGAACTTTCAGCTAGAATGAATTCACCACCAACAAATAACACAAATAAAGAAGGCCATTACCTTGATCAATATTCCACCCAATATCCCACGCTCAAACAGCCCGATTGGTCGAAAGCTTGGTAGCTTGATGCTTAAGATGATGGGATGGAAGATAGCTGGCACCTTCCCAAGTGAAGAAAAGTTTGTAGCAGCCGTCGCGCCGCATACGTCAAACTGGGACTTTTTTATTGGCATTGCTGTCAAGCTTGCACTTGATGTTGAAATTCGCTTTTTAGGCAAGCACACCATTTTTACCCCACCATTTGGCTGGTTATTACGCAAATGGGGTGGAATTCCGGTTAGGCGAGATACACCGCATGGTATGGTCACGCAGGTTCGCGATATTTTTAATGCCAGCGACAAATTGATTTTGGGCTTAGCTCCAGAAGGAACTCGTAAATACACTCCAGAATGGAAAAAAGGCTTCATCTACATTGCGCAATCCGCCGAAGTCCCCATTGTGCCTATGGCAATAGACTACCGCAGTAAAACTTTTGTTATTATGCCTGCGATCGACAATACAACAGAGCTCACGCCAGATCAGTTACTTAATCAAGTCAAACTACAATTTTCAAAACAAATGGCAAAATACCCTGCACACGCATCAGGACTATGAATAAAAATATCGATGAAGATCAAAAAGATTAAATTGAAATACCATTATTTCAGACAAAAAATAATAAAACTATCAGCTATTTCAAAAAATAAAGCTAATCCAATCAAACACTTTGAAACAGCACACTTTGATTACATTAGCTTGACAATTACAAGCCATAACACACTTAACACGCTCACATTGTAAAGATTTGTTAATGACATTTATACATATATATCATGAAGATATTTAATTTTAACCATCAACAATGAAAACATTCAGTAAATTAAAAGTTGATAAGAAGGCCGCATCATGAATAGTATTTCACTACTTATTAACGTCATCGTGGTGAATTATGCGAGTGCTCATTGTTGCATTACTTATTGGTTTTATTGGAATTGCCTTTTGGAAAATGATGCCAGAAGCTCAACCTTCACAGGTAAATTTAATTCAAGCTTCACACAACTTAGAAACTGATAACCAGGCAACTCCAAAGCATGAGACGCTTGAATCGAGCCCTGAGCAGGTCACCCCTACAGCGACGCCAATACAAAAGGGCAACGACTTTTACGCTGTGAATAAGGTATCAAATAAAGCAAAAGCAGTGCTTTCAGCCGCAAAGGTTTTACCACAAGATTTAAGCAACGAAGCGTATATTGAGTTTGACTTACCTACACTAAGAGAATTAGAAGGCGGTGATAACTTTGAATTGTTAATTCCGCAAACACAAGAGTCATTTGTAGCAGAAGTGACAGGCATATCTTTAGCGGAAAACGGCGATAAAAGTGTTTTTGGTAAGGTAACCGGTGCTGATGGTCGTTTCCATACCACCGTTTTAACCGTAGGCAAAGACGCCGTATATGGTCAACTTACCGCCCCAAGTGGCAACTATGTATTTGAATCAAAAGATCAATTTGGCTGGATTGCTGCCAAGCGAGACTTATACCGCTCCCACAAAGAAGAAGAACTACATCCGCATGATAGCCATGACGAAACAGACCATAACTCAGTTTCTGTGAAGAAAGATATTTTTCAACCCAAAAGTAACGTTAACTAAAAAGAAAGGAAAAACAATGAAAACAACAGTAAAGGCAGCATCGCTGGCAACGGCACTCGCTCTATCTGCAAGCGCATCAGCAGTAACCGTCGATATCGGCATTCTTTATACCGATCAATCTGCGGCTGCTACGTCAAACATTAATACTAAAATCAATCAGCTGATTGCGTTTACAAACCAAGTTTACAGCCAAAATGGCATCGATCTGCAACTACGTCTTGCAGGTACACAAAACTTAGGTAACTACAACATCACACCAACGAGTGCTTGGTTAGATTCTGTGACTAACAGTAGCTATGTAGCTAACCTTCGTAATACTTGGCGTGCAGATATGGTTGCGGTACTTGGTACAGGTGAGCGCAATGGTAACTACATCACATGTGGTCTAGCTTGGGTAGGTCAAGGTAGCAATGGCAACCTATATTCAAGCATGAGCAACCGTATGTTCAGCATTACAGGTATCGATTGTGGTGCAACAACCTTTGTACATGAGCTTGGTCACAACCAAGGTCTAGCGCATTCACGCAAACAAGGTGACACCAGCGGTGGTGTATACGTTGATGGCATGGGCCACGGTGTACAAGACAACTTTGCTAGTATCATGGCTTATCCACATGTATTTGGTAATGCAACACAATACGACTACTTTGCTAACCCGAACTGGTCTCTTGGCGGCGTGCCTTATGGTGTAGTTGGTCAATCATATGCTTGGAAAACGGTAGATGCGACTAAAACGAGTATCGCAAACTTCAAGTAATCGCAATGTAGTTAATTAAGCACTACTGCAATAAGTTAAAGTTTCAAACTAAAACACACCCAAACCCGCGCTCTTAGCGGGTTTTTTTGTGCTTTGTATGCTTATTTTTCCAGCCATTGATTGATTTCTTGATACATAAAGTCGCGGATTAGAGGTTGCGCTTCTTTGTTGGGGTGTAAGTTATCGCTTTGCATTAATTCCGGTTTGGCCGCCACTTCTAGCATAAAGTAGGGCATTAGGTAGCTACCGGTTTGCTCTGTCACTTGTTGGTAGCTCTCGGTAAACATACTGGTATAGCGAGGACCTAAATTAGGGGGGATTTGGATTTCCATTACGGCAACGTTGGCGCCTGCTTGTTGGCTAGATTGCACCAGCAGTGTGAGATTTGCCTTTAACCTTTTTACAGGAAATCCGCGTAGGCCATCATTACCACCCAATTCGATTAATACATGAGTAGGCGAAATCGTTTTCAATTGCTGATTTATTTTTGCCACAGCATTACCTGTTGTTTGACCGCTAACGCTAACATTGATAATTTCGATCGGATTTTGTTCTGTTTCGTATTTATTTTGTAACAATTTAACCCAACCATCATCTTGTTTCAGGCCATAAGCGGCGCTTAAGCTATCACCAACTATCATGAGTTTTTGCTTGGCATTTGCGCTTAACGGCGTCATTACAATAACAAGTATGAACAACAACTTTAGGAAATAGTACTTCATGTCAGTGCTTTCTCAGTTAAATATGATCCAAGTAAAAGGCCTTACTAAACAGGTCTCTACCGTTGAAGGTAATCTCACTATCCTTAGTGATATCGATTTCACTGTCAAGTCAGGTGAGTCCGTGGCTATCGTTGGCGCTTCAGGCTCAGGTAAGTCAACCTTACTTAGTTTGCTTGCCGGATTAGATATCGCATCCAAAGGAGAAGTTCATTTAGATGGCGAATCATTACAAAAAATGGATGAAGAAGCTCGAGCTCAACTGCGAGCAGAAAAAGTCGGCTTCGTATTTCAGTCATTTATGTTAGTGCAAAGCTTAACAGCACTTGAAAATGTGATGCTTCCTGCTGAATTAGCTGGGGACAAAGGTGCAAAAAATCAAGCGACAGAGTTATTAGAAAAAGTTGGCTTGTCTCATCGTCTAACGCACTATCCTTCACAACTTTCGGGTGGCGAACAGCAACGAGTGGCTATAGCCAGAGCCTTTGTTGGCAAACCCAAAATCCTATTCGCCGACGAACCATCGGCTAATTTAGACAGCAAGAACGGCCATCTTATCGAGCGTTTGCTGTTTGACCTAAACAAAGAGAATGGCACCACTTTGGTGCTTGTTACCCATGATGAGCAACTCGCTCAACAGTGTGATCGCATCATTCATATTGAAGCTGGAAAACTAGAAGTAATAAAACAAGGAGCGGCTGTCAATGTGGTTTAAGTTAGCACTTACTTTATTCTCTAGGGAATTTAGACGAGGCGAGCTCACCATCATCCTAGCTGCAATTGCGCTTGCAGTATTGACTGTGTTTAGCTTGTCTTCCATTACCGAGCGGATCCGTTTGAATCTAGAACAAAAATCCGCAGACTTTATCGCTGCTGACAGGCGGCTTTCGAGCAACCATGATTTCGACGACCGAGTACTGACCACAGCACGAGAGTTTGGCTTAAATACCGCCAAGCAAGTGTATTTTGACTCGATGTTATTTGCCAACGATGAGTTAATACTTGGCGCGCTAAAAGCGGTGACAGATACATATCCACTTAGAGGTAAACTTACTTTAAGAGATAGCCTTAATGGCGAGAATTACCAAGTTCAAGCCGCTCCGAAAAAGGGCAATGTATGGCTCAGCGAAGGCTTGTTTTATTCCCTTGGCCTTAAAATTGGCGATGTGGTAGAAATAGGGGCAGGGCTGTTTACAGTGAGTAAGGTGCTTATTAGCGAGCCTGATGCCCCTTTCTTCTCGCTGGCGGGGAACAAACGCGTCCTTATTAATCATGATGATATTGCGGTGACTAAAGCCATTCAACCCGGGAGCCGAGTATTCTACCGACTATTATTTTCGGGCTCAGAGCAGCAGCTGGGAGAGTACTACACTTGGCTCAAGCCACAACTCAAAAGCAACCAATCTTGGCAGGGAATAAAAGATAGGCAATCACCTTTAGGTGAAAACTTAGCTCGCTCAGAGAGCTTTTTGCTCCTTGCTGGACTATTTGGGATCATGCTCGCTGCCGTAGCGATGGCGGTTTCTGCAAAGCGCTACTGTGAGCGCCAATATGATCCCGTCGCCATGATGAAAACGCTCGGAGGTAGTCGCAAAACCATCCGCCGTATTTATCTTTTACACCTTTCTTTAGTGACCTTTTTTTCCGTTGTAGTCGGTCTAGCTATCGGTTACGGGCTGCAAAGTGTTGGGGCCGCTTACCTGATTAACTTTATGGATACGGCCCTGCCTGAAGCAGGGTTTAGGCCTTGGCTGTTGAGCATTGCCGTGGGTGTGGTATGCGCAATGATGTTTTCATTAAAACCACTATTAGATTTATTTGACATCCCGCCGCTGCGCGTCCTAAGACGCAACCTTGGAGACACCATCGCGATTAGTCGAATTCATATGGCGCTTTCAGTATTAACAATTTTCGGGTTAATGTGGCTATTTAGTCGCGATATTAAGATCACCGCGATTTTATTCGGCGCAACCTTGCTACTCATGGCCGTGCTATACGTGATCTCACGACTATTATTTTCAGCGGGCAGAAAACTAGGGTTGAGTCCGGGCTCAAGTTGGTCTCTTGCCATTGCCACACTGCAAAAACGTGCCAATGCAAATGCGGTACAGCTTATTAGCTTTGCTCTTGCTATCAAATTAATGTTGTTTTTAGTGGTGCTGAAAAATGACATGATCTCGGATTGGCAGATGCAAGTGCCTGAAGACGCACCCAATGCATTTTTTATCAATATAATGGAACAAGAAATTCAGCCAATGCAAAGCAAACTTGATGAAAGTGGCATCAAGCATGAACATTTTTATCCCGTCTTTTTGGGTCGTGTAAATGCGCTAAATGGCGAAGAGTTTGCACGCAGGGTCTCACTGCAAGAGGGTGAAGAAAAAGACGAAGATGCACGTGATGGGGTAGGGCGCGAGCTCAATCTTACTTGGTTAGATGAATTGCCAGCGGGTAATGAAGTAGTCGATGGCGAGTGGTTTGATGACTCTGATGCGCTTCAAGTTTCCGTCGCTCAAGGGCTTGCCGAGCGGGTAGGGATAAAAGTGGGGGACACGCTTAGCTTCCTAATCAATAGTCAAACAATTGAAGCCAAAGTGACGAGTTTACGTAGTGTCAATTGGGGCTCGCTGAAACCTAACTTTGTGATGATATTCAACGATAAAATCGCCGGCCAATTCCCTGTGACTTACTTTACTGCCGCCAAGCTTGAAATAGCAGACACTAAGGTTATTAGTCAGTTTTTGAAAGCGTATCCAACAATTAGTATGATCGACATTCAGAGCCAGCTCAAACAGGCACAATCGATGATTTCTCAAGTCTCACTGGCGATTAGCTTTGTACTTAGTATCGTGCTTATCAGCGGTTCTTTGGTGCTCATTTCTCAAGTTCAGGCAAGCCTTGCCGAACGTATGCAGGAAATCGTTATCTTGCGCACACTCGGTGCCAGAGGTCGTTTGATAAAACTCGCCACGCTTTATGAATTTTTATTACTTGGCGGATTAGCAGGACTGGTAGCTGCCGTGGTCAGTGACATTGCACTGTTGGTGATCCAAGTTCAAACATTCGATGTGGATGGCCGTTTGCACCCCTATATTTGGCTATTAGGGCCTGCAACTGGCGCAACATTCGTCGCTGTGATTGGTTACTTTATGGTGGCGAACACCATGAAACAAAACACGCAAGGGCTACTACGCAAACTCGCATAAAACTTCGAAAAGACTAAAAAGTGGCTCACCGTTACCATCAGTGAGCCACTCATCTCGCAAAAGCAAAACTCCATCGTCTTGATCTTTACAAACTTCAATTACGTACCTACCTTTAAGTAGGGCTACGCAGTACACATGCGAAACCAAAGGATATTAAAAATGGATAGGATACCGGTTAAAGGCATTATTTTTGACCTAGATGGCACACTAGTGACATCTGAACTCGACTTCTCACTTATTCGGGCGCAAATTGGCTGTCCGGTAGGGCAAGACTTACTCAGTTTTATCAGTACATTGCCTTCACCTTACATGCGTGAAGAGGCTATGAACATCGTCCACCAACATGAATTATGTGACGCACAGCACTGTGAAGTTATTCCTGGGGTTAAGGAGTCTGTTGCGCACCTTTCGAGAATGGGGATCCCGCTTGCCGTTGTGACCAGAAACTTTGCAAAAGCGGCGCGATTGAAGCTTAAAACAGCGGGATTGCCAATTCCATTGATTTTAACGAGGGACGATGCGCCAGCCAAGCCAGACCCAGCCGCGCTGCTGCAAGTTGCTCAGACCTGGCAAGTGCCACCTTATCAATGTGTTTATGTTGGCGATTACCTCTACGATATAGAGGCGGCACATAACGCCAACATGCCGTCATGCTTGTTTGCCCCTAATGACAAACCTCACTACGCAGAGCAAGCAGATGTTGTCATTAGTCACTTTGCGGAGTTAGTGGATGCGCTGTACACGCTAGACATAAGAAGACACCGCTACTTAGCCTAGCGCAATAACATTGAAGCTATCAGTTATGTGTTATTTGGTAGTTTGCCCTTTTTCCCTCAGTCGACTCAAACGACCCTTTATCACCCACGGCAATAGCATCAACATCGCTTTGTACCACTGTAAAATTACTATGTGCTTTACCGTGCTTAAAACGACCATCGTGCATCAATACAACCTTGCCTTGTTGCCCAGAAAAGCACCCGATTACTGCTTCAAAGCCATTAAACTCAACATCTCCTTCTTCGGCATAGTGAAGCTGATAATAAACTTCGCTACTGCCTTCAATTTCGCCTTCGTAACTGAGGCTCACCACGGCTTTGGAGAGTTTGGCACCATCATCAAATTGTTTTTCTGTGGTTTCTTGCCAATTGATAATTTCGTACACACCTGTTAGTTGCATCGCATTTCCCTTAATTTTATAGTAAAAGAGTTTGATCTTGCTCTGCAGTTTCATGCAGCTTGTTTTAAATCTAGCACGCAATTTAAAATTGGTATTGTAAAAACGCGACAACAAACAATGAGCTCTATCCATAACAAGGCAGCGATGAAATCTAACCTTAGTCCAGTCACCGGTGTACTCCACCAACAACAAAGCGCTCCAAACTACCAGCTTAGACGGTATTTCCCATGCACAGAGTTAAAAGGTCTTGTCGAGCAATTTTGGTTTGTCGACTGGTGTTTGCCGGATAATAAAACCCATACACAACGAAACTTACCAGATCCCAACTTTCATTTACTGCTAAGTACCGATGAGATAAAAATTATTGGCCCTGTAAGCAAAGTATACGATTACACAATGCATGGAAAAGGGCAGCTCTTGGGGGTTAAATTTAGGGTCGGTGCCCTAGTAGAACAATTTGATATCACTCCTTTGGCATGTGTCGATAAAACCTTTTCTTTGCAGCATCTTTGCGATATGCCATCGAGTTCGCTTGTTTCTTCATTAACCATGGCAAGTGATGATGCAGAGCGGGTAAAAGTGCTATCACAATTTTTAATGTCGTTTACACTCTCTCAAAGCACAGGTGCTGCTATGGCCGAAGGTATTCTCAACACCTTGCAAGATCACAGCGATATTTTTACGGTTGAGCAACTTGCCAAACAATGCGACATGCCAATACGACAAATACAAAGGCTTTGCCAACACTACATCGGTTTTAGTCCTAAATGGCTAATTCGAAAGTACCGCTTGCACCAAGCACTTGCACTGCTTGAATCCAAAGCGACTACAATGGCAGACATTGTTGCTCAGTTGAACTATACCGATCAGTCACATCTTATTAGAGATTTTAAAGAAATAATCGGTACCACTCCCAATCGTTATCTCAAGCGTCCCTAACAGGTACTTCGCCTCTATGTGTTGTAATGCCCCTTTACAACGCCACAACGCAATGACATTAAGCCTCAATCGCTTTACAAATTAGTGCAATTGTACCGTTTGTCATCGAGACATTTAACGCTTCTCTATCTGGGTGACACTCCATTGCAAGTGCAAAACCATGTAAATAATCAACCAGTAAGCAAATCGCATCTTGTTGTGCCTGCCCCTGTAATTCAAGCGTTTGAGTGATCACCTCAAATCGGGTTTGAAACACTTCAGCTGGACCTACTGAGTCCATTGATAGCAGCACAGTTAACAGCCCTGGATAGTCGTCGAGTAGCTGTAAATAACTTACACTGAGCTTTTGTAGCTCTGTTTGCCACTGTTCATCGCAGCTAGGTTCATATATTTCATCGACTAAAGAGCAGGTCAAAGCTTCGAGCAAAGCCTGTTTGTTTTTAAAGTAGTGATAAATTGCCATCGCATCGACATTTAGGCTGCTCGCCAACGCTCGAATACTAGGCACTTTTCTACTTTCCTTCATCTGCAATTTGGCTGCTTGTATGATCAGCTCCTGACTTAGTGCTTTACCTTCCGCTAACGGTCGGCCACGCTTCTTATCCTTGACACTCATTGTTTACTCTCGCTAAGATAAAATAAATTCTACAGTGTAGAATTTATTTTATCTTGAAATAGTTTAGGGTTCAATTGGAGTATAAAATGGCAAACATCGTCTATATTGGGGCAAGCCTAGACGGCTTTATCGCGGATAAAAACAACCACTTAGATTGGCTACATGATTTACCCAACCCTGAAGGTTCAGACTTGGGGTTCGCCGATTTTATGGCCCGCGTAGATGCCATCATCATGGGACGTAATACCTTTGAGACAATCCAAGGATTTGATTGCGACTGGCCATACAATAAACCTGTTTTTGTATTAAGTAATACGCTTAAAGAAGTGCCAAAAGTTTTTTCAGATAAGGTATCGCTTGTACGGGGTGAACTGACAGATATCGCCGAACAACTGGCTCAGCAGGGCTTTAAAAACCTTTACATTGATGGCGGAAAAACCATACAAAGCTTTCTTCAACAAGATCTCATTGATGAGCTAATTATCACGACCATTCCAACTATTTTAGGTGGCGGAATACCTTTATTCGGAAAATTAAACGAACCGCTTAAATTTAGACATGTGAATGCTGTGAGATATTTAGATTGCGTGGTAAAAAATTACTACGTACGCCAAAGATAACCCTAAGAAGGCGCTTAAAATAAGCGCCTGCAGTATGCAACTAAGCGCACAGCTTATCACCTGACGTAGCTTCCATATCTGCATGCTTTAACTGATATAAATCACGCCAAAGCAGAGGGATGATAATAACGGTTAACGTGATGTTTGAGATAGGCACCGCAAGCCACACCCCATCGACACCAAACCAGAATGGCAATAAATATAAAAACGGCAATTGCACCAACATGTTTCCAAGTGAAATAACCAACGCTTTACCGCCTTTACCTACCGCAACAAAGTACATCGAGGTAAGAAATATAAAACCATCCAAGAATAACGTGGATAGATGCAGCTGCAAACCACGCTCGGCCGCGTTGAGCAAAGCCAAATCCTCACTGAAGAGCCCAAGTACATCCTTCGGAAACAGATAAAACATAGTTACCATCATCACACCAAAACCCAAGCTCACTTTGAGCGCCAGCTTAAACATAGTGTGAATGCGCTGGTAAAGGCCTGCTCCATAATAATAACTGATAGGCGGCTGGACACCATTCGCTACGCCTTCTGCGATAAAATAGTAAATAACGCCAAGGTAACCAACCACAGCGAAGGCCGCCACCTCAACTTCACTGGCAAATATCAGCAACTGCTTGTTATGTAACGCAACGATAAAGCCAAAATACAAAAACATCACCAATCCTGCTGCGCCTTGCTTTAGTATTTCTAGGGCTAGGGGCTGATTAAACGCACCTTTGGGTTTATTTTCTTCACCAGAAGTGAGTAAAAAGTAGAGCGCTGCAAGTGCGACTATCCCTTGTGAAATCAGCGTAGCAAGTGCAGCACCGGGAAGTTGCCATTGCATTTCCACAATCATAAAATAATCGAGCACTATGTTGCCGAGCGCCCCTACAATCAGCAAAGCCGTTGCCAATTCTGGTTTACCATTGTTTCTTAGTAGTAACGGCAACGCACCTGCCGCAATGGTAACCCCAGCTCCCCAATTCAATACCTGTAAGTAGGCCAAACTGGAATGTAAAAGTTCACCCGATGCACCTTGAAGCTCAAGCAAAGTAGGTCCGAATAATACAAGGACAGTCATTGCAACCACAGTCAAGATAGCGATGAGCCAAAAGCTAGTGCCCATCAGCTGCTGCACATCGGTATTGTCGCCAGCGCCACGATATATCGACAGCAAACTGCCAGATCCCATCCCGATTAAAACGCCAAAACCAATAATGATCCCTATAATGGGCCAAGCAAGGTTTACAGCAGCCAACCCCTGAGCACCAAGGTAGTGACCAATAAAAATACCATCGACGATTTGGTACAATCCATTGACCATCATTGCGACAACGGCAGGGATGGTATAACGCCAAAAAGTGCGGGTAACGTTGGTGTCTTTTGTGGGGGTTTTGCTCGCTGAATCTAACAGCATGATGAAATCCTTAAGCAAGAAAAACCGTTATTATCCTTGTAATTGAGATTGGTCAAAGTTAGTATCCATCCGAAATTCGGATAGGTTAATCATTATGCATTGGACACTCGATCAACTTGAAGCCTTTGTTACCGCCGTCAGGTTGGGGTCATTTTCAGCTGCAGCAAGACACTTGGGGAAGGCACAATCTCGGGTCAGCACCGCAATTGCCAATTTGGAAGCCGATCTAGGTTTTGCACTTTTTGACCGCTCCGCCAGACTGCCAGTGTTAAATCAAGCTGGTCTCGATCTGTTTAAAGAAGCTGAAGCGGTGCTCATGCAGTGTCAGCGCCTGCAATCAAGAGCCAATTCTCTTAATAATGGCGAAGAGGTGTCTCTCACCGTTGCCATGGATGAAGCAGTGCCCATCATCGCATTTGAATCATTGTTTGAACGATTAGCTCAGCAATTTCCGCTATTAAAATTAGCCATTATTAATGGTTCCCAAGACGACATTGCACAATGGGTGAGCGCAAAAAGGGCAGAAATAGGCATTTTATTTCACCAAAAACCATTGCCAGAATCGCTGGATTTCACCTCAATTAGCAGCTTTAAACAAATCTTGATCTGCTCCCCTCACCACCCGCTTGCACAACATTCTGCTCCAAGCATTGAGGAGCTAAACCAACATCGGCAGCTCGTTATACGTGACCGCATTGGTAATACTCAGTCACAAGCCATATCTACAAGCCACTGGCATATTGACAGTTACTATTACATCATGGGTTTAGCTATTAGAGGGGTTGGTTGGGCATTAGTACCTGAACATGTTGTCAACACGCCATGGTACATGAACGAACTGGTCGAGCTATCAACCGAACATATTCCTAACCCGCTGGTCGTCGAAATGGGTATCGTGCAACGCAGAGATCAAAGCAAAGGGCCTATCGTGCGATGGCTATACAACGAAACAGCAAGCTTATTTTGACTAAACGTACACTGTCAATTTAAAGCCATATTGGCTCGGCAGAGACTGGCATTTTTTCTACACTGGTGGTTAAATTAACCTGTTTTGGATAAATTACCTTTTAGCAAACGCCAGTAACAAAAGTTCACATTTACATAGTAGAGTGGAATTAATACTGAGAACAAATATAGGAGCACGTAGTCTTAGCATTTAAGACCGCAGTTAGGATACATTATGTTTGATAAAAATACGCTTATTGAAGCTTACGAAAACGTTTTAATTACACTTATTAAAAGGCGCATCAACGAACTAAAATTTTATGTAAATCAAAGCGCTTATTCTCATATGTCGTTATCTGTTGAGTTTTGGCATTACGATGTAAATTGGAATATCTATAGCCTGCCAGAAAGCCGTTTTGAACAACATAAAAACGTTGCCTCAGACGAGTTTATCATCTTATCTGACTTTGAAGATGACTGCGCAGAAGTCAGTAAACTGAGAGACATTTTCGAGAGCTGGGAAGATATAGAACTCGTTGAAGACGAGGACGAGAATATGGATCTGTTGTTCAAGCTTTCTCATGAAGCACTCGCCAAGGCGCTATGCGGAAACGCAGTAAAACCACTATTGTTAGACATCTTTGCTGAAAATAAGGCATTAAAAAACAAACCGCTTAACGAGCTTATCAAAGTAGAAGATCCGGACGGACGTTTCGACCTCAACTTTGTAGAAGCTGTTGCTTAGTAAGCCTAGATAATATGTTTTCCAGACTACTTTGAATAAGCCCCGTAAAGGGGCTTTACACGCTAGTTCATCTTACGTGCTTTCGTGATTGCAGCTTGAATGGCAGCTTTTGCCTGCGGGCTGTTTTTCCAACAAGTTGTTTGCAACATAGAAGCGACCCGCTCAGCTATTTCTTCAACTTCATAAGTCGCAAGTTCACTCAAACTGCAAATACCGATTTCTTCAAAACGCTTTATTACCGTAGGGCCGACTCCTTTGAGGGCCAGTAAGGTGTTCTTTTCACTTTCAGAGAAAACCATAGATCAGCTATCCTTTTCTTTATCAAAACAGTCAACATTAGCGCGATAATATTGAAATCCTATCACTATCTTGGCTTGAGAAGTCTGGATCAACGTAAATATGCATTCTTGTGATCAAGTTATCAGAGAATTCGAACACACTACAAAAACGGCCAGATGAAATTTGATTATCAGGCCAGTGCGTACCATCACGCATCACACCGCCTTCGCGCCCTTCAACAACAACTGTTTTTCCAGACACAATGAAATTAAAATGCGCAATATCGTGCCAAATGCTGTTGAGTGAGCTGCCAATTTTATCGCCAAACTCAAGTAATGCTTGCTTACCAACAGCGTCACCAAACTTTGGAAAAAAGAAAGTCACTTCATCATGAAATAGGTCTAAATAGCTTGAATCTCCAACATCAATCTTTTTAAAGTACTCAGTCACCAATTCAATTAAGGTATTTTTATCCATCGTTTTTTCTTCCTAATCCTTTGCAATTAATTTGTAATCTCACTCTCTTTATTAGGGCAAACAAAATAAAAACAATATAGGTAAGCTGAACTTAGATATTTTAGTAACTTAACTAACCTGAGGTTTGGATAAGGAATGTTCCAACTCATTGTTGCTAAAGCACAACTTAGTTTTCTCCTTATCTAGCCAGAGAGTTTTAGGGAAAACAAGGCGAATTTACGCACCAATAGCTGGCTATTGGAAGTGAATTCAACGCAGTTAGCGCTAAAACTGGCTGCTAGAAAGGCATTAATTATCCGCAGCTCAGGTTAACTAACTTCTTATCCCGAGTTCAGGTTAGGTAATCTCAGTTGAAGAATTTGCGGTGCAAGGCTTGAAGTTAGTATTGTGCATTCCTCGTCTATAAAATAATTAACGTTATTTAATGCAATCAAAATACGCAAAATAAAGTCCGATGACGACAATCAACCTCAGCTTACTTTTCTCTACACAAAGCACGCATTGTATACCTCGAAAGGGAATGGTAACTTATTGATGAATTTACGTTTAAATTTATTGAAAGAGAGCTCAATGTTCAAACTAAGACCGTTCCAAGCCAATGATGTTGACAATATGGTCGTGATTTTGAACGATCCCGATGTCGTTCGGTATTTATCAACAAAAATTCCGCAACCTTACACCGAGCAAGATGCCATGTGGTGGGTAAATGAAGGCAGTAAACAAGGCTATGTTCGGGCGATTTGCGATGGTCAGCAGCTTATCGGCTGTATAGGTGTTAACCCTGGCGGGTTTGAATATGAGCGTTCTGGTGAAATAGGCTATTGGCTCGCAAAAAGCCATTGGCGTAAAGGAATTACTCATAAAGCCATTTTACACATTACGTCAGAGGTATTTAACGAGACCAATATTGAACGGATCTTTGCCGCCGTATTTGACGACAATCATGCATCAATGAAGCTACTAGAGAAGTCAGGTTTTGAGCAAGAAGCGGTGTTAAAACGCGCCATATTCAAAAATGAACGTTTCTATAACAATCATATTTTTACCTTATTAAAACCTTAGATATGTAGCTGTTTAGCTCGACCGTAAGTCGGCTACCCTAGCTGCTAAGTAGCCGATATAAACTTGTTAACCTAATGCAACTAACCTAGACCAAAGTAAGCGCTATCTCTAGCGACTCAATCTGCTTTTTTAAGCTTGGATTGATTTCTTCATCGGTAATAATTGTGTCAATTTCGTTGGCTGTAACAATCTGATAAGTAGCGACTTTATCTAGTTTATGACTCGGTCCCATAATCACAGTGTGGTCGCTCTGACGAATAGTAGCAGAAAGGATCTCCGCTTCTTCTATATAGCTCGCGCTAAAACCGTGGTGAATATGGAACGAGCAAATCCCCATAAAAACAATATCAAAACGGATCCGTTTCACCATTTCGATCGCCGTCATGCCTACCACCCGCATTGCTGGTTTAAACATAGGACCGCCTAATACAATCACATCCACCAGCGAATGATAGGCCAACTCTTTGGCGATCAGTGGACAACCCGTAACCACAGTCAACGGCATATTTTTAGGTAAGTGTTGTGCTAAATAACGGCACGTCTCGCCAGAATCAATCACTATCGTTTGTCCAGGCACGAGCATCGCTAAGGCAGGTTCAATATAACGAATTTTACTGGTATCGGGTTTATCTAAACGCTCGATATAGTCAGGAGTATTATCCTGCAGCGCTAAAGCGCCACCATGAACACGCCGCAGGAGCTTAAGCTCAGCCAGTTTGTTTAAATCCCGACGGATTGTGTCTTCGCTCACATCAAGCGTTTGCGCCAAGGACACTGAGGTGATCCGCCCTTGTAAATTAAGCTGATCGAGAATGAATTGATGACGTTCTGCCAATAGCATTGCATGTTCCTGCATGTTTTTGCGTAATTTTACTTGAAAAAGATCGAGATACAAGCGTATTATTTGCACACACATGCACGGTAAAGCCGATTTAATATCAACAAACGCCTGTTTATGCATGAAACATTATCATAAGGAGTAAAAATGGCACTTAATTCACTCAACCTGAACCATTATCAGGGATTGATATTCGATATGGATGGCACACTTGTTGATTCTGAAGTTGCAGTACGACAGGCCGTCGCGCCTTGGTGTGAGAAACATCATGTCAATTTGGAAATGGTATTAACAACGGGCCGAGGTGCACGTTTCAAAGACTTTATAGAACAATTTACTCCGCATTTAGATAGCCAGCATGAAGTCGAGCTGTTGGAACAAGCTGAAGCCAACCTTGCCCATACCGTAGCAGCCATTCCTGGAGCTAAATCGTTTTTAAGCGAAATAAAAGCACAGCAACGCAAATGGGCCATTGCAACTTCTGCAAATCGCCACAATGCTATTGCACGACTCACCACAGCAGGTTTACCTATTCCTAAAATATTAATTACCGCAGATGATGTTGGGCAAGGTAAGCCTCACCCTGAGCCATTTTTATTGGCGGCCAAACGATTGGGAGTGGCAGCCTCTAAATGTCTTGCATTTGAAGACTCAGATCAAGGGGTAAGATCCGCACTTAGCGCAGGCTGTGACGTAGTCGTGGTTAACCGTTTTTGCACAATTCACCACGACCATATTGTTGCCCGTATCAATCACTATCAGGATATCTACTTATCAGAGGAAGTAAGCGAATGAAAACATGGCTGACAGGCTTTTATCAAACGAAAGATACCTACTGGGATTTCGCCGGTGTATTCTTCGGCGGTATCGGTTTTATCGCATTATTCGGCCAGCTACTTAGCGAACTTGAGCGCCAAGGCCCAACCAACTTGTCCTTTACGTTTTTAATCGGGTATGTGTTGGTGTTTAGTTTTTGGCTGATGTATGGGCTGAGATTTCAGCGAATGGCAATCATTGTTACTAATGTACTTTGCCTACTTTTACAGATCTTAATTTTACTAACTGCGATTTTGCGTTGAGTAGTTGGCAAAGGAGAGAACCTTTCAATAAAAAGGGGGTGGGTGAGTGCCTACCCAAGAAATCACCGATAAAATGTTTAAAAATGGTGAATAAGAAATATAGGATACATTTTGATATCAGCGACTGAGGGCTAGATTACCTTATTACCTCACAAAGCTAGCTTATTAATACTTGTATTGACTAAACTATTCTTTTGGCAAGTTTTACGTGACTATTTAAAAATTCGAGGATCAAATCCAAACTCAAGTTTCTCATGGTTTTTAAAACTTGCTTTCATTGCAGGGTGATTCGGGTTAACAACATAGTTTTTATCTCTTGGTGAAATGGTTGATGGAACCTGTAGGGCAGCGTATTGAGGCTTTACTGCATTTAGAAACTCATCACCAATTTCCTGTGTTTCTTCACCTGCAGGAATGCTTCTCCAAGTTTTAGGTAAATCCTCTTCGTCAAGCTTTACAATAAGTTCATCCGGCACCTCTATACAGTAAAGATCGTATTGATCTACTATCTTTGGATCATTATTTACATGCACAAATACTTCTAGAGAGCACAGCGACTCTGATTCAGCGAAATACAAAGCTTCTGTTCCCTTAGAGTTCCATCTACCGCCATATAGCTTCGCGCCTTCGGGACTAAAAGGCGTGTCCGCAAACTTTTTTTGAGTTAAACGGTAAAGCTTCATTATGAGAAAACCCCGTGTTTAATTCTTCCTATAAGGTCCTTTACAATCTCAAAGTCCACCGTAGTTGACACCATATCGAGCGGTCTCTTGCCACTCAATCCATAGACATTTTCACGAATCCATTCTAATGCTCTTTTCTCATCATTGAATAACTCGGTAGCTAACTTGATTAACATAGCCAACCTATAAATCGCGTCGCTTTCTTGGGTGCTAAAGCGTTCTTCATTTTTAAGTCGGCGCTTGATAGTGCTAACAGGTATATGAGTTACGGTGTGAAATTCATTTTGAGAAAGCTTTGTCATTTCTATAATATTGCGATACACCTTTGGCTTGAATCCCTGATGTACCGCTTCTGTCCGCGCTATATTTGCGTCTTCAATTCCAAGACTAATCCAAAAGTTTGTTTTGCTACTACGCTTGGGCTTAAAGCTTTTTAATTGGGCTGTAGCCATCCTACCTCTCTCATTTTTTCGGCTCATATGACCTAATAATATTGGCTCAAATGAGCTGCATATGCAAACGATAAATTACACCGAACTGTATTAAGTAATCCAAAGTGATGTATGAGATATCGTACTGATAGCTTATATGGTGCGAGCAAAGAGCATAATTGCTATGAGTTAAAAATAGGCATAGGCGACATTGTTTGGTTCATTCTCTATGTAGGTTCAAAAGAATGGACGAGAAGTGGATAAATAAAACAGAGGTAGATTATTTATTGCTAGACTTCCGATATAAGGAGAAAAGTCCTGAATGATATGTCTGTAATAACTGAGCAAAAGCTAGCATGTAAGATCAGACACCACGAACCCTCACCAAATACAACCCAAGCCACACACTTCAATCCAACCACAACTTAGGAGATGCTCGCTCCGATGCAATGGCAAATTGCTCAACCCAATCAATTAATCCCTCAATCGCCATTGGTTTGGCATAAAAGTATCCTTGTACATACTGACAACCAAGGTCTTTTAAGCAATCTAGTTGTCCTTGTTGCTCTACGCCTTCGGCTATCACTTTGAGCGATAAACTCTCCGCCATCGACAAAATCGCGTTGACCAAAACGGCCGCATCTTGGTTTTGATCTATATCTTGAATAAAACCTCGGTCGATCTTTAATATATTGATGGGGAAGCGTTTAAGATAGCTAAGCGAAGAGTAGCCAGTGCCAAAATCGTCAATTGCTAAGTTGACCCCCGTTGCCCGTAGGCTTTGCAGCCAAGCAGTTACGGCTTTATCATCTTCAAGTAAGATGCTTTCTGTGATTTCAAGCGTTAGATTTTCTGGAAGAAAGCCTGATTGCTGTATGATTTGTTTAATGGTAGTGGCGTTAAAGCCAAGTCGATATTGCTGACTCGAGACATTTACCGTCAAATAACAATTCATACCAAGCGCTTTATTTAATCTGCGAATATCATTACATGCCTTAGCAAGTAACCACTCACCTAGAGGAGCAATTAGGCCGCTTTCTTCAGCGACTGGAATAAATTCAGCAGGGGAAATATACTGGCCGAAATCAGTTGGCCAACGCATGAGCGCCTCGACACCATATAATTTACCCGACACCGTATCGACAATAGGTTGGTAATGTACGGTTAAGCGCTGATGTTCAAGCGCAGCTCGGAGCAGCTGCTCCAGCTCAACTCGCCGATTCACCTGTTGCTGCATTTCTTGCGCAAAAAAGTGATACTGATTGCGCCCCGCTTCTTTTGCTTTATACATGGCTAAATCGGCAAGTCGTAATAACTCTTTTTGATCTTTTGCATCACTTGGTAAAATCGCGATCCCGATGCTTGCCCCGGTAAATACCTCAAAGCCGTTGATCACAAATGGTTCACTCAGTGCTTTGACAATTTTATCGGCTACTTGAGCAGCATGATCCGGATGCGCAATTTGGCTCAATAACAATACAAATTCATCTCCCCCAAAGCGGCTCAAGGTATCGCTTTTACGCAGCAGGCCGTTTAAGCGCTTAGCTACGGAGATAAGTAAGGCATCTCCGGCCTCGTGACCCATGGTGTCATTGACACGCTTAAACCTATCTAAATCAATAAATAATACTGCACTTTGATGGTGAGTACGGCTCATGCGTTTAATATCTTGCTCAATGCGCTCAAGTAATAACGTTCTATTCGGCAGTCCGGTCAACACATCGTAATAGGCTTGATATTCAATCTGCTCTTCTTGCGCTTTGCGCTCGGTCATATCAGACAATATGGCAACGTATTGCTGCACAAGCCCTTTGTCATCATGCACGACACTGATTGCTAGCCACTCTGGATATAAAGTACCGTCTTTACGCTTGTTCCAGATCTCACTTGCCCACTGTCCGTGCGAGTTGAGGGTGCTCCACATCTGCTCATAAAAATGTTTGTCATGCTTACCTGAACTTAAAATATTAGGTCGTTGACCAAGCACTTCATGTTCTTCGTATCCAGTAATTTTGGTGAAAGCTGGATTGACCGCGGTGATCTCAAGTTTTGCGTTGGTGGTCATGATCCCTTCTTGCGTTGCATTAAATACCGCCGCTGCGGTTTTAAGCTGTGCACTTGCGCTTTTTTGTGCAGTGATATCTTCTTTGATCGCAATAAAGTTAATGATTTCCCCTTGCTGGTTTTTAATCGGGGAAATAGACGCGTACTCCCAATAGTAATCTCCAGACTTACGGCGATTGTAAAACTCACCACGCCAGACTTTGCCTTGTTTGATGGTTTGCCACAGCGTTTTGTAGTCGGTAAATCCTTGTTTGGAGCCTAGTACTTTGGGTGTTTGTCCTTTCACATCCTCAAGTGAATACCCAGTAACTTGTTCAAACTTAGGGTTAACGTATTCAATGCGAGCACGAGGATCGGTGATCACAATAGAAGAGGGGCTTTGCTCAATGGCATGGCCCCACTTGCGAAGCTCTTCTTCCGCTTGTTTAAAAAGGGAAACATTAACACTCACAAACACTTGGCCATTGTTGTGTGTATTCGTTTGTTTTACCTGTAACCAAGCGCCAGATTCGGTTTGATGCAAATTGGCGTCGGAGTTAAAAATTTCTCCAAACTGCTGCTGCCACTCTTCTAACTTGCGTGGCATTTTTTCGCTATCGGCAATTGCAAAATGATTACGCCAAGCACTGTTACAGAGCAGCAAATTGCCACTGCGACTAAAAAGAGCAAAGCCTTCGGTTAAACGCGCAACGGCATCAGACAAAGTTTGGCTGGTGCTCAGAATTTTATTTTTGGCCACATAAAGCCGATTTGCAAACACAATCAAGAGCAAAAATAGCACAATGGTCAGCAGTAAAAGCAATTCACTTTGATGCTTGGTTTTTTCTATGGTTTCACTGTGATGCTGGCTATATGCCGCGTAAAGGGCTGAAAAAGCTTGATCACTCGGCAAAGACAAAAAGCGTTGTTTTGCCTTTTTTAATTCTGCACTGTTAGCAAGCGCGACGTTAAAATGCTGATAGATAAGCTGCTCTAAGCCACTTTCAGAGTTGATGGTCATTAAAGGCTCTGCGACAAATTCATAGAGCTGACCCAACATTAAATTAGCAAGCATTCTATTGGCGTGGGTTGCCAGTTCGGGCTCACTCTGCTCCAGCTCGATTAGCAACTCGGGGAGATAAAGCAGGCTGTTTTTAATATTTGCTGCCGCTGTTTTAATGGATTCGACTTGCAATACTTTATTGCTGAGTAGCTGACGATAGGCATCAAATTGCTGTCGAATGTCGGGCGTGGCTTCTGCAAATAATGCATCTCGCTGTGGTGTATTCAAAGCGTCGATTGCATGTGCTAATCGCGCTAACTCATCATATTGATTGAGCTGTGCACTAAGCATTTGTAACACCGCGGCATCCAGTTTGGCATCAATACTCTTGGCTTCAAAGAGCAGGGTAACTCGTGCTTGGTGTGTTTGACTGCTGAGCTCTTGTTGCGAGTAAAAATACGCAAACAGCGCAATTGGCGCGCACAGCAGTAACGCTTGCACACCAATGAAGGCCTTATTCTTCATTCGTGGTTTTCCAAATCCATTTCGTGGTGATGTCCTGCTAGGCTGTCAATAAAGGCAACTAGCTTGTTTATATCTGAGTCTGAGATATTACGACCAAGTTGGTATTTGGCCATGGTCGCAACGGCGGCTTCTAGGCTGCTATGACTAGCATCGTGAAAAAAGTATGCTTGTTTGCTAGCAAGTCGCAAGCTCGGTACTTTGAACACAAAGCGATCTTGCTCATTGCCAGTGACATTAAATCGACCATAATCCGCTTTTTGAATTGGTGTATTTCTATCGCCAAAATAATCACCAAAGGTGCCCATTTTGGCAAACATATTGCCACCAACATTGCGCCCTTGATGACAGCTAATGCAACCATACCGTTTAAATAACTCATAACCGGCAATAGCCGACTTAGGTAATCCTATGCTGTTATCCTTAAGCCATAAATCAAACGGTGCATTAAGCGTGATTAACGACCCTTCAAAAGTCGCTATTGCGTCTTTTACCGTGTGTTTCGTTACGCCCTGCGAGTACACTTTAGTAAATTGCGCGACCAGCGTTTTATCTTGATTTAACTTGGCAACGACTTCTGGCCAAGTCATATCATGCTCTTTTGGGTTTAAGATGGGTGAGTCGATTTGATCATAAAGCGATTGCGCACGGCCATCCCACGCTTGACGAATATTTAAAGCCGCATTGTAAACAGTTGGAGTTTTTAGCTCACCGAGTGCGCCATTAACGCCACTGGAAAGGGGCTTTACATCCGCGCCATGACTGGGTAATTGGTGACATGACGCACAGCTGACTTGGTTTCCTCGGGAAAGCCGCTTATCAAAAAAAAGTGATCTGCCCAAGCTGACTTTATCGGCATCAAGCCCTATTGCAGGCTCAAGTGGCAGAATTGGCTCATTTGCAGCTCCCAATAATGGAAACGCAAAAAGTAATAAACTCCAAATTCGCATACACCCCGCCCAAGTTGCCATCTTGGTGTAAAAGATAGCAACATTCGGCATTGCAAATTTTGATTTAAAATAAGCTTAGCAATAGAAGTTATGTGTTTTTATTCACTCACCCCGCACGGCTAGACTTGTCACTTCACTCAGCCAGTTATCAATTACCTCAGGCGTTGCTAAGTGCACAGGGCCAAATAGCGTATGTTGAGTTGGCTCTATACCACAAAATCCTAGTGTCCCATGTTCTAGCTGAGCCATAAGCCCAGCGGCAACTTCTTGCAAATAAGTTTGCGGCGTGTCTGAGGTGAGAATGACTCTTGCGGTTTTATGCGGTAGAAGCTTTTCAATTTCAGTGCCGGCCTCACTGTATTTAAAAGCAAAGCCTGGAAGTAATGCTCTATCTATCAGCCCTTTGAGCTTGGCTGGTAACGCCAACCACCAAATTGGGCTTACTATCACAATGTGCTGCGCCCACAGTAAGTTCTCTTGGAATTGCTTAAGGCATGGCTCTAATGGTTGGCTCGCTTCATAACCATACATCAAATTGATTTCAAAGTGCATCTCACTAAGATCCATTCTGCGTACTTGATGTTGGGTGCTTGCAGCTTGCTCATAACTTGTGGTGATAGCGTGGCACAGGCCTTTGGTTTTGGGGTTACCGTTTAGTAGCAGTATTTTTTTCATCGTCGTTTCCTTATCACATGACTGAGAAACGAGTGTACTGTCTCCCCTTAACGGGAGAGTCAAGTTACTCTACCTGAGACTAGGATAACCTGAGCTGCGGATAATTAATGCCTTTCTAGCAGCCAGTTTTAGCGCTAACTGCGTTAAATTCACTTCCAATAGCCAGCTATTGGTGCGTAAATTCGCCTTGTTTTCCCTAAATCTTGCTGGCTAGACAAGGAAAAAACTAAGTTGTGCTTTAGCAACAATGAGTTGGAACATTCCTTATCCAAACCTCAGGTTAGGATAGTTTTATCTGTGGACATTCATCAAGTGATGCGATGCAATGTTCAATACGTTGTATTTTTTGCTGAAGCTGCGCAACTTGCTCTATGCAGGATGCTTTGAGTTCGACTAAAAATGTGTTGATTTCGACCCAGTTGACTTGCCGCCCTTTAATTTCAATCACTTGCTGTAATTGCTTAATCGACACACCGAGCGATTTTGCTTCTTTTATTAATAACAGCAGATCGACATCCACCTGCGAATAGACGCGATATTTACCAACACGCTCCGGGGTAGGAATAAGCCCTTTCTCTTCATAAAAGCGAATGGCCTTGACTGACAGCCCAGTTTGCTTCGACAGCTTGCCAATATACATTTTTGATTCTCCCAGCTAAAAGCAAAATAACGGTTTACAGCCTCCATAAAAGTTGCAACCATCTAATACCAATTGCACGCTAACAAAAAGTATCGTCAAGGAATAGCAAAAGATGTATCAGTTGTTTTACTACCCTCGTAATGCCAGTTGGGCACCACATCTCGTACTTGAGCACCTACAACTAGAAAAAGAACTGCTCTTGGTCGATAGAAAAACGCAACAACAAAAGTCTGCGACCTATTTAGAACTCAATCCTACAGGACGGATCCCGACATTGGTCGACGGTGACCAAATCATCTTCGAGAGTGCAGCAATTTGTTTGCATTTATGCGAAAAGCACCCTGAAGGAAAACTTATCCCAGCGCCAGAAACCCCACAGAGAGCCACGTTTTATCAGTGGCTTTTTTATTTAACCACGACGGTTCAGCCAGAACTCATGTTGTATTTCTATCCTGAAAAATATCAGCTGTCACCAGAGAGCAGCAAGACCATGTCTCAAGCCGCTGAGCAACGAGTCAGCGACATGTTTGCACTTATCGACAAGCAGTTAGCAACAAACACCTACTTAGTTGGTGAACATCTCACGCTTTGTGATTATTATTTATTTATGCTGGCCCATTGGGCAAGTGGGTTTAATACTGCGCCAAAAGACTATGCACATTTGGGCCGATTTATGCGAATGATGGCACAGCAAAAAGTGGTAAAAAGAGTGTGCGAAATTGAACAAACCGATCTAAATTTTTATTAGCATCCATTACACCAAGGAGGAAAAAATGGAAACCTTAGTGAAAAACTATATCTCTGCCTACAATCATTTTGATATTCCGGGAATGCTAGCTCAGCTCACGGATGATGTCGTGTTTGAGAATCTTGCCAATGGTGAAATTACAACGCGTACAACCAGTAAAATGGAATTTGCAGAATTAGCAAATCAGTCTGCTAAGTTATTTTCAGAACGCAATCAATCTTTAACCGCCGCCACGCAAGACAATGATCTGTTTATTGTTCATGTGACCTACAAAGCTAAATTAGCCCAAGACTTAGCCAATGGCATGAAAGCAGGACAAAGCATCTCCTTGCAAGGCCGCTCAGAGTTTGCGTTCCGCGATGGCAAAATTTGTTTAATAAGAGATATAAGCTAACTCCTTACTCCAAACTCAGGTTATTTAACCTGAGGTTTGGATAAGGAATGAGCTAATTCATTGTTTTAAACTCACCTTAAATAACTTTCTTATCTAGCCAGAGAGTTTTAGGGATAACTAGGCGAATTTACGCACTAATAGCAGGCTATTGGAAGTGAATTCAACACAGTTAGCACTAAAACTGGCTGCTAGAAAGGCATTAATTATCCAAACTCAGGTTTTTAATTTGGCAAAATCAGCGCGCTTTTCTATGCTGGTTTTGCACTTTCATCATTAATTCATTTCGACCTAAGCACTATCTTGAGATCAGCCTAAGACGAATTGAAATAAAACGGAGAACAACAATGGGACTATTAAGTGGTCTGCTCGGTAATGCAAGCGAAGTAGACAGTAGCGAAGTAGATAAGTTATTAGCAGATACATTAATTGCTGGAGAAGAAGTTGCACAAGCTTACAAGGTGATCCGCGACTTGTTTATTTTTACCAACAAGCGTCTAATTTTAATCGACAAGCAAGGCATGACGGGCAGCAAAGTAGAAATGCTCAGCATTCCGTATAGCAAAATCACAAAATACAGCAAAGAATCTGCGGGTCACTTCGACCTTGATGCGGAATTAAAAATCTGGATTGGCTCAGACCCAACACCAATTAGTAAAGAATTTAAAGCGGGCGACAATATCAACCAAGTATATCAGATCATTTCACAATATTGTTTATAGCCGCGCTTGCTGTAAAAAGGCACATGCGTGTTGTGCCTTTCTTTTCAGTAAGTAAATTAAGTTGGTTTTCGCTCTGCACGCAGGTAAAAAACCGCAGAAAAGAGCAAGGAAACAAATACTTGATTCCAAAAGTTAGAGACAAAGGGATCAGCTACAAACTGAGATGCAATATGCCAAATACTGAGGTTTAGCAGAAAACCAAGAGCTAATTTGCTCATTTTGATACTCCAGTTATTGATTCGCAACCGTAAGCTCTACCACTTCTTTCTTGGCCGATATTCGATTTATCAAAAGCACATCGTTGTCGTTAATGTCGGTGAGATAGTCGACACTGGTAGGCACTTCGCCGAGTATGGTAAACGACGTTTTGTCTAAATCATAGGACCAAAGTTGATTGTCTTCATTGACGCCATATATCCCATTGCCGCGCATTACAAAAGATTTTCCTCTGCCGCCTTGATTGTTTAGTGCACTGATCCGCTGAGGTTCAACAGCGCCTATTTGCCAAAACTGATCAAGTCTATCCTTATACACAACTTTACCGTGTTCACTTTCAAGTGCCCACAGCACAGGTTGCTGCGTCAATATTTGAAACGATTGTTGAGCAAAATCATAAGCAGCTAACTTCATTTCTCCCTTTACCCGAATCTGTGTTAGTGCACGTTGTGTTGCACTTTTCCATTGATATAAGCGTAAAACAGGGTAGGCGTGCGGGTAAGATGCCAAGCTGCCATCTAAAGCAATTTGTGTCAGTACACCACTGGCACTGACCAATATGCTTTGGCCATCCTCAGCCCAGTGGATCCCACGAATAAAAGTATCTAACGGGAAGTTAGTCAGTTGTCGCGTGTTATTACCATCGCTTAGCCACACCTGTTCAGTACCTGAGCGTTCCGACCAAAATGCCACTAAGTCTCCATCAGGCTGAAAAACAGCCTGATCTTCACCAAGGTTGGTTCGTGCAAAGCTGGTGTATGTTTGAGCGCCTTGTGCTAACTGTGTCAGTGGTAATTTTACGATATCACCGTCGTAAGGTCCTTTGATCATAAGTACACTTTTGCCATCAGGGCGAAATTCAGGCTGCCTCATTCGATCCGAAAACGGCAATTGAATTTTACTCACAAGCCCGTCATAAGTCAGACTAAATAGCTGACGTCCGGTACTAAAAATCAATTGCTGGTTGAGTGGGTCAAAACTTGGGTAGATATCGTGAAATTTAGTAATTTCCGGCGGCCGCTGGATCTGATGACTAGAGAGCAACTCACCGTCAGGTTTTAGCATATCGATATAATGTAGGCCATCGGCATGAATACTACTGACCGCGATTAAATCATCTTGAGGAGAGTAGGCGTAATCAATCAACGTCCCCTCTTCTACGATATAAAGATCGACACCGCTGTCGTCGTCAATGGAGTAATTAATCAGCTTCCAGCGCTCGCCTTGTTTTTGCTTCAATACCACATTGCCATCATTCAGCCAGATAGGCTTATCAACCACCGAGTTTTTACACTGGAGAATAACTTTTGGCTGCTGAGGGCTTTCCAATGCCTTAGTAAAATCGAGAGTTACAAGGTCGTAGCAGCGCTTTTGTGTAACTGGTTCGCCACTACAAGCGTCGGTGGCCAAAAACAGCAACTGCTCACCATCTTTTGAGAAACTATGCCTGCCGTATGCTCCAAAGCGCTCTGTGAGCAGGATCTCTTGTTGGGTATCCGCCTTTTTAGCCCATATCTTATTATCGCAAAACTTATCTAAATAGCGATGAAAAACAATGTACTGGCCATCTGGGGAATAGCTTGCATCAAATTCTTTGTCGTCAGTTGCGGTCAATGAGCGCAAAGTATCAAAGAACAGTGGTGAAGGTTTTTTGGTGGAAAAATATTGATAGCCAATAGCCCCAAGCAAAATAGTGAAGGCGAGTAAAACAAACACATAAAGGTGTTTATTCCGACTTTGAGTGAGGTGTTTATCTTGTTGCACTTCAGGTTCAAGAACTGGCGTCACCTCGAGTTGCGGCTCAGCATTCGTCAGCTCGCTCGTTTGCCCTCCCCAACGTACTTCACATTCTAAGCTATACCCTTTTTTAGCATGCGTTTGGATGTAAGCTTGCACCTTACCATCATCCCCAAGCGCCTTTCTCAATTGCGCAATACTACGCTGCAAAGTATTAGGAGAGACCACTGTATCTGGCCATACTGTATCAAGCAAAGTATCAAGACTCATCACTTTGCCTTGATTCTGAGCCAAGCAAGTGAGCACCGCCAGAGCCTTTGGTGCAAGCGTTTGACATTCACCTTGGTGTGAAATCTGGTTACGTGATAAATCGACAAAAAAATCACCAACCCAATATTGTTCTACCATAAATCCCCAGTATGCCTAGCGCACGCGCTAACAATGCCAATTATTATAATTATCAGTATAAGGACAAACAGGGTAAAAATAAACAAAATCAAAAACTTAAGATTTAGCGACCTGTAAGCTTAAGGACAGTTAATAAACGTCTATTTCTCACATATGCAGGAGCTTTGTCTACCTCCATACCTGCGTTCGCTTTGGTAAAATACTACCAAAGCGAACAAACCTTAGCGGCTGCTTGCTTTTTATCCAGCTTCATACCAAAATCAATGTAACCAATATTAGTTACTTACTTAAATGTAACCAAATTAAGTTACCTTTATGATATCAATACCTCAAGGTGCGGTGATCACAGCAGACATTGTCGGCTCACAGTCGCTGTCACAACTACAACTTACAAGGCTGCAAAGCGAGTTAAAGAATTACTTAGCTGAAATAGCGACTGCGGAGCAGGGCTATTATAGTTTTTACCGCGGCGACGGCTTTCAGCTTGTGTTGCCAGATGCTACGAAACTGTTCAATGTGGCATTACAGCTACGGTTGTTTTTAATTAGCCGACATAGCGATGCCAGACTCAGCCTTGCGGTCGGTGAAGTTAATATCACAGCAGCAGATTTATCAACCGCGACAGGTGCTGCGCTGGTACTTGCGGGCCGAGGATTGGACGCAATTGGACAAGCAAGACTCAGGTATAACAATGACAGTAATGCCCACTTTGCACTAAATCTGGCATTTGTGGATTTATTACTTTCGAACTTAACCCAAAAACAAGCAGAGGCCGCTTTTATTCATATTTCACACCCTAAGTTGAGCCATGCCGATATTGCAAAACAACTCAACACCAGTCGGGTGAACGTAACTAAATTACTCAATAGCGCACACTACGCTTTATTAGATCAATTTTTAGCAATTGCACGCTCACACCAATAGTCGAATGCTCAACACTTAAATATCACGAGGTGGACTTAATGAACGAATGGCAAGTATTGTTATTGTGGTTAGTAATAGGCCACACAATCACTGACTTTTACCTCCAACCTATGAGCTGGGTGCATGACAGAAATACCCGTCACTATAAGTCCATCAAGTTGTTGTGGCATAGTGTCGCGCATGGCGGGGCTGCACTTGCAATCATCCTACTTTGGCAGTCGACTTTGTTTTGGGGAGCACAGTGGAATGCGCTGCTCTTTGCGCTAGCGGTAGGTATTAGCCACTATTGTATCGACTTAGCTAAATCCTATTCTAGCAAAGGTGTTATTCCTTTTGTGCTAGACCAATGTGCACATATTGCCATATTAGTGGCCGTCACTTGGCACATTGCTGAGCCTGAAATTGCGCTCAGTGCCTTTGCAAAGCCTTTTGCTAATGTCCAGCTGCTAATATTGGTTGTGGGCTATTTAATGGTATTGCATCCTGCATCGATATTCACCAGCATGCTGCTTGAGCGTTGGCAACTCAATAATTCAGCTCTTGATAGCCTGCCGCAAGCAGGAAGTTTAATTGGTCAACTTGAACGTGTATTACTACTGAGCTGCATGTTACTGGATAGCTGGGCTGCTATCGGCTTTATTCTCGCCGCTAAATCGGTATTTCGCTTTGGCGATCTAACCCAAAGCCAAGACAGAAAGCTCACCGAATACGTGATGTTGGGCACGCTTGTCAGTGTGTTGCTGGCCCTCGTGGTCGGCGTCTTAATCAAACCATTTATGCCCATTCAATTGTAATTTAATCAATTCCGCGCCTTGACATTTAACCTAGGGCCTGTTTATATTTCAAGTTTGTTTTTGCAGCAGTTTGATTGGTATTTATACAAGGCAGAGCCTGCGTAGCGTAGTTATTCTATGTGAGTCAGGCGATAAAGACTTTGTGCTCCTGCAAAGTCACCTTACCCCACATCCTTGTGGGGCAACACAGAAGAAATGCTAATCAAGCGCTGCCCTTTGGGTTCACCTGAGTGCGCTTTGTTCATTGTTGCTCAACTTTTGCCTAGATTACTAGGCGGCAAGTCGAGCGTCGCGACCAAAACACACTCAGGAGAACAAAAATCAAACAGCAAAGAACAACAGGCCCTCGTGCCTGCAAAATAAACGTGGGCACGATTTATCGCTAATTATTTGCCTCTATTCGTTTTATTTCCTCATTAGGAGTTGCCATCACAATGAATAACTAAGCCCTTTGTAACTGACGAACTTATTATTAATTTCCAGTGCAAGGCTTATGGTTATCTTTGAGGCTTCTCAGACCAATCTATAGACTCTCATTTTCTATTTTACTTTTTACCGCTTTTACGAGTCTTTGTGCCTTTAGCCTTTTGCACTGCTGCAACTAGGAGCATTAATGATGCCTTGGATACAGGTAAAGCAAGCAAACTTGACGCTTGCAAATGGTCAATGTTTATTTTGCGATGTCGACTTAACAATAGAGCGGCAATTTATTGCGATAACGGGCCCAAATGGGGCGGGCAAATCACACTTACTCAAAGTCTTATCCGGTGAACAGCCTCTAACCTCGGGCGAGCGACAAAGCCATGGAAAATGCTTCTATCTCCCACAAGATGCGACTAACCGCTTTACAACCGTTTCTGAACTACTCGGGCTTAAAGAGAAGCTAGTAGCACTGCATCGAGCCCATCAGGGGTTAGCCTCTGAGCACGATTTTGACTTAATCTCAGATGATTGGCAGTTAGAATCAAGTTGGCAAGCAACACTTGCACCGCTAGAACTCACTTTGGAAACCCCCTTTACAAGGCTTAGTCCAGGAGAGCGAATGCGTGTTTATATTGAGATACTACAATCTCAGCCTGCAATCCTATTACTGGATGAGCCGAGTAACCACATGGACAGCGTCAATAAGCACTGGCTAGCTGAGCAGCTAAAGCACCACAAACATGGTGTGGTTGCCGTCACACACGATCCTATTTTATTGGATGCAGCCGACCATATACTGCACATAAAACAGGGGGAGCTAACTCATCACTCGCTTGGATTTGACGCCTTCAGAGAGACACTCCTTCAAACTCAAGCTCGACAAAAACAACAACATTTGGCAAATCGCGCAGCACAAAAAGCACTTAAACAAGCCATGATTGCAGCGGATCTGCAACATCAGCGGCAGGCCAGTAAAGGAAAAGCACAAGTGCGCGCTGGTGGCCAAAGTAAACTGGTTACTGACTTTAAGTCAGACAGAGGAAGTAAGCGTCATGCCGGACAAACCCATAAAATTCAGCAAGCTCAAGATAGGGTTAAGAAAAATGCAGTTTACTATCGAGAAGACAAACAGCAGTTTCATTTTAATTCAGCTCTGCGAGCGAAAGAAAAGATCCGCTTATGCGAAGCCGAATTGTGCTTTGGACCAGAAAAGACAGTGAACCTTTTTGCGGATACAACACAAAAGCTCAGGATAATTGGAGAAAATGGCATCGGAAAATCGACCTTGCTTAAAACCCTTGCAGGTAAGCTAGAGTTAAAGCGCGGAGAAATCCAGCGCCCTACAACATCTGTTTACTTAGACCAGCACTGCGCTTGGCTTGAACAGGGCCCTTGCGTTTTAGACATTGCCGAGCGCTTACTTGACACGCCACATCAAAATATAATCACCAGTTTTGCAAGCGTTGGTCTGAGTCTAGATAAGATTTCAGGACCTATCACGAGTCTCAGTGGTGGCGAGAGAATGAAAGCGGCCATCGTGCTGGCCGTGCAAACGCAAGACTTTTTACTGCTTGACGAACCAGATAACCATCTCGACCTTGAAGCACAAGAAGAGCTTGCTGCCATGCTCAATCAGCTTTCTTGTGGATTTATACTGGTCTCTCACAATGAGTATTTTTGCAGTCAGCTCAGTAAACTTGAAGCGATGAGGTTAATAACATTATGAAAAATTTACCAATTATTTTCTAGGCTAAGATAAAAAGGTTAAGAATTTCAGATAATTAATTTCTGGTTTGGGATTTGCATTTCTACCTCTATGCAACGTTTTGTCACTGGAGATAATGTGGACTGCAAGGATATTCGATCAGAGTTTCACGAATGTAATCGTTTAGAGGTTGCCAGAAAAAAGTGGGGCCGTGGTTTTTGCTATTTAGATACGGGCAACAACCCCATTCGCTCTAAGGTTATCAAAAAGCGAATAAAGCAGTTGGTGATCCCGCCGATGTGGAAGCAGGTTCAAATCAGCGCTTGCGCTTTTGATAAAGTGCAAGCCGTTGGTTTCGATAGCAAAGGCAAAAAGCAATATATCTATCATCCAAGTTATCAGCTCACCCAGCAACAAGCTAAATTTACCCGTATGGCTCAATTTGCAAAACAGCTACCACAAGCAAGAACGCGCTGTATAGAGCAATTAGAACACGATGATTGGAACCAAGAAAAAGTTGCTGCACTCGCTGTTATGGTGCTTGATTCCACAGGGATCCGTATTGGTAACCAACATTACTATCAACACAATGATACTTGTGGTCTAACCACGTTAAGGCGCAAACACCTGAAACATAACGAAGTAGGGATAACTTTTGAGTTTCAGGGAAAACACGGTAAACAAAGAAAAGTTGACGTATTCGACGAACAACTTTGTCAGTTTATTAGTGAATCCGCCGTACAAACTGGCTACGGGTTATTTCGATATCATTACCAAGGGCGATGGCACGATTTAACCAGCGATGACGTCAACACGCAGATCCACGCGCTACACGGCCCACAATTTACTAGTAAGGATTACCGCACTTGGGTAGCTTCTCGGCTAGCGGTACAGTTCGCATTTGACGTTGCAACGGAAGTCGAAAGTAATCATAAAAAGCGTTTTGATACCCATTTAATCAAACGAGTAGCAAAGGCACTTGGCAACACTCCCAAGGTCTGTCGAGACTACTATATCCACCCTAAGCTCTTAAGCCATTTATGTGAACTCAGCCAAAATCAAACGGTTCCTGATTTTAGTAACGACTTTTGGCAGTTAGATGGCTCGCTCAGCGATTGTGAAGCTTTCATCGTGAAGGTATTAACAGAAGAAAAGGGGGAGGAAGGAACGCCTCCCCCTTTGGGCACTTAGTGGCGTCTCTGTTATGACCACTAAATTAAATGGGCTGAGACGACTGCACGTCTCAAACCACATGGGGACGATGGGTTAAAGCGGTAATACCTCAAGGGTAGTGACATAGCTGCCGGCACGCTTTGTGGCGGGTGCTTGTGCTTTGTCGTCTTCATATTCCACTTCAAACCAATACATGCCTGGCTCAGATAGTGTTAGCGTCACTTCACCTTTGGCATTCGTTGTATATTTGCTTGGTTGACTGTTATCACGGTACTTTTCATCCTGACGTACCACTATCACTTCTGCACCCTTTGCAGGCTCACCATCCATCGTATACTGCAAGGTAATTGGTTCACCGGTGTACAAATCATTAGGGTGAGTAACCGGGTTTAGTTCTAGCCCTTTGCCGGTTGGCTTAAGCGCGGTGTTATTTGGTGCGCCCAAAGTTACAAATACTTCTAATCGTCTTGCAACGTCGGTCACACTTAAATCTTTCGCCGCTTTTGGCACTTCTTTGTTAAAGTCCTCTACTGAGCCAATTTTTCCGCGTCCTGGCCAGTAATGCTTTTCACCGTTTTCATCAGTCCAGCGCGCCACCAGCGAGCGACTTTGATTAAACACTTTGTAAGTGCCTTGCTGATTGAGCTCAATGTCAAACACACTGCGATACTTAAGTTTTGCGGCGTTCTTAAGCTCAACCTTGCTACCAGAAGGAGACAGTGCAGATAGACGATCTAGTGGATAAGCATAATGATCTGGGTTAAAGATCCCGTTGGCGATGGCAGCATCAAACGTGATCCATTCGCTGTCACCAGATACCACGGTGGTACTTGGCTTTATCCATACTCGGTGTGCTTCACTTAACGGGCTATATGCGGCTAAGGCAACTAAGACACCAGAAACTAACGTTGAAATTTTCACGATTAAGGCTCCATTGTTAAAATTGTTGTAGCGAGTTCAGATTTACCTTCTGCAATCACAGTGACAGGCGCAGTGATAGGTAAGGTCACTGGCAGTTTCAATACTTCACGACCTCCAAGCTCACGAGCAGCCTCTACAAACAGCGTGTACTCACCCGCAGGTAAGGCTTTAAACTCATCGCGCCAAGGGGTTAAATCAATCTTTGCCGTACCAGGACGCCTTGTAGCACCAGTCACGCCATCTACAGGCATGGATAGGCTACGACCGCTTCTACGCCACCAAAGGCGTAAGTCTTTTAACCACTTTTCACCCTCTTTATCGGCCATGTTAACGTCATACCAAACAGCAATATCGGCAACTCGCTGTTGTTTGCTGTCTGCCAGCCATACTGCTACATAAGGTGGGTGATATTCCGCAACGTTTAAGCGCGGGATAGTGATTTCAACTTCATCAGCTTTAGCGTGCGCGGGTACCATCAGCACTAAAACAGGTAATACAAAGCCTGCTGCTACGAGCGGCCAAGTCGACTTTCTTCCTCGAGAATGCTTGTATAAAAGCCATAACCCTGTGAGTGAAAACACTACACAAGCTACTGAAAACACATCAATAAACATACGCCATGCAAATCCTGTATTACGTCCTTTGTGAAGATCGTTAAGGTATGATACCCAACCACGATCCGTGATCTCTTGATAAAACTCACCGCTATCAAGGGCGATGCTAAACCAGCCATCGCCACCAGCTCTTGGCAGCGCAACATACAATTCGTACTCACTCCACTGCACTTGCTGTAGTGCAGGTAACGCCGAGCCTGTGTGTGACTGATACCAAGATTGAAAGCTGTGTGGCAGCGCTGTTTGCTCTGCCGCCGCTTTAAGCTGGGTCAACAGAGCGCTTGGCAGCACCGCTTCTTTAGCATATGTAGTAGGTGCAGCTTCTATTTGGCTTGCGTGATTTAAGGTGATCCCAGTCACGGCAAACAGCAGCATTCCCACCAAACACACGGCAGAGCTCATCCAATGCCAAGTGCGCCAATCAAACAGCTTTTTAAGTCGCCGATTCGACGACTTAGCCGCTGAGCGAGCTCGTGTCATTAAAAGCTCCACGCCAATGAAGCCCAATAGCGACGACCATCTTCAAAGTAGCCGTATTCTGCTTCAGTAATTTCTTCATCGAAGAGGTTGTAAATCCCAAATCCAAGCTTAGTTGCTTCGTTCAGTTGATAATTTGCACCTAAATCAGTTAGGTTATACGAAGGTGCGACCAAGCTACTTTGCGAAGGCCCTGTTACAGGCTGGCTTTCTTCACCACGATAATGGAAGCGTAACCACGTGCTCAGCTCATCAGAATACTGATAATTAAGCGAAGTTTGGAACAGATGTTTAGGTAACTGGTTTAACGGGCTACCAGCATACACTCCGGTTTTTTGCTCCGAATCTGTGTAGGTATAGTTTGCGTTAAGCTTTAGTTTTTCCGTCAATTGACCCGAGAAGCTAATTTCACCACCTTGGGTTACGGCTTCATCAACGTTGACATAGGTTGTCGGTAACGAGCCAAACTCGTTAGGGCCGTCCGTGCATTGAGTTAGTGGGCACGAAACCCGTGAAATTTTATCGTCAAACTCGTTATAGAATACCGTTGCTGAGGTGCTGATCCCTTTAGCAAGCTCAACGTATACACCTACCTCGTAATTAATTGAGGTTTCAGGGCTTAAGTCTGGATTTCCATAAATATTGCCACCACGACTCACTTGGCCCCACGCCGCAGTACTTTGACGCAAGTTCGGCGCTCTAAAGCCGGTTGAGATCCCACCTTTAACCGTCACCGCCTCTGATGCAGTATAAACACCGTATAAGCGCGGGCTAACGTGGCCGCCAAAGTTACCGTCTTTGTCGTAGCGTAGGCCCATAGTCAGGGCAAATGGCTCAACGATGCGCCACTCATCCTCAGCAAATACCGACCACTGATCGTTGTCAACTTGCTGCAAATCACTAATGCGGTTACTGGTTTTGTCGGTCAAATCTTCATTAAGATAGGCAACACCGATTGAGCTAGTATGAGACTCGCCAAGCGGTAACGTCCAAAGAGACTGGAAGTCTATGTTTTTGACCGTCATCTCGCGGGATTTATTATCAAACTCTTCATGTTTTAGGTAACTACGAGAGCTACCAAATGACCAATAACCGTTATGCGTCAAAGAGATTGACTCACTATCGTATTCGGTTGTAGTGGACTCAGGACAACCACGGCGGCCACACGGCTCACCTGGCGCAAGCGGTGCTACCGTTTTACCTAGCGTCGCATCAAGCGTTTGTGAAGCAATACCATAATCCAATAACCATTCGTGTTCATCTGATGGTGTATAGGCCAGTTTTACCTTCAGCGTATCTGCATCGCGACCTCTAAAGCCAGACACGATTTCGTCTTCATCTCTGTGCGTAGTTTGGCCGTAAATTTGTACCCCTAAGGTATCTTTGATTAGCGAGCCTGCTGCAAAGAAATTAGCCTGATAAATATCACCTGAGCGACTGTTTTCTTGGCTGGTTGCGTCAACTCTGACTTCTCCATGCCACTCGTCAGGCGTTTTTTTAGTGATAATGTTAATTACGCCGCCAATTGCATCAGAGCCATACAGCGAAGACATAGGCCCGCGTACAACTTCGATACGTTCGATGGCAGCAACAGGAGGCGTCCATGCACCTTCAACACCTGGACCGTCACTATTTGGCCGAGTCTCACGCGAACTTTGTCTTTGCCCGTCGACTAAGATAAGCGTGTACTGACTGCCCATGCCGCGAAGGCTAATATCTTCCCTGTCTCCGCCTCCAGTTACTACAACTCCGGGAACATCTGTCATGGCATCGGTAAGGTCTCGATAAAAGCGCTGCTGTAGCTCCTCTTGGTTGATAACGCTAACAGACGCCGGCGCATTTTTTAGCAGTTGCTCAAATCCAGAAGCGGATACGACGATCACTTCCATCTCTTCTTTTATTTCTGATTTTGCATCACTTTGTGCAAGTGAGGAAAAAGGCAGGGCAGCTGCAACAGCTAAAGAGAGTGGCGCCAAACTACGACAGGCCATCAACATCGAGAAACCTCCATGATAGAATACAAGATAAATAACAATTATTTTCATTTGTAATGTTATGATGATTGCGTATTTTGGAGCAATGCGATTTTTCTTAAAGGTATTTTAAGCAGGGCTTAACAATGAATCAAAAGTTGACTCGCGGACTTAAAGTGTTCGCCAAAACAGTAGAAGCAGGCAGTATGAGCAAAGCCGCTGACTTATTGCACATGACCACCTCAGCCGTTAGCCAGCAGATCAGTAAATTAGAGCAAGACATAGGCCTAAGTTTATTTAATCGTAATACTCGCAGCCTAACACTCACTGAAGCTGGTACTATCTATTACAAGTCCGCGATACAAATACTGCAAACCGCAGAACAGGCAGAGCATGAACTTGAGTTATTACAACATACGCCATCTGGCATATTGAAGATTTCTGCCCCCATCGGGTTTGGAGGAGGGCTACTCAGTATGCCACTGCGCTATTTGAGTGAACAGTTTCCACAAATAAAAGTCGATTTGATCCTGACTGACGAGCCCATTGACATCATTACTGAAGGTGTCGACTTGGCTATCTGTATAGGCCCTTTACAGGACTCAAACCTCATTGCTCGTCATCTTGCTGACTGGCAACTTATCCCCTGCGTTAGTTGCCACCATCCATTGGCACAACTCAATATATCGCACCCAGAAAGCTTAGCGCCTCACGCTTTGATTGGTCATTCGAGTAGCAAACAAAACCCCTATCATTTGAGCCATCAACAAACTCATCAGCAAGTGGCGCTGCCAACAGCACGTTTTATGGTGAATAATATGCAGGCTTGCATTCAGCTCACGCTAGATGGCATCGGCTATGGTGTTTTACCTGAACCAGAAATTAGGCACCACCTTTCATCAGGTAGACTAAAAAGATTGTGTACTGAGTGGTCATTAAGAGAATATAGTGTTTATGCCGTGACGCCACACCGCAATACTGTTGCAGCAAAAACAACCGCTGCAATTGAAAGCCTAAAAGAGTGGTTTACCCAAGTTTCCAACGACAGCCAAGTCTTTGTTGGCGACTTTAGTTTTATTTAACCTAAGTTTTGATTAGTAAAAAATAGCAAGCCAAATAGTTGGCTCTAAAGTGTCTGTGTAGCTTACTTTGTGCTTTTGGTGTGCGGGAATGTTAAGGCTATCACCCGCTTTTAAGGTTATCGTTTTACCGTCACCAAAGATTAGTTCAGCGCAGCCCTGCAACACCAGCACCCACTCGTTTTCATCTTGGTCATAATATCCAGAGCTAGGAGAGGTATGGCCGTTTGATACTATCCGTTCAATACGAATACTTGAATGAGAAAGTACCGTCTCAAAAACTTCTTCAGTTAAATCAGCTGGAATATCTTTTAGAAAGTTCATAAGCTTGAAACTAGGGCCTAGCAATTAGTCAAGGATAGAGAAATAATTTGCCGCAACAAGCACATCCATTTATCTAGTAGCGGCAAATTGGGAGAATGGTACAACTTGATCGATAGAAATGTTCAATACATCGCTCTCAATCTTTCAAAACAATCCATCAGGCGATTAGTGATACCAATTGAATTAATTCTCTAATCAATTTGAAGGGTGAAATAGCATATTAGCTTCGTTAAAAATTTCTCATTTAGAACAACTAAATAGCAAAATTTTTGCCTTGCTACTAAAGCTATTTCCCCGCTTCAAGATAGATCATTTACTTAATACAACTGGTATGAAAACCACCCAACTTTAGCGACTCCACTCGGACCTCTTGCCTAGCTGTACAGTCGCCATTAAAGTTACATAATTCAACAATATTTGTAAAATATAATTTAACATTAAATGAATAAGTTTGGAGTTTTCTAAAATCCCTTGAGTTCCACACGCCATGGAGGATCCAGTCGATTTTCTCCTGCCCAGTACAATTTTATCTTGTTCCCTGCGGGATCAAACAATATGGCTTCTCGCCACAGGTAGCGCTGTTCAGTCGGGAGCTGCTCAAATAAAATACCTCGAGTCTCTAGCTCTGAGACCCACTCATCTAACTGTTCATGTTCAAAGTAAATAACTGCACCATTGCTGATAGGGGGCACTTCTAGCGACAACGAGAAGGTTGCATTACCTTCAGGACATTCAAATCGAGCATAATGCGGCGTATCAACAATTTGAGTAAAGCCGAGCGTTCGATAGAATTGACAAGCTGCAGTCATATCATCGACAGGCAGCGTAACTTGATTGAGGTTCATGATTGTTTTTCTTACTACAGTGCACTTTTTAAACATTTTGCCTTAAACGTAAAAAAATACCAGCCTAGATTAGGCTGGTATTACAATCATCACATCTTAATGCAAGTTACAAAGCAAATGTTCTCGACACAGAAAGTACAATACGTTCATCTGCCGTATCCCAATCTAGGCTCGTATTTTCAGCCGCCACTTCAATATCAAACCCTTTAAATGCAGTTTGATAAGCAAGGCGATAGTGATTGTAAGATTTATCGTTACCATCCCACGTATATTTATCGCCATCCAATGAATTGGAGATATCAAAGCTTGCTCTTAGTGCATGACCTTCTGCAATTTCAAAAGTATGTGCTACCATCGCAATAGTGTGACCCGCTTCGGTACCAAAATAATCCCAGCTGTACCAGAAATTAAATTCGGTTTGGCCAAATTCACTGGCGTAACCAAACTTAGTATAGATCTCTGGATAGTTACCGTCGCTTGAGTTGTCACCACCATGATAAGAATAGTAAGCAATACCATAGTCAACGCTCCAGCTTTGGTTCAGCTCGACGAAGCGACCAACGTAAAAGTCCCACTCTAGATCTGTGTCACCACCAAAATCGACGTTAGACGCCCAGCTTCCAGCATATACACCGTTTGAAAAGGCTTTATCTATACTGCCTTGTAGGGCTGGGTCATTTTGCGTTTGACTCACACCGTTAAAGGTATAATCAGATACACCCGTTAGGGTTGCAGACCAGTCTGCCGCCGCATAGTTAGACGCGAGTAAAAGTGGTAGTGCACAAAGTGTTTTCTTTAAGGTTGTCATGTAGTTGTATCCCTAGTTTACTGATTCAATTTTTCTAAAGTCGATAAGGTTGTCTTTTGGCGAGCTATCAATCTTGCTCACAGTTTTGTATTTGCTATAAGCAATGTAACCAAAACATGAGAAGAACAAGCCTATAACTAACGCACCAACCCATTGGATCTGTAAAAAGTTTAGTTTAAATAACAGCGTAAGCAGTGATAACGCCACGATATTAAATAAAATATAGTTTCTTTTTCCTAAACGGCTAACTGTAAGGTTTAGGTTGTCTGTATATAGGCGGATCAAAGAGTCGAGTGAGTTAATTACAAACACCACGCCAACGAAGACCATTGCAAAGTTTTTAATACCCGCAGTAGGGATCCCAGCCTCATGGTAGTGATAAAGCACACTAAACCATGCAGCGATTGGAATAGACGGGAAAATCAACATCGCCGCTAGCACTTGATAGGTTTTCAAGCCACCGACAAAACGCGATGTGAATTGCCCTATCATGATGCTCCACGCAAACCACCAAAACAGATAAAACTCGTGATAGTCATTCAGTGGCAACACAAACTGATCTAAATTGGTAAAGTAACCGCCGATCAGTGCCAAGTTGTTGGTATAGCTCGACATTGAACTGTCACCAAAGACAAACGCTGACGCCCACATAAAGGCGATTAAACCGATAAAGACCCATGTTGTCGTGATGCTTAAAAAACGCACGTACTTAAGGCTAGTGCTTGAGTAAACCGCAAAAGCAATCGCCGCAAACACAATCAGATAGAAACTAGGAATAATCGACTCACCGTCGCCTAAACTGGGTAAATACCAAGGTAGATTAGACAACAATAAGAATGCAGTAAACGCACAAGTACCGATAATAACTAGGTTATTAATGAATTTAACCCAAGGAATTTCAAAGAATTTTACCTTGGGCTCTATTACGCAGAAATAAAAGCACGTAAGAAAGTAGAACCCCCAGATTAAAAATCCCCAAAAACCAAACTCTATGGCCAGCGGATTAGTAAATGCATACTCTGGGCTTGCTTTTATGTCTGCGTAACCCGCAAACTCCGTAAGCGGAAACATGATGAGGCCAACATCTAGGCCAGAAGTAAATAAGATTGCAATAAAAGTGAACGTTCTAACCGGTGTAACACCAACGCACTGTAAATTCCCCCACTTCAATAAGATAAAGGCAATTGCCAATAGGGTGAAAATGATGCCTGCACTAAGCCATACTGTCATTGTCACCCTCCCAAAATTGATAGAAGTAACTCATTTTTTCTCCGTTGTTTTTATTTACATTATTCCCGCATTAACGCAGTGCAAACGATTTGCACTGCGTGCCACTGCAGGTCTCATATGGGGCACGAACTTTCCCATACGAGTGGCGAAACTAGATCTCCGAACTACGTTGAACCTGTTGCCAGTTTTGTGTCATAGCAACGTTTGCTCCCTCAGCGGCAAGTGGTGAATTGCCTAAAATCATATCCGCTGCTTTTTCCGCGACCATAATAGTCGGCGCGTTGAGGTTGCCATTTGGAATGGTTGGGAAGATAGATGAATCCACAACGCGTAGCCCCTTTACACCGTGCACACGGGTTTGTGAATCTACAACCGCCATTTCATCCTCACCCATTTTGCATGAACAAGAAGGGTGATAAGCACTTTCTACCGCTTGACGCACGAAAGCATCAATTTCTTCATCGGTTTGGATATGCTCACCTGGTTGGATCTCGCTTTGTCTAAAGTCATCAAACGCACTTTGCTCGATGATTTCACGAGTCAACCTGACACAAGCTCTAAAGCCTTCAATGTCTTCTTGTTCTGCCAGATAATTAAACTGTATTTTAGGCGCAACCGTTGGATCTGCTGATTTAATCGTTACTTCACCACGGCTCTTTGGTTTATTGTGGCCGACATGAACTTGGAACCCATGACCATCAAAGGCACTCTTTCCATCGTAGCGAATCGCCGCAGGTAAAAAGTGGTACTGAAGATCTGGCCACTCAACGCCCGCTTTCGAACGAATAAAAGCACAAGACTCAAAGTGGTTGGTCGCGCCAAGACCTGACTTATCAAATAACCATCTTGCACCGATCAAGCCTTTAGAAATTAACCCCAACTTGCCATTCAAGGTGATGGGCTGCTTACACTTGTATTGGAAATAAAACTCCAAGTGATCTTGAAGGTTTTTGCCCACTCCGGGTAAATGGTGTTTTACTTCAACGCCTGCGGCAGTCAACGCTTCTTTATCGCCAATGCCAGATAATTGTAATAAGTGCGGTGAACCGATTGAACCCGCACTCAAAATGACTTCTTTTGCAGCATTCGCTTTTTTCAGGTTTCCTTTCACACTGTATTCAACGCCTGTAGCGGTTTTGCCATCTAACAGTACTTTTTGTACCAAGGCACCCGTGACTATGGTGAGGTTACTGCGATGTTTAATTGGATCTAAATAGGCGCGACTTGATGAACAACGCTTACCACCTTTTACGGTCATATGCATTGGCCCAAAGCCTTCTTGCTGCTCACCGTTATAGTCTTTAGTAAACGCATAACCCGCTTGCTCACCGGCGCTAATAAAGGCGCGATAGAGCGGGTTTGCCATTTCATTACCATTATTGGTGCCAAGCGGACCTTGCTCACCACGGTACTCGTCGCCACCTAAATACCAAGATTCAGCGCGCTTGAAGTAAGGTAAACAAGACTGATAATCCCAACCTTGAGCACCACTGTCTTGCCACTCGTCAAAGTCTTTAGCATGACCTCGAACGTACACCATGCCATTGATTGACGATGAACCACCAAGTACCTTGCCGCGAGGACAATGCATAACGCGATTGTCTAAGTGCGGCTCTGGCTCAGTATGGAACTGCCAAGCATATTTATCGGTATTCATTGGAATAGATAGCGCAGTTGGCATCTGAATAAAAATACTCTTATCACTACCGCCAGTTTCGAGTAGTAGCACTTTGTGCGCTGGATTTTCCGATAGGCGGTTTGCAAGCACACAGCCTGCAGAGCCTGCACCTACGATAATATAATCAAAATCAGTCATCATACTCCTCGATTAAAATGGACTTTCAATATCGCTCATACCAATATACACAGACTTAGTCTGGGTATATTGATCTAGCGTCTCGATGCCATTTTCGCGGCCAATGCCCGACTGCTTATAGCCTCCAACGGGCATTTCAGCGGGTGAGTTGCCATAACTATTGATCCAACAAATGCCAGCTTCTAGCTGGTGGATGACACGGTGTGCACGTTGAATATCTCTACTAAATACACCCGCGGCCAAACCTAAGTGGGTGTTGTTTGCACGTTGAATGACTTCTTCCTCGTCATCGAATACCAATACCGACATCACTGGGCCAAAGATCTCTTCTTTCACTATGGTCATGTCATCATGACAGTCGATAAATACGGTCGGTGCGACAAAGTAGCCGTTTGGCGCGGTTTCAGGACTAAGTGCCTCACCACCGGTCAGTACGGTTGCACCTTCAGCTTTGCCTTTTTCAATGTAATCCATCACCAGTGTGTGATGCTGCTTTGAGATTAGGGCGCCAAGATTTACGTTTGGATCGAGCGGATCGCCCGCGATGATATTTTGTTCGGTACGCTGCTTTAACTCAGCTAAAAAGGCGTCGTAAACCTTACGCTGTACAAATACGCGTGTGCAGTTGGTACACACTTCACCTTGGGTGTAAAAGTTGCCCAACATCGCGGCACTTATCGCTTGAGAGATATCAGCATCTTCAAAAACGATAAGCGGTGATTTGCCGCCTAGCTCCATCGTCACTTCTTTTAAATTGCTTGCCGCACTTTGCATTACTTTTTTGCCAGTACCCACTTCACCGGTGAACGATACTTTTTCAATATCAGGGCTGGTAGTTAGCCATTGGCCCACCTCAGCGGCACCTTGTACCACATTGAATACGCCCGCAGGGACACCGGCTTCAATAAATATTTCGGCCAGCTTAATCGCGCCTAGTGGTGTTTCTTCCGATGGCTTGAAAATGAGGGCGTTACCAGCGGCAAGTGCAGGGCCTGATTTCCAACACGCAATTTGCAGTGGATAATTCCACGCGCCAATGCCTGCACAAATCCCCAAGGGCTCTTTACGAGTATAGAAAAAGTCCCCTCCCACAGGCTGCTGAGTGCCAACTTGAGCGGGAGCCAACCCTGCAAAATATTCAATCACATCAGCGCCAGTTTGAATGTCTACACATTCCGCCTCTTGCCAAGGTTTACCTGTATCTAACACCTCAATCTTGGCAAGCTCATCGTTGCGCTCGCGCAGCAGAGATACCGCTTTATGTAAAACACGACTACGCTCAATTGGCGCCATCGCTGACCATAATGCAAAGCCCGCTTTGGCACTTTCAATCGCAGCTTGCTGAACATGACTATCGGCAACCTCTACCTCGTAGATCACTTCATCCGTTGCTGGATTTTTTACTGCAAACTTTTCGCCTGAGTGGTTTGCCAAGAACTGGCCATGAATAAAATTTTGATATACAGGGACTGTCACATTATCCTCCAAACTGCTTAATAAGTGATTGAATGTAGCGTTTTGCGAGCGTTTCACTGTGATGAAACGCATGATGGTCAGCTTTGCTTAGCACCGCTCTTAACCAAAGTCCGTCAATCATACCGGCGGCAAGCTCAGCCGCTTCTTTTGCCTGTGCTCGCGGCATAAAAGCAGCAAACGAAGTCGCTAGGTTACTCTGCAGACGGCGACTGTTAACGCGCTGTAGTCGGTGAAGTTCATCATCGTGCATAGATTGCGCCCAAAAACTCAACCAGGTACGCGTCGTATTTGACTGCTGCTGTACCATGGCAAAGTTAGCTTCTACGATATACATGAGTCGCTGCTCGGCACTACAACCACCGCAGGTTTTGTCCAACAAACTGTATTTCAAGTTGTTTAATAGATAGCGCACGGTTGCTTCGATCAAGCCTTGTTTACCACCAAAATAGTGGCTGATGATCCCCGATGAGAGACCCGCTCTTTTACTGATACTATTAATAGTGGTTGCTTGTAATCCTAACTCGGCAACTGACTCTAAAGTGGCGTCAATTAGCTGCTGACGACGAACAGGTTCCATTCCGACTTTTGGCATAGCTTTTTATTAATTGACCGTTCAATTAAAATAAAGCTTAGGGTGATAAAGATGAGACTTCAAGGTTGACTTTTTGTAAAAAGCCAAATTTTTGACGTTTGTACCTAGGTTAATCCCATGATAGCTAAGGGGTTTTAAAGGATTACAAAAAATCTTAAAAAATTTTAAAAAATCTGAGATTTTGCAGGTATTTGCGATAATTTACCGTTTTGATGTGACAATTTGATTAAGTTTGGTTTGGCTATAAAACAACCAAAACCGAACCAAATGATGGAACTGAGTACGACTAAACATCCTTGCTAGTCAAGATTTGAAAGCAGTAACGGTTGGTAACTAGGAAACCTATTTGAGACAGTGGAAACCCCAAAAGACGCGTTTGACTGATAACTCGCTACTAACAATTCAATCTTAGGTTTAAGCGCTAAGATCGCCTCATCAATTTTACTTTTCAGCCTCGCACTAAAAACATTTTTACGCAGCAAAAAGTGTACTTGGTTATCATGTACCACGTAAGGCCAAGCCTGCGCAGCGTCAAGCCCTCGCTCTTTGATAAAATAGTTCCCCGTGATCACATCATCCACAATAAAATCAACGCGCGCTTTCATTAGCATTTCAACCCGCCGTTGCGCACTGGCAATACTCACAAATTGATCTTTATAGCGGGGATCTTGTTTAAGCTTATCAAGTTCCTCTCCATAGTAAGATCCGATGCTCAACCCTATGGTTTTCGATTGCTTTAGTAATGAAGCTAAATCGGCAAGCGCTGTGGGAGGTGATAACGAAAATAATCGCATACGTTCAAAACGGTAGGGCAGAGAGAAATCTCCGTATGCTTCTCTATCTTTAGTGTAGCTAACCATTACTGCGACATCTATCACTCCTTTTGACATTTCTTCAAAAGTGCGAGCGCTGGAAGGGAGGCGAATATAGGTGGTACACACGGCAACATGCTGGAACACCATTTCGGCAATGTCTACGTCTAGGCCCCAAGGTCCAAGCTCATCAAATACAGTTAATGGCGGCCAATCGGCAACAACGCCGATATTCACCGTTTTACTGCATTCGCTTGCACTGGCAGGGGGGATTACCAAGCCCCACACCAATATAGCCATGCCAATCAAGTTATTCACTGATATGTACTGCTTAACCATGACACCTCGTGAGCAAGTCTATGACAATCGGCCTTATAACATGACGGCTCTGTTCATTGCATAGGCACTATCTTTAGTAGTAACAATATATTTACCTAAAGCCTAGATTACAATGCCTAATTATTAAACTATTTAAGTCAAAAAGCGTATCTGTGCTCACAGAAACAAAAAAGCGTGACGTAAACCCCCTTTACATCACGCTTGTTTTGGCACTTCATGGCTGATATTCGAATACCTCTTCAATAGAGACATTAAATACATGCGCTATCTTAAATGCTACCTCAAGCGAAGGGGAGTATTTTGCAGCCTCGATCGCCATAATCGTTTGTCTCGTAACACCCACTCGCTCAGCAAGCTCTTTTTGTGTCATTTCACCGCTCATAAAACGTAGCATTCTGATTTTGTTTTTTATTGGTAAATCAGCCATACACAGCTCCCAAACGAGCTTTGACGAGCTGAGTTCCATAACCGACCAATTCAGCCAGCAAAAATGCAATCACTAAAATATGAAGTGGTGAAAATGGTAGTTCAAAAGGAAGCGCTTGCGACCAATTTTGCGCTTCAGCAGAATACTGGAAAATAGAGATACACACACCAACCTGAAGCACCCAGTAGGCAGGTTTGCATCCAGATAGCGCAATCAATTTTTCACGCTCATCTAACGGCTTATCCATATCTTTATCGCTAACAAAGCTCAGTAGCAGCTGACCTGCAATAGATGTCACGATAGAAATAACAATCACCTTAAGCAACAATCCTGATACCCAACTCGGATCTTGACGTAACTGCTCTGTAGCCGCTGTTATTTCGCCTAAATAAAAATACAAGATATAACCTGTTACCAAAAACTCTATCGCAATCGTTAAGTCACGGAAACTCAACGAGTCTAAAAACGCTTTAATCTTATTGTTGCTTTCCATGTTACCCTCACTTTACTCAAGGTTAAGTATTTTTTACATTGAAAGCGTAAACTTTGCTCAACAACAAGTCAAATATTTTTTACTTTAAGTAAAGTTTAAATAACCAACCTGAACTCGGGATAAGAAGTTAGTTATTAAACTAAAATCCCTAAGCTCAAAAGTGTAATATCACTCTAGCCAGAAGTTATTTCTTAATACAAGGCAAATTTGTGCGTCAATAGCTGGCCTATTGCAAGCAAATTTAACGCAGTAGTAAGGGGTAACAGCTGCTAGAGAACAAGTTGTTATCCCGGGTTCAGGTTAACTAGAAACGCTTTCGAAATTCGCTTGGTGTTAAGCCCATACATTTATTAAACACCTTACGGCAGGCTGTCGTATCCTCGTATCCTACCTGGTGCGCAATCCAATCAAATGGCTTGCTCGTGCTTTCTAATAAATCACACATTTTCTGCACCCGAAACCGTTGCAGATATTGATTTGGATTGAGTCCGAGCACCTTAGCAAAACGTCGCTGTAAGGTTCTTTGCGTAAGTAGAGCGATATCAGCTAGTTCTGTAATTGAAATATTGTGACCATAACGGGTGTTAATATATTGCTGAGCGCGCAGCACAGCATCGTCACCATGTTGAAAGTTTGGCTGAAATTGATGATAGTAGCTCTGCTCCCGCTGAGCCGTATCTACGACAAGCGTTTTGCCTAACTTGCGCATGACCAAGTGACCACTATATTTTTTGACTAGCTCTAATCCAAGATCAAGCCATGACATCATACCGCCAGCCGACATAATATCATTGTGATCGATTAAAATTTTTCGTGTATCAATAGGCTGGTTAGGAAAGTGCCGTTTAAATGCCTCAGTTAACCCCCAATGCGTGGTAAGTAAGCGCTGATGACTTAGCCCCGAGGCCGCAAGTATAAAAGCCCCCGCACAGGCAGAGGCGATAATTGCACCTTGTTGGTGCTGCTCGGTTAACCAAGCAAGTAATTGAGGTTCAGGTTTGAGGTAATAATCAGAACTAACACTCGGCGGCAATAACACAATATTGTAATCCCCCTTTACAGCACTACTAAAGGTGACAACATGTGTTGTAAAGCGGGTATCCTGTGACTCTTCGATACAAATTCTATCAGCTAGAAAAAACAGCTCTTCTAGACCATACACAGCCGACTTCATCGCGTGAGGATAGTGACAAATCGCCACTTTGATTGGTTTCATCTACATTGTCGAATTTGAACTCAAAAATGTCATTTTAGACACTCCAGTCAAAGTTACAACTCCAGCACAATACCTCTGCAAATTAACTAACGAGGTAAAAAAATGAACAACAGCGCACTATTGGTGATCGACATTCAAAATGACTACTTTCCTGGAGGGCTTTTCCCGTTATGGAATACCGAAAATACACTAGCAAACATCAATACTGCTATCAAAAAAGCAGCAGAGCAAAACATGGAAGTCGTTTATGTCCAGCACATAGCTAATCCAGAGCAAGGAAAAGCACCATTTTTCAATACCAACACTAGCGGTGTCGAGCTTCATAATGGCCTACGCCAAGCGCAAGAAAACGGCCACCATATCGTAAAGTCCTATGCCGACAGCTTTGAGCAAACCTCCTTAAACGATTTGCTCCAATCTAAAGGTATCGACACTTTATATATCTGCGGCATGATGACACAAAACTGTGTAACCCATACCGCGCTATCGAAATCGGCGGAGCAGTACAATGTCAACATTCTCAGTGATTGCTGCACTACCCTAGATGAAATGATCCACAAAATTGCACTCAACGGTGTTTCAACACGAGTACCTTTGATTGCCGTGTCGCAAATATAGCCCATGCTCGTCGTGATAAATCACGACACAAGCAGAAAAACCAAAAAGGCTGGATTGACCAGCCTTGATTTGAGTGACATCGAAATGAAAAGAGACTAATTAGCCTGCTGCTTATAGGCTTGTCGATAGGCGTGAAGTAGCGGCTCGGTGTAACCATTGGGTTGTACTCGGCCTTCAAATACCAAAGATAACGCCGCTTTATAAGCAAGGTTTTCACTAAGCGGTTTATGGTCGTTGAGCATTGGTTGGTAAAGGCTGTCACCTTCGTTTTGACCATCTACTACAGCCGCCATGCGCCTAAAAGTTTTTTCCACTTGCTCTTCGCTACAAATGCCATGATATAACCAGTTAGCGATATGCTGGCTTGAGATCCTAAGCGTTGCTCTGTCTTCCATTAATCCAACGTGATTGATATCAGGCACTTTTGAGCAACCTACGCCTTGTTCTATCCAGCGCACCACGTAGCCCAAAATGCCCTGCGCATTATTGTCTAATTCGGCTTGAATATCCTCCGCAGACAAATCGTTTTCTAACATCAACGGGGGCGTAAGTAAGTTATCGAGCGATGCTTGCTGACGTGTTTTTATCTCAAGTTGGCGTGCAAACACATCCACATAGTGATAGTGCATCGCATGAAGCGTTGCTGCAGTAGGAGAGGGCACCCATGCAGTATTAGCACCAGACTCAGGATGGCCTTGCTTTTGCTCCATCATCAGCGCCATTTTATCTGGCATTGGCCACATTCCTTTGCCTATTTGTGCCTTTTTCCTAAAACCGGTTTTAAGGCCAATATCCACGTTTTGATCTTCATAGGCCGCTATCCAAGACTGTCCTTTAATTGCCACTTTGGGCAATACAGGGCCCGCCAGCATTGAGGTATGAATTTCATCGCCTGTTCTATCCAAAAAGCCAGTATTGATAAATACTACACGCTGCTTAGCAGCAGCAATACACGCTTTTAAGTTTACCGAAGTACGGCGCTCTTCATCCATAATCCCCATTTTAATGGTATTTTTGGGTAGCGAGAGCAGCGCTTCAACTCGGCTAAATAGGGTATCAGTGAAAGCGACTTCTTCAGGCCCGTGCATCTTTGGTTTCACGATATTGATACTTGCTGCCGTCGAGTTTTTGAACGGACTATTGCCTTGTAAATCATGCAGCGCAGCCGTGCTTGTCATGATGGCATCTAAGATCCCTTCAAACTGCTCGTTACCTTCTGCATCCAGTACCGCTGGCGTTGTCATTAGGTGGCCAACATTGCGCACAAACATCATAGAGCGACCTTTTAGTGTCATACGCTGGCCTTGTGTATCTACGTAACTTCGGTCGGCATTTAGCGTCCGAGTCAGCGATTGACCTGACTTTTCGAAGGTCTCACTCAAGCTCCCTTTCATCAAGCCTAACCAATTTTGGTATACCAATACTTTGTCTTGTGCATCCACCGCCGCAACTGAGTCTTCACAATCCATGATTGTCGTAAGTGCAGCCTCAAGGACGACATCTTTGATCCCAGCTTTGTCTGCCTGTCCGATCGGATGGTGTGGATCAATTTGGATCTCAATATGCAGATCATGGTGGCGCAACAATACCGCGCTTGGATTTTGTGCCTCCCCCTGATAACCCACTAGCTGATCAGACTTTTGCAGTGCAACTTGGGTGCTGTCGTTGAGTGTAATCACCAAATTGCCGTCTAGAATCGCGTAGTTCGTACTTTCTATGTGAGAGCCTTCTGCCAACGGCAGCGCTTTATCGAGAAATTGCCTAGCATAAGCCATGACTTTAAATCCGCGATTCGGATTATAGGCTTGAGTACGCTCAGCACCATCCTCTTCACCAAGAACATCCGTTCCATAAAGCGCGTCATACAAGGAGCCCCAACGCGCATTCGCCGCATTGAGCGCAAATCTTGCGTTACTGACAGGCACCACTAACTGAGGACCGGCTGCGCTCGCAATTTCAGGCTCTACATGCTCGGTTTCGATGGCAAAATCTTCAGGCTCAGGCTGCAAATAACCGATAGATTCAAGAAATGTCCGATATTCTGCCGATTGCCAATCAGGATGAGAGAGATGGTAATCGTCAATTTGCTGTTGCAGGGTATCGCGTTTGTTGAGTAACGCTTGGTTTTGCTTCCCAAGTTCCGAAAAAATATCCGCTACGCCTTGCCAAAATTGATTGACCGCGATCCCCGTACCGGGAAGTAGAGATTGCTCAACAAAGTGCGCCAGTGGAGTCGCAATTTGGAAGCCTGAATGAGTGACATACTTGCTCATGGAGAGTCCTTGATTAACATTTTTTGAACGGGATAGGTCAAACATAAAACAATTTTTGGAAAAACGAACCCCTTTTCCCATTCACAAAAAATATACTCGTAATAACAACTATAAATTTAAAAAATCTGTTTTATCGGCCTAGTGTTTAATTAAGCCCGCAGCCAACCACTCTCACACCGGTTGGTTTCGTGTAACAAACAACCAGAATTTAATTTGATTTATAGTACCCGTTCAAAGGAAGCTAATTATGTCTCAGTATCAAACTCAGTTAGATCATTTCTCTAGTCTATGCCAAAGCCAAGGAAAAACTTGGCAGTCTATCAGTCCTGAGTATGCCAGCCGTATGCACCTACAAAACCGTTTTAAAACCGGTTTGGACATTGCAAAATACACGGCAAAAGTGATGCGTGAAGACATGGCAGCGTACGACGCAGATAGCAGCCAATACACGCAATCGCTTGGTTGTTGGCACGGTTTTACCGCGCAACAGATGATGATGGCAGTAAAGCGTCACAATAAAACCACAAAACGCTCTTACGTATACCTAAGTGGCTGGATGGTTGCAGCGCTGCGCTCAGAATTTGGCCCACTACCTGACCAAAGTATGCATGAAAAAACAGCGGTTCCTGCTTTGATTGAAGAGATCTACACCTTCCTCAAGCAAGCCGACGCACGAGAGCTAGATCATCTCTACAAAGATCTTGATGCAGCGAGAGCAAAAGGCCAAGATACAACAGAGATCCTTAGCAAAATCGATAACTTCGAAACCCATGTCGTGCCTATCATTGCTGATATTGATGCCGGTTTTGGTAACGAAGAAGCAACCTACCTATTAGCTAAACAAATGATTGAAGCGGGTGCTTGTGCAATTCAAATCGAAAACCAAGTATCGGACGCAAAACAGTGTGGCCACCAAGCAGGTAAAGTAACGGTTCCTCATGAAGACTTTTTAGCCAAGATTAACGCTGTACGATATGCTTTCCTTGAGCTTGGTGTTGAAGATGGCGTTATCGTCGCCCGCACTGACTCATTGGGTGCAAGTTTGACGCAAAAAGTGCCAGTATCAAAAGCGCCAGGCGACCTTGCGAGCCAATACACTAGCTATTTAGACACCACGCCAGTTACCTCGGCCGCTGACTTACAAGAAGGTGAGATGGCAATTAAATTGAGTGGCGAACTGCAAAAGCCAGTTCGCTTAGACAACGGTTTATACCAGTTCAGAGCAGGCACAGAAAAAGATCGTGTAGTACTAGACTGTGTAACCAGTCTTCAATCAGGCGCAGATCTATTGTGGATTGAAACCGAAAAGCCAAATATCGAGCAAATTGCCGAGCTAGTTAACCGAGTTCGCGAACAAGTGCCTAACGCTAAGCTTGTGTACAACAACTCGCCATCGTTCAACTGGACATTAAAATTCCGTGAACAGGTATACCAACAATGGCAAGAGCAAGGTAAAGACTTATCGGCATACCCAAATCCAAGCGCGGATGCAAAAGTATTGATGGCGCCAGAGTTAGACGCAACCGAGTTGGCAACCGAAGCCGATTTACTGGTGCAAAACTTCCAGCGTGACTCGGCAAGAGAAGCGGGAATTTTCCATCACCTTATTACACTGCCAACTTACCATACAGCAGCGCTCAGCACTGATATTCTGGCTGAAGGCTATTTTGGTGACGCGGGTATGCTTGCCTATGTGCGCGATGTGCAACGACAAGAAATCCGTCGCGAACAAGCATCAGTTAAACACCAAGACTTGGCAGGCTCTAATATCGGTGACACGCACAAAGAGTATTTCTCTGGTGAGAACGCACTCAAAGCAGGCGGTGAAGCCAACACCATGAACCAGTTCTAACACTGGATTTAGATAACGACTTATATAGTTCCTTAATCAGCAAGGGCCGTCAGGCCCTTTTATCTATTGTGGATCAGATTTTTACTAGCCACTGGTAACTGAGATCACGTATTTACCAACGCCAGTTATTCAGATCATATTTTTACTAACCTAGACCTATTTGAGATCAGAATTTTATTAACTCAATACCTAACGATCCCGATCTTTACAGTAAAGATCTAAGATCCAGACAAAAAAGAGCGCATTTGTGACTTTTTTCACTTTCACAAACCAAAATTTTACTAACTAAACCAGCGACAGGTCACATTTTTACTAACTTACTTAGTAAAATTTTGTTCTGAGTTTATTTTGACTAAAAATCAAAATATGACTAACCTCAGATTTATAAGCACTTCATTCTGCTGTAAACCCCCTTTACACTTTCCATATTTACCCCACTTTTCCATGTAAAACTATAAAACTGATTACAGTACATTGAAGTTGATACATGACCCCCATTAAGAACTTAATAAAAGCAGTAGCACTGCTTACAGCGATGCATTGCCTGGCAGGGAATACAGTTATCAAGGAAATAGAAGATTTAGAAAAGGCAGGGAAATACACCGAAGCCTTAGTTAAAATTGAAACGGCCAGCGTCAGTGAAGAAGAAGAAACGCGATATCAAGCGATTTATTTGCAGGCCATGATTTATCGAAAGCAAGACTTATATGAGAAATCAATATCTACTCTTAGCTATATCGAAAAGCAGTTTTTCCTTACCGAAGCGCGCAAGTATGATTTATACAGAGAGATAGGCATTAACTATCGTAACTTAAGCCAGCTTGAGCAGGCCGAGTCTTTTTACTTAAAAGCGCTCGCTTCAGCCGAGGCAATGGATAAATCAAATTTAGTGGCGCAAACCTATAATAATCTAGGTGTTGTTGCCGACCATAGAAATCTGCTTGCGCAATCTATGCAATATCACTTAAAAGCCTATGAATTACTAAAAGGAACTGATCAGTACGAAAAGCAAGGGGCTAACTTTTATAATCTCGGTGATATTTCTGTGCGTATGGGGGATGAGGAAAATGCAGAGTATTTCTTTCAACAAGCTCTCGTTGCAGATAAAGCTTCAAAAGAATTACGCAACGTCGCAGGCACGGCCCTTCGCTTGGGAGAGCTGAAGTTTAAGAACGGTAAAACGGACGAAGCATTAGCGCAAACAAAAGAGGCCATTGAATTTCTAAAAGAACTCAATGCTAGGGTTTCACTCGCTAGGGCATATCGAAACTCCGCATTGATCCATATAGCCAAGGCAGACTTAGACAATGCCCTGTCGGATGCACTTGCAGGCATTGAATATGCCACTCAAACCAGTTCAACACTGCAACAATTTTACGCCTACCTGACGGAGTTAGAAGTTAGGCTAAAACGTAAAGAATTAGCCAAAGCAAAAACACTACTCACCAAGCTGGACGCCCTAACCGAAATAGAAACGGCAGAGGTGCTGCTCGAAAAATATCATCGCCTTAAAGCGATAACGCTTGCTGCACATCATGAATACGCCCAAGCTTTTCAATTTATGAAGTCGACTTCAAAGCTACAGACTCAACTTCATGAAACATTACTAGAAAAACAAGTAAGTACCTATAAAGCCAGTATTGACGCGCTTATTCAATCTCAACAACTGGAGCAAGCACGCTCTGCACAAGCCATAACCGAGGTTAACTTACAAAACGCCAAGCTATCCACACAAATGTGGGTGATCACTGCAATCTCAACCTTTTTAGCTGGATTATTTCTAGTCGGATTTTTTGTCGTCAAGCATAGAAATGCGGCGCTAAAAGCAAAAATGTATCAATTGAATATTGAGCATAAAGATAAAATGCTGGCCGATATTTCCCACGAGTTACGCACGCCACTCAGTGTCTTAAAACTCCATATAGAAGCGATGGAACACAATCTTATTGATGACAGCACACTTGCGTATGCCAAGATCAACAACAAGATAAATCAGCTAAATGAATTGATCTCGAACGTATATCAATTGTCTCAAGCAGATCATGACGCGCTAGTGATCCATCCCCAGCAGCATGGCGCGAAAACGGTTATCCAAAGCTATGTGTACGATATTGAAAGATTAGTAACAAGTAATCAGCTGCAATTTATCGCCGACATTCACGTCGATGATATGAGTATTTACATTGATAAACCAAAGCTAGATAGGGTTATCGATAATCTTGCTAAGAATGCATGTTTATACACAGATAAACCCGGCAAGGTAAGGTTTAAAGCTGTGGTCAATAAACAAGAACTATTCCTACAAGTAGATGATAGCTCACCAGGCGTATCTGAGGCCGAGCAGAACAAACTGTTTGAACGCTTGTACCGTGTCGAGGCATCGAGAAGTCGTGCAACAGGAGGCTCAGGTCTTGGCTTATCTATTTGTAAGAGCTTAATTGAAGCGATGAATGGAAAAATCACAGTGAAGTCAGGGAAGTATGGCGGTTTGTGTATTCAGATAAACTTACCTCACGCGGTAGATGTACCAGCATAAAGTACAAAAGGCTAAGCAGATGCTTGGCCTTTTGTCTTTCTGAGCTTGCTTAGAAACGGTAGCTGATATTGCCATACACAAAACGACCATCGGTGTTATAGGCCGAGAACGCAGAGTAAGGGAAGATCTGGTTAAACGTTGTATAACCAATATTACTAACAGTATCTTGAGGATATTGATCAAATAAATTGTTAGCGCCTACAGCAAACTTCCAGTTGTCACCTAGGTTATAAGCCACTTCTAAATCAGTGATCCATTTAGCGTCTAATACTTCATCGCCTTCTACTGCGCTAGAAGAGTCCACCGTTTCACCATAGCGTGTGGCACGTAATGTCGTCTGCCAATCGCCAAATTGCCAAATTGCAGCTAAGTTCCACTTATCTTTTGGTGTTCCATCTTCAAATCGTGCAATTTCACGACGAGCAAAGTACTCATAGCTGTCACCAAGGGCTTCAAGCTCAGCAGGGTTTGCTTTTACATGCGTCACTTCAGTGTCATTGATGTTTACCGCGGCACTTAAACGCAGATTACCGTAGTCGGCAAGATCAAAACTGTACGTTGCTACGATATCCACACCTTGAGTGCGCGAGTCGATAGCATTAGTGAAGTACCTTACACTTTGCGTATTAAGCTCACCCGCTTGCTGCAAAATATTAATGACCTCAGGACCGCCCAAGTTCTCAGAAAGGACGATGCGATCGTCGATGTCAATTCGATAGGCATCCACAGTAAATGAGAACGCGTCTAGTGTGTAGACAAAGCCCGCCGTCATATTGACCGACTCTTCAGGTTCAAGCTCTCGAGCACCCAGCGCTTTTGCAGCTGGCGTATCAACAGGGAAGTGGCCAACTTCACTCGGTACGCCATTTTCAAATACCGTAGCAATTGATTTATAGGACGTTTGAGCCAATGAAGGCGCTCTAAAACCTGTGCTTACTGCACCACGTAGTGAAAAGTTATCCGACACCACATAGCGCGATGCCAGTTTACTGGTGAAAGTGCTGCCAAAATCACTGTAATCTTCAAAACGACCCGCCAAGACGATATTCCAGTCCTGCGTTAAGTAGGTATCAAACTCTGCGAATAAAGCGATGTTATGACGAGATTCATCGACAGCACTTGCTGGTGAGAAACCAGCGAGCACCTGCGCACCACCAGCTGCAACGGGATTGCCTTCTGCATCAAGCACGGTGAGGTAAGACGCTTCTTCACCGACTTCAATTTCATAGGTTTCGCGGCGATATTCTGCACCAATCGTGAAAAATACGTCATCCGGTAAGCCCAAATCCAATGCCGTTTTAGCATCAGCATTCACAAGCCACTGCGAATAAACTAAAGCGCCGTTATTAAACTCAGTCGGACTTGTTACCCCCATCGAAGTATTCAAACTATTTACGACACCCAAAGCGAAGTCATTCACACCATAGTTTGTACTGATATCGTAATCCCACTCACCTTGAGTGCCTTTTACACCAACCGCAAAAGAGTAATCATCTACATCGCTGACGATTTGAGGCAAGAAACCATCTGGGTATACCGCAGTTAAGTTGCGGCTGTCATTTGCGCGACGATAGAAACCACCGGAGTTACCTTCACGTGTTGAGTAGCTACCAAATGAATAAAGTTCGGTTTCCGCATCTAGGTTGTAACCCGCATTATAAAATAGTGCAAAGTCTTCCACTTCAGCTTTACCAAAACGGTGGTTGTAGCGATCAAATGAAAACTCTCTTGAGTCAAGTTGACCATTTTCATCACGAGCATATTGCTCTCTTGGATCGAAGCCTGAACGATTAGTTGGTTTTTTATCTCTATATTCGGCAGACAGATTAATAAAACCATCATTACCTAAAGCAAAACCAACGTTGGCACCAATTGTTGTAGTACCGCCATCATTACGCTTGCGGTCATCTCCAAGCACAAAGTCTAAATCGCCCGCAGCGTTTGCACGGGTTTGTAATAAGTCAGGGACACCTGCCATCTGCGTATCGTGCTCACCATAGGTCACACTAATACTGCCGCCTTCTTCGGCATCTTTAAGCACAATATTAATAACGCCAGCAATGGCATCTGAGCCGTATTGAGCAGCAGCGCCATCACGCAGTACTTCTATACGCTTAATCGCGGCAGCTGGGATAGTATTTAAATCAACCGCCGTTGAACCACGACCAACGGTACCATTTAAATTCAATAATGCGCCAGCATGACGACGCTTACCATTAACCAGCACTAAGGTGTGATCCGGTGCTAAACCTCTAAGCACTGCCGGACGGGCGTGATCCGTACCATCCGCCAGCGTTGAATTTGGGAAGTTAAAACTTGGCACGAGCGTAGTTAGTACTTGGCTCAGCTCCAGCTGACCGGTACTTTGCATATCTTCTAAAGAAATCACATCTACCGGCACCGTGCTCTCGGCAATACTACGAAGACTTCTTCGCGTACCAGTGATTTCGATGACTTCAACACTTTCTTTGGCTTCAGTGTTGTTACTTTCTGCTTGCGCATGAATTGAAATAGTTGAAAGAAGCGCAGCACCGACAGCCAACGAGATTGGCTTGCGAACAGCGTTTTCCAGCTTGTTATTAATAAATTGCATAGTTTGTCCCGTGAATATGTTGAACGCAGAGTCTGTAAAAGACCGATTATTACTTAATTTAGTCGATATGAAGATAAATCAAGACTGAATAGGTACCCAAGTAAATAACACAAATTCGGTACGACACCCATTAGACTTAAGACTAAAATGTTGGTACTTACTAATTCAATACCACCCTAAGATTAAGCAACTCTCATCAGAAAAGATGCGAATTTTAGAATTATTCTTTCATCGACAATAAAGAATTTTTAGATCTAACTTATACCTCATAAGGGCACTGGTCTGATGTTTACTCACTCCATCTTTACTCCACATTGAAGCGCTTAAATACCAATATGCAGAAACGGAGAGTACCAATGACACAACGGACGCTAAAACATGCTGAATGGTTGAAAATTGTTGAATCTAGAGCGAACCAGCAGCAACTTCAAATAAAGCCAAAAAATAAACTATCACCAGCTGTGATTTGGACTTTTGTACTAGCCACTATTATTTCACTGATAAGTGCATGGGCATTTGTTACCGAAACGCCTGAGGCACCCACTCAGCAGCTTAGTAAAGAATCCCAAATGCGTATCAACCGCTACTTTACCAAACAGTATATGGTTGGAAGCTGGCAGTTCTCACATTTAAAAACCAGTAAAGATGACATCAATGTGTTTATCCGTATCCCGACTAAATTAGCATTAACGGGACAGGCACTGAAGGGTTATATCGAGCAGTCACTATGCCCACCGGCCAATAGCAATGTTTGGCGTGATGTCAGCCAGTTTGCGCTTTATATGCACTTGTATTCGGATACGCCACGCCACAGTGACTATGCCAAGTGCAAGACACCTTAATCATTTCAGGTTAAATTCTTTTATCTTTCGTTCAAAGGCCCAATGGGCCTTTTTTGTTTTTTTGGATTTCAAGCGTTATTTCGAGCTATCGTGGTTGCCAAGCTGACTTACCGGCTCGAGCTCAAGTTTAGCTTTTTCTTCGAGTTCTTCGGGTAGCTCCTTGACTACGGCAACGCCTAGTTCTTTAAATTCAGAAGCTTGCTTAATTAAGTTGCCTTTACCCATATATAACTGAGAAAATGCTCGCTCGTAGCTCTCTTTTGCTTTATCAAGCTGCTTACCCACCCCTTCCATACTATGTAAGAAGCTATTGAGCTTGTTATAAAACTTCTCAGCTCGAAGCGCCAGCTCTCTGGTATGCTTGCTTTGCTCTTCAAAACGCCATAACTGTTTAACGATATTAAGACTGGTTAAAAGCGTTGTTGGCGTTGCCACCAATACATTGTTTTGTAAAGCGTCCTGATAAAGCGTTGGCTTATGCTTAACCGCCTCAACAAATGCAGATTCCACAGGGATAAACATGATGACCACCTCTGGGGAGTTAAGACCTGGTAAGCGCTCATAAGATTTACTACCCAACTCTTTGATCCGTGCAGTGATGGCTTCGGTGTGTGCCACAATGGCTTGACTCGCTTCACTATCGGTTGTGGCATTAATATACCTTGTATAGGCATTCAATGAGGTTTTAGCGTCAATTACCAGGTGACGAGATTGCGGTAAGTAAACCACGACGTCAGGGCGAAACTTGCCTTCGTCGGTATTAAAGTTGACTTCTCGCTGATAGTCGTAACCCGGACGTAGCCCAGCGCTATCTAGCACATTTTCGAGCATGAGTTCGCCCCAGTTGCCTTGTGCTTTCTTTTGCCCTTGTAACGCCGTGGTCAAACGATCTGCTTGCTCGGTCATGGCTTTATTGTTGGCTTGTAAGTGCAGCAATTCGGTTTTTAATGACGCCCGTTGCTTCAGCTCTTCACTATGAATGGCTTCCATTTTATCTCTAAAGCCCTTTAATTCACCTTGTACTGGCTGCAGCAACTGCTGGATTTTTTCTTTGCTTTGATGACTAAAGCGCTCGCTTTTCTCATCAAATATTTGATTCGCGAGATTGTGAAACTCTTCTTTCAGCTGGCCCTTCGCTTGCTCAAGCTGCGCGAGCTGCTGCTCAAAGCTCAGTTGCTTTTGCTCCAGCAAGGTTTGCAGATTGGCCATTTCAACTTCTAGCTCATGAGCATGCACTTGAATTTCTTCCTTGGCATCGAGCTCTCGCTGCCACAGCTGCTGATATTCAGCGGCTTGCCGTTGACGCTCAGCTAATCTCGCTTGCAGTTGCTGCTGTTGGCCATGACTTTGTAGTTGCTGCGCTCTTAATTGCTCAGCGAGTTGCTCAGCTTGGCTTAGTTGCGACCTAAGTGCTTGCTCGGAGGCGAGTTGATTATTGAGTTGATTCTTGAAAGTGCTGCGCATAACCCAAACGACGGGGAGTAGGGTAGCCGCACCGCCTGCAAATAGCGCAAGACTATACCATGCAGGCGTATTGGAGAGCATTGACCAAAGCATATTGAGATCTCATCGGTTCTTCTGCTTTGATAATACCTTAGATATAAATTTCAATCACTTAGTCATTCAGTGATCTGTTGACCATTGTAGCGATATCCGGCGCCATATACCGACTCTACAATTTTCGGAGATAAATCTAATCCTTTGATTTTCTTTCTGATATTTTTAATGTGGCTGTCGATTACGCGATCCGAAATATCAAAGTTATCAGGCTGAATATAATCAAGAATTTGCTGTCTTGAAAAGACACGGTTTGGTGCGTCATATAAAAGCGCAAAGACGTCAAACTCAACTTTGGTTAAGCCTAATGTACTGCCATTCAGTTTAACCGTTAATTCTTCCCGATTTACTTCGATAGGCTTTTGATACGCATTGGTGTTCACACAACGACGTAAGATCGCTTTCATGCGCATCACTAACTCAGCGGCGCTAAAAGGTTTACATACATAATCATCTGCGCCGACTTCTAAGCCCTGTAAACGATCCGCTTCTGCCACTTTGGCAGTCAGCATCACAATTGGTACTTCAGAAAATGCTCGAATTTGACGCATACACTCTACGCCATCTTGGTTCGGCAACATTATATCCATCAAGATTGCATCTGGTTGATTTAACTTTACCCAAGGTACAACTTCGGCACCGTCTGCAATATGAAACATTTCAAAACCGGATGCTCTAAAAAACAACAGCACCTGCTCTGCAATATCTTGGTCGTCTTCGACAAGCAAAATTCTTGATGAGGTAGACATAGGATTTATTTACTCTTTGCTTTTAACTTCTTCAATTGTTGTCTAACTTGGCGCTTTAACTTATCTGAAAGCGTGTCATCGAACAGTAACATGGTAAGTATACTAGACAAGTCTTCTGAACTCGCAACTTCATTAAGTAGATCATAGTCAGATTCTGATTGCGTCTCAATAAAGTTTAAGTGTGAAATTGTCGCGTCGTAGCAAAGCATAACGTTATCCTAATTGGTCTATGGCGTTTCTCCGTTGTAGTTATTAAAGCGCGAGATTATGGAATAAAAATGGAGTGAGAGATGTTTTAGGTCCTGTTGACCTTTGCTGTTTGATTTTTGTTCTTCTGAGTGTGTTTTGATCGCGACGCTCGACTTGCCGCCTAGTAACCTAGGCAAAAGTTGAGCAACAATGAACAAAGCGCACTCAGGTGAACCCAAAGGGCAGCGCTTGATTGGCATTTCTACTATGTTATCGCCAGACTTACATAGAATGACTATGCTACGCAGGCTCTGCCTTGTATAAATACCAGTCAAACTGCTGCAAAAACAAACTTGAAAGATAAACAGGCCCTAGAGCCAGAAAAAAGAAAAGCCAACTTAATTAAGCTGGCTTATTACAATCAGTAACAAAGGGGGAAAATCAACATATGCCTACTGTTTCAACAATGTCACAACAAGCACTATCATAGACCTTCACCTTTGTTGATTAGTTCCAAATTATTTTTAATTTTTTATCAGCGCTAGCATTTGCGACTCATCAAACTGACCAAGATTGACTCCAGAGTCTGCAAATAGGGCGTCAACAAGGGCTTGCTTATCGCGCTGCATCTTAAACACTTTCTCTTCGATAGAATTCGCCATAATCAACTTGTACACGAACACCGGCTTATCTTGTCCGATACGATAGGCGCGATCTGTTGCTTGATTTTCTACCGCAGGATTCCACCAAGGGTCGAAATGGATAACCGTATCTGCTTGAGTCAAATTCAAACCAGTTCCCCCTGCTTTTAGGCTTATCAAAAAGACATTGCACTTGCCTTGAGTAAACGCCTCAATGGCTTTATCCCGTTGTCTGGTCTGCCCTGTCAGCATAGTGTATTTCAACTGTTGCTGTTGACACTGCTCAGCAATGAGATCTAACACGCTGGTAAACTGGCTGAAGATAATTATCTTACGGCCCTCACTGAGTAGCACAGGCAGGTGTTGTGCAAGCCACTCAAATTTAGCGCCATGTTGGTCGGTCAGTGATTTATCAACCAATTGTGGGTGACAGCAGATCTGACGTAACTTTAACAAGGCATCGAGAAATGCCAGCTTGCTTCTTTCAACGCCTTGCTCCTGAAATAGATTGAGCAATTTGCTTTCTACTTGGTGCTGAACACCTTGATATAGCTTATGTTGTTCATCAGAGAACTCTAATTCTTTGATGAGTTCTGTCTTATTGGGTAGCTCTTTCACTACCTCAGCTTTGGTACGACGAAGAATAAAAGGTGCGATCAGCGATCTGAGCTCTCGAGCTCTAGGGCGATCTTGTTCTTTTTCAATTGGGATCTGGAAGTGTTGCTTAAACTGCTGCTTAGTGCCCAACACATCAGGCATGACAAAATCGAGCAGCGATTTAAGTTCGAGTAAATTATTCTCTACTGGTGTGCCACTTAAACAAAGTTTGAAACGCGCGGATAGACTCTTTACGCATTTAGAGATTTGTGCGCTTTCGTTTTTAATATATTGCGCCTCATCCAACACGATGGAATCAAAATCTAGTCCTTTATAATACGCCACATCGCGCTTAAGTAGCGGATACGTCGTTAGAATAAATCGTGCACCTGACAAGTTAGTGAGTGCTTCATCTCTATTGGAACCATGAATAATAGTGAGAGGTAAATGCGGTGCGAAACGTTTAAATTCGTCACGCCAGTTCCCCACTAAACTCGTCGGACAGACAATTAAACTTGGTTGTGTCACTAGCGTATTGTGCTGAGAAATAAAGTAAGCAATAACCTGAAGCGTTTTTCCAAGGCCCATATCATCGGCCAGAATGCCACCTAACTGGTGACGATTAAGGAACTTAAGCCAGTTAACACCTTGCGCTTGATAATCTCGTAGGGTGAAGCTCTGTCCCTCGCTGGCAGGGATCATGTCAAGATTTTCTATCGGTTTATCTAGCTCAGCGAGATACTCAAGTAGCTTTTGATCGTCTGAGTCAGCATGAATATGCGTCAGTTCAAACAGCTTTTTGGCATACGACAACGGAAATTTAAATTGTGAGCTCGAAAGGTAATAACTAAAACGAGATTTCAGCTCCAGCAATTCATCAAATATGGATTTGCTAATGGCATAGAACTGCTCGCCAATTTCGACGTAGCGATATTCATGGGCGAGGTTGTTAAGCTCATGAACCGGATGCTTATCCCAGTTGAGCGTAACGGGCTTGTCATCTAACATCACCTTTCCAAGCACATGATGTTGCTTATCTCTCTTAAGGCTTAACAGCACTTTTGGTGTAACAACGAGGCCATTGCTTGGCAGCTCGTCAACAATCCAACGTTTACCCTGCAAAAGCGGCCTGATCTCCCTGTTAAACCAATGGACTTCAACGCCATCCTCAGTTGGTAATAAAAATTCGTCGCCCTCATGGATAAAGCCGAGACCAGTGAGTACCTGCTCCAGCCTTGCTAATTGCTTTTTCGTCGCGCCTTTTCCAAGCGGCTCAATTGCAAAGCGAATTTTATTTGGCCTATCTAGTTTTATAAGCTTAGCAACATTAGATTGCTTACTCGCTAACTGCGAAAACCCAGCAGGAGGCGCAATGACATCATCCGTAAAGATATCTTGGAAACGCGCCATCACCTGCTCTAGCTTTTCAGCCGTGATGGTAGGCATAGTATGAAGATGGGCGATTTCCTGCGCGGTAAGCTCTGACTCAATTCTGCCAACGACCAAGTTTTCAGTATCTAGATACACCGGAGGTTCGGTTTTAATCAAGCGCCAGTGTTCAACATTCGCTAGACGGCTTTTAAGTTGGTATTCATTGCCTTCTTGATGCCAGTAAAAATCAAGCGTTTGCTTATGCCCTAGCTCCAAAGGTTGGCGCTGGTTACGATAAAAACAGCGATGGGTATGCACAAGTTGTGTGAGTGCATTAAAGCCCCAGACGCCAAATAACTCAAAATGACCCGGTGTATTTTGCGAGCGGATCCAGCTAAATAAGCGAAAATCGTTTTCTAATAGACCAGCTGGAGCGACCTGACTATTGAGCTGTTGCTCAGTTAACACTCGGCCTAAGGGGTAAACACCGTCGGGCCTATTTGGCGAGACCTTTGGACTTACAAGGATTTCGTTTGCTCGAGGCTCTAACACGAAGAGTAAGACGTTTTCTGCGTCTGCTTTATCAACTTGCTGCAACTGCCCTAGTTCGTTAAACCAGTCATTAACTAAATAAGCCTCACCAAAGCCGCCAGAATGTTCAATTTTAAGTTTGAGTAATACCGCAGCAATGTGCCGACATTTAGGATTATTTGAACACGAGCAGTTTGCTTCGACCGAAACGCTACTTTGCGTTTGGTTTATTTTGATGTGCTGGGTGAAGGTATTGCCGTAATTTCCCAATACCTGTGCATCAATTTGCGCGAAGTTTTCGCTGTGTTGAAGGTAACAGACTTGCTCGTCTTTCAAATACTCCTTAGCTTTCGCAAGTAAAGCTGAATTGAAGTATTGACGAAGAAAACGTTCAGACAAAGGAAATTGATTAGCCTGCTCCTGTTTGATTTCTTCAAATAAGGCGAAAAGTTGCTCTTTAGATAACTGCGAAGACATTAAGTGCACGTCAAAATTAAAATAAAAAGCCAGTATATGAAATTAGTGATTTGAGCTAAAGAGAGAAATGTAAGAAATTCGCTAAAAAAGGACTGGTTGGAGGTCAACTGACTAGAAAAAGCGCCGAGTTGCTTGATAATTCAACCAACGCGGCAATTTTTGAACGAACCTTAATTATAACTACTTAGCAGCTTTTGCAATTGTTCCAGACGCTTATCAGTCAATACTCGATTATCTATTTTCACGGTAACATCACCACTCTTTAGATTTCTCTGTACTCGAATGTAGTCGTTCTCTAGCATGGATTCGACACGTGAATCGCTACTTCCGAATGTGGTCAAGAATTTAGTGATCTGAACAGCACGTTTCTCGTCCGACATCTCTTCTGTCATAAAGTCTTGCGCTTTTAGTGCGGCAATTTGCTCTGAAAACTGCCCAGGCTGTTCTTGTTTTGCTGTGATGAGCTTTTTAGCTGCTTCACGGCCTAGATGATTTGCCGTTGGATACAACTGCAATACTTCGACCGGAATACTTTCATAAGCTTTCAACGCGTCTGCGATAGCTGTGTGAGAAACACCTTCCACGGCAGCGATTTCTCGATACGATCCTTTTTGGCCTTGTTTGATCAAGTTATGCTTAGTATCAAAATAGGCTTTACCCAATTCCCAAAGGCTCGGGGCGATGTATTGATCGGAAGATACCGCTAATGTTTTTGCATCTTCATCACTAAAGTCTTTCGAGCTCAACACCACATAATCCGCTTCGGCCAGCATACAGGCTTTACGGCGTCTAGAACCCGATAAAACGTGAAGTTTGCCATTGTGCTGCCAACATAGGGCAGGGTGGAGATTACGTTTATCTTTTTTAATGGCAGGTAATATATCTGCGACCGCTTTTTCGCTTAATAGGGATTGCTCACGGCGATTCTGCCCATAAACTGTAGTTTTACTTTCAATTTCGCTAAACGGTACTACTTCACAGGTCAGTACTATGGTTTTTGTTGGATCGCTTGGCGCAGGCATAGTAACCACATCACCTACTTTCGCCTGATCTAAAAGATCGTCGAGGCTACTGCCTTCAACCGCAGTAGCAAAAGGATCTATTCGAGTGTCATTTTTACGTTTTCTAGCCATTATTAATACCCTTTTATTCTGCTAGCGAAGACTGTGTTGAAGGCCAATTTGAACGGATCAGCATTTCTAATTCATCAACCACGTCTTTGATATTTTCTTGCGCTTTTAGCAATGCTTCGCGACTTGCTAAGCTATCAGAAGTCTTTTGATCAAAAATAGTGTTAAACGATGAAGAGCTCGCCGTAATTGCAGAGCTGTGATTAATTGGATAACTCATTACTTGACGGCCAAAAGCACTACGTACATCTTTAACGATATCGCGCTGAGAATGATTGCCTTTAACATAGTTAGTGACTAAAAATTGCATAAAGTCCCAGCCTTCGTGACCAAGAGCTGCAACGGTATGGTATATCTCACCAAGACGTTTCAGATATTTATTATTAGCGTCGAAGTCTACGGCCTCTGGATGTACAGGTATTAACATAGCCGTAGACGCCATCAATGCGTTATAGAACATAAAATTAAGTGAAGGCGCGGTATCTACTAGGATAATATCAAACTCGTCTTGTACGGGCTCTATAACCTTCTCTTTAAGCTTATGGTAATGACGTGTCTTTTCGTAGCTTGAACTTTCTTTTAACTCTGTTGCTATTTCGTGTTCAAAGTAAAAGTCATCCATACCAGAAGGTAATACGCGAATATTTGGAATGTGGGTTTCTTGGAATGAATTAGAGACAAGATCTTTCCATGTTTCACCTTCATCTAATTCGATGCAATCTCTCATCAGATCACCAACTGTGATCGGTTCATGATCATTAGATGGAAAAAAGCTTGATGATGATCCTTGCGGATCAAGATCAATGATCCCGATGCGATAGCGCTTAATATTAGTTGTAGCTAGAGCTGCTGCGATATTCACCAAACTTGTTGTTTTACCACAACCGCCTTTCAAACTATTAATCACAATGACTTGTAATTTATCGCTAGGCTTTCGTTGATCAGCATTTACACCCAGAACATCTGCCATCGCAAAGATATTTGCTAATGTGTATGCATAATGACCGTTTGCGCCTTTCTTTATATTGATGGTATCAAAGTCACCTTGGTCATGACGTCTTTTGAGTGTTCTATTATTCACACCAAGTAGATCTGCAGCAGCTTTTTGAGTGTAAGTTCTAAGCTCTTTTTCTTCAGTTTTAAGATGAGCTCTATAATGTTGAATACGACCAGCAAGTGATTGTTCAGCTACTTCTGCTGTAGCTTTCAACAGCCGGTACGTTGATAGCGCATTGTTATTTATAGACATACACATTATCCTTTATTTGATAACGATTATTATAATGTCCATATATTTTGCTGTAAACACAAAAAAACAAAGACATTTGTAATTTTGATTTACATCTAAGTATAAATAAGAAAGTTTAGATATGGTTAGATATATAGGTATTAAAGGCTAAGGCAAAGATATTATATTCTATCCAACTGTTTTACATAACTTTTTTTAATTTTCATAGATCTACTTTTTACTAGGTTAAGATCTGATCTCTTATAACTCCCAGATCGAAATTTTACTAACTACTATTTCAAAAAGTTATATATAAACAGCTTATACACAGAATTACTCACAGGTATGGTGGTTGGGATCGATTTTTTACCAAGTAAGATCAAACAGTTATGCACAGGTGATATAAGATCAAGTGCTTTAAGGTATGTATAGATCTGATCTCTACCTAGCATAGATCAGATCTTTACTAATTAAGGACCTAGTTTTCCACAAGGGCGTCGGATTTGCCGTTGTAAATCCGCTAAATATGCCTTAAACAAAGGTTTTTCAGCGTTCATTTTACCTTTGTTAGTAAAAACTTGATCTGAAAATGAGTCATACTTAGTAAAACAATGATCCCAACAAAAAAAGTTACTTCGGATCACTTTTTTACTAACTTTAATCATTAACTTTTTCTGTCGAATATGTTGTTATTAGACGTCATGAAAATTTGGAAGTAAAACAATGAGCCGGAAGGTGAACATCTCTGTTGACAATTTGCCCGATTCACTTCGTGGACAGATCCATGGTGTAGAAAGTGCAATCGATAACGAAAGTTTGGCGTTGTTTACGGACAATAAAGATGTTCGAGTATCTTTAGAAAATGCAGCCCATGGGTTAAGAGCTTATTCTAACACCTTTAATCATTACGATTTATGGGGACGCTTTGTTCGTTCTGGACATAAAAAATTACCATTAGAAGAAGCGCCCAAAAAAACAATCGTAACGAGAAAAATATCAGAAAAAGTAGATGGTATTCTATACGAAGGTGAGATAAAAATTACCCCTGCTGTTGTTAGTACTAAAAGAGATGGTGATGACGAAGAGTTTTTAGTTTGGCCATCTGACCGAGAAGAAAAAGTTGAGCGCGCACTGATCCGCCTAGCTTCTAAAGGTAAGATTGTTAAAATAAATTTTAAGTCCGGTATTCAATACGCGGTTATTTTTTCGATGAACGAGCTTGCTCAAGAATTAAAAGCTGTTGGTCAATCAATGCCTTATCCGCAAATTAAGGAATCTTTGGAAGCTCTTCAAGGTTCTAAACTTTCGTTCAAATATACGGCTACAGATACTAAAAACCCAAGTATTGATGATTCATTTTACGAATCAAACATGAACTTTCTGTCGTCGCTACACTTTAGTGGTAAAAAAGGGCAGGGTGGGAACATCAAATGTGTTGCATGTTTAAATGCATTTGTTCATAACATGATCGATAACTTGGAGTATAAAGGCTATTATTTCAACAGTGCTCAAGAGTTAAAACGCGGTTTGTCTCGTTGGATGATGCTACGTTTGTATCATCTATGGCGTTACGCAGCTCCAGGTAAAACTTATCATTTTCGCCTAATTTCAATTATGGAAAAGTATGGTTCAATTTATTCTGATGATGAAATAACAGAGAATAAATTGAAGGCACTTCGTCGTGATATGACCACAACAATGAAAGATTTGATCGAGAAAGGGGCGATATCCGAATACAATATTTCAAATGTTAAGGATGAAAAGTCCGGGAAAATCGTTGATTATGTGTACGAAATGCACCCATCAGCTCAGTTCTGTGATGAAATATTGGCTCTCAATAAACACCATAAACGTATCGAAATTCAAGGCGGAAAACGGATCGTTGAAAATGTTGAAGTAATTGATGAAGATACATTAGAAGAAATCGTTAAAAAATAAAATTTCTTATTTTGGCTAGAATGGTATTTCTAGCCAAAACAAAAAACTTTTATATCAAAGCTAATTTCTATTTCAACTTAAGATACTTTCTGAGCGAAATTTATCACAACCCAATTCTTCAAAATGATGAAGTCTATAAAGCTAAAAATTTTCTGTGGTGGAAAATACTGACATAAATAAATCTTGAAACTACATCAGCAGATCAAATTAATTCTCTAATCCTTGGAAGAGGGGAGAAGTATATCAATAATTGAAATTTTCCTATTTAAAACAATTAAATAGAAAAGCATGTTAGCCAACAGAAGTTGATTTTTTGTAATTTATAGATGCGACTCCGTGGTCGATAAGCTATTTCAGAGCTTAACACGTAATGATAAATCAAAATTTAACCTGAAAAAATTTAGTACTTAATCTGTGAAGATAACGATTTCATCATAGTCTTATAATACCAATTAGCCTTGATACTTGTTCAATTTGAAGGAGCAAATCTGATGCTAACTGCGTTAAAAATTTCTCATTTAGAACAACTAAATAGCAAAAATTTTCGCCTTGCCTATATGGATGTAACTTGGCGATAGCTGGATGCGGTAATGGTGTTATCGACAAGATTTTCTTCGCCTCAGAAGAGATCACTTAATTAAGCTAATTGGTATAAGTTTTAAAATGGATAGAACACATCATACTATAATGAGAACAAGTCAGTTAGCACTTGCATGGACTATACTAACTCAACAAGATTATGTTAAATTGCGTGCTATTGTTAGATTCCGTATGAATTATACCTTACTATTACTCAAATCTTTCTAAATAAATTCTATCGACTAGAAAGTTGTACTCTCGCTTTCTTGGATGATCATCTTTTTGTGTAAAATGACTTAACTCTCCAAGTTTAGTGTCTGGATGCGGGTTAAAGAGTATAAATGGAAGTGCGGCACTTACATGATAGCGATTTTGAGCTGTATATCTCACATTCACCTCAGGTGTTACTCTGGTTGGCCTTCTAATTCTGAGCTTTGCATTTTCTGATAGACTAGAAACTCTATATTTTTCTTGTTCTACTAGCTGTTGCCACTTTTCCTGATCTATCATCCTCGGATTTGAATATAGTGAAGAGCGATTCAACATCTCCATAGCAAGTTCTTTACTCAAAACTCTGGTTGCATGTTTTTTCATCCAGGTAAATCGAACGGAATAGGGAGCTTCGGATTCGCTATGTATTTTTCGATAGGCAGCCAAAGTCATTAAGTTAGGAACTGCACTATGAACAGCTTCGAATCTGGCATCATTGTTAGAAATTTCCAGAATAGCATTTTTAAAATTTTCTTTGGCAAGATTCACTGCATTCACCCTAGAGTTGATAACTTCTTTAGGGTCATTAACTAACAAAAGACCAGGAAACCTTTGCAACAACTTTCCGCTTTCTCGGTCGTTTAAGTAGAGGTCGCGATAAGCATCTAAACATTTAGAGAGTGCTTTTTCACCTTCTATTTTTTTAACAGTTATATTTGTTGGAGCGGTTTCTTCATCTTGTTTTTTGATATCAGGCAGTTCATAAAATGTTGCCTTTTTTATATCGGCTTCTGTCAGTTCATGGCATAGCTGGTTAATGTGTTCATTAAGAATATCGAAAGTTGAACGTATATTAAATTTATTCATTGTATGATGTGTTCTTGTTATCTCTCTCGAATTATATCAAAAATAATGAAATCTCGCTAAGCGATTTTATTATGAGTATCTAATGGAACAAAAACTAACCATATCACTTGCCGTTTGCTAAATTAAGCTAAGTATCGTTTTAGTCGATCGTTGTTGAGAACTTAGTTATTTGATCAATTAGCTGTGGGTATTTTGTGATGATGCATACTTTTATTGATATTGTAAGTATGATGTGTTCCCTGAGATATATGTAAATTATATCAGAAATATTCTGTTAGCTCATATTTATCTTCACTTATTAAGCTTTTATTTGGAGCGTTTAGGTTTTAGAGAAATAAAATATCTGCTAGTGAATTTTAAAATAGGAAAGTGATTCTATGTCGTCTTGATGAAATTACTAATTAGTTTTGTAGAGTTGAAATTGTTTTATCTTACTTTGTATGATGTGTTCCTTTCCGATAGACTAAATTATATCAAATTTTTTTGGATTTCTCCTATAAAATTAGATTTTTGTCACTTTTGAAGGGAGTTTCTAATGGGCAATACTATTAGGCTAAAAAGCAGTGGCTAGTAACCACTCAGAACAACAACGCTACTTGTCAGCTTTTTGATTAATTTTTAAATTTAACACTGATTTCATATATATGAAAAAACTGTATGATGTGTTCCTTTATCCTCGCGATAATACTCTTTTTTAGAAATTAAAGTCAACTTTTGATACTGACAGAGTCTTCTTCTGGTTCAAGATTTTAGTGTTGAAAAACAATAGTAAGTGTTCACTTATTTTGTTTCGACCGAGCACTTTTCCGTAGGCATGAAGGTTTAATAAATTCTAGTTAGGCCGAAAAGGGAAGGTGATAGATGGTTAGTAAGTGTGTACTCACTTTGCAATAAGCATCATTTGGGATCCTTTAAAGGGATTGGCTAAATTGTAGAGTAGAACACTGAGTTTAATTTTGCACTTTCAAAGAGAACAATCGTACCACTTCTTTTTCTTGGCTATGAATCTTCGAGTAACATCCGCACTTTTGTAGTCGTACCTGACTAAAACACGAAGACGGTTATAGCACAAGTTTCTTTTGTACATGCACATGTACAGTTCGAAGTTGCAATGCTAGTACTTCTTTATAATAACTACACCTGCTACTTCAGTGATTGCTTACTGTTATTCACGCTTCGCCGGAATAAATACTAATGTCAGTGTCTTACTCGATTTGTAGCGAAGTTAAAATAACGGAAAAAACGAGTAGATAGAAGACACGTCTCCTGTGCTTTGATTATTTAAATATCATGTAGTTTTCACACCTGAATTCATGGTCTGATCGTCAAAGAGCAAAGTAGACAGAGATCTTTTCAAGCGTCTGAACAGCTTGTTTGCGAACGAGTCAAGCTGGATTAGCTAACTGTTCATGGAAAAATATCTCTGAAACTAACTGGCCAGAAACTAGCGAGAGTTTTGGAAATGAAAATAGCTATTAAGCGAGTAACCTTATGCCCAATTATATTAGGCAAAGTGACTACCCCTTGATACTGTAAGAATAAAAGTCGTTGTGTTAGATATCAAGAAAAGAATGAGGGGCAAGAGTAAACTCAGTAGTACTACGTAATCAATATCACCTTTTTGACAGTAGAGTTTTATTTTTATCTAGTGATAGATTGTTCGGCGTTCTCGCCGTTTCAATAAGATAGCTTAATCAGGAAAATTTATTTTAATAACCCAGATCACTGAAGAGAAATCTCCCCAATTTTTCAGCATTGAGTTCTCATTGGAGGAGTTAGCTGTTGGAAGTACCTATACGTGTTAATACTTCCAAATACTATATAGCACATGTGATTAGTACTCATAGCAATCACTATAGACTCATTTTTTCTTGCTTCCTTCCTACTCATAAAATACGACGAGTCACTACAGCAATTACTAGTCTGAACTTAAATAAACATCAATTTAACATAATAATAGGCTAAAGTCAGTGTGTCATCTTTGTATATAAATGCTCTGTAAGATGATTTTCTGAAGAGGTAGGTGGGGTCCTGCTTGATCACAAATTCTTGAATTGACTTCTAATCAAGACACTCAAAGTGAAAAACAAGACATCGACAAGATTATATTTGATATTGGTATAGGTTCCAGAGTCTTCAATTCACTCTAAAATGAGTGATAGTACTCATTATAGCGATTTAAAGATCAGATCTTCCAAGTCTGATAGTCGACAACTTTAGGTCTGCTTTTTTTGCTAGCTGAAAAGATGTATTAAAAATACACCATATCTCAAGAAGTTCAATACTTTGATTAATTTTTAGAACAGTTTTAGCTAAAGCATCATATTATTAAACCAACAATAGTATGATGTGTTCTTTGATAAAAACAAACTAAAGTTTTTCCTTGATGAATAAGGGGGCTTGGGGTACTGTTCAATGGTGGTAACACATATTGGAATGAGGAAAATACAATGGCTAATTGGAGCCCAAATAGCTGGAGAGATAAACCTATCTTGCAGCAACCTGAATACCCAAATTCAGAGAAGTTAAAATCAGTTGAAAAAGAACTAAATTCAGCACCACCGCTCGTCTTTGCAGAAGAGACGCGGAGCTTGTATAAAAGCCTAGCTGATGTTTGCGAAGGTAAAGCTTTTATATTGCAAGGTGGTGATTGCGCAGAATCGTTTTCAGATTTTAGTGCCGCTAATATTCGTGATACGTTCAAGACGCTTTTGCAAATGGCTGTCGTATTAACATATGGCGGTAAATGCCCGGTAGTTAAAATTGCTCGAATGGCAGGGCAGTATGCTAAGCCCCGTTCTTCAGATTTTGAGACTATTGATGGTGTTTCTTTACCTTCATACCGTGGTGATATCGTTAATAGTTTTGAGTTTACGGAAGAAGCGCGTATCCCAGATCCTGATAGATTGATGAAAGCATATCATCAGTCAGCAGCAACACTTAACCTACTTCGCGCGTTTGCGCAGGGTGGTCTTGCTGATCTGCATCAGGTAAATCGCTGGAATATGAGTTTCGTAGCTGCAAATCCGTTAAAAGACAAGTTTCAACAGCTCGCAGAGCGTATTCAAGAAGCGCTTGAGTTTATGGAAGTTTGTGGCATCGATTCAACAGTAGCACCAAGCCTAAAGGAAACTCCGCTTTATACCTCACACGAAGCGCTATTGTTAGGTTATGAAGAAGCGTTAACTAGACGAGACCACTTATCGGGGGACTGGTACGATTGTTCTGCTCACTTTGTTTGGATTGGTGAACGTACGCGTCAGCTAGATCACGCTCATATCGAATTTTTCCGTGGTATTAAAAACCCTATTGGCGTAAAGGTTGGCCCAGGGATGCAAGAAGATGAGTTAATTAAACTTGTCGATGCGCTTAACCCTGATAATATTCCTGGTCGTCTAACACTTATCACACGCATGGGTGCAGATGTGCTGCCGGAAAAACTGCCTAAATTAGTTCGTAGAATTCAAGAAGAAGGCCGCAAAGTTATTTGGACTTCGGATCCGATGCACGGAAACACAGAAAAAGCGACGACTGGATATAAGACACGTAGTTTTAACAATATCTTGAGAGAAATCAGTCAGTTCTTCGCAGTGCATAAAGCTGAGGGGAGCTATCCTGGTGGTGTGCATTTAGAAATGACAGGGCAGCACGTCACTGAGTGTGTTGGTGGTGCCTACGGTCTATCAGACGAAGACTTATCTCAGCGTTACCGCACCCAGTGTGATCCGCGTCTAAACGCAGACCAAGTTTTAGAGCTAGGATTTTTAGTTGCTGATCTACTAAAAGACGCTCGTAAAACAGTATAAACAACAAACAAAGGGCCGCATTGCGGCCTTTTTAGTATTTATGGCGCTTTAACCCAGTTTCAGAAATAATCTTTGCTGATATTTCCTCAACGGAATAACGTGTACTATTTAAGTAAGGCGTTCTATTCTTTTTAAATAGCATCTCTACTTCTTTGACTTCGATACGGCATTGTCTGATTGATGCGTACTTGGAGTTTGCCATTCTCTCTTGCCTTATTGCGGCTAGTCTTTCGGGATCTATGGTTAAGCCAAAGAGCTTACCTTTGTATTTATCCAGACATTTGGGTAGTTTTCCACTTTCTAAATCATCCTCTGTCATCGGATAATTCGCGGCTTTTATCCCATATTGCAATGCTAAATATAAGCTTGTCGGCGTTTTACCGCTGCGGCTGACACCTACCAATATGATGTCTGCCTCGTCATAATCTTTAATATTTGCGCCGTCATCATTTGCAAGTGCGTAGTTAACTGCATCTATTCTAAAATCATAAGAAGATTCGTGAATGCTATGCGTGCGGTGCATTTTTGGCACCGGCTGAACTTTTAGCTCTCTTTTTACTATTTCGCTCGCATAAGATAAAAAGTCGTAACAAACCCCTTGCGACGATAAAATAATATCGGACAATTCTGGATTAACGAATGTAAAAAACACCAATGGTTTTTCACCTGAAGTCTCAGCAACCGAGTCTATTAATTTTTTGATTTCATTTGCTTTTTTTACTGTTTCTACAAATGGTATCGTTTGGTGATTAAATTCTACAGGGAACATTGAAAGCGTTGCGTGACCAAACACTTCAGAGGTGATAGCGGTACCATCGGAAATATAGAATGCTGTTCTCATTTTGCTATTATTCATTCAGAAATTGTTGAAAATAAGCCATCGCGGTTTACGAAGACTGCCTTACCGTTGTAGAATGCCCTTGACCAAGTGGAAAGGTCAATTAATCTCTCACATTTAATACAATTTGTTTTGGAGACAGTTCCGTGCAAGACTACGTTCTCTGGTATCAAGAGTTGGGTATGCAAGATGTACCTCGAGTTGGTGGTAAAAACGCTTCTCTAGGTGAAATGATATCTAACCTTGCTAACGCTGGTGTACAAGTACCTGGTGGATTCGCAACAACTGCTGATGCGTTTAATGAATTTCTTGAGCAATCAGGCCTCAATGAAAAAATCCACTCAATCCTAGATACTCTCGATGTTGACGATGTCAACGAATTAGCCAAAGTCGGCGCCCAGATTAGACAATGGGTTATCGATACACCATTCCAACCAGAATTAGATAAAGCAATCCGTGACGCATATAGCCAGTTACACGGTGACGCAAGCCAAGATGTCTCCTTTGCTGTTCGTTCATCAGCAACAGCAGAAGATATGCCAGACGCCTCCTTCGCTGGCCAACAAGAAACTTTCCTAAATGTTCGTGGCATTGATGCCGTAATGGTCGCTATCAAGCATGTTTTTGCTTCGCTATTCAATGACCGTGCAATTTCTTATCGTGTACACCAAGGCTATGATCACAGAGGCGTGGCGCTTTCTGCTGGTATTCAGCGTATGGTGCGTTCAGACAAAGCGTCGTCTGGTGTTATGTTCTCAATCGACACCGAATCAGGCTTTGAAGACGTTGTCTTCGTTACTTCTAGCTATGGTTTGGGCGAGATGGTAGTTCAGGGCGCAGTAAACCCAGATGAATTTTATGTTCATAAGCAAACGCTTGCAAAAGCAAAACCAGCTGTTCTTAAGAGAAATATTGGCTCAAAAGCAATCCAAATGATCTACTCAAGTGATGAGTCTCACGGAAAGCAAGTTGAGATTGTTGATGTAGACTCAGCACTATCTAACCAATTCTCGATTACAGACGCAGAAGTAGAAGAATTAGCAAAGCAAGCTGTTATTATCGAAAAGCATTACGGTCGTCCAATGGATATCGAATGGGCAAAAGATGGTAACGACGGTAAGCTTTATATCGTTCAAGCCCGTCCAGAAACCGTCCGTTCAAACGAAGATGCGAACGTAATGGAACGCTTCCAGCTAAAATCAAAGTCTGAAGTTATTGTTGAAGGTCGTGCAATCGGTCATAAGATTGGCTCAGGCGTAGTTAAAGTCCTGTCTTCAATTGATCAAATGGACTCGGTAAAGCAAGGCGATGTACTTGTTACTGATATGACGGATCCTGATTGGGAACCTATCATGAAGCGTGCCTCTGCTATCGTAACTAATCGTGGTGGACGTACTTGTCACGCTGCAATCATTGCACGTGAGCTGGGGATCCCAGCGGTGGTTGGATGTGGTAATGCAACCGATTTGATCACCAATGGCGACACGGTAACAGTTTCATGTGCTGAAGGCGACACAGGTTATATCTACAAAGGTGAACTTGAATTCGATGTTATTTCTTCTCGCATCGATGCAATGCCAGCTATTCCGATGAAGATAATGATGAACGTAGGTAACCCAGATCGCGCGTTTGATTTTGCGAAGTTACCACATGCAGGTATCGGTCTTGCGCGTCTTGAATTTATCATCAACCGTATGATTGGTATTCACCCTAAAGCACTACTTCATTTTGATAAGCAAGATGCAGAGCTACAGGCTGAAATTAAAGAGCTAATCGCAGGATATGAATCACCAGTAGAGTTCTATATCAGCAAGTTAGTTGAAGGTATTTCAACGCTAGGTGCGGCATTTGCTCCAGAGCGTGTAATCGTTCGTATGTCTGACTTTAAGTCAAATGAGTATGCAAACTTGGTTGGCGGTCAGCAGTATGAGCCCGAAGAAGAAAACCCAATGATTGGTTTCCGCGGCGCATCTCGTTACATTTCTGAAGACTTTAGAGAGTGCTTTGCATTAGAGTGTGAAGCCATTAAACGTGTTCGCAACGAGATGGATTTAACCAACGTTGAAATCATGATCCCATTCGTTCGTACCCTAGAAGAAGCAGCTCAAGTTATTGAAATTCTTGAAGCTCATGGTCTAAAACGTAGCGAGAACGGTCTAAAAGTCATTATGATGTGTGAACTTCCATCAAACTGCCTGCTTGCTGATGAGTTTTTAGAATATTTCGACGGCTTCTCGATTGGTTCAAATGACCTTACCCAGTTAACACTTGGTCTGGACCGCGATTCTGGTCTTATCGCGCATCTGTTTGATGAGCGAAACCCAGCAATCAAGAAACTACTTTCAATGGCAATTCAAACTGCTAAAGCGAAAGGCAAATATGTAGGTATTTGTGGTCAAGGTCCATCGGATCATGAAGATTTTGCTGCTTGGTTAGTTGAAGAGGGGATTGACTCTGTTTCACTTAACCCAGATACAGTACTTGAAACTTGGCTTTATCTAGCTGAAAAGTTTACTAAATAATTTAATGGCCCCAATGCAACACATTGGGGCTATTTCATTTCTGAAATGTCCTATCTAACTTTTCGCAGCCAAGCTTAAACAGACGCTGCACATTTTTTAGGTGCTTCTTTGCGCCTTCATGATTCATCGAGAAACACACCAAGGCCGCAAGTAAAAAGATAACCGATGGACCGGGCACAACAAAGAAGATCAATGCTAGAATACAAAACACAATACCAGCAAGGTCGTAAATAATTTTCATGTTATTTCCTCCTATACAATATGAGTATAAGGTATGTGGTGAAATAAACTATTTCCAATTGTAACAAACCATAAAATTCTCAAGTTGATCATTAATCCTTCGTGATACAATTAATTCAAAGCAAGTAAAATATACCGTCATGATCGCAAATATTAGTCAGCAGGATTCTGCAAACGAACTTATCAACCTCTATCAAAGTAAACTAACTGATGCAGGTTTTAGTGGGGACATTGATACGAGTTATGCAACTCGTCTTGTTACGTCAACCGACAATAGTATCTATCAGGAAATCCCTCAAGCAGTATTATTTCCTAGAACAAATCGAGACGTACAACTTGCACTTGAAATCGCCCAACAAGACCCATTTTTGTCTCTCACCTTTGGCCCTAGAGGCGGAGGAACTGGTACGAATGGTCAATCACTTACGCCCGGTATCGTGATTGACCTCTCGAGACACATGAGAGAAATTCTTGAGATCAATGAACAAGAAGGCTGGGTTCGAGTTCAGGCGGGTGTGATCAAAGATCAGCTTAATGACTTTCTAAGACCTTACGGCTATTTCTTTTCTCCAGATCTTTCCACCAGTAACCGAGCAACAATAGGTGGTATGGTAAATACTGATGCGTCGGGCCAAGGTTCACTCGTTTATGGCAAAACAAGCGATCATATTCTTGGGCTAAAAACTTTTTTAGTGGATGGAACAGAACTAAATACCTCGAAGTTAGCAATCGATAAAGCCGAGCTACTAGCTGAGCAAAACTCAAAGACTTCTCACATTTATGCGAATGTCATCGAGATCTGTCGAAGCAATCGAGCACTTATACTAGAAAAATTTCCAAGACTAAACCGTTTTTTAACCGGTTATGACCTCGAAAATGTATTCGACGATTCACTAACTACTTTTGATTTGTCTCGAATTATTACAGGCTCTGAAGGTTCGCTTGGTGTTGTAACCGAAGCAAAGCTTAATTTAACGCCAATTCAGCCATATAAAACCCTAATCAATATCAAATATGACTCATTTGAATCAGCGCTTAGAAACAGTCCTTTCTTAGTTTCCGCTAATGCTACATCAGTCGAAACCGTAGACAGTAAAGTTCTAGGTCTTGCCAAAGAGGACATCATTTGGCATTCAGTATCGGACTTAATTCAAGATGTACAAGGTGTTGAGATGCAAGGTCTTAACATGGTTGAGTTTAATGGTGAATCCGAAGATGAAATTTCGTCTAAAGTCGATAGTTTATGTCAACGATTAGATCAGCTTATTGCGAACAAAGAAGCGGGGGTTATTGGTTATCAACTTACTAATGATAAAGCGGATATCCTTAAGATCTATGCGATGCGTAAAAAATCAGTTGGCTTGTTGGGTAACGCAAAGGGTAATAAAAAGCCACTTGCTTTTGCTGAAGATACAGCCGTTCCACCTGAAAACCTTGCTGATTTTATCATTGAGTTTAGAGCGTTGCTTGATAGTTACCAATTAGATTATGGCATGTTTGGTCATGTTGACGCCGGTGTTTTACACGTGCGCCCTGCGCTTGATATGTGCGACCCCGAACAGGAAAGACTACTACGTGTGATCTCAGATAAAGTCGTAGCGTTAACTGCAAAATACCGAGGACTAATGTGGGGTGAGCATGGAAAAGGTTACCGAAGTGAATATGGACCCGAGTTTTTCGGTGAGCAACTATTTAATGAACTTCGTAAAATTAAAAGTTTGTTTGATAAAAACAATCGCCTAAATCCTGGAAAAATTTGTACACCACTGGGTTCAAGCGATCAATTAGTGTCAGTCGATGCACAGAAAAGAGCTTGGTTTGACCGTACAATACCAACTGAAGTAAAAGTAAACTACGAAGCGCCAATCAATTGTAATGGTAACGGACTTTGCTTTAACTATGATGACAACTCACCAATGTGTCCATCGTACAAGGTAACCAAAGATCGTAGAAACTCTCCAAAAGGACGCGCTGGGCTATTTAAAGAGTGGTTACGACTACAAAGCAATAAAGGGGTCGATTTGATTGCTGCAGAAAAGCAATTAATCAATCATGAAAATGATACCACTTGGTGGGAGCGCTTTCTCAATACCCGAAAGAAAAACGAATATGACTTTTCCCATGAAGTTAAAGCATCAATGGATGAATGTTTAGCCTGTAAAGCATGCACAACGGCTTGCCCAATAAAAGTGGATGTTCCTACGTTTCGAGCTAAGTTTTTAAACTTTTACTACAGCCGTTACAATCGTCCATTTAAAGACTACTTAGTTGCGAATATTGAGCGAGCACTGCCTACCATGGCTAAGTTTCCAAATTTAGTTAACGCTCTACAAAGTAATCGCATATCCAACTTTTTTGTTGAACGGCTGATTGGGTATATTGACTCCCCATCGCTAAGTAAGGTGCAACTTAGCAAATTAGTTTCAAGCAAACACTTTTATTCAGAGCGTAGTTTTGAAATGTTAAGCGATGAAGAACAACAAAGCGTGGTATTTGTTGTTCAAGACCCGTTTACTAGTTTCTATGAAGCAGAACTAGTATCGGACTTTGTGCAAGTTATATCAAAGCTTGGGTTTTATCCGCTCGTGTTACCATTCAAACCGAACGGTAAGCCACAACACGTTAAAGGCTTTTTAAAGGAATTTAAATCGACCGCGAAGACTGCCGCAGAGTTTTTAAATACTGTCAGTGAGTATAACAGACCTTTAGTTGGGCTCGATGCCTCTTTGGTGATGTGCTATCGCGATGAATATAATGATATTCTCAAAGAGAGCAGGGGAGACTTTAAGGTACAATTAGCGCATGAATGGCTTGCAACAGTCGATATCCCAACGGCTGCGACAATCAGTCCATCAAAATTTACATTGATAAGTCACTGTACAGAAACAACAGCGATGCCTGAATCTAAAAATGTTTGGCAAGGTATTTTTAATAAGTTGAACTCTAATTTAGAAGCGGTTAATACAGGATGTTGTGGCATGGCGGGAACTTATGGCCACGAAGCGCAAAATCAGGAAAACTCAAAAGCGCTCTACGAATCCTCATGGCAGCATCATATTGATAACGCAGCTCAAGATGAAATATTAGTGACTGGCTTCTCTTGTCGGTGTCAGGTTAAACGCTTTAGTGGAGAAAAACCAAAACACCCGCTTCAAGCACTTAATAAACTACTAGATTAGTTTAGTAGTTGAACGAGCCCAGTTTGCTGGGCTTTTTTTATTAATAGTTTTAGCTGAAGATAAACTAAGCTAATTGACTTTATAGTATGATGTGTTCTTTGTGGCGTGTTGCGCGAATACAAGTCAGTTATTCTCGAGCCAGTATAATTTGACCGCTCAATAACATTGATCCAATTAAAGGCTTAAAAGCTATATTTACTATCATCTACACAACACCAGCAAACGAGTATTCGATAGTGCAGTCGCCGATAAGTCGATAAGTCGGTAAGCTATTATTATCGCTTGACCATAATTCGAAAGGGGATTGGCCGTTGTGTTTCCAGCTGTTTAAGTTTATCTATCGACTTATCAGAAAAGGTATGACCTTTTGGTAGCAATAAAATACCTTGATTACTGTGAAGCGCTAAACCTAATGTCATGCCTGGCTTGAGTTTTTCAGTTGTCAATATATCAACCGAACCGACTTGCTCTTGGCCTAGCTCGTTGTTACTCACTGCTGTCTCTAAAATATCAACGACTTCTGGGGAGTAGAAATTCCCTCTATAGGTTCGGATAAGATCTAACGCTAAATCGGCTTTCTCTTTATCAGAACCGTTAGCGCAGTATAAATTGTCATAATAATCTCGGGCGACTGCAAGTATCTGTGAGCCTAAAGGAATTTCTTTACCTTTAAGACCTTTTGGGATCCCTTGGCCATTAAATTTTTCAAACTGATGATAAATCGCCTCGGATACGTCAGATAAGTGCTGCGCTGGCATCAACATAAGCTGTGCAATGGAAGGATGCGTATAATAAATTTTCTTTTGGGCTTCGCTTAGTTTTCTGGGTGGCGATTTATAAATTTCTGGGTCCATAGCAAGTAAACCTACTTCTGCTAAATACCCTGACATCATAGCCGTTTCAGCTAATTCACTAGAGAGCTCTAGCTTCTTAGCTATAATTTTACATAATTTGGCTATGCTCTTCGCTTTTTTACCATCGATAAATGGATTTGCATTCAGAAAATTATAAAGTAACTCGACGGTAGCCCGATGTTCTTTACGTTCTTTTTGATTAGCTTGCTCTAGTTGACTTAACACTTTGCGGATCTGCACAGTGCGTTTTTGTACAAGTCCTTCAAGGTTTTCATTTAACTCTGTGAGTTGCGCATTTTTTTGTACTATCTCTTCATTTAGTCTCTTATTGACGCTTTTTAACCTGTATTTCTCTGAACATTCTCTCACAGTATGTACGAGTATATCGTTATCCCAAGGCTTTTGAATATATGCATGGATCCCACTTTCATTAATGGCTTTAATTGTTGAAGCAAGATCAGAGTATCCTGTGAGTAATATCCGTTGTGTATCTGGGCAAATACGCTTTACTTCATGCAAAAATGTGGCGCCATCCATTTCAGGCATCCGCATATCACTAATAACAACTTCAAAGGAGGAGTCTCGGACAAGCGCCAAGGCCGTCTGTGGATCACTACAGAGCTCTGCGTGTATTCCATTTTGACGAAATAAGCGATTTAATGACCGTATCACATTCGTCTCATCATCGAGACAAAGCACTCGTATCGCTTCATTTGAAGTCGTTGATAGCTCAGCAAATTCCAAAGTTCAATCTCCTAAATGAATTAATTTAAACTTAGTTCAAAAAGGAAGCCACGACAAGAAACCGTTAAAATACGCCTTAAGTCTAATATTACCCTTAAACCTGATTAATAACTTTTTAATATATGCATAAGAAACAAACTGGTAACTGTAATAAATTTAGAGATGTGGCTAGCAACTATCGCTTAATATTAAATAATTACAGTTTCATTTCCATGTGTCAGCGAACCAAAACTAAGCATATGAATCAATCATTTAGTGTTACATTTTGATGAAAAACACGGTTCAATTTACGCTTACGTTAACGTTATCGGCTGGAGAAAAATGTTGTTGCCATATTGATTTTATGTGTTAGGTTTATGTTGTTATTGTTAACCAAATACAATAAATGGTTGGAGAACCAAACTATGAAACAACATGTAAAGACCCTTAAATTATCGCAAATGGCTTCGATCCTCGGAGCCATTTTCTGCGCTAACTCATATGCTTATAATTGTGATGGCTTACCTGAATGGTCACAAAATTCGGCATACAATGGTGGTGCTCAAGTACAAAAATCGCAACAAGCTTTTGAAGCGAAATGGTGGACTCAGGCTGATCCGGTTACCCATTCGGGTCAGTGGGATGATTGGAAAAAATTGGGGGACTGTGACAGCGTTGTCACAAACACACCACCCACAGTACAGAGCTTACTGCCAGCTGATGGCAGCGCTTTTAAAGAAAATGACAGCGTTGCCATTTCTGTAAATGCAACAGATAGTGATGGCCAAGTAGCGCAGGTAGAGTTTTTTGTAGATGGCACGTCAGTTGGTATTGATACCACAGCGACAGGTGATAATTTTTCATTTAACTGGTCAGCAACCGCTGGAACACACGCAATTTCAGTAGTTGCGACAGATGACAAGCAAGCAGAGTCCAACACGTTAACAACAAATATCATCGTTAATACGGCTGGAAATCAGTTACCTACAGCAAACCTTTCGTTAGGCGGAGGTAATAATCTGGTTATTAATCAGCCTGTAGACATCGTTCTTGATGGTTCAGATCCCGACGGCTCAATAGCAAAACTAACACTGCTTATTAACGACCAAGTCGCATTTGAAAGTGCAACAGCACCAGCTCAGCATACTTGGACACCAACGCAACTGGGCGCCGTAACTTTAAAACTTATTGTTGAAGACAATACCGGTGCGACAGCAGAGAGCATACTCAACGCAAATGTGGTTGAAACACCACCAGTTGTAAACAACTGTGTTCCACATGGCCTATATCAGACCCCTAACACATCGCCTAACTACTGTGATATTTACGACGAGAATGGCCGCGAGAAAATGGGCACTGATCACCCTAGACGCGTCATCGGTTACTTTACTAGTTGGAGAACGGGTAAGAATGGTCAACCGAGCTATCTAGTTGATGATATTCCTTGGGATAAGATCACCCACATCAATTACGCTTTCGCGCACGTTGATGCCAATAACAAGGTGTCAATAGGCAATCCAACAGCTCCTAACAATGCAGCGACGAACATGACTTGGCCTGGGGTTGCTGGTGCAGAGATGGATCCGTCTCTTCCTTATACCGGTCACTTTAACTTGCTGAACAAATTTAAGAAACAGCATCCTGATGTTAAAACCTTGATCTCAGTCGGCGGTTGGGCAGAAACTGGTGGCTACTTTGACGAAACAGGTAAGCGAGTTGCCAGCGGCGGTTTCTATACAATGACGACCAATGCAGATGGCAGCGTGAATCACGCTGGTATTGATGCGTTTGTAGCAAGTTCAGTTGAATTTATCCGTAAATACAACTTTGATGGTGTCGATATCGACTATGAATATCCATCTTCTATGAATGACTCTGGTCACCCGGATGATTTTGCGATATCAAACCCGCGTCGAGCAGCATTGAATGCTTCTTATCAAGTGTTGATGAAAAAGCTAAGAGAAGCATTAGACCAAGCTGGCCAACAAGACAATACACACTATCTATTGACGATTGCATCACCATCTTCTGGTTACCTTCTACGTGGTATGGAGACATTCCAGGTCACCAAGTATCTAGATTACGTCAATATCATGTCTTATGACTTACACGGAGCGTGGAACCAGCACGTTGGTCATAACGCATCGCTATTCGACACTGGCGAAGATTCAGAGCTTAAACAATGGAATGTATATGGCACCAAAGAGTTTGAAGGAATTGGTTACCTTAATACCGATTGGGCGGTCAAATATTTCAGAGGCTCGGTCTCTGCAGGACGCATCAACATTGGTATTCCTTATTATACTCGCGGTTTTAGAGATGTAACAGGCGGTACAAATGGCCTTTGGGGGCAGGCTGCATTACCTAACCAAGCAGATTGTCCTCCGGGAACTGGTAGCGGTGAAAAGAATAAATGCGGTAATGGTGCTGTAGGTATTGATAACTTGTGGCACGACAAGAACGACGTTGGCTTAGAAGTACCGGCAGGTTCGAACCCACTTTGGCATGTTAAAAACCTTCAAAATGGCGTGTTAGGTAGTTACCTAAGTGATTATGGACTAGATCCAGTTAATAACCCTGAGCATCAAATTAATGGCAGCTACACGCGCCACTATGATTCAGTAGCGGTTGCTCCTTGGCTCTGGAACGCTACCAAAAATGTTTTCTTATCCATTGAAGATGAAGAGTCAATGGCCGCCAAAGTCGACTATGTCATCAACCAAGAGCTAGGCGGTATCATGTTCTGGGAGCTTGCTGGTGACTTCGATTATGATGTAAGCAAAAATGAATATTTCATGGGTTCATCGCTAACAAGCTTAGCCTACAACAAGTTTAACCAAAATGGCACACCATACTCTGTTAAACAAGGAAATAAGACTTTTGTAAAACCAGCTTCGGCGGTTGATGTCACATTCGTTGCTAAAGATTTCCCAGCTGGAGATGCTAACTATCCAATAGCACCAACTTTTGCCTTTACCAATAACTCAGCGATAGATTTGAGTGGCGCGAAAATTTCATTTGATGTTCCTGTTGCGACTTCGGCCATTTTCAAATCTAACTGGAATGCGCAAGAAAAACTTGGCATGGCAGTTGACGTAAATGGCTCAAATGCTGCTGGAAATAATATTGGCGGCTTCGAAAACGAATTCCATCGATTCTCAATCACGCTTGTGAACGAGTGGGGTGGAACGCCTAAGTCTTTTGCTCCTGGCGAAACCATCAATGCCCAAGTCATGTACTACATGCCGATTTCTGGTCCTGTTAACTTTGTGGTTGAGAAAGACGGTAATCGCTATGCATTTACCAGCGAATATACCGACCTACCAATCGCAACACCTGGTACAGGGCCTACAGATCCGGTAACTAGCTGTAAAGGTACACCTATCAGTCAAATTGTGGTTTACCCGAACTTGCCACAGGGCACACATGCAGCTCAAGGTGATTTAATTGTTGAAGGAAACGCGGTATATGAAGCGAAATGGTGGAGCAATAAGCAACCATCAGTCAGCAGCGACTATACCAAGGTTTGCAACTTGTAAATAATAAATGGGGAGCTTTGCTCCCCTTTATAAAAGGCGAATAAGCATGAATAGTTTACACCGTAAATATGCGCTTGGTCTTTTGGGCGCAACCTCAGTTTTGCTTTCAAGCGCAGTTTCAGCTCATGGTTTTATGGACTTTCCCAAAGCAAGACAAGCGATCTGCCAAGCGCAAGGAGGTTATTGGTGGCCGGATGATGGCTCAAATATCCCAAATTTAGCGTGTCGAGCAGCTTTTCTAGACTCAGGCCATTTTCAGTTTGTGCAAGAGCATGAATTTTCGACCAATACCGCTGACTACAATAACCTAGAGGCAGTAAAAGCGAATATCCCCAATGGTACGCTTTGCTCAGCTGGTGACCCAAACAAAAGTGGCATGAGTGTTGTCTCACCACACTGGCAGCGTACAGTTGTAGAGCCAAACGCTCAAAATAAACTTGCCATTAGCTTTAGGGCGACAACACCTCATAATCCCAGTTTTTGGCAGTTTTTCCTGTCAAAGCCAAACTACGATGGCGATACATCTCCTCTGACTTGGAATGATTTAGAGCTTATTAATGAATTTGGCAATATTGATTTCGTTGTGGATCCAGAAGGTAAACGCTTCTATAAAATGGAAATAGATATACCGCAAGGCCGTGAGGGCGATGCAGTTTTATATACCCGTTGGCAGCGGTTTGATGTCGCAGGAGAGGGATTTTACAATTGCTCTGATATCACAATAACCTCAACAGGCACGCCACCAGAATGGGTGAGCAGCGGCTATTTCTTAAAGCAAGGGCAAGATGCTAAAGCCGGTGATAGCGTGTGGTTTAGGACGTTTGACCAATCTGGGAATGAATTAATTAGCCATAACTTGAATGTAACCTCCACTAATGCATCAACATGGCAAGCTGAGTTGGCTCTTTATCTTAATAGCAATTACGGAAATAAGGTCAACATTGGTGTTAAGCAACCGGATGGTTCAATTGCGTTTGATGCAAACGCCTTATTAGCAAACGAAGTATTTTTGCCACATGCCGCTTACACCAGCAATCTTAGCGTTGTAAAAGGGGGTGACAACACCGCTCCTACGGTGAATCCAATTTCTAACCAAAGCATCGCAGAAAATAGCCAAGCGACAGTGCATGCTCATGCGTTTGACGACCAAAATGACCCACTGACATTCATTTGGAGTATTCCTGCACCGCTTAGCTTTAGTGGCGAAGGTGACACGATTTCCATCTCAACACCTGAAGTGACGGCTGATCAAACCTTTCAGGCTGAACTTAATGTCACCGATGGCAAAGCAAGCACTACCGTAAGTTTCTCAATTACCGTTCAAGATAGCACCAATAACCAATACCCAGCTTGGAATAGTACAACTACCTATGTCGCAGGCGACAGAGTAACGCATCAACAGAAAGTGTATGAAGCCAAGTGGTGGACGCAGGGAGAAGAGCCCGGCGCATCCGATGTTTGGAAAGCAATTTAAAGAAAACCCAAATTAATTGGGTACAACATGTAACTACAATAAGGTTGAAGATATGAAACTTAATAAAATAACCAGCTATATAGGACTTGCCTTACTGAGTGGCGGGGCACTTGCAGCCCCTTCTACACCAACATTAGATTGGCAGCCACAACAGTATTCATTCGTTGAAGTTAATGTTGATGGCCTAGGCTCTTACAAGCAACTGGTAAAAGCCAAAGATGTTGTCGATATTAGCATCAAATGGAATGCTTGGAGTGGCTCTGGCGGTGACAACTATAAAGTATATTTTGATGATCTACTCGTAAACCAAGGTACGCTTGCAGCTGGTACTAAAAGCGGAGTAGTACAATTCCCCTACACTAAATCGGGTCGCCATCAGCTTTATTTAGAACTGTGTGAAGGTACCGTATGTGCAAGAAGCGCAGGGAAAGAAATCGTCATTGCCGACACTGACGGTGCACATCTAGCGCCACTTCCTATGAATGTAGATCCGAACAACCGTAATAACGGTACAATACCAGGCCGTGTAACCGGTGCATATTTCGTCGAATGGGGCATATATGGCCGTAATTACGACGTAACTAAGATCCCAGCTCATAACCTATCGCACATTTTATATGGCTTTATTCCGATTTGCGGACCTAACGAGTCGCTAAAATCCATCGAAAATGGTAATAGTTGGAGAGCGCTTCAAACTGCATGTGCTGACTCTCAAGATTATGAAGTCGTCATTCACGACCCTTGGGCTGCAGTGCAAAAATCTATGCCAGGGGTGGATGCAAAAGATCCTATTCGCGGTGTTTATTCTCAATTAATGGCGCTAAAGCAACGTTATCCGGACCTTAAAATTCTGCCTTCAGTGGGTGGTTGGACGCTATCTGATCCATTCCATGGCTTTACAAATAAAGCAAACCGCGACACTTTCGTCGCGTCTGTAAAACAATTCCTTAAAACGTGGAAGTTTTATGACGGTGTAGATATCGACTGGGAATTCCCGGGTGGTGATGGTCCAAACCCAGACTTAGGCGACCCAATTAACGACGGTCCAGCCTATGTGGCGCTAATGCAAGAGCTGCGTGCAATGCTAGATGAGTTAGAAGCTGAAACCGGACGCCAATATGAACTCACTTCTGCAATAGGTGCAGGTTATGACAAGATTGAAGATGTAGATTACCAAGCAGCTCAGCAGTATATGGATTATATCTTTGCGATGACCTATGACTTCTATGGCGCTTGGAACAATGAAACGGGTCATCAAACCGGTATCTACTGTGGCTCTCATCTCAGCACAGACGAATGTAACGGTACAGGCGTTGACGACAATGGAGTGCCACGTAAAGGCCCGGCATATACTGGCGACCATGCAATTCAATTGTTACTTCAACAAGGTGTGCAGCCCTCTAAGCTCGTTATGGGCGTTGCAATGTACGGCCGCGGCTGGGAAGGAGTGCTAGATGCAAATGCCACAATCCCAGGTAATCCGATGACGGCGCCGGGCAATGGCCCGTTGACTGGTTCTACAAGTGAAGGCGTTTGGGAGCCTGGCATTATGGATTACAAGGCTATTGCAGCAAACGCTGTAGGCCAAGGTGGTTCAGGTGTTAATGGTTATGAAGTAGGCTACGATGAGCAAGCACAAGCAGCATATGTTTGGAACAGAAGTAACGGTAAACTCATCACTTACGATAGCCCACGCAGCGTTATCGCAAAAGGTCAGTATGCAAACACTCATCAACTGGCTGGTTTATTTGGTTGGGAAATTGACGCTGATAATGGCGACATTCTAAATGCAATGTATGATGGCCTTACAGCAGGTGAGATCCCTAATCGTGCCCCTTCTATCGGAGTTTCTGGACCAATCAATGTGACCTCAGGTCAGGTTGTGAATGTCGATGCGCAAGCAAGCGATTTAGACAATGATCCATTAACCTATTCATGGGTTGCTGCGCCTGGTTTGGCTTTATCTGCTAACAACACCGCAGCTGTCGCTGTAACCGCTCCTTCAGTCAATCAACAGACAAGCTACGACTTGACTGTAACGGTCGATGACGGCGCGTTATCAACAACCAAAACAATCGTTGTTGTTGTAAACCCAGAAGGTGCAAATGCAGCGCCTGTTGTTACACCGGTTTCAGATATTTCGGTTAATGAAGGGGCCTCGGCTACTGTCAATGTGTCAGCAACTGACCCTGAAGGCGCAGCGCTTAGCTATAGCTGGAGTGCACCAGCCGAGCTGAGCGTAGTAGCAAATGGTAGCTCAGCGACTATTACTGCTGCAAATGTCACTGCCGACACAACCGTCCCAGTAACTGTTACCGTATCAGACGGGGTGAACGCTGTTGATACAACATTTAATGTTACGATTAAAGACGGTGGCGCCCAATACCCGACTTGGGATCGCTCTACAGTATATGTCGGTGGCGACCGAGTAATTCATAACGGCAATGTCTTTGAAGCAAAATGGTGGACTCAAGGTGAAGAACCTGGAACCGCTGATGTATGGAAGGCAGTAACTAACTAATCTAACCATCCCCAATTAATGAGCTTGCCAGTCAAGCTCATTTTTTATTCACATAAACATAAAGTTACCCATTATCTGGCTTTTATCACCAATTTCTTCTTTCTTTTTCTGCTTGGTCTTTCATAATGACATAATGAACTTCATAAAAGAGTCATAAGTTCTGGCAGTGCTTATTCGTCTATCCGTTTTATTATTCGTGTTAGTTTTTCCAAAAAGCTACGCGTCCGACTGCGCGGATCAGTCATCCCTAAAAATCGGCATTGGCTCTAGCTGGCCGCCTTTTGTTATGTATGGCACTCGTCCTTACGGCATAGACGTAGATATCACTAGAGCAGTTTTTGAACGAGCAGGGTTTTGTATCGAGTTCATTCAACTTCCTTCATCGGCTCGTGGGATCACTGAGCTTGAAAAGGGCTTAATTGATGTCCTGCCATCGGCAAGTTTTAGCGTCGATAGAGCAAAAATCGCTTACTTCTCCTCGCCATATCGGCGTGAAAAAATGCGCTTGTTCGCTAACAAGGAAATAGATCTCGATAGCAACTTAATCGAGTTGTTTTCTGCAGGCTATACATTCACGGCCAATCCCGGAGCCTACTACGGTGAGGAAGTGAAACAAATAAAAAAAATCGATTGGTACGACAGGCGTTTGTTTGAAATCGCGAGCTTAGACCGGCGAATAGAAATGGTGGCTAAAAACCGCGTCGATTTTCTGATTGAAGATGAGGACGCAGGCTACTACTATATCAACAAGCTAGGCTACCAAAGCATTCAGCTACACCCTTATGTAGTTAACGATAACGCTATACATTTTATGCTTGGACGTCATGCATTTAAGCGTAGTGACATTGAGCGCGTTAATGAAGCAATCACCAGTTTAAATGGCACAATAGCGAATATCTCAGAAAAATATAGAAAAGATTCAGGATGACTCAACAGCAGCAACTCTTTCAAACACTACAAAGTACATTTGGACATACGACACTTCGCCCGGGGCAATCGGAAGTCATTGAATCTATACTGCAAGGTCAAAGTGCAATCGCTATTTTTGCAACTGGTGCAGGCAAGTCGTTGTGTTATCAGTTACCAGCAATATTGAAGCAAGGGATATGCTTAGTCGTTTCACCACTATTGGCACTAATGCACGAGCAACGAGATTACCTACAAAGTAAAGGAGTTGCAACTGCTTGTCTTGATAGTACTCAAAGCAAAGAGGAAACGTTGCGCATAGAAAATGCGGTGCGAGATAATGCCCTTAAAGTTCTCTTTATATCAGTCGAGCGGCTTAATAGCCAAAAAGCACGTACCTTGTTATCACAAAGCAATATCTCTTTTCTTGTCATTGATGAGGCGCATTGTATTTCTGAGTGGGGACATAATTTCAGGCCAGATTACCTAAAAGTGGCCAAATATCGACATGAACTTGGTATCAACCAAGTGCTATTACTCACCGCGACAGCAACAAATAAAGTTGCACGCGATATGGCGGTTAAATTCGATGTATCCGATCAAAATATCATTAGAACGGGCTTTTACCGGAAGAATCTATTCTTAAGTGCGGCGCATATTAGCGAATCTCAAAAAGACGAATATTTACTCGCCTTCTTAAAAAAGGCAAAAGGCGCTGGTATCGTTTATGTCACGCAGCAAAAGCAAGCAGAAGAAGTAGCAAAAATGATAACGGCTTGCGGCTTTCCTGCAGAAGCTTTTCATGCATCATTGCAGAGCGAGAAAAAGGCCCAAATTCAAGCTGACTTTCTAGGGAAAGAAAATCTTATCGTTGTAGCTACCATTGCATTTGGTATGGGTGTAGACAAACCCGATGTTCGCTGGGTACTACATTATGATATGCCAAAATCTATAGAGGGATATAGCCAAGAAGTGGGTAGGGCAGGCAGAGATGGCGAGAATGCACATTGCGTTGCTTTAATTAATAATGAAAAAATTGCCACATTAGAGAACTTCGTTTATGCCAGTGCATTAGAGCGAGAGTCATTAACGCTGCTTTTTGATGAACTTTTCGGTGATCCAGCTACAGATTATCATCTAAATGAATACGATCTCGCCTATAAAACCAATATTAATCAATTGGTGCTAAAAACACTTATTGTCCAGCTCGAACTGCAAGGATACTTACAAGTAAACTACAGCTATTTTGAGGAGCTAAGCATCGCATTCACCCAAGACAAAGATAAAATATTAGCCAAGTACTCGCCTGAGCGGCAACTGTTTTTGACTCAGCTATTCTCGTGTTTTGAATTCAAAAAGAAATGGGGATTACTTTCACATCAAGCATTAAGCGAGCAAAACATCCCACAGGCTAAAGCCCAAGAAGTCGTTGAGTATTTGCAAAACCAACAACTGATTGACGTAAAAGTCGCTAAATATACGTCGGTTTATTCAAAGCCTATCCAACAAGTTAACATTAATGAACTGGTTGAGTCTTTCTATCAGCAATCACAAATTAAAGAGCAAGGCGAACTTGCACGGCTAAGGCATTTACTCAAATTTTTCCAACTGACTTCATGCTATCACAAAGCGCTCGCCAGCTACTTCGGCGATATGCACGCACCAGAGCAATGTGGCCATTGCGGAGTCTGCTGCGGTAAGCAACTGATCGTCAACGCACAGGAGAGCCACGAACTAGATATTGAAACAACACGAAATACTTTAAGAGACGCTTCGCAATTTGCATCGCAACGCGGCGTTATTTTTTCTACTCACCTCAAAGCGTTGTTTTTACTAGGCTTAAATTGCCCCTATTTTACTAAATATAAATTCAGACAACTTGAAGGATTTGGCAGTTTATCCGGCGTAAAGTATGAAAAGGCAAAAGCATTGATTATGGAGCGCGCATTATAAATGAAAACAGATATTATTAAACTCGCCACGATCGCGGAAAAAAAGACCAAATATATACTCGGACTAATGAGCGGTACGTCATTGGATGGATTAGATATTGCGTTATGTAAAATTGAAGGTGCAGGGAAAAGTACAGAGCTAACGGTCGAACAATTTACCACAATAGAATACAACCCTTCGCAAAAGCAGCTTCTCAGTGATCACGCATCTAGATCTCAGGTAAATCTTAAAACATTATGTCAATTAAATGCGTGGCTAGGCGAGTTGTACGCAAGTCTAATCAATAATGCTTTGAAAGAATGGCAAGTTGCAGCCGACACTGTTGATTTAATAGCGAGTCATGGACAAACACTTTACCATTGTCCAAAACAATCTTTTGCAGACGTTGAAAAATTAAATAGCACATTACAGATCGTTGACGGCGATATTATTGCGGCAAAAACGAACATCATCACCATCGCAGACTTTAGACAAAAGCATATAGCCAAAGGATATGAAGGAGCCCCTCTCGTGCAATATGGTGACTATTTGTTATATTCGGACACAAGTATCGATAGGGTTTTGCTCAATATTGGCGGTATTTCAAACCTTACTTATTTACCAAAAAATTGTGCACTAGCGCAGAGTATGAGTAGTGACATCGGTCCAGGAAACACATTAGTAGACCAATATTGTCGCCACGTATTAGGGCTACCATTCGATGAAAATGGTGAGATTGCGTCAAGTGGAAAAATTCAATTGCCTTTTCTCGAAGCATTACTGTCACACGAATTCTTTGATAAGCAACTTCCAAAATCAACTGGACAAGAGTTATTTAATCAAGCCTTCGTGCATCATGCGCTGGATGGAAAAGATTATAATCATGAAGATATCATCACGACACTGACCGAATTTACAGCTATCGCTGTCGCAAATGCGGTGAACGAGCTTGGTACAACTGAATTAGAGCTATATGTTAGCGGAGGTGGAATTCATAATGTGTTTTTAATGGCGCGAATTGAAAGCCATTTGAATAACCGTGTTTTAATCAAGGATTTCTCACAACTGGGTATCAACCCTGATGCCAAAGAGGCCGCTTTATTTGCGCTACTTGCGAATGAAACCGTATCAGGTGGTAGCGATGCGCTGCCTTTTTCTATGGGTAAGATTTCATTACCAACATAGTCGCTAAAAAACGGATAATACAGCGCTGACCGCCGAGTTAAAAATACGTTTGAAGCCAGTAGTCTGAGTTGTAACCGCTTCAGATGCTGGTTCGCTTACGATAATTCGCTCATTCAAAATGATATCAAACTCAGCCGCGTTTTTTAGGTAGTCGTGGAGTCCTACCAAGTTCAATTGCATAAAATAAGGACCAGCATCAAGCGATTGCTTTACTTTAATTTCGACAATCTTAGTGAGATACGACTCCGGATCAACCACCAAAGAGACCTCGCACTTCGCATTTCGCTCGCCGTGCTTTGTTAGTACAACGTTAACTCGGTCATCAATACGCGCATCCATTGGCAACTCTATCACCAAAGAAAGTCCTTGCTCACCTGGTTGCAGACTAAGTTTCTCATAGGGTTGAACAGCACGGTACTGTCCCCTCATAGAACTTGTGATCTGTGCTGCATTAAAACTAAAAATACCAGGTTTGCTACTCATTACTTTCTTTCGTTATTTACAAGACAATGTTAATTGTCTCAAAGCTAGATTACAGAATTATGACTTATCAACCAAAGGCTAAAAAAGTCAAAGCTCGGCAATACCGAGCTTTAAATGCATTCTTTGTTCGTTTTATTTATCGTACTGCGAGCATAATGATTCCCGGAAACACAAAGAATGAACCTAATACGTAAGCCAAAGCTGCTGGTTTATTCTGCGCACCAATCTCCGCTAACTTCTCAGCTAGACGAAGCGGGATTTCTCTCAGTAGTGGTAAACCGTAAATAAGTGCTACCGCAAAAACGTTAAACATTACATGTACAAGTGCAATCGTTAATGCGACTTCTGCTGCAGGACCAGTGATAGATGTTGCCGCTAACAAAGCGGTAATTGTAGTGCCGATATTTGCACCTAGAGTGAACGGATATATCTGACGAGTGGTAAATACGCCGCTGCCAGCGAGTGGGATCATCAAGCTTGTTGTTGTCGACGACGATTGTACCATCACCGTAACTACCGCGCCTGAGCTTATACCTACAACAGGGCCTCTGCCTATCGCACTGTGTAATAATTCTTTCGCTTTACCTACTAACGCCTTTTTGAGTAATTTACCTAAGTAAGTCACAGCGAACAGGATCATCATGATACCGATAACAACCATGGCAATACCTGCAGCTGTAGAATCTAAAAAGCTAACACCATCTTTTACCACGCTAACCGCTGGTTTCACTAGTGGTTTGATAAAGTTGTAACTTTTTAACGATAAGTCAGCATCACCAACAAATACATGGGCAAGTCCTGACGCAAGTTTCTCTAACATGCCAAACATGATTTCCAAAGGCAGGAAAATAGCAACGGCTAATAAATTAAAGAAGTCATGTACGGTGGATGCGGCAAACGCTCTTCTAAACTCTTCTTTACTACGAATGTGGCCGATAGAAACGAGCGTGTTGGTAATAGTAGTACCAATATTTGCGCCCATTACCATAGGAATTGCGATACTAATAGGTAATCCACCAGCAACGAGGCCAACAATAACAGAAGTCACCGTTGATGAGGACTGCACCAATGCAGTTGCCAAAGCCCCTAAGAGTAGGGCGACGATTGGATTGGTTGCGAATGCGAAGATTTCCTTCGCCCCTTCACTTCCACCTGAGGCCAACTTAAAACCGCCACTCACAGTGCCAACTGCGACTAAGACTAAGTAAACAAGTAATACGATTGACAGCCAGTTAAAAAGTTTAGCTGATGCTGAAGTCTGAGATTGATTAACCATAGTTTCGCTCTTAGAGTAAGTAATGTTCATTCATTACACTTTTATTTCAGCCGCGCATTTAACCACCCAATTGTTACAGTTATATTTCAGTTTTATGTAACTCGACACGTATGCTCATTTTCTCATCGCATTTTTTGAAACAGTGGTAACTAATAGTAGTAATATGCTGTTTTTACTGATTATTAGTTATGTGATTGCATTTACATTTGTTTACTTCTCCAAATTTGATCCACATTTGCTTCACTATTTAAAAGTAGGATTTAGCTATAATTATTGTGCCTTATATCACTATGTTAAGACTTTTCTCGTTAATTTTTATGCTTTTTTCTATGGCGGCTGGTGCAGTTGACTTTACGCCTAGTGCCGAGCATAGAGTAAGTGAACCATTAACAATCCACTTTGGAGAAGTCGATGCTACGCAATTATCTTCAACGCTTGGCATAAATGAGCGCGAAAGCCAATCTATTGCAGAGGTACTTTCAAGCCAAGTGCCTGAGCTAAAGAATGAGCCTTATCAGTGGGCGTTGATCACCCCAAATATGCTTATATCCGAGGACAGAAATTACATCGCATTTGGCTTTGCCAGATTGCCTTGGCTAAGTGTTGCTTTGATTAACAACGGCGAGGTCTCATTTTTAACGCAGCACACCCTGAATACCGCGTTTAATATTAGGGAAGTAGAAGCACCGCAATTATATCTACCAATATCAAAAGAACACTTAGCAGGGGCAAGTCTTATTGTCCGCTATCAGACTTTTGCGAATGCCCCCGCTGACCTTAGGTTAATAAATGATAATGAGCTAAACAGTAATGTTCTTACCAGTACGGTGACCAATGCTGCACTAAGCGGGATCATAGCAGCCGTGTTTGTTATTGTATTGGTTAACTTCTACTTTAATGCCAATGCGACCAACGCTTACTATTGTCTTTGGACGCTATTGTTTTTGCTTATTGTGTTGGATATGTCAGGGTTCACATTTCAATATTTTTGGCCTTCACAAGGCAAATTTGCCACCTTATTTTCAGCTTGTTTGATGACTTTTGTACCAGTGTTTCACCTTCTTTTCGTCAAGCAATTTCTGCAATTAAAGCATCGAAACGAAACCTTACATCTTTTATATAATGGATTTTTAGCGGCTTACCTACTACTTATCCCAGTGGCAATCTATTCAAAATCGGTTCACTACAATCTAGTATTAAGCTTGAGTATCATCCCGCTATTTCTTTATACCAGCTATTGGTCTTTGAAACAGAGTGCTCCTGGTTCTGTAACTTTTTCCCTCAGCCTGCTAAACCATGTCATTTTTGTAAATTTCATTGCTATCGGTGGGACAATGTATGCGGGTTTTATCAACGTTCATCATATATCAAGCGCGATTAAATTTGGCTACTTAATTGAGGTCATGTTATTTACGCTGGCACTTGCGCAACAAAATAAGTCAGCCCAAAATAATCTGCTATCAACGCTACAAACTCAGGTGAATGCACTCTCGAATACAGTACAAACAGAAAAGCAGTTCAACCGTCAAAATCAGCAGGCATTAGAAAAGAAAGAACAACGTTTATTTACCGATCTCTCCCATGAGCTGCGCACCCCCCTAACGGTGATGAAGGTACAAGTTGAATCTCTACAATACAATATTGTAGAGAATGTTCAGGAAAGCTACGGCAAGCTCATGGATAAAATTGACGAGTTAAATCACTTTATTAATCAATTGATGCTGGTCACTGACAATGAAAAGTTAGCAACTATGCTTAATCTAAGAGACTTCACGATCTGCAAGCTGGTAAATCAAGTACATACTCAGGCCGCTGGTTTATTTAAGGATAATAAGGAGCAATTAGAAGTTAACTATCAAATATCTGGTACAGAAAAGATAACCATCGATCTAGATGCGATAACTAACTGCGTCCTTGAGATCTTAGGTAATGCGATTAAGCATGGAGGAGATAAGGTCCAAGTAAAGATGAGTTTCTTTAGCGTCGACAGCAATCTAATCATTCGCATTGAAGACTCTGGCACTCCGCTATCCTATGAGGCGCACCAACAGCTATTTGACCCGCTTTACAAATCACAATCAGCAAGAACCAATTCGGGAAAATCCAAGGGTATGGGCCTTGCGATGTGCAAAAAAGTGGTAGAAGCTCACAGTGGACAAATTGAATCCTTTAATAGCCTATTAGGCGGGTTGAACATGGAGATCAAGCTTCCGTTAACTAAAGTGCCTGCTTTTAGTTGATATACAACAGTATGTTTTCGCGCTCACGTTTTATTATTTCGTCGCGGTATTAACTTAAGCCAAAATGCAATTTCAAGTGCCACACCCAATATCACAAAAATGAACATCCCAGTGTGGCTGCTATAGCTATAAGCAGCTATTGCCCCAATGAGGAGCGCCAATAAAATAGCGATTCTGTAAAGTGTCTTCATTTTATATCCTTTTCTATGGTGACTTAGCTAATTCATTTACAGCCGAATACCAAATTTACGGCTCACCTGAGATTGCCACTTGATTACGACCATTACGCTTAGCAAAATAAAGTGCCTGATCTGCCGAGGCGAGCAATTCTTTACCGCTGTATGGTGGCTTAGTCTGAGTATGTAATCCTGCACTTAATGTCATCTCTATACAATAGCTTTCGCTTATCAAAGGGCTAGTCTCACATGTCATTCTGATCTTCTCTGCAAGGTCAAAAGCCTGCGAGCTATCGGTTTGTGCAAGTACAATACAAAACTCTTCGCCGCCATACCGTGCGACAAAGTCTCCCGCTCTCGTAGCACAATTGGAAAGTATACGTCCGATGTGAATCAGACAATCGTCTCCCGCTTCGTGACCATAGGTATCGTTAACCTGCTTAAAAAAATCGATATCGATCATAATAACACTAAGAGCGTGTTCAAAACGCTTTGCTCTTAAGCATTCACTATGCAAGGCTTCGTCTAGCGCTCGCCTATTGGCAACACCAGTAAGCGCATCGGTGCGACTCGCAAGCTCCAGTCTATCGTTAGCTTCCTGTAGCGCTTGAGTTCGGATGGCGACAGTCTTCTCTAATTGAGAGTTTACTTTTTGGATTTCATTGAATGCCGTTAATTGCGCTTGAAAACGCTTGTTTTTCTCGGTATTGAGTTTTTCACCTATTGCTATCGATAAACAGGCCACCTCAATGGCAGTACCTATTAATAGCGCATTTTCGGTAAACCAAGTTTGGCTGATTAAATCTAATTTATTTAGCGCAAGAATGATCCCGCCAATGAGCACTGAGCTCCAAGCAATCGAATAGTATGTCGCTAAGCGGCTTTTCCCAGCCAAACGTAAAATACGGCAGAATACGCCCCAGATACAAGCTGATACGGCATACGCTATGGTAAGTTTTATCATCACTGCATAGTCAAAAAACACAGAAGAAAATAAGAGTACCAGCCCTAATCCCAAAATTAAGCGACAACCTAGATAAAGCCACTTGTCCGAAATACCAATCTCGAGCAATGTCATAACAAAGTAAGTGCCGGTTAACACCGAACTGATAAGAAAGAACAAGATTGCTTGATCGTTCCACCAAAGACTATTTGGCCAAAGATATCGAAAGGCAAAACCTGACAAACAAGCAGAAAATAGCGCTAAACAAATAACGTATAAAACATAGTAAAATAATGTGGATTCGCGAATGGTAAAATAGAGGAGCACATTATAAGCTGCCATTATCCCCATCAAACCAAAGTAGATCCCCATCACGATACGAAAAACTTGGTCGTTTATCAAAAAGTCATGGTTTGTCCAAAGTACCACGGGAAGTTGCAGCGCACTGGATGAGCGTACTTTAATGTATAGTGCTACCTTACCATGCGTGCCGTTTGGGAGTGGTATAATAAAATGTTCATGCGCAAAAGGGCGGTCAACGAAAGGTTGTTTATCTCCTAATTGCTGATGAACAAATATATTGCCTTCTTGTAGCATGTAAACATCAAGTTGATCCAGCACCGGATAGGCAATCTCAAGTAAATAAGGCCCTTCTTTTTCGTCAATATTTAACGACGTACGTACCCAGTAACTTAGGTTGGAATAACCTAAGTTCAACACTTTATCATCGGTAGTTTGCCAATGGATACTTGAGTTATTTATGACGTCGACAATTTTAGCATTTGAAGCCACGTACTCTAGTTGCAACGTCTCTTTGCCAGCAGCTACCACTTGACTACACAGAGACAACAGGAGTACAAACAATAAAAAGACGTACCTTTGCCTCAATCAACCACCCTCGCTACATTCCATAATCGCAGACAAATAGCGCTCTCGCCAAAGATTATGAAATAAAAATAGTACTTTAATCATAGTCAGCCATAAATAGTTCGCCAATTTTGAATTACGTTCAACTATCCTATAGAATGCGCCGCTTGTTTGATGTGATCGATTCCAACATCACAAATCAAATATGATGCAAAAAAGCGTAATGAAGGGGCAAAGTAATGAGCTTTTGGCAAGAAAAAGCACTCGAAGAAATGACTAGAGATGAGTGGGAAGCGATTTGTGATGGCTGTGGCAAATGCTGTTTACACTCTTTTATCGACAGCGATGAGGAAGATGAATCATTTGAAAGCACCGACTTTTTACGCGAAGGTGAAGAGTTACTCTACACTGATGTTGTTTGCCAATATAACGATAAAAATAGCTGTGGTTGTAGCCGCTACAGCGAAAGGCAAGTTCTAGTTCCGTCTTGCGTACAGCTAACCAAAGAAAACCTCAAAGATATCTTTTTTATGCCAAACAGTTGTAGTTATCGACGACTTCATGAGGGCAGGGGACTGGCAAGCTGGCATCCTCTTAGAAATAATGGTTCCAAACAAGCCATGATAGATGCGGGGATCAGTATTTTTGGTAAGGCAACCTCAGAACTGGAAGTAGATTTAGAATCTGATTTTGAAGCGCATATAGTAGAGTGGCCCCACAAAGACTGCGAGTAAAAAACAGGGACTAGGATAAATGTTTTGCTGTAGAGCATGCATCTATCCTAGAAAAAAGACTACTATTCGCCAATATCACCTTTAGACGGCAAAGCGGCAAATGCACCGTAGTGTTGAACGGCGAACGCACCACATTTTGCAGCATATGCGACTAAGCCTTTTGCTTCATTTAGTGTGATGGCAAACTCAGTATCTCGGGTAGGTTTAAACTTTCGAATGATCTCAGCAAGTAACCCCCCTACAAACGCATCTCCCGCAGCCGTGGTATCCACCGCGACAACATTTGGCGCAGCGACTTTAGCACTATCATTTTGTAGATAAATCTCAACGGGGTTTGCGCCGTCGGTTATTAATAACAATTGAGTTTGCTTATCCATAATTGCGGCTATGGTTTGCGCTTCGGTTTTACCCACATGACTATTCGCGTTCAGGTATTCCAATTCTTCGCGTGAGAGTTTAACGACATCACTTAGTGCGATACAATGCCAAATTCTATCAAGAATATGCGCTGTCGAACTCCATAGGTTCAACCTCAGGTTCATATCAAAACTAACAAGCATGTTGTTTGCTCGTGCACGCTCAAGCGCATAAACCGTGGTTTTATAGATATTCTCTTCAGTAAGACTGTTACTGCATATATGTAATACAGAATGCTCTGTAAACATATCCTCAGAAAAATGTGTTTGCCTGAACAACAAATCCGCCGCTGGTGGCCGATAAAAACTAAAGCTTCTTTCACCTTGTTTATCTAAAGAGACAAATGCCAATGCCGTTTTGGCTTTATCTGTATACTCAAGGTACCGGGTATTTACGCCATTAGCCTGTAGCTCTTCAGCTAAAAACTGGCCGAACATGTCATTGCCTAACATGCCGCAAAAATACGCATCAACGCCTTGCTTTGCCGCAGCTACTGCCACGTTTGCAGGCGCGCCGCCTGCATATTTAGTAAATGATTCTGGTGTTTTGCCATCCGATAAAAAATCAATCAACGCCTCACCAAAACAAACAAGTGCCATGTTATTCGCCTTTTAACTTCATTGAACGCAGGACTTCGTAACACGCGCCCATAGTGTGATAATCGGTCTTGCCCGCCGGGCTTTTTTCATCGCTGTACTTTTCGTTCTTGTTATTCAAAATACGATACCAAGCACCGTATTCATGGTCGACGAAGTTATCCCAAGCATATTGCCAAATTCTGTCGTACCACTGCCAATATTTTTCATCACCGGTTTCAAGTGCTAGTAGCGCAGCCGCAGCGAATGACTCAGCCTGAACCCAAAAGTACTTATCATCATCACAAATCGACTTATCCGGCGCAAAGCCGTAGCAAATTCCGCCAAATTCACTATCCCAAGCAGCTTTTAATGACTCATCAAACAAGTGCGCGGCTTTTTCCACAAGCCATGACTTTGGCATGTAGCGGTTAATCAACAATAATAATTTTGACCACTCAGTTTGATGACCGGGCTGAAATCCCCAAGGCCTGAATAAGTGTTTGGGATCGCCTTTGTTATACTCAAGGTCGACTTGCCATTGACTATCATAGTGCTCCCAAATCAGCCCTTCTGCCTTAGCGGCTTGACGATTTACCATATTGTCGGCAAGCATATATGCACGCTGTAAAAACTTTTCATCCTGCGTTGCTTCAAAGCAAGCTATTAGCGCTTCGCAGGTATGCATATTGGCATTTTGACCTCGGTACTTATCTGCCTGATTAAAGTCTGCATCGAATTCGTCTTTATAGAGTCCAAAATCAGGCTCAAAGTATTTCTCTTCTAACAGCTGCCATACTCGCTCAATTGCAGACTTGCTGTCTGATAACCCAACCTTCAACGCACAGGCATGAGCCAATAAAACAAAGGCGAGCCCGTAACAATGGTTAGTGCCATCTACAACATTTTCGCCTTCAAGCAACCACGCATAGCCGCCATTTTCCTGCCTATGGACAGTTTCTAAATATTCGATACCATGCTTAACCTTATCTAAGTCAGCTGGCTCTTTAAAATAGTCATAAGCCATAGCATAGTTAAAGACAAAACGGGTACTTGATACTAAGTGACGCGTGTTCGCATCATAAATCTCGCCATTATCCTTGAAGAAGTGATTAAAGCCACCACGTTCATCCACGCAATTTGGTGCGTAAAAGCTGAGCGTCTTTTTAATGTGTGCTTCTAAAAATTGCGTTGTTCTAAAATTCATCTAACTTTTAACCTACTGCTGAACATTTCCGTTACTTTAGCAGATAAAACATGGAACGATCCAACAAAACATTTGTGATTTTCATGTAACAGTGTGTAGAATCAAGGTGAAAACAGATTGGAGTATCACTTGTGAGCGAAATAAATACAAATCAAACCTTCGTCACAAGCGGGAATACCGAGAATAATAATTATCGACTTCCGCTTATTGCAATGACAACGCTTTTTTTCCTTTGGGGATTTATTACCGTTTTAAACGATGTCCTCATCCCACGTCTAAAAGGCGTATTTGACCTTAACTACACCGAAGCAATGCTGATCCAGTTTTGCTTTTTTAGTGCCTACTTTATTATTTCTTTACCTGCTGGGTATTTAGTTAAACGCTTTGGCTATAAAAATGGCGTACTAACGGGCTTAATCGTGGCATCCATTGGCTGCATCATGTTTTATCCCGCCGTTGTTGTTCACGAATATTGGATTTTTCTCTCAGCGCTTTTTGTGCTTGCATCTGGCATCACTGTTTTGCAAGTATCAGCGAATCCTTATGTAGCAGCACTCGGGCATCCTCGCACTGCGTCAAGTCGTTTAAACCTTGCGCAAGCGCTTAATTCACTGGGTACCACTATTGGTCCTATCGTGGGTGGCTTTTTATTGTTTGGTTCAGCCGGTACGCTAACCGTTGAAGCTGCGGCAAGCGCAGAGGGGGTAAAGGTACCTTATCTTATTTTGGCAGCTGCGCTACTAACAATCGCCGTTGTATTCGCGTTTTTAAAGTTACCCATTATTGCTGAGCATACTGAAGCCGTCGATTGTAAAGCGAAACACCATAACCTAATTGAAGCCCCACACTTAGTAATGGGTGTAGTAGCTATTTTCTGCTATGTCGGTGCAGAAGTTGCGATTGGGAGTTTCCTTGTAAATTACTTTGCAGAACCTGAAATCGCAGGACTTGAAGAGCACGCTGCAGCAAAACTTATCGGGTACTACTGGGGTGGTGCTATGGTAGGGCGCTTTATCGGCTCTGCTGCCTTAAAGACCATTGCACCTTCAAAAGCAGTGGCTTTCAACGCTGTCGTTATTATTTTATTACTGGCATTGACCATGAGTACCAGTGGCAACATTGCGATGATTGCCGTACTCGCGATTGGCTTGTTTAACTCCATTATGTTTCCGACAATCTTCTCAATGGCAATTGAAGGCTTGAGCTCACTAACTAGTAAAGGTTCTGGCTGGCTGTGTTTAGCCATTGTCGGTGGTGCTATTGTGCCGCTCATTCAAGGTGTGGTTGCGGATAAATTCCATATTCAGATCAGCTTTATTGTGCCATTGCTTTGTTATGTCTACATCGCATGGTACGGATTAAACGTGGTTAAGCTGTCGCAAAAGTGGCAAGCAAAACTGAATTAAGTTAACGAAAGTTTACAAGGCGAGCATAGCTCGCCTTTTTTATTGCATAATTTTTTCGTCGCAGAGTATTGAATACGTATTCATAAAGGGTATTATAAAACAAAATTGGAACGCTCCAATTCAAAACAAAAACTAGGAGAGAGTAATGCGAGCTAAAACTTGGGCGTTGGCAATCACACAAAGTGTGTTGTTATGCGCAACAGTTCACGCCACTGAATCAAATACTCAGTGGGTCGATACCTTCATTGGTACTGGCGGTGATGGCCACACCTTCCCAGGCGCAGTCGTGCCATTTGGTATGGTGCAATTAAGCCCAGATACAGATAACCCCATGCGCGGTGTTTCCCCTCAACCAGAAATCTACAAGCGCTGCGCTGGTTATCACTATGACGACCATACTATTGTTGGTTTCTCCCACACGCATTTCTCTGGTACTGGTCACTCAGATCTTGGCGACCTGCTGATCATGCCAATGACAGGCGAAGTAAAACTCGATGCTGGTACCGCTGAAAATCCAGACATAGGGTATCGCTCACGCTTTTCTCACGACCAAGAATGGTCTGAACCTGGCTATTACGGTGTTGACTTACTCGACTATGGTGTGAAAGCCGAAGTCACTGCAACCACGCGAGTGGGTATGCATAAATACAGCTTCAACAAAGCAAAACAGGGTCATGTATTGCTTGATTTGACCTCAGCAATCTATAACTTTGAGAATAAAGTGATTTGGAGCGACATCCGCAAAATAAACGACACCACATTGGTTGCTTACCGCGCAACTAATGGCTGGGCGCGTAACCGCCAAATGTATTTTGCCATCGAGTTCTCAAAACCTATCGCTGACTATCAGTTTTATAATCTAGACAACAACCGTTATCGTTGTATGAATTGCTTAGGAAAAGACAGCAAACACTCTACGATTGAGAATACCGCAGTAAAAATGACAGCAGGTAAAGCCGTTAAGTTTGTTGCAAGCTTTGATAATTTAGACGAAACGCCACTGTTGGTGAAAGTCGGACTTTCTGCAGTTAGCCGCAAAAACGCATTAGAGAATCTTAAAACTGAAGTACCAAGTTGGGATTTTGATAACGTTCGCGAAAATGCCAAGTCTCAGTGGGCAAATTATTTAGATAAAGTCGACGTGGAAGGCACCAAAGCGCAAAAACGTCAGTTTTACACTGCGCTTTACCATGCGCTACAAGCGCCTAATATCTACCAAGATGTAAATGGACAGTATCGAGGCGTTGACGGTGAAATTCATGACGGCAAAGGTTTCGAGCACTATACCTTATTCTCGTTGTGGGATACCTATCGTGCATTACATCCATTGCTCACTTATATCGACCCAGACCGCGTATCCGGCATGATCCAATCGATGCTAGTACATTATCAGCAAAGCTATGAAAAAATGTTACCTATTTGGTCGTTCCATGCCCACGAGACATGGACCATGATTGGTTATCATGCGGTTTCAGTCATTGCTGATGCATATCTAAAAGGGATCAGAGATTACGATATTGATTTAGCAGTAGAAGCAATTGAAAACACGGCTAACAACCCAGTGTACGATGCCATCCCTGAATACAAGAAATTTGGCTATGTACCAATGGACGTACTTCCTGAGTCTATTTCTATCACTCTTGAATATGCTTACGATGATTTTGCCATCGCAAAAATGTATGAAGCGATGGGCAATACCAGTAAAGCGAAAGACTATTACCAACGTGCGATGAGCTATAAAAATGTGTTCAATAAAGAAACCGGTTACATGCAAGGGTTAGATTCAAAAGGAAACTGGGATCCCGAATTTGACCCTTTTGAAGCAAAATACATGGGCCCATACACCGAAGGTAACGCGAAGCAATATAGCTTCTATGTACCGCATGATGTAGCTGGCCTGATTGAATTAATGGGTGGTGATGATGCATTTGAAGCGCGTCTAGATGCACTGTTTGATACCCACCTTTCTGAAGAGATGATCAAAGAGCACGAAGATATTGCAGGCCTGATTGGTAACTATGCCCATGGTAATGAGCCTAGCCATCATATTGCCTATCTATATAACTACGCGGGTAAACCGTGGAGAACCCAAGAGCGTATTCGTCAGATCATGGATACCTTGAGCTCAGACAAACCGGATGGCCTTGCAGGAAATGACGATGTAGGTCAGATGTCTGCTTGGTATATATTTTCAGCGATGGGCTTTTATCCTGTTGCGCCAGGCGACCTAAGCTACGCGATTGGTGCGCCTCAAGTGCCAGAAGTTACCTTGAAACTTGCAAACGGCAAAGCATTTAGAACCGTTGCGAAAGGTTTCAGTGACAAAAACAAATATATCAAGTCCATTAAATTAAATGGAAAACCGCTTAAGCGCAGCTACATCACACATAACGACATTATGAATGGTGGTACATTGGAGTATCAAATGTCTAGCAAGCCGAATAAAGCATGGGGTCAATCCAAGACGCAGAGACCGCCTTCATTGTCGGAGTATAAGTAATGGTTAAAGCAGGAATATTTCTTGCGGCTATGACCACATTTGCAAGTGCGCCGTTCGCACTTGCAAATGACATCGATAATGCCGCAGCGCGATTAAAACCGATCGCGTTTCAGTCAGACTTAGCATGGCGTCAATTTCCTCTACCAGCCGTCTCGCTCAGCAAAACGACTAAAATTAACCATTTCGCATGGCAAGAAATTGATAACAAAGTAATAGAGCAAATAAGTTATAACGTGGCTAGATTACTTTATAAAGATATGACTAGCGCGCCTAAGCTACCAACCCTCCATATCGTCTTTGAAGACCTAAAAGGGGTTGCATATAAAGAGGGCGATTTTAACGGCGCAACAATCCATATCAGCGCAAACTACATGGAAAACTTTTCTACATCGCACAGTGAAACAGAATCAGTCGACGAACTTATCGGTATTCTCTATCATGAAATTGCCCATGCTTATCAGCTAGATGATCATAACTACAAGGAAATAGGGCCAATCATTGAGGGAATAGCAGATGTTGTTAGACTAAAAGCTGGGTATATTCCTGATGATACCCAAAAGCCTGGTGGCAACTATAAAGACGGCTATAAAAATACAGCATTCTTTATCGATTGGTTATCGAAGCAAAGTAACCGAGACCTACTTCAGGAGATCAATGCTCAATTGGACCCACATGACGACATAAAGTGGGACTGGCAATACTTTGAGCAATCAGCAGGTGTTAAATTAGATACTGCTTGGCGACATTATCAAGCGTCGTTACTGTAACGCAAGGTGAGCGAAGTCTCACCTTTATTTAACATTCACTCTAAACCTCTCTCATTTCCTGCCGATAATCAAAGACAAACCTTTGAGTTTTTGATAAAAATAGTTACAAAGGAATCCAATTCCTAAATCTATTAATAATAATCGGCCAACAAGTGTATTGTTTGGCTGAAGAAAAGAACAATTTCAACAGGATCATGATGTTTAAAGCGCTAAAGTTCACCACCAAAGTAACCGTAGCAGCCTCCCTTGTGTTAGTAATTGTGCTCGGCTTATTTACCGTAAACAACTTTCTTGTTATGCGAGACCAAACTCAAGCTCGACTTACCTTGGTTTTACAAGAGATTTCAAGCTCGGTTTCACAGAATATCGCCAATTGGCTCAATGACAGACTTGAAATCGTGGTCTCGATTGCTGATGGTCATAGAGCTGATGACTCCACTGAACAGATAAGAAGACGGTTAAAAACCGCAGACACTGCGGGGGATTTCAAAAACGTTTTTATTGGCACGCCAGATGGAACATTTGTGTTGGACGATCCAAGTATCCAACTTCCTGCTGATTTTGATGCGACTAGCCGCCCTTGGTACAAGCTCGCTGAGCAAAAACAAGATACCGCATTTACCGCACCTTATATCGACGTTACCACCAACGAATTCACTATCTCAGCCGTTGTACCTGTAAAACAAGGAGGCCGTTTCGCAGGTGTGGCAGGGGGGGACATCGACATGTCAACCATCACAGAAATTATCAATGAAATTGACTTCTTAGGGTTTGGTTACGGTTTCTTACTTGATGAAAGCGGTAAAATACTCAGTCATCCAGATACTAAACTGAATGACAAGCCGATGTCAGAGCTGTTTGGTAAACGCCTGTCATTAAATCGGGATTTCACGGAGCTTGAAATTGATGGCACAGAAAAGCTCGTTTCATTTGTAAAAATGAAAGGCATTAAAAATGTCGACTGGTATCTTGGCGTTGTCATTAATAAAGAAATTGCCTATTCGTCCGTATCTTCTTTTAGAAATATGGCGGCTATCTATATGCTACTTGGCGTGATTGCGATTGTGGTGATGCTACAACTATTGCTCAAGTATCTGATGCGCCCGATGTATAATCTCAATGCAGCCATCAAAGACATCGCCCAAGGTGAAGGTGACCTTACTCGTAGGTTAATCGTAGAAAATCAAGATGAATTTGGCGAGTTATCCGATTATTTCAACCAATTTATCGATAAAATTCATGCTTCTATTACGCAGGTAAAAAATACTACAGTAACACTTGAAAACGTCGTAAATAGTTTGGTTGCGCAAACGCAAGATACCTTATCTATGTATACAGATCAGTCAAAGCGCACCGATAGCGTCGCGACAGCGATCAACGAGCTTTCTTCAAGTGCACAAGAGATCTCAAACAATGCAACCCATGCTTCAGAACTTGCCAGTAACGCCAACAAGCTTTCTGTTGAAAGCCAACATTCACTCACTCAAAATATCGAAGAAATTGCTTCACTGACACAAAAAATGTCTCAGGCACAAGACACGCTGGATGGATTGGATAAACTCTCAGGCAGCATAGGGCAAGTGCTTGAAGTGATCAAAGGTGTTAGCGAGCAGACCAATTTACTGGCGTTAAATGCTGCCATCGAAGCGGCTAGGGCAGGTGAGGCCGGACGTGGATTCGCCGTCGTTGCCGATGAAGTAAGGCAATTAGCACAGCGCACGCAAGAGTCAACGCAAGAAATCGAAAGCACTATTGCACAACTACAACAAGGTTCTGCTTCAGCTGTGGCCGTAATGAAAGCGAGTTTAGAAGACTCAGCAAGAAGCGCCGATAGAGCCAATGCTTCAGGTACTAAAATGCAAGAAGTGAGCAATTCGATTGATGCCATAGACGGCGTTAACCATGCAGTTGCCAGCGCCACCCACCAGCAAAACACCGTTATCCAAACATTAGATAGCGACATTCATCATATTAGTGACCTCAGCCTGCAAGGCAGCAATAACCTAACCGCAACCCTTGAAGAGTGTAAGTCATTGAAACTACAGTTCGACGAATTAGAACAAATGGTGCTCAAGTTTAGAGTCTAACGCCATCTCACTAGAGCTTAAAAGCCGCTTAACAAAAGCGGCTTTTTTGTGATCCTTTTATGACACAAAACACCTGCAACATCTCATTAACCAACAAAATTTCCTTAAAAACAATAAGTTAATTGATTAATGTAATTTCAATGACAGCTGTCACATTTGTGTATTAGTTGCGCAACATGGTTGTCATTTTTCGTAATTAGACTGCACCCAGTTTTTTAGCAACTAGCAATAATTTATAAGGTGTATGCGATGAAGTGCGTTAACCACTTGCTTATAGCAGGTATGCTAGCAACGGCCTCTGCCGGAGCAACAGAATTAAATCAAGCGATGGACAAAAGTGCAGCTATCAATGAATCTGCATTAAAGTCTCAAGGGAAAATCGATGGTATTGCAGACGATATGCAGTCTCGTTTGCAAAAGTTCAAGACGTTGAACAAAGAAATCGACGGCCTATCTGTTTACAACGCTCAATTAGAAAAACAAATCAAAAACCAACTTGAAGAAATGGCAGCCATTAACACCTCTATGGATCAGGTTTCGGTGATCGAGCGTCAAATCACACCTCTCATGATGCGCATGATCACAGGTCTGAAACAGTTTGTTGAATTAGATGTGCCTTTCCTTCCTAAAGAGCGTGCTGAGCGTATTACTCAGTTAACTAACTTGATGGAGCGTGCTGATATTTCATCAAGCGAAAAGTTCCGCCGCGTACTTGAGGCTTACCAAGTCGAAGTTGACTACGGACGTACTATCGAAGCTTACACCTCATTACTTGACGTGAATGGACAAGAACGTGAAGTAGATTTCCTACGAATTGGTCGTCTTGAGCTGCTTTATGTCACAAAAGATGGCAGCCAAGCTGGTTTTTGGAACAAAGACAGTAATGCTTTTAACGCATTACCAGATACCAACATCAGCCAAATCAATAAAGGCATTCGCATCGCACGTAAGCAGTTAGCACCTGACATGTTAACGCTTCCAGTTCAAGCCGCAGAGTAATAGGTGAGACCACTATGAAATTCGTACAAAAATTCACTAAACACGCTATTTTCGCAACAACACTTGCGTTAACCGCATCTGCGCATGCTGAACAAGCATTAGATTTAGATTCACTACTAAAAACCTTAGAGCAAGGGCAAACGGCACAAACAGCCCAAAACAAACAACGTGAAGCCGAGTTCAAAGCGCAGCAAAACAACCAAATCCAAATGTTGAATGCGTTAACGGGTGAACGTAACCAAGCGTTGGCTAAATCAGAGCGTCTAGAAACCAATTTCGAAGAAAACGAAATAAAACTGGCCAACCTAAGTGACACGCTTAGCAAGCGTATGGGTACATTAAAAGAGCTATTCGGTGTGCTTCAACAAGTAGCTGGCGATAGTTCAAATAAGTTCGCAACTTCAGTTGTATCAGCTGAAATTAAAGGTCGTGATGATTACATGACTGAGCTTGCGAAAAAGATGGGCTCAACATCGCGTCTAGCATCAATCGAAGACATTGAAAAAGTCTGGTTTGAGATGCAACGTGAAATGACGGAACAAGGTAAAGTGTCGCGCTTTAATACCGAAGTTATCGTAGCCGGTGGTACCAAGCAAAACAAAGAAGTGCTTCGCGTCGGTGCGTTTAACTTAATCGCTGATGGTAAATACCTGACTTACAACAATGATACACAAACGCTTTCTGAACTGACTCGTCAGCCAGCGTCTCGTTTCACCTCAACAGCGGGTGAATTACAAAATGCGAAGACCGGTTCTGTCGATTTTGCCCTTGACCCAACAGGCGGCTCAATTCTCGGTCTACTAGTACAAGCGCCAAATACCGAAGAACAAGTACACCAAGGTGGCGCGGTAGGTTATGTGATCCTAGGTGTTGGTTTACTGGCACTACTTATTGCAATTGAGCGTTTTGTATCACTCATGTTGATGGGTTCTAAAATCAACCGTCAGCTTAAAGATAGTGTTGCCCGTGACGACAACCCATTAGGTCGTGTGATGAAAGTGAAAGAGCAATATCCAGATGTGGCTTATGACACGCTAGAGCTCAAACTAAGCGAAGCAATCCTTCGTGAGATGCCAAAGATCACTCGTAACCTGACTTTAATCAAAATTATTTCAGTCGTAGCACCTCTACTTGGTCTACTCGGTACAGTGACCGGTATGATCAACACCTTCCAAGCAATCACCTTGTTTGGTACGGGCGACCCTAAACTCATGGCTGGTGGTATTTCTCAGGCCCTCGTAACCACCGTACTTGGTCTGGTTGTCGCTATCCCAACCGTATTCCTTTACACACTACTAAACACACGTTCTCGTAACTTGCTGCTTATTCTTCAAGAGCAGAGCGCGGGGATCATTGCTGAGCGTAGCGAGAAAGGAGCGTAATCGTGGTTTTATTGCTTGATGCAATTAACGCTTTACGTGAATTCCTTGATACAGGTGGCCAGGTTCTCCTGGTCATCGGCTTCGTAACCTTCGCCATGTGGCTACTTATTCTCGAGCGCTTCATGTTTGTGTTCGGTAAATACAGAGGCTACAAAAACGAAGTCCTACAAGCTTGGAATTCGCGAAATGAGCGTAACAGTTGGAACGCAGAGCAGATAAGACAAGCAACTATCTCTCGCGTGGGGATCAAACTCAACGCCAACTTACCATATATCAATGTCATGGTGGCACTGTGTCCTTTACTAGGACTCCTAGGCACGGTAACTGGCATGATTGAAGTATTTGATGTAATGGCGATCACCGGATCAGGCAGTGCACGCTCTATGGCATCTGGGGTATCAAAAGCAACTATCCCGACAATGGCAGGCATGGTTGGCGCGCTTTCGGGTGTATTTGCATCGACCTACCTTCAGCGTAAAGCCAAGCGTGAAGTTGAGTTGTTAGAAGATAAAATGCTACTAGACCATTAAGCGGTCGTGTGAGGAAAGAATTATGAGAGCACCACTTGCAAAAGTATTCCAAGAAGAAGAAGCAGAAGAAATCAACATGACGCCAATGCTGGACGTTGTATTTATCATGCTTATCTTCTTTATTGTAACGGCCTCTTTCGTTAAAGAAGCGGGTATTGATGTTAACCGCCCAGAAGCGGCCACTGCAGTTAAAAAGCAAAGAGCCAGTATCCTGGTTGCAATTTCAGATACTGGTGAAATTTGGATTAACAAACGCCAAGTAGACATCCGTGCAGTTCAAGCAAATATTGAGCGTCTTAAAGCGGAGAATCCGCAGGGTAGTGTGGTTATTCAGGCTGATAAAAAGGCAACTACTGACACGCTAATTAAAGTAATGGATGCATCACGCGCAGCTGGCGCATTTGATGTTTCGATTGCAGCACAGGAGTCATAGGAACATACCATGCGTTACTTAATTGCTTTAGTAATTGCAGGCATAGTTACCTTTTTCCTTTTCTTGGGTATGCAAGCGCTTATCCAAGGAGGGGAAGGAGCAATGACAGATCCTGTAAAAGGACAAGTACTAGATTTCGTCCGTCTTAAAAAAGAAGAGACGGTGGAGAAAAAAGAGCGTAAGCCACAAAAGCCACCAACACCTAAAGAGCCGCCTCCACCAATGGATGCACCACAAACCCAGAACAATAATCTTGACGCAACAGGCGGCAACTTTGATTTCAGTGCCAATGTGGACGCTGACGTAGATTTGGCGAGTGGTTTAGCACTTGAGTCCAGTGATGGTGAATATCTGCCAATCGTTAAAGTTGCGCCGGTATATCCAAGACGTGCTTTATCACGCGGAATTGAGGGGTATGTGATTGTTGAGTTCATTGTAACTAAACAAGGCACTGTGAGAAACCCTGTTGTAGTAAGCGCCGAACCGGAATCAATCTTTGACCAAGCAGCGCTTGATGCGGCATTGAAATTTAAATACAAACCTCGCGTAGTAAACGGTGAACCGGTTGAAGTTGCGGGTGTTCAAAATAAGATTTCATTTCAAATTAATGGCTAACTGCCATTAAGGATTGCGATTATGAAAATGTTTAAAAAAATTACGTTAGTAAGTGCGTTATTTAGCACAGGTTTAATGGCGCCGAGTCTCATTTCAGTCATACCAAATGTTAATTTGGCAACGGCTTATGCTGACTCAGAAACTAAAACCAAGCGTGTGCCCGCGCTACGCGAAAAAGTGTATAGTCAACTGGCCCGCGCGCAAAAACTTGCAGACGACGGGCAAGTTGCAGAAGGCCTCGCCGCATTAGATTCGGTGAAAGAACGCGTTTCGAGTATGAATAGCTACGAAGTGGCAATGATGTATAACTTCTATGGCTTTATTTATTACAACGAAAACAAGCTCGACAAGGCCATCGAATCTTTCAAAGCAGTTATTGCGGAAGAATCTATTCCTGAGTCCCTGCGTCTTTCTACGACATTTAGCTTGGCTCAATTGGCCATGGCAAACAATGATTTTGAAAGTACATTATCATTCCTTGATCAGTGGAAAGAAGCTAATACCCAGGCCCCAAAAAGCAACTTTTATATTTTAAAAGCGCAAGCGCAATATCAACTAAAAAAATATAATGATGCGATAAGCAATATAAATACTGCGATTAATTTAGTTGAATCCGAAGGTGAACTACCAAAAGAAAACTGGTTAGTTCTTCAACGAGCGATATATTACTCATTAAATCAGCCGAAAAAAGTGGCGGATGTTTTAGAGAAAATGGTTACCCTTTATGACAAACCACAATACTGGATCCAGCTTGGCGGTATGTACGGTGAAATAGGAGCCGAGAAAAAACAGCTTGCAACATTTGAAACTGCGAAGCAAAGGGGCTTTATAAAATCGAAATCTGATTATATGCAACTTGCTCAAGTCTATTTAATGAACGCCTTGCCTTTTAAAGCAGCTGAAGCACTCGATAACGGAATAAAAGCAGGTGTCGTTGAAGACAGCGCCAAAAACCTAACTTTTATCGCAGAAGCGTTCGTTCAAGCAAGAGAAGATAAAAAGTCACTACCTTTCTTCCTAGCAGCAACCGAAAAAGTTGAACATGGCAATTTAGATCAGAGACTTGCAGAGATCTACTTAAATCTTGAACAATATGATGAAGCCGCAGATCACGCCCGACTTGCTCTCAATAAAGGCGATTTAACGTTTGAGTCTAACGCCTATGTCGCACTTGGAATGGCACAGTTTAACCTGCAAAACTTTGATGCTTCTATATTGGCCTTCGAACAAGCTGAAAAGCACAAAAAATCAGCAAACCTCGCTAAGCAATGGATTAAATATGTGAAGCGGGAAAAAGTTCATGCTGAAACATTAAAACAAGCTTTATTATAATATTTTATAATCGCAACACCAAAGCCGCCTTCGGGCGGTTTTTTTATTTTTAAAAGTTCCAATTTTTATTATGAAGATTTAATTACAATCATTTTGTGTAATCTTCGTGTAATAAAACCCCATTAATTTAGTCACATCATTTAAACACAGTAAAAAAATAATTTTTTAAAAGTCTACTATTGGAGTTAGCAATGGAACTAAAAAACCTCTTCAGAGTCTCTGCAATCGTCGCTGCTATGGCACTTACTGGTTGTGGTGGTGACATCGAAGTTACACCTACTGTAAACGATAACAGCACTAACAATTCAAACAATACAACAAACAATGGCGATTCAGGCGGTGATACAGGTGGCGATACTGGCACAACTAACCCTTGTACAACTCGCGCTGTAGGAAGCACTGAAGTTCAAGGTACGTTCCAAGCACCACACTGTGTATACGGCACTGACTTTGCTTCTAAATCGCTAGAAGTACAAGGTGATGTTACATTCAAAAAGCTTGAGAATGGCGGCGCTCACGTATTCAAAGGTGCACTTTTAATCGGTAAAGATTGTAACACATCAACAGGTTGTACAATCGAGGCGAGCGGTCCAACACTAACTGTAGAGCCAGGTGCTGTAATGGCATTCACTTCTGGTGAGTCAGTGGTTCGTATCGCGCGTGGCGCGAAGATCAACGCAGTTGGTACTGCAGCCGAGCCAATTCGTTTCACTTCAGCAGCAGAATTTGACGCATTTAACCTAGCAGGTATCGGTCCACAGTTTGCTGACTGGGGTGGTATCATGGTTAACGGTTTTGGTATCACAAACGAATGTACCGATGCAGAGCGTGATGGCGACCTATGTAATGCAGATTCTGAAGGTGTAACAAGCTACTATGGCGGTAAAAACAACGCAGATAGCAGCGGTCAAATCAAATATGCGCACATTTGGTATGCAGGTTCTGGTCCTCGTGATGGCGGCCCTGGGGACGACTTAAATTCACTAACACTGAATGCTGTGGGTTCTGGTTCAAGCTTCGAATTCCTTCACATTCACCAAGGTTTTGACGATGGTATCGAATTCTTCGGTGGTGCTGCAAACATCAAAAATATCGTAGTAACGGATACTCAAGATGATGCTGTTGACGTTGATGCAGGATGGCAAGGTAAAGGCCAGTTTATCCTTGTTAAGCACGGTACAATTCAAACTAAGCGTGACGTTACTTATGCTGATGACAACGGCGACGCGGTACTAATTCCTGCGGGCACAGAAGGCTTCATGGGTAACAATGGTTTTGAAACCGATGGTGAAAAAGCAGCAGGCCCTGATTACAGCCAAGCACCAGCATCTACGCTTAATTTTGCAAACGTAACTGTGTTAACGACTGATGGTAACTCAATTCGTGATGATGACGAATCACAAGGTATGAAGTTTGACGATGCAATCCGTGGTATGTATTACAACGCATTAGTAGTTAAATCATCAGCTGCGAATGGCACTGAATGTTTAGAATTTAAAGATGATAAGGCTGCTGCAAACGCTGAAGCTGATACGCTTAACTATGTAAGCTCTGTACTTGCTTGTGCTGCAAACTTTAAAAATGGTTCTGACCCATTACCTGCAGGTGAAGGTAAAGAAGACTGGTTTGTTAACGCAGGCTCTAACCAAATTCTAAACGGTGCAGCTGACGTAATTGCAGCTGACGGCTTCTCAACAAATTCAAGCTCTACCGCTATCACTGTTGAAGCAAACGACCTAAGCAGCCTAAATGACAACTTCTTCACGACCGTTGATTACATTGGTGCGGTATCTGATAAAGATACATCTTCTGAATGGTATCAGTGGGTTAAGAAAGCAATTGAGGCTTCAAACGCTGACTAATTATCCGTAATGACCTTAGTTATTACAATTAAGGCGCAGTCATTGCGCCTTTTTTATGATTTTTGGCAGGATTGCATATGGATACTCAAATGAAATTTAAAAAAGTTGCTTTAGCCATCAGTACGGCACTCTCAGTCGCAACTTCTCTACCAAGCGTTGCAGAAGAAGAACAGGCAATCGAAGAAGTTGTTGCGGTAGGTACTCGTTTGCAAGGTAGTGCTGCGGCGGTAATTGAAGAACGTAAAAACCAAGCCTTCGTTGCGGATATCTTAGGCGCAGAGCAGCTATCTAGAACAGGTGATAGTGATGCAGCATCCGCGCTACGTCGTGTTACCGGTCTCACGTTAGTTGACGGCAAGTTTATCTATGTTCGTGGCCTAGGTGAGCGTTACTCAAGTGCTCGCCTGAATGGTGCCGCAGTACCGAGCCCGGACTTAACCCGAAACGTTATTCCACTCGATATTTTTCCAGCAAGCATTATTGAAAGTCTAGCGGTACAAAAAGCTTATTCTCCATCAATGCCTGCTGCATTCGGTGGTGGTAACATCGATATCCGTACTAAGTCTGTACCATCGGAGTTCACCGCAGGTATTGAGGTAGGTATTGGCCAAAACTTTAATTCTGATAAAGGCTTTACCTACAGCGGTACCACGGAAGGTATACCTCAAGTACTACAAGATGCAGTTGTAAGATATCGTGGTAACTTTGACATCGGCGAAGTTGTAGACAAAAACGGTTTCAAAGATAAAGACGGGCTAACACGTGCGGATCAAGCAATTGACGTGATCAAAGGTTTTGTGTCATCACTTCCTCGCGATATTCAAGTCAAAGAAGAGTCCCTAGATCCAAACTTTGATGTAAAAGCCAACATTGGCAATAGTTTCCAAGAAGATTGGTTAGGCGGCACGGTAGGCTTTATGCTTGCGGGTTCCTATGACAACGATTGGAATTATAGCGACCGCACAACAGGTGTTATTGACGACACATTAGCTGAAAACTGTACTTCAAAACTAGAAACCGCAGAAGACACAGCCAATTCCTGTTATGTGACACTTAAAGAATCTAAAGTAACGACTGAAACTGAACGCCTAAATGGTGTATTCAATATCGGTTACCGCTTAGATCAGCATAGCATTACTTATTCTAAGATTTATCTAGAAGATAACGAAACCGAATCAGAGTTTTCCGTGTTACAAAGCCCTAACGGCAGTACCGTTAGAACAATTGCGGGAACGGGCGCGGCACAGCGTTCACATCAGTTTGATTACGAAGAACGCACGTTGGATATCGACCAAGTGATTGGTCAACACACGTTCCTCGATTACTGGGGGGTAGGCTTTGACTGGCAGTATACAGAGTCAAAAGCGCAAACCGATATTCCAACAGAAATCGACTTTAAGTTTATTGATAACTATAACGAAGACGGTTCTTATAAAAACTCCATCGTAACCGGTGATGATAACCGTATAACGTACGCCTTTACCGACATGGAAGACAACGTAAAGTCTTACAGCGGCAATGTCACCTTACCGTTAACCTTCGAGGGTATAGAAATTACCCTTAAAGGTGGTTATGACTTTATGGACAGAGCGCGTGTTTACAATACCAGTAACTTCGTTGTAAACAACAAAAGTGGTATATCCATCCCAGTAAACTTTGATGAGTCTGAGATCTATGGATTATCGGGTTATCTTGACGATGAGTTTTTGAACAACAACACTTTCTTGTTGACCTTCAACGAACCTCAGGCACCAGCGGCAGACGATTATATCGCGGCTCAAAAGATTGATGCGGGCTATGGTGAGTTTGATATCTTCTTCGACAATACCTGGCGTATTAGTGGTGGTATTCGTTACGAAGACTTTAAACAAGTGTCACTTGCAACATCGAGTCTGATCTTCGACCGCATAACGATGGAAACGATTTACGATGAAGAGCGTATTTTAGCCGGTACAGTTAACGAAGATAACTTCTTTAACGCACTATCGCTAACGTATCTTTCAGACGGTAACTATCAAGTACGTTTTGGTTATGGTGAAACCACAGTACGCCCTGACTTACGCGAGTTAGTACCGGTTGCCTACTATGATCCACTAACCGATATCCGCACCTTCGGTGTAGCTGGCCTAAAGAGTAGCGACCTGAAAAACTATGACGCGCGCTTTGAGTACTATATGGATAATGGCGACAACTTCTCAGTTGCGGCATTCTATAAAGACATCACGGCACCAATAGAAACCATCTTACGGGTTGGTGATGAAGACTATACAGCAACCTTCGTAAATGGTGAGGAAGGCGAAGTATACGGTATCGAAGCCGAGTGGTTATATGACTTATCGAGTCTTGCGAGCGGCTTCTTTACGTCAGGTAACATCACCTTAAGTGATTCTGAAGTATCGATAGATCCTGCTCGTGCAGGTAACTTAACCAATCCAACAAAGCGTATGACGGGTCACTCAGAGTACGTAGTTAATATGCAATTAAACTATGATTCGGCTGATGGTCAACACAGTGGTTCATTAGTGTATAACGTCTTTGGAGAGCGTATTTTGGCTTCTGGGATTGGTGGTAGAGATGATGCTTATGAGCAACCATTTCATTCGCTTGACCTAGTATATACTTGGTATCCAGACTTTAACTCTAAAGTTAAATTTAAAGTCAAGAACTTGCTAAATGAAGATCAAGAAGTAACTCAATCTGACGTGGTAGTAAGACAAAAAGATGTTGGCACCTCAGTTAGCCTGAGCTACAGCTACGAGTTCTAAGGAACAACTAAGCTAAACCAAAGCCAAGGCCCGCCTTGGCTTTTTTGATCTTTATCAATCTTTCTAAATTTTTTTATTTGTTATTCGTTATTTCATAGACTAAGTTCTGTAACTTTGTGTATAGTTGGTCTATATATAAAAATATATCTAAATACTTCAGTAAGTTACTAGCTTGTTAATATACTTGTCATATTTAACTAGTAACATTATTTAAGAGCTTTAAAAACAAAACCATAGCTCGTTTCGTACCGAGTTCTTGTTGACGCAAATGCGTTAAATTAGGACAACCTTTACATGTTGTATCCAAACCCCGCCATGCGGGGTTTTTTATTTTTTAAAATCCTGATTTCTAGCTAGTCCACTGCGTATTCTTTTGCTATGGTAGCCATCTAGACATACGACTCACGCAATGATCCGTATAATCAAGAATTAAGGCACATAACATGAAAAAAGTAGGACTCGTCGGCTGGCGTGGAATGGTTGGCTCCGTGCTGATGGAGCGTATGCAGCAAGAAAATGACTTTGAGGTCATTGATGCACACTTCTTTACTACCTCGCAAGCGGGCCAACTTGGCCCCGTTGTGAAAGGCGGTGGAGAGCCAAAGCTGCTAAAAGATGCAAGCGAAATTCTATCGCTTAGCGAAATGGATATTATCATCTCTTGCCAAGGCGGAGATTACACCAAATCTGTATATCCTTCATTGCGTGAACAGGGCTGGGAAGGCTATTGGATAGATGCAGCTTCAGCACTGAGAATGGAAAAAGACAGTATTATTGTGCTTGATCCGGTCAACAAAGATGTCATCCAACAAGGTCTTGAGCAAGGTGTAAAAACCTTTGTTGGTGGTAACTGCACGGTTTCTCTTATGCTACTAGCGCTTGGTGGTTTATTCGAGCAAGACTTAATAGAGTGGGTGAGCCCAATGACCTATCAAGCGGCATCAGGTGCAGGCGCAAGAAATATGCGTGAACTCATCACTCAAATGGGTGAGATCCACAGCTCGGTTAAAGCACAACTCAACGACCCAAGTTCAGCCATCTTAGAAATCGATAAGCTAGTGGCAGAAAAAATCAAAGATGAATCTTTACCACAAGATCAATTTGGTGTGCCGTTAGCCGGCAGCTTAATTCCATGGATTGACGTTCCAATGCCGTCTGGGCAAAGTAAAGAAGAGTGGAAAGCACAAGTAGAAGCAAACAAAATCCTTGGCTCGTCAAAGCAGCCCATTCCTATTGACGGATTGTGTGTACGAATTGGCGCGATGCGCTGTCATTCACAAGCGCTCACCATCAAGTTACGTGAAAATCGAAGTGTCGAAGAAATAGAAGCGATTCTCGCTGCACATAATGAATGGGTGCGCGTCATTCCTAATGAGCGTGATATTACCGCAAAAGAGCTAACTCCGGTTAATGTTACCGGCACACTGAATATTCCGATAGGCAGGATAAGAAAGCTCACTATGGGTGAAAAGTATATCAGTGCATTTACTGTTGGTGATCAACTTTTATGGGGGGCGGCAGAGCCACTTCGTAGAATGTTAAGGATCATTACAGGTTAGTTTCTAAAGGCGCCGTCGGCGCCTTTTGTTTTTTTAATCAATGACTTTTGTAAGACCGATTAAGGCGTTTTCACTCTCACCATCGTGGCATCGAGTATCAGCACTATCTCTATTTTCAATGACTAAGCGATATACAGTGCGGTATTTTTCACCTTCGCGGATGGCATCTAAAACCGGAGCCAGAAGGTAGTGCTGTTCTGGATAAATGATAACAGGCTCAAGGTCAACTCCGGACTCACGCTTAAACCTAACTTCGTAGCTATTATTACCATTTGAATAAAGGTCGTACACGATACCTTTACACGTAAATACAACCGCATATGACTTCAAAGAGATAAGCGCAAGGCTCACTAACATTAGTTTGATAAATCCTTTCATACATTCCTCTATTTAATTTTGACGCCAATACCATTATCAGCAACAAGAAGGTAGCAACACTTCATTACCATTTGCTTTCAGAAAAATTACTTCAAGTAACATTCACCTATCCTTCCAGCCTCGAAACGTTAAATCCGTCACGATGTTCGTTACAAAATATCTCACCTTAATTTTGTTGGACTATAGTTACCTTGATTAAACAATAATCTACGCTCGCGCTACGGAGAGACGAATGGGTATTTTGAAAAGATTCTCGATTATGCAGCTCACGATGATAAGTTCTTTCTCACTGCTTGCATTTTTACTATTTTTAGTTGGCAAAAACGTTTTGAATAACTGGAGACAGTACAATGCGGCCGATCAAAATATCAACTATGTCGTTTTGCTCGACGCCATTGAGAAAGTAGCGCATCATCATGCGGTAGAGCGCGGCTTAACGGCTGGGTTCCTTGGTAATCCAAGTAGTGATAACAAACGAAAGGTCGACGCGCAACGTGAAATTGCCGACCAAACAATATCAACGCTTAAGAGTATTCACTCTTCACTGTTTCTTAAAGATAAAAATGTGCAAAAATGGTTACCTTATATTTTTGAAGTGGAAGCCAATAAGAACCGCGTAAGAGGTGAGGTCGACAGGAAAAATGGCAGTAATGCCTTTGCTTACTACAGCAAACTTAATCAAGTTTCATTAAACACAGCAGCAAAAATTCAAGCCTACGTATCAGATAGAACCTTGTCTTCTGAACTTTCTATTGCTTTCCTTATTGCCCAAAGTAAAGAGCGCCTTGGACAGATCCGTGGCAAAGTGAATGGTGTGCTTGCGAAAAAAGCAATGTCAAACACCCTCAAAGACGATATCAAGTACTATCGCCAACAGCTAGAGATGTCATTACATCAATTAGAAACCGCACTCGAAGGTACAGGCCAAAGCAACGTACAAACTATTTTATCTTCAAGCGATGCAAAAGCATTCAATCAAATTCTTGATACTCTTGAAAGCCAAGGGCAAGTTGACTTTAGTCGCTTACCTTCAAGTGCCGAGTGGTTTTCTGCGGCGACAAGTCTAATAGGTAAGTTCAAGACCAAACTCGATTCAGTGTGGGAAATGACAATTAAAGATAGCCAAAAGCACAAATCAGATATCGCATTTGAAAGTATCTTAATGTTTGTGCTTTTTGTCGTCGTCCTCAGCTTTATCGCGCTCGTCAACTTTCATCTGATTCGCTCGTTACGCTCGGAGCTTTCACAATTAACGAGTATATTAAAACGCGTAGCTGAAGAGGGCGACTTAACTTTAGATATGCGCTTAAACACGCGCGATGAGCTTGGGCAAATCTCCGAGTCAATTTACAATACGATTTATGCGTTTAAAGACCTAATGGTTGGCTTAGCTAAGTCCGTTCAGGTAGGTACGAAACTAGGCGAAAAAATGCATTTAGCAGCCTCTAACGTCAATGAGGATGCACAAAAAACCCAAGGCATGGCATCTTCCATTGCGGTTGCAATAGAAGAAATGGCCGCAACCAGCCAAGAAATTGCAAAACTCGCGCAAGATACGCTGGATGCCAGCGACCAACTTAACATCGAATCACAGCAGTTACTTGCAGACAACCAAAAAAACTTAGACACCATGAAAACCCTCTCGAAGAGTATGAACGCCGTCGACGAGATGGCCGCGAGTATGGAAAAACAGGTATCTGAAATAAACACTATCTTGGATTCAATTCGCAGTGTTGCCGAACAAACTAACCTGCTAGCACTCAATGCCGCAATTGAAGCAGCCCGTGCAGGCGAGCATGGCCGCGGCTTTGCTGTTGTAGCCGACGAAGTGCGAGGACTTGCAAACAACAGTAAACAATCTTCAGAGCAAATTTCCACGCTGTTACTTAGCCTGTCAGAGATAAGCCAAAGCGTTGTGAAATCAATCAGAGAAAACACACTGCTCACACAAAATACCATGAACGAAGTAGAAGAAACGCGTAAAGTATCGCTCAGAGTAAACGAACACAGTTCGCATGTTGAAAAACTCACGACTTCGGTTGCCACAGCAGCTTGCGAACAGTCTGAAGTGGCCGCCGATATATCACAAAATACCGCTGCTGTACTTGACGCTGCAAACCATGAATTAGATACATCGAAAGCGTTAAATGAATTGTTTAAAGATATGAAACTAAACAGCGATACGCTACAACGTACAATGGATATATTTAAAATTGATAAGAGCTAGCACCCTATGAATATTCGAGAGTTCAGCGAGAACGATTATCCAAGAGTTTTGGAGATCTATTCAAAATCTAAGCTGGATGAGCTTCGTTTTGAGCAGAAGACATTTAAGCTCTTACCTCTAGAAGATGATGAAAAGAGACTATCTGCACTAAAGGAATCAAAGATATACGTTTTTGATGATGGGAATATTCTTGGTTTTGGAGCAATATTTGGGTCAGAGATTAGGGCACTATTTGTTTGCCCTAGTGCTAGAGGAAACGGAATCGGAATCGGAAGAAAAATACTTGAATTCCTTTTGTCACAAATATGCGGTAGGGCGAACCTTTTTGTCGCCAAGACAAATGAGCCTACAAAGGAGTTATACAAGGCATACGGATTCGAAGTGTCTGATGAATTTCTCACTGAATATAATGGCGAGTCAGTGTATGCGAATGAAATGGTTCGTATAAAAGGGCAGTACTAGCAAGACGAAGTAATATGAACTTCAGATAGCTCGAACGTGTACTTTGGCGTTTTTAGCTAATACGTGTCGCAAACGAAAGTTAGCGCTGATAAGGTCAAATATATAATAAACACATGAAATAAGTTCTCTATCGGTCAAACAACGCGTAAAAAACGGGCGTCGTTTATTTAACCGATACCGAATGTCTTCTTTAAAGCCTTTCTTGTTGCTTGAACGATTCAAAATGGCACCAAGTCAACTGTTAAATAAGGGCCTATCAATCTCACTCTGACAGCCAAAGTCTGAGCTTAACGAACCAAGCTCAGACATTACCAATCGCTATTATTCCACCAAATCCAGAATATAGGCGGCACCTGAGCCTTCTCCTTTGTCATCGCGGTGAGGAGCTGCGATGATGGCAGTGTTATTAGAAGCCGCAATATTCCAACCAAACCTATCTTCTGGCGCGGCATCATTGGCAAATACCTTAGACGCATATTGCCATTGGCCTTGTTGTTTTTTGTATAGATAAAGTGCCCCCGCGTTATTACCTTTTTCATCATGGAGCATGGCGGTGATAAACGCCATGTCCTTACTTAACGCAACACCGCGTGCAAATCTATCATCCGCTTTGGCATCCGGAGCCACTAATTTTTGAGTTTGTGTCCATTTATCATTTGTTCTCTCAAACAGATAAGCAGAGCCGGCATCTTTACCTATACCGTCGATATCATCTCTTCTGGCAGAAATAAGGGCTGTATCTCCAAAAATAGCCACGCGAACACCAAAAATATCGGTGTTCCCACCATCATTTGCCATCAGTTTTGCTTGCGAATTCCACTTTTTACCATCGAATTGATAAACATAAACCGCACCAGCTTTTTCTGCTTTTTCATCATTCAAATCTGCGCCGACTAAAATGGTATCGCCATCTATTGCTACGCTAATTCCGAATAAGTCTCCATCAGCGCCATCCCTTGCCGTCAACTTTGACTGAAAATGCCAGCTATTGTTTTCTCTCACGTATACATACGCTGAACCTGAGTCTTTGTGTGGCGCATCGCTATGTGGTGCGCCGATCACTAAAAATTGCTCGGTGAGGGCAATGCTTTGTCCAAAGGCATCACCCGCTTTTGCATCGTTGGCGGTTAAAATTTGTTTTTGTAACCAGCTATTTTCTGTGCGCTCAAAAGCAAACACCGCACCGGCATTTTCTCCTTTATCGTCCCGATTTATCGCACCAAGCATGGCAATATTATTCTTGAGCGCAACTTTGCCGCCAAGCGTGTCGCCCGCTTTGGTAGGCTGTGCGATGAGCTTTGCTTGTTGCTGCCAGCCAAACGCACCTAGCGTGTATAGGTAAGCTGCACCAGTATCCTGACTCGTATTAGTATCAACTTTGTGGGCACCAACTAATGCAGTTGTGCCGTCTATCGCTACGCTATAACCAAACTGATCTTCTGCTTTACCATCATCGGCCAATAACTTTTGCTGCACAGCCATACTTTGACAAGCTATCACTAACGCCAAACTAGGGAAGTATTTTAAAATAGAGGGGGCTTTCATCATTATTCTTTTTGTTTTCGATATAGGGAATAAACATAGTATTCCACTGCTTACGACTTAACAAGAGGTCGTGTTCTTAAGTTTTTTTGTTGGCGAGAAGGATTGATAAGCGTCTGGAGCAGTGACATTTTGCGATGGTAATAATGAGTTTCAGCATCTAATTCTAGAACAACCAAAACCCACCATATAAAACAATAAACTAAACCTTATCCAAGCCAATATTGGCCAAAAAGTTGAGGTAATTCAGCCTTTAACTGTTTTGGTTTATTTTTAAACTTTTTACCTTGTGGCGGAAAGTTCACAACACTGTGATACGGGAGTTCGTCTTGATTTTTTTCTTCAAAAAGCAACCCTGCAACTAAATCTAATTCGTCAATAAACGGGTAGGGCAGGTCATCTTTATTCGGAATAGCAAACTTATTAGCTAATTCGTCTGGTTCCGCAGTGAGTACGCTTACCGCTTCAGGGCCGCGACTGATGATCCAATTACAAAAATCTAAGAAGTCATATTCGCTATTACAGCCTGCAATCACGTAGGCCACTTTCCAGTTATCCCAATGCCACAGTGCTCTTAGTTCTTTGGTGTATAATGCATCGAACTGAGCAATTTCTTCTGAACTTAGCGGTGATAAACGCGTTTTTAAATAGTCATTATCGTTTGAATGATCGGGGGCGGTGACAAGCTGCCAGAAGCGTTCGAGTTCCATGTGCATAATCTAACTTGATAAAACCGAGATTATAGCCAGTAACCTAATGAGAGTAAATCGAAGCTGCCATGCAAAATAACTGCAGCGGGTTGTACGTAATACAACGTGGACACCCGCGCAAAAAGATAACAGTGACAGCTAAAAGATAAGTAGTTTTAACCTTTCAGCGCTTTGTCACCACGGCCAATACCTACCGCGCCAGAGCGCACAAGTTCAATAATGTCGCTTTCGTGACGTAATAGATCCAAGAAAGACTCAAGACGGTCGGCTGAGCTTACCATCTGTAATATATAGCTTTGTTTGCCCATATCTATAATGCTGGCTTGGAACACCTCGGCAACACGATTGATAGCTGCTCGTGTTACTTCGTCTCTGGCATAGACTTTTACCAGTAGCAGCTCTCTTTCAATGTGCTGCATATCGGTTAGATCAATAACCTTAAGCACATCCACCAACTTATTAACTTGCTTGGTGATTTGTTCAACAATGCGGTCATCGCCTTGGGTCGTGATGGTAATACGAGATAGCGTTTTGTCTGCGGTTGTACCCACTGTTAAGCTATCAATGTTGTACGCACGTTGAGAAAATAAACCCACAATACGAGAAAGAGAGCCAGGTTCATTCTCTAATAAAATCGATAGTATTCTTCTCATTATGCTTTTACTCCTTTTTTCAACCACATCTCGTCTATCGCACCTTGCTTAATTTGCATTGGATACACATGTTCAGACTCATCGACCAAAATATCTAAAAATACAAGTCGGTCTTTAATCGACATTGCTTTTTCCAGCGCCGCATCAAGTTGCTCAGGCTTATCAACCCGAATACCGATATGACCATAACTCTCGGCAAGCGCAACAAAATCAGGCAGGGACTCCATATAAGAGCTCGCGTGACGTCCCTCATACATCATGTCTTGCCATTGGCGTACCATACCAAGCGAGCGGTTGTTTAACGAGATGATCTTGACAGCAAGGCCGTATTGTAAACAGGTTGAAAGTTCCTGAATATTCATTTGGATAGAGCCATCCCCAGTTACGCACAATACTTCACTGTGCGGAAATGCCATTTTTACGCCCATCGCAGCGGGTAAACCAAATCCCATGGTGCCAAGGCCGCCTGAATTAATCCATTGACGAGGTGATTTGAACGGATAGTACTGCGCTGCAAACATCTGGTGTTGTCCTACGTCTGAGCAAACATACGCGTCACCACTGGTCATTTGGTATAGCTTTTCGATAACCGTTTGTGGTTTGATTTTTTCTACACCCGCAGTAAACGACAAGCATTTCTGAGCACGCCATGTGGTAATTGCTTGCCACCAATCTTCTTGTGCGGCTCGGTCAATGCGCTTCTCGCTTTTTTCGATACCGCGTAGCAATTGCTCCATCACCGTATCTAAGCAGCCCACAACTGGGATATGCGCTTGAATGGTCTTAGAAATTGAAGTTGGATCCACATCAACGTGAACAATTTTGGCATCCGGACAAAATTTCTTGACGTTATTGGTTACACGGTCATCAAAACGCGCACCTAACGCTAAGATAACATCGGCATTCGCCATCGCCTTATTCGCTTCAAGACTACCGTGCATCCCTAACATGCCAATAAAATTAGGATGTGTGCCGCTGATCCCGCCAAGACCCATTAGGGTATTGGTGATAGGCGCGTTTAGTTTCTCAACCAGCTCAGTTAGTTTTTCTGAGGTATTCGAAAGAATAATGCCACCGCCAGAATAGATAACCAAACGCTTCGCTTCAATAATGGCTTCAACCGCTTTGCGGATCTGCTTGGAATGCCCCTTTACACTCGGGTTGTAAGTACGCATATCAATTTGTTCAGGCATCTGATAATCGAATTTAAGCGCAGGATTCAAAATATCTTTTGGCAGCTCAACCACAACCGGTCCCGGTCTACCAGAGTTTGCTAGATAAAATGCCTTAGCTAATACTTCTGGGATTTTTGTCGCGTCGCGGCAGTTAAAACTGTGTTTAACGATAGGGCGAGAACAACCAACAATATCCGTCTCTTGAAACGCATCATCGCCGATTAGGTTTGAAGGTACTTGCCCTGACAGTACAACCATGGGGATTGAGTCCATATAAGCAGTCGCGATCCCTGTAACGCAGTTAGTGGCGCCTGGGCCACTGGTCGCAAGGACAACACCGACGTCTCCTGTTGCTCTGGCATAACCGTCTGCCATGTGGGTTGCTGCTTGCTCATGTCTAACCAAGATATGCTCAATATCTGATTGCTGAAACAACGCATCATATAGATCAAGAACCGATCCGCCAGGATAGCCAAATATGTATTTTACTTTTAATGCGCTCAATGCTTTTACTACTAGCTCGGAGCCGTTGTATTGCTCTGCCATTACCTCATTCCTCGTTGACTGTGCGTGCCTGTTATATTTATAAAATCAAAAAAAAACCCCGCTGGTTGCGGGGTTTGAGTATTTCTTTCAAGTAATAGCTCCCCGCTGAACTCTATGAAGAGACCAGTACCACCACGAGAACGATTAGTTGAAAGAAATTTGTCATTATTTTGCCTTTAAGTTGATGTCAAAGTTAGCCTACACAGTATTAGATATAAATTCCACCTTTCCACCTTTCAATTGTTGAAATATTACATTTCAATTTAAAATTCACCACCAATTGGATTTTTTATTTAGTAGAACTTATACGGGAACAAAACGATAAAAATGCTAAACTTAAAGCTCAATTGTACTAGGGAATCTTAGATGAATATTTTTAAACTAAGCGTATTGGTATCGGCCACACTGCTATCAAATGCAGCGTCAGCGCAGGTGCTCTATAAAGATCAAGTTATCTATTGGCAGGAGAAAAAGCTCGGCCGCACGCTGAGTGAATACGAGCGGAAAATTGCGCTTGAGCAATTCACCAAAACAAAGCCTATTGCCAGCCAAATAAAAACACCTTATGCAATTAAAAATGTGCACCTTGGCAATACTAAGTTAGGTAAACAATTTGCGGTGGGCACGGCGCAAACACTTAATGAAGCTAAAATCCTTGCTATTCTGGTCGATTTTCCCGACTTACCTAACGACCAGAACCGACTAAACCCGGGTGATACAGATATGTACTACTCGAGCTATCCCGCGTCTCACTACCAATCACTACTGTACTCAGATAGCGGCTATAACGGCCCTAACAATGAATCGTTGCAATCCGCTACCCAGTTTTATCAAGCGGCCTCAGGCGGCAGCTTCAAGGTATCTGGCAATGCATTTGGTTGGGTAAGAGCCGCTCAAAATGCAGCCTACTATGGCGAACAAGAAGGCGATACCCGAGACTTAAGACCGGAAGAGTTGGTGTTCGAAGCAGTAAGCAAAGCTGTGACCCAATTTAATATCGACCTATCTGAGTACGATAAAACAGATTTGAACGACATAGATGGTGATGGCAACCGCCTTGAACCTGACGGCATTATTGACCATGTCATGTTATTTCATTCAAGTATTGGTCAAGAAGCAGGTGGCGGCGTATTAGATACTGACGCAATTTGGTCACATCGCTTCTTCGTATTTGATGAAAACAACCAACCTAAGGCAATTCCAGATACCAACTACAAGATTTATAACTACACCATTAATCCTATTGATGCTGCAATCGGTGTGGTTGTTCATGAGTTTGGTCATGACCTTGGGTTACCCGACGAATATGATTTAAATTCCAATGACATAGGCGAACCCGTTGCGCTGTGGTCAGTCATGTCTTCAGGCAGTTACTTAGGCCAATTAAGTGGCTCGCAGCCCACCCAGTTCTCCCCTAAAAGCCTTGAGTTTTTACAACAAAATTATGCAGGAAATTGGTTAAACCAAACAGAGTACACATTAGATGATTTGAGTACAGAACAAACGGTAACGCTCACGGATATTGGAATAAACAATGGTACTACGAATCAAATAAAGATCAATTTGCCTGCACAACTAGAGGAATTCATTACGCCTCTGGATGGTAATTACCACTATTACTCCGGACAAGACGACAAACTCAATAATCAAGCAAGTTTTACCTTAAGCTTACCTAACGCAAGCCAAATTTCATTATCCATGCTTGCAAATTATAGTATCGAGCTTAACTACGATATTTTCCAAGTGGCGGTAAATGGGCAGCCAATAGCAGGAAATACAACAAAATCAAACCATCCAAATTATGCCAATGTCACTCACTACATGGATGGCGAGTCATCTTCTTTTGGGGCTAACCCAATTACGCTAGATTTTGATATCTCAGCGTACCGAGGACAAACTGTCACCGTGACATTCGTTTATCAAACTGACGATTTTGAAACGCTTAAAGGTGTATTACTAGACAACATTAAGGTGACAGCGGATGGTTCGCAAATTTATACAAATACCGCAGAGCCAACTAACGACTTAGTCTACAGTGGATTTCGTAAGATTTCTGGCTATAGAGCTAAATCAGGTAACGCTTACTACGCCCATTTACGCTCATTTAGAGGGTTAGATGCTGGTTTGTCTTTGTCTGGTTATAATTCTGGTGTGCTGATGTGGTACAGCAACAATGAAGAGAGTAATAACTCGACTTCGCTACACCCCGGCTCTGGAGATATGTTAGTCATCGACCAAGATCAAAACCCTATTTTCAAAGCCGACGACACCACACCCGCAACGAGTATTATTCAGGTCAAAGATGCGACGCTTCGTTTGGATACGCAGAAAGCAGGTCTTGGCGATCAACATCTCACGCCAATCAGTACGTTTGATGATACTCAGGATTACACCTTCCCAATCCAAAAGGAGTCAGGTGTTAGTTTGCCGGGTTTTGGTGTTCAACTTAGATTGAATACCATAGAGGAAGATGCAAGTAGTGCGCAAGTCGGTATAATTTACCTCAGCGACCCTAAAATCACTCAAGTACAATCGCAAAACACCGTTAAGTTTAATGTCAAAGGCTTAGCATTAAACGAATCAGATAGCTTTTTGTGGAACTTTGGCGATGGTCAAACAAGTAACGCGCTTTCACCTGCTCATAGCTATCAAGATATTGGCAACTATACGGTAATGTTCACACGAACCAAAGCTGACGGGAGCAGTTCAGCGTTGAGTTCAAATGTCAGCGTAGGCAACGTCGAGCCAATCCCGCTTACAGTCGGTGATATCAAAGCGACCTCAGTAGGGCAAGGCTTTGTCTTCAATGCTGAAATCATTGGTGGCAAAGCGCCTTATGAACTTAACTGGAACTTTGGTGATGGAGCAACAGCATCATCTAACTCAGTTGAACATATCTATGAGCTAAGCGGCACGTACACGGTAACGCTTAATGTGAAAGATGCCGAAGGTGAGGCGGTAACTAAATCAACCTCAGTGACTGTCGTAGTACCACTAAGCATTGAAGCCACAGCGACCACATCTAACTTACAGGCAAGCTTTGTCGCAACTGCTGCTGGTGGTGATGGTAACTATCAAGCTAGTTGGGATTTCGGTGATGGTACGCAAGGTTCTGGTTTGACTACAACGCATAGTTACGCTCAAGCGGGTACATATAATGTCGTGTTAACGCTATCGGATGGTGCAGATCAAAGCGCGAAAGGCACTGTTGAGATCACAGTGACGACCCCAACAACAACGCCGACGGACTCTGGTGATAGCGGATCGTCTGGCGGCAGTATCGGATGGTTTGCGTTAATCGGTGGAATGCTAGTGGGATTAAGAAGAAGGTGGTGCTAACGCACCACCCAAGGATTAAATTGAGCGTTAAGAATTAAAGACGCTCAATTACCGCCTGTGTGAAATCGGTAGTGCCGTGGCTACCACCAAGATCGCGCGTAGTACGGTCACCGCTCTTGATAACGTCAGCTACTGCACTGCGGATTTTTTCCGCTTTATCAGCTTCGCCTAAATACTCAAGCATTTGAATTGAAGCTAAAATAACAGAAGTTGGGTTTGCAAGGTTTTTGCCTGCGATATCTGGTGCGCTACCGTGAACTGCTTCAAAGATTGCAGCATCAGTACCAATGTTTGCACCTGGTGCCATACCAAGACCACCGACAAGACCTGCACAAAGATCAGAAAGGATGTCACCGAATAGGTTTGTTGTGACGATCACATCAAACTCTTCAGGTGTCATTACTAGTTTCATACAAGTCGCATCAACGATCATTTCTGCTGATTCAATTTCAGGGTAACGCTCACCAACTTCACGAGCAACTTTAAGGAATAGACCTGAAGTTGATTTTAGGATGTTCGCTTTGTGAACCGCAGTTACTTTCTTACGACCTTCACGCTGTGCTAACTCATATGCGAAAGTTACGATCTTTTCAGCACCTTCGCGAGTGATCTTTGACATTGCTTCCGCTTCATTACCATCTTCAGAAACAACTTGACCAAGACCTGAGTACATACCTTGCGTGTTTTCACGTACGGTAATGATATCAATATCATCGTAACGTGCTTTAGTACCTTCAAATGACTTAACTGGACGAACGTTTGCGTAAAGGCCAAAATGCTTACGCAATGTCACGTTGATTGAAGTGAAACCTTCGCCAACAGGTGTAGTTAGTGGGCCCTTTAGCGTGATTTTGTTACGCTCAATTGCTTCTAGCGTTGCTGCTGGAAGTAATTCACCTGTTTTTTCTAAAGCAGCCAAACCTGCGTCTACGTACTCGTATTCATAGTCGCAACCTACGGCTTTTAAGATCTCGATTGCTGAATCGATGATGCTAGGGCCAATGCCGTCGCCACGGATAACTGTGATGGTTTGCTGTGCCATGTTTTTTCCTTTATCAAAAGTTGGAATACACCCAAGAAGAATTGCAGACTAAGTTTAGTAGAAATTAACAAAGGTGTACGTTCGCTTGTTTAAGCCGCGTTTTATAGCAATTAATTTGGTCTTATTCCAGTATGGAATGAAAAAATGACATACATATGATTTATGCTTGTTATTGATAGTATTTATAGAATAAATATCAGGCAATAGATGAGTAAAATCCGGCCTCTAGTAGCGCTACATCAAACTTTTGTGCGGTAACAAAACGACTTTCAGCTAATACGTCATCGACTAATTGTTTTTGCCATGCAGTTAACACGAAGGTGGGTGATATCACTTTAAGTGCAATAAGTTTAATAAAAATGAACAGTTTACACTGCGCATTGGTCTGAGACTTTTTTAACGTTTCGCTATCTAGCATTGCCTTATGAAGAATACTTTTTTCAAAGTACTGCAGATTAAAGTCTAGGTATTTATCTTTTGCTATCGCTCGGATCCCAAATAGGTTGGCAATTGATACTAGTTCTTCCGAATACTCACGAGAGTGGAGTGCAGTGGCATGTTGGATCTCTACCCCTTGTTTAGTCACTAAAAATACAATAACCGCTGCAAATGGCGACAATAAACGCTCAAATTGCTCACCATAACTTTCACCAACATATAAGGCGATAATTTGACTAATTACGCCATATTTGTGCACGATATCTTCTGTGAAAGGAAGCTTATGATTGGCTATGATCTGCTCAAGCAACACTCGCTGCGCCAGTAATCCAGCAGCATCAAGTCCTACCATGGCGAGAGAGTGCCTAACCGATGCGGCTTTTAGATTTTCACGGTTATACTGCTTTGCTGCGATCTGCAATGCACTTGACACTGAATCGAACTCGCAAATCAGCTTTTCAAGTGCACGAATACTTTGAAATTGACTGTGAGATAAGGCTTTTACTGTTTCTAGTAGATGTAAATGTTCAGAACCAAAAGGAAGTACTGCTGGTTCAGCAGCTCGGTCCCAAATATTGTAAAGTAACTTTGCATCTGTGGTTGCAGTCAAACCACAGTGAAACTGGAATTTACGGTTGGCCTTCGCCAGCTTTTTGGTTTGCCCATGTTCAACAACAGCAATTATTTTTTCACTGTTGCTTTGTATCACCAAAAAGCCCTCTTCGCCTTTAATCTCGCACAGCAACCCCGCAGGATGATTAACAAATGCCCCTGCAATTGCACTCAGCACTTTTAATGCAAAAGCATAACTGAGTTTGCAATAAAGAAGCTTAATCGCTCTGTCTAAAGCCACGCAATTTTGCTTGTGTGTTGGCGTTATTAAGCTTGCTACTCGGTGAGCAATTGCAACAATCAAAGAAGCATGGTCATTGAAGCGCTGAGGGGTAGGAGCCACTAGCTTGCTGTCATAGTTTGAAAGGCGAGATAAAATTCGCAAACATTGCAAGTTAGGTGTTTGCCCATCACTCAGTATTTGTACAGCCAATTGATGGCGAACTTTCCAAAGCTTATCTTGCTGTGCGTCTAACTTTTTACCTGCTGCGAGTTGATCGCTTTCTCTCGCTACGCATAAATAGTCCGCAAAGCTTGCAAGCAATAGCTCTTCGGTTACTGCACGAGAAAACTTTAAGTGATGACAAGCCATACAAACCAACACATTTTGATTCATGACCAGATTAGTGTTGTAACCCAAGTTTTGTGAATACAGCCCAAGCTGCCCATGCATGCTACTTGGCGAGGACTCATAACAGTCCATGTAAAGCTGTGCAAGTTTAACTAGGGTAGGGTAAATAGAGGACCACTTCTCTTTGTGATAATAAAGACGTAATACTTTGTGTGTACCTTGGGCTATCGCGAACAGCGTTTTACTAGTAACTATCCTTGCATCCATCTATCTTTACCAATTTTATTAAGTAAACGGTCTATTTTAAAACGGTAAAATAGCTTTCTTAGCAAGGCAAAAACATTGCTATTTAGTTGTTCTAAATGAGGCGTTGTTAACGAAGCTAATATGGTATTTTACCCTTCAAATTGGTTGGAAGATTAATCTAATTGGCATCACACTTTATCAAATGTGACCCGAGCACCTGGCCCCCAAAGCTTTAATATGCCATTTTCAAACAATAATCCGGTGCATTCATCTTCCGTAGTAATACCATCTGGTTTTACAAGCTGAGTGCGATAAAACACAATTTGTACAACCGTATTGTCTTGTTTTTTCTTTACATACGTTAGATCCGGGCTGCCCAAGGTATCCAATACTGTGTCTAACTCAGTCGGCTTTTCAAGGCTAAGATTACGAATGAAACGATTGTTAAACGCTTCTCGGTCCTGCCAAATCATCGCTTGCGGGTCATCTTTATAATAATTGATCACGAGAAACACCACAGTAACGTAAACCGCAAGGCCAAGAAATATATACTGTAATATTTTCCTAATCATCTAACTGCTCAATAAAGAATGGGTAAAACGAACCTTGTATCTGCAAAAACTGAGATACGCTTGTATGCAATATATCAAAGTCATCTACTTTCGCCTAGCGCTTAGCGACGATGTAATACATTGCCAATCAAAAGTCCCTTCAAACCACTCGTATATCCTTCAAACTAAAGCCAATTGCAATATCTCTTCTTAGAGTCACTAGCGCTAGGCTGGTAACATAGTCGCTTGCTCCAGCCTCTAATTTTGCTTTTGCAGCAGGCTTTACTGTCTCATCTTTTAGCATACTTTCAAAGTCGTCATGTTTTGCGAGTAGCTCTTGCGCCGTCTTGATACCAACCCCAACAACACCTGGAATATCGTTCGTCTTGTCGCCACTTAACGCCCAAAACATTTCGAGCTTGCTTTGGGTGACAGAAAATCGACTTTTGATATCTTCGAGCGAAATTATTGACTTTTTAAAATAGTCGTACACAGAGATTGCATCATTGATCAGGGGTAAGAAGCCTTTATCAGTCGATACTATCGTGCAGTTAACATTGGCAGCTGCGGCTTTACAGGCAAGCGTCGCTATCACATCGTCAGCTTCATCATGTTCGGGATTGAATGATTTAACACCAACACTTGCGAACGCTTGTGAAAACTTGTCGAGGTTCTGATTTAGAAATTCGGGCATAGGTTGACGGCTTATTTTATATTTTGGGTAAAAGTGATAACGCCAACTTTTATCACCATCAAAGACAGCAACTGCGTGTGTCGCCCCCGTTTTGCGTAACAAGCTACGAGTAGCTTGCTCTACACGAAGACAAGAGGCCTTTATATGGGCCTCTTGTTCTTTAATACCTTTTGGTTCATTAACAGCATAGATGCGCCTGATAAGGTTAAGCGCATCTATTAACAACAAATTATTCATTCACTCTAAGCTTTAATTTTATAACACGGTATATATTTGCTCCCAGGTAGCTTCATTCGCCCCTGAGCTACAAATGCACCCAACAGCTTATCCATATCGGCCATCAGTGATTTATCACCACTTAATTCATACGGACCATGCTGTTTAATTGCTGTAATACCTTCATCCTTCACGTTACCGGCAACAATACCAGAAAAAGCACGTCTTAAGTTAGCAGCCAGTAATTGTTTTGGTTGCTCTAGGTGTAAGTCTAAGCTCGACATATTTTCATGCGTTGGTGCAAATGGGTGCTGAAAATCATTTTCAATCTTTAATGTCCAATTAAAGTAATAGGCATCACCTTCAGACTTACGATACTCGCGCACCGTTGCCATCGACTGTTTGAGCTTTTTGGCTACCAGCTCTGGATTGTCTACGATAATTTCAAACTTAGACAGAGCTTCTTTCCCAAGTGTTTTTTCAATGAAAGCACTGAGTTCTTCAAAATATGCCGCTGACTCTTTAGGGCCAGTTAAGATCACAGGTAAGCATTGCTTTTCATTTTCTGGATGTAACAAAATACCCAGTAAATAAAGCAGCTCTTCAGCTGTTCCAGCACCACCTGGGAAAATAATGATGCCATGCGCAATACGGATAAAAGCTTCAAGACGCTTTTCAATATCAGGCAAAATCACTAATTCATTAACAATTGGGTTAGGCGGTTCAGCGGCTATAATACTGGGTTCGGTAAGGCCTAAATAACGGTTATTCGAGATCCGTTGCTTAGCATGGCCAATTGTTGCCCCCTTCATCGGGCCTTTCATTGCACCCGGTCCACAACCAGTACAAATGTTTAGGCCGCGAAGACCGAGTTGATAACCCACTTCCTTGGTGTATTTGTATTCAACTTCATTAATTGAATGGCCGCCCCAACAGACAATCATGTTAGGGTCTTTATTCACTTCAAGCGCATCAGCGTTACGCAGCATGTCAAAAACCATATGGGTAATTTCTACCGGCGATTTATTTTCACCGTGATATTTTTGACAAATAAAAAGTATGTCGCGGATCACGGAAAATATGTGCTCATGGATACCGGTAATTATTTGACCATCAACAAAAGCAGACTCGGGGGGATTGCTTAACGCAATTTTTATTCCTCGCTCGCGTGCGAGTAGCTGAATATCAAAATCTTCGTATTTATCGTAGATTTCAGAGCTGGAATCGGTATGACTACCTACATTCAATACCGCCAATGCACAATTTCTAAAAAGCCTATATCTCTCACTTGTGGTTGACTGCTGAAGTAAATCGACTTCCAATCTTGATAATAAGTTAAGAACCCCAGTTGGGTTTAGCTCTACTTGCATAGGCTTACTCCTTGTTTGTAATGCGCAGCGAATTGGTATAACTGAACAAAGCGGGGACGAGTATAATGTCTCGCAACTCAGCCTTTACCCAAGTTAACTCTATTTACTTAAAACACAATCTATCTCGCCCGCTATTCTTCGCTTCATAAAGCGCTGCATCAGCTCGGTCAAAAGCACTCAACGCAGTGTCCCCTTTGACAAACTGAGTAGCACCGAGAGAAATCGTAATTTCGACTTCTTTTTCTTTAAATTTGAATGGTATAGATTTAATGACTTGCCTTACTTTTTCAAGCGGTTTTTGCGCATGAGTCAGCGGCATACCTGGCATTAGCAAAACAAATTCCTCACCGCCGTAGCGTGCGATAAAATCGCTTTTCCTAATAGACTTTTTAAGGGCTCGTGCGATCACTTGCAATGTTTTGTCGCCCGCACTATGACCATAACGGTCGTTGATAGATTTAAAGTGATCAACGTCGATAACAACCAGCGTCACATCTGAGTCGTTTATCTCAAATAGGTGCATTTCATGGGTTAGACGCTCATCGAAAGCTGCTCTATTTGGTAACTTAGTTAAGCTATCCAATAGGCTTTTGAACTTTTGTTCGCTGAGTCGTTTTTTATAATTTGAAACTTTGGACTCTAAGGTGTTAATACGATTATTAATTGCATCAAATGAGTCAAGCAGCGCCTCTCGTTCATTTTTTTCGAGCTTTTCACGCTCTATCAAATCAGCACTCAGTAGTTTCAACTCGTTGTCGACCAAGGCTTTAAGCTCAGTTATTGAGCTGGCGTTTTGGGTTTGCTGATTTAAGTTTTGAATTTTTAGTTCTATTTTATTGTTTAACGACTGTAGTTCTTTAGATGTTGATTTTGAACGCGCCGTTGTTTCAACAATAGAGCGATGTAGCTCTTCCAGTGTTTGATTCAGTGAAACCAAAAAACCTTGTGCGGATTGGCGCTCTTTGGCAATCGTTTGCGCAATAATTTTAATGATTTCTGTCGCTGCTGAATATAGATTATCTAAACTGTTGTTTTCCGCAACGCTTGCGCGGATCTCTTTAACCTTTTCTATTACTTCATCTTCGAAAATTAATTCGTTGATCAAAGCTTGAAGTTCAGCAGCTAGTTCTGGGTGGTGGCTGGCTGATGCCTCTTCTGTAATTTCTACTTTGGATTGTAAAACCGTATGGTAGATAGAAACCAAAGACTCTAACGCGGGGATGTAAGCATTAGTAGAGTTGATATCTTCAAGTTCTACATCCAATAAATGACGCAACTTTCTGCGCGACTCATCTGGTAATCCCTTGAGCTTCTGCAGTAACTTTCCGCTTTGCTGAATTGCCGTTTGCAATGCTTTTTGATTATTTGAATTGGTCACTTCTTGTGACTTTAGCGGCTCGGAAATTCCATCGATAAAAGGCACAAGCAGCTCAAAATCGACGCCTTTATTAAGTGCAATACGAAATTTAGCTAACTGATTATCAAGTGAAACATCTTGCCCTTTGCAGGCCAGGGATAACTTTGCAGCAAACTGAGTAAGGAGTTCTACTTGTTGTTTTCTTGCATCCTCAAGCGTTTTTCTAGCCTCTATGGCTTGCTTTAATTTCTGCTCGAGCATTAAGGCATTGTCAGTCACAGATTTCCAATCATAAAATAATCTCTTAGTTACCAAGTCTACAACAAATTACGCTGTTATGCGCGGAAATTTAACGTGGTAATGTATCGGAGTTTGCTGTTTACTCATCGATATTACTTAGCGTGTAAGTCGCTGATTTGGTAAATTGATTTTATCTCGAATTACCGATACAAAAATAATGAAGAAAAGCCTTATTGCCTTGGCATGTGCAGCAACATTTAGCGTTTATGCTGACGTCGACTACCGTATTTCAATTACACAACCGCAGCATCACCTTGCAGAAGTAGAAGTTCAGTTTCCAAAATCTTCTCAATCAAGCATCGATGTGCAACTTCCAGATTGGCGTACAGGTCGCTACGAGATATTGGATTTAGCCAACGGCGTACGCTTTTTTGACGCAAAATCTCAAAGCGGGCAATCACAAAAATGGGAAAAAATTGATAAAAACACATGGCGTGTACACCTTAGCGAGCCTACCGAGCTGACGGTTAAATATCAGGTTTATGCCAATGAGTTAGGTCTTCGAGCTAGACACATAGATGACACCCACGCGTTTATCGATGCATCTGGCTTTTTGATGTTTAGTGAATCTTTCAGATCAGAGCCTGTTTCTGTTGAACTCAATGTACCTAAAGGCTGGCGCTCAGTCTCCGGTATGGAGTTTGCCGATTCAAAAAACAGTTTCAAAGCCGATAACTATGACATATTGTTAGATTCTCCTATTGAGACTGGTATTAATCAGCTGCACAAATTTGAAGTGGATGGCCGTAGATATGAACTAGTTATTTGGGGCGAGGGCAACTATGACGTTGACCAAATGCTAGCCGATCTTAAAAAACTCGTTCAAACCGGCACGCTCATTTGGCACGATTATCCTTATGACCGTTATGTCTTTATGGTGCATGCAACCAGCGGTGCACGAGGGGCAACAGAGCACTTAAACTCGACGATTATTCAAAGACATAGAGACAGTTTTAAAGAAAGAGATGACTACATTGGTTTTATCTCTACAGCCGCACATGAATTCATCCACACGTGGAATGTCAAAAACTATCGTCCAGCAGGCATGGTTCCTTATGATTACGTAGCACCAAATTACACGGATTTGTTGTGGCTAGCAGAAGGCTCAACCAGCTACTTTGAGGATTATTTGCTGCTAAGTGCAGGGATCACCACCAATGACGAATATCTTAAAATGCTGACTAAGCGTGTTAATCGTCATTTGAAAACTCCTGGTCGTCATGTTCAGTCGGTTGCTGCAACGAGCTTTGATAAATGGATCAATCAAGGTGGCGATCATGGGATAAATTACAGCACCAATATCTATTCAGAAGGTGCGTTGGTGTCCATGGCACTTGATATCGACTTACTCGAAAAATCAAACGGAAAAATTAGCTACCGTGACGTTCATAAAGCACTTTACCAACAGCATAAATTGCCAAATAGCTTCACCAGTGAAGATGTTAAAAACATCCTAAAAGTGCTTACCGGTCAAGACTACAATACTTGGTGGAATGAATATGTTGATACACCAGCGAACATAGATTTTGACACATTACTCGACAAAGTAGGACTTGTTTATGATTATCCTAAGTCAGCAAAAGTGATTGCAGGCTTAGATGGTATGGCAAGACAAAAGGGTGAATTACTGGAGCTGACCCATGTAGCTCGAGATGGAAATGCATGGCAAGCGGGGCTAACAGCAGGCGACCTTATCGTTGCATTTGATAAGCACCATGTTCGTAAAGATTTAAAAGCGAGCTTAGAAAACTTCAAGCCAGGTCAAACAATCACGGTAGATTTTATCCGTCGTGATAAGTTGATGAATACGAAAATCAAGCTTGACCGCGACCATGATAAGCCTAAAAAGATAACATTTACGCCTAACCCATCAAGCGAGCAAGCGTTACTTTATAAAGCGTGGATGGGGGTTTCTCACCCAAATGAAATAAAATAATGGCAATCAAAAAGGGCTGATGATTATCAGCCCTTTTATAGTCCACAGCCCTAAGCTAAAAAGCAATTAGCTAAACTTAGGGCAACTTAACCTACATAATACGAGAGAAGAAACGTGAACGGTTTTTAGAGCGACTTCTACGCATAGAAGAGCGGATCTGAGAGCGCGTGCCCGCGAGCCAGCTTTCACGATCTACCTTAGCGTTATCACCACGTCTTGCTTCTTCAGTTGCTCTAAAGCCACAGAATTCTCTGTATGCTTTTAAGTCTAGCGACAGTTCTTGTAACACAAGTTCAATCATAATCGCATCATCGACATAGCCTAATACTGGGATATGATCTGGAACGATATCTTCTGGTTCACTGAAATAAGCAAGAGAAGCCATGATTTCATGCTTTTCATCTTCTGGCATTTGCCATTCTTCGTCTAACACTGCGTCAATTAGCGTTTGTAACGAAATCAGACGAGTGCTAACAAATTCAGGAAGGTTGGATTTTTCCATCGTTGCCACTAAATTACGCGCTTTAGCTATAATTTCGGCATCACTCACATCGCCACTTTTCTCAATAGCAGCTTTCATCATTCCACGGAAGTGTTCAAGATCTGAATCAGAGAGTTCAAAGTTGATTTCTATAGACACGTCTGTGCTCCCTCAACGTTGTTATTATTAATGGTTTAAGCAAAAAGTTAAACTTATTGCAATAATCTTAGATACTAGCACATCTTTTTCAGAAGTCTTCCCATAAATTACACTTTTAACACGAATTTTTCTCTATTCCGTACAAGTATAAAACCCATTGTTCAAAAGGCGTACAGCGGCTTTCGCATCATATAACTAGAAGTGTTGCTGATAGCGTTTGAGAACCAGTCCGCGATAAAACTTGTTTTTTATAAACTTATTTATCTGAAGCAATTGTTTACGCCAAAAATACCGCTTTGCTCCTGTAACACTTGGAGCTCTATCTATGGTACTCGCAAACTTTTCACCATGACTAACAGGACAAGGACTCATTACAAATACACTGAGCTGTTTTTCCCAAAAATGTTGATAATCAATATCTATAGGCCTACCGAAAGGAGTTGACTTAGATAATATTTTCTTCGCCCCCTCAAAACTTATAAGCTGGGCAACGGTTCCGGCGGGTACTTTATTTTGCATAAATAACGATAACGATTTATTTAGCGGAAAGCTTGCAATCGGAGTGCGTTTGTTCTTTTGAGATTGAAATAGCTTGATCATATCCCATTCAAATGGCAATGAAGCAATCTGTTGGTCAATCTGTGCTAAGTCGTCGTGGAGCTGAAAATCATCTTCAAAAATAAAAGCATAGGGCAATTCTAACTCAACAATTTTTTCAAGTGCTTTGATATGACTTAGATAACAACCTATTTCACCCAAGGTTAAAGGGCGAAAATATTGCTTAGCGTTTTTTAACTTACAATAGCTCGTATCTATAACGTCTGCGCTCAGCTCTGCGCCTTTTACAGCGCTAATCCTTTCAAAGGGTAGAGAGAACTTATCAAACTGGAAAGTAGACTCCTTGAGTCTATCAGTGCAAGAATCTAAATTGATAAGAAAAATATTCGGTTTGGTCACGATAACTCTTAAATCCGCTAACTAATTACATTATGAGTGTGCGACTTTTGTATGACAATGAAATGACCAAGTTCTGACATGAGAGTAGGGTATCAACCCTACTCTAAAGGAAATTATTACCAATCACTCGCAGCTGAGCAGTAACTCACTGCAGTTTGACGGTCTTCCGTTCTGTTATCATGGCGACTTGACATGCCGATGATTGCACCATTACCACCTAATGTCCAAGGTTGGTCGTAGCCTGTGTATTGTGTTGTAATACATGATTCAGCGAATAGTGCAGCGCCTGCGCTAGAGGTTGCCATAGATGCGCAATTAAAGTTAAACAAGCGGTCTTCTGTACCATTATCGTGACGACTTGACATTCCGACAAAGAATTGACCATTAGGACAAACAAAGTTAAACGCTTGATCGTATGAATTTACGTAACCGCTCCACTTAGTCGTTTTACGATAAATGCGACTACCACTATCCGTTGTAAATTTTACACAGACTAAGCTAAAACGTCTGTCTTCTTGCTTATCTTGGTGGTAGCTTGAAATTGATTTAATAAACATATTACTTGGACAAGTGTAAGTAAATGCTTGGTCAAAATCATTTAAATACCCCGTATTGAGTTCACTATAAACACGTAAGTTACCACCAGCTAGCGTTGAAAAATCACTGGCAATTTCGGTGCTCTCAGTTTTCGCTAATTTAGTCTCAGTAACGTCATAACCTGAAACATCGTTATTAGTTTCTATTAGCGCAATTATCTCATCTAAATTCTTAGCTTGAGAAGCGGGGATCTCATATACACTGCCATTTACTGTATACTCGAATGGCTTAGCTTGTTCATTAGCAGAAGCAGGAGTGCTAAGCATAGCAACAGAGAAGGATAGAGCTGAAAGCTTTATTAATGTGTTCATCTTAATTCCTTTAAAAATAGTAGTTAATTTAGCGCCAACAACAAAAATAGCATCTGAATTAAACGCTACCTTTTCTTAATAAACAAGCTTTTTTATTAACACAAAAAACAAAAGAAATGCATAATCAGCATCAATTAAATACAGACTGTTGCAGATCCCAACTCCGCTCAAAATACATACAGCTTATTTTTTCTAAATTTGTATCGCGTTACACCACAATTACTATTCACTATTTTTATATAAAAGACGCTACGCGAAGCGACATTAGAATCGAGTAAAGCAACAATGAAAAATTTATTAACGCTTAAACAGACAAAGTCAAGGGGATTGCAAACGAGGAATCCTAGGGTGGGATAGGGCAGAAGAAGCACAACACTTCTCCGTATTTTGTATTTATTTTTCAGTCACATTAAACGAAACTATCCATGGCGAGACTTTATCGAGGCCTTTGCCCAGTTCAATTGCAATTTTGCTAGTAGAGCTCGGCGAAGTAATGTCCGTACGCATTAGCTGGCCACTCTTTTGGCTATCACCAGCCCAAGAGTGATCTAAACATTGCCTTGCTAGACTCTGTGCATAGTTATGGATTTTTACTGCGTTTTCGTACTCTTTGAACTGCTCAGAACAGGTATATTTTGATTTTCCACTAGCGCTTTCTATAATTTGGCATTTATTGCCAACTAAATGTGCCTTAGCCTGCCAAGAGTTAATTAACTTTGCGCCGACTTCAGCACCTTTAAGCGCTGAAAACCCTGTGGATGATGCACTTAGAAGCGTATTAAGTTTCTCGCAATTAGACATATCATCGAGCTTTTCTTGTTGCTCTGGGGTTAATGTTGAACATCCGGCAGCTGTCAATCCTGCCAGCATTAGACCAAGTAATCTTGTTTTCATAAACCGTTCCATACTGTTCGTAGTAGCACCATTAAAGTTAGACTAATATTTTGCCACTGCATAGTTGTAAGACTATGAGAAGTTTACCTTATTTATATGAACAGGAGTTGATCTAATTACAGGTTTATCCCAATTTTACTAAGCTGGCTTGTTTCGGCACGATGTCTGGAACAAGCCAACGAAGGGATAGACGAAATGATTACTTACCCAAAGCGAAAATTACTTATGCCTATCTTTTAGCGTACTGACCACCTCACTGAGTGTAAGGCCCTGCCTCTGAAGTAAGACAATGAGGTGATACAGTAAGTCTGCGGACTCATTGAGCAACTCTTCGTTGTCGTTTTTCATCGCCGCGAGCGCCACTTCAACCCCTTCTTCTCCGACCTTTTGACAACTACGACTTAAGTCTTTAGCAAATAAAGAGGCGGTATAGCTGCTTTCAGGTGATGCATTTTTCCTCTGGGCAATCACTCGCTCAAGCTTTCCTAAAAATGCAAGCTCTGGCATGGTTTCCGCAAAGCAGCTTTCGCTGCCAAGGTGGCAAGTTGGACCTTGCGGCTTTGCGTAAATCAGCAGGCTGTCTTTATCACAATCGGTATGCACTTCCACCAAGGTCAATACATTGTTTGAGGTTTCACCTTTGGTCCAAAGGCGCGATTTTGAACGCGAATAAAAAGTAACGAGTTGCTTTTCTAGCGTCGCCTCAAGAGCTTCTCTGTTCATAAAGCCTTGCATCAACACTACCCCGGTTAATACATCTTGTACGATAGCGGGAATGAGTGCTGATTTATCAAAATCTACTTCTGCTATGTTTTGTTTATTAATAATCATTGTCGTGCCGCCACATCATTATTTATTAAGAACTGCTTGAGCTTTGGAATGTCAATCACGCCTTTATGGAACACACTTGCAGCCAAGGCGCCATCGACATTAGTTTGTTTAAATACATCAACAAAGTCTTGCATACTACCCGCGCCGCCAGAAGCGATAAGTGGCACTTTACACAGCGCCCTAATCGCGCTGAGCTGCGCTATATCATAGCCATTACGCACGCCATCTTGATTCATACAATTAAGTACAATCTCTCCAGCGCCAAGGTCTTGAACTCGTTTGACCCATTCGTGCGTTTTGTATCGAGTACGACTTGCCGCATTCGGATCGCCAGTTAACTGGTATACTAAATATTCCTGAGTTTGCTTATCATAGAAGCTGTCTACGCCGACAACCACACATTGCTTACCAAATTCGTCATGTAACTCTTTAATGAGTTCAGGCCTTGCAATGGCAGGGCTGTTAATCGAGATCTTATCTGCGCCTTGCTCAAGCACTCGAGCCGCATCAGCCACTGATTTAATCCCACCAGCTACACAAAATGGTATATCGATATGTCTGGCAATTTCAGCTACCCAATTGACATCGAGTAAACGCTTTTCTACGCTAGCACTGATCTCATAAAACACCAGTTCATCAGCACCTGCCTCACTATAACGCTGGGCGAGATCAAGAATATCACCGACGACTTCATGGCCTTGGAATTTAACGCCTTTGACCACCTGACCGTCTTTTACGTCTAAACAAGGAATTATGCGTTTTGATAGCATGTTAGAGCCTCCTCAACGCTAAATACACCTTCAAGTAGCGATTTGCCAAGTATTACTCCACCTACTTGTTGCTTTGCAAGCCGTGCAATATCGTCAAGAGAGCTCACGCCCCCTGATGCTTGTACTTTAATTGCGCCGTTATGTTTAGTGATGTCTTCGTATAAGGAAAACGATGGACCTGTCATCGTGCCATCCTTACTGATATCCGTACATAAGAAATCACTCACACCTTGCTCAACATAAAAATCTAACAGCTCGAATAGATCGCTTTTCGCATCATTTAGCCAGCCGTGAGTGGCAGGAGACCAGCCGCTTTCGGTTTTGTTCACATCAAGTGCAATCACGAATTTGTCGGCGCCACATGCTTTAATCCACGCAGCAACTTCTTGCTGTTTATCTACCGCCATCGAGCCAATCACCACTTGGGCAGCTCCGGCATCTAACCATTGCTTTACGTCGTCTATACTGCGAATACCTCCGCCTACCTGAAAGGGAACAGATAAAGCCTTAGTCGCCGCTTGGATAGTGCGCCACTGCTTTTTGCTCGGGTCACGAGCCCCTTCTAAATCCACCAAATGTAGCTTGGCTGCGCCTGCATTTTGGTATTCAAGTAAACGCTCAGCTAAATTAAATGGGTAAAACTGTGCGGTTTCGTACTTGCCTTGATACAAACGAACAATATTGTTCTCTAATACATCTAAAGCGGGAATAATCATTGTTCGTCCTTTTATAGCTGCCAATTAATAAAGTTTTGTAAAAGCTGCGCACCAACCTTGCCGCTGCGCTCAGGGTGAAATTGCATGCCAGCATAATTGTCGTTTGCGACAATCGCAGAGAACGCTTGACCGTACTCACCCGAAACCAATGTCGATTGATTGATGGTATGCGCAAAACTGTGTACAAAGTACACTTGGTCTTGTTCACTGAGCCCTGAAGTGAGCGCATGGGGCTTCACCACACGGAGATTATTCCAGCCCATATGCGGTGCAGTTAACTCATTAGTCTCTAATAACTCAACCTTACCCGGAATGCGACCTAAGCACGGAATATCCCCTTCTTCAGTCGATTGACAAAGCAGCTGCATCCCTAAACAAATCCCCATCAAAGGCCGTTGATAGTCAGCTACTGCGTCTGCCCAGCCTTGCTCATTTAACCGCTTCATTGCCACATTAGCGTGGCCGACGCCGGGTAAAATGGCTCGCTCAAAGCGGGCTAGCTTCTCCGGTGCAGTGATCACTTCAGGCGTGACACCAAGGCGCTCAAATGCAAAACGCACTGAGTTAATATTGGCACAACCAGTATTAATAATTGCAATCATAAACACCCCTTAGAACTTGCCATTTGCTGTGACGCGTCTGTTGCAATTGCCATACGAATAGCACGAGAAAATGCTTTGAATAAACCCTCAACTTGGTGGTGGGCATTACCTTCGCTTACGCTCAAAATTAAACTCACTGCCGCATTATCCGCGAAGGATTTAAAGAAATGCTCAACCATTTGTACATCCAAGTCGCCCACTTTATCTCTTGTAAAGTCAGCGTTAAGTACAAAAGACGCGCGTCCAGATAAATCCAACTGACATTCTGCTTTACATTCGTCCATAGGCAGCGCAAAGCCATAACGTGCGATTTGTGATTTTGTGCCAAGCGCAGTCTTAAAAGCCTGACCAAGGGCAATACCGATGTCTTCTACGAGGTGGTGCTCGTCTATATGTAAGTCACCTTTCGCCTGAATATTCAGGCCAAGGTTAGCGTGAGTTCTGATCTGATCTAGCATGTGGTCGAAAAAACCAAGCCCTGTTGAAATCTCTCCATTTGCTTGTTGATCCAGATTTATCGCTACCGAAATCTGTGTTTCTTTGGTATTTCTGGCAATTTGTGCACTTCGATTTAAGGTGGTTAACTGCGTCACAATAGCAGGCCAGTTATCTTTGTAGAGAATACCTTCAATGCAGAGGTTTTCTGCAAGCTGAATATCGGTTTGCCTATCGCCAATAACAAATGATTTGCTAAGGTTCACTTTACCTGAACGCATCAGTTCAGTGAGTAATCCTGTTTTAGGTTTGCGACATTGGCAGTTGTCTTCGTCAAAGTGAGGACAGATCAGTACTTCTTCAAAACGGATCCCTTGGCTTGTTAAGATTTGCATCATTTTATCTTGAGGCGCATCAAAATCAGCTTTAGGGAAGCTATCTGTACCGAGACCATCTTGGTTAGATACCATCACTAGCTTATAACCAAACGACTGCAGTTGTAATAGCGCTGGGATCACATTGGGTAATAGTGCCAATTTCTCTAGGCTATCCACTTGTTTATCGGTTATTGGCTCTTCGATAATAGTGCCATCGCGGTCGATGAATAAATAGGGGGCGCTCATGATACTTCCTCAGTGACTTGGCATTGTTTCAGCCAGTTTTCTACTTGTTTTAATTCCTGCTCATTGCCGATAGAGATCCGCAGCCAGTTGTCCTCGCCAAACAGCACAAATGGCCGCATGATTAACCCCTGGCGCATCGCTTGCTCCACAAACTGTTTGTCGGTTAGCTGTAAAGTAACAAAGTTGCCTTCGCCGCATAACATTGCGCTTACGAACTCGCTGTCTTGTAGCCATTGTATAAGCTTCTTTTTTGCTAGGTTCAAAATAGAGACTTGCCGGCGCATCTGCGTTATCGCATCTGACGTTAACGCTGTTGCTGCTATTTGTGCCACGACTGTAGAAACAGGGTAGGGCGCAATCACTTTTCTCACCGGTGCCAATAGCGCTTCACTCGCTAACATAAAGCCAACGCGCAGTCCTGCCAGTGCAAACGCTTTAGATAGCGTACGCAGCACAACAACGTTTGAGAATTCTTTGATAAGCTCGACACAGGTTTGTTCTTCACAGAACTCAATATAAGCTTCATCAACGACCACGATTGCACGGCCTTTAAGCTTATCAGCAAGTGCAGCGACTTTGCTGGCAGGTTGTATTGCGCCAGTTGGGTTATTTGGATTACACACAAATACCAATTTAGCGTCACCAATTGCACTGATGAGTGAACCCACATCGTTTTTAGCAAGCTGCGCTTGGCTTAATTCATTAATAGCGATGTTGTGGGTGTCTGCCGTTACTTTGTACATACCATAGGTAGGGGTAAAGATTGCAATGCTATCTTTGGCCGGTTCACAATATGTGCGTACTAATAACTCAATGCCTTCATCGGCTCCACGCGTCATCAGTACATTTGTTTGCTCGACCTTAGCGTAGCCTGCATAGGCATCAATTACCGCTTGAGGTTGCGGATCTGGATAACGGTTTAAGTTATCAAAGCACATTTCAAGCACACGAGCGTATGGACTTTCATTGGCATTGAGCCACGTGGTGCCGGTCAACTTTGCACTCTTTGCAGAGCTGTAAGCCTTAAGCTTTTCAATGTTATTTGGTAACGCAATATTAGTCATTATTATTCTCCAACCTCACTTTAACGGCGTTCGCATGTGCATCTAGGCCCTCAGCTTGTGCCAAAGGTAAAATGGCAGAGCGCAAACCACGAAGGCCTTCTTTTGTGATGGTTTGTACTGTGTAAGCCTTATAGAAATCCATCAGATTTAAACTTGAGTAGGTTTTTGAATAACCATAGGTTGGCAATACATGGTTGGTGCCAGACGCATAGTCACCTGCTGATTCTGGCGTATAGTCACCAACAAACACTGAGCCTGCGTTTTTTACTAGCGGCAGGAAACGCTCTGCATCTCTTATCTGTAAGATTAGGTGTTCTGGCCCATACTCTGCTGAGATTTCAAATGCTTGCTCTATGCTCTCAACTAAAATCAGCGTGCTGTTTTTAAGCGCAGCTCTGGCAATATCAGCGCGACTAAGCTTGCTTAGTTGACGCTCGATTGCAGCTTCAGTTTCTTCGATAAGTTGACTGTCAGACGCCAATAATATGACTTGCGAGTCTTCCCCATGCTCCGCTTGAGAAAGTAGATCGGCGGCGATAAATTCTGGATTAGCGCCCTTATCTGCAATCACTAACACCTCCGAAGGGCCTGCCGGCATATCAATCGCAAGTCCCGGCACTGACTGAGAAAGCAGCTGTTTTGCCATTGTGACAAAGCTATTGCCTGGACCAAAAATTTTGTTCACTTTTGGTACGCTGTTAGTACCTAGCGCCATGGCAGCAATTGCACCTGCACCACCACATTCAATCACATCGGTAACGCCACACAGTTTAGCCGCATACAAAATCGCAGGATGTATTTGGCTATCGCCTTTAACCGGCGTCGCCAACACGATTGTTTTTGCACCACTTAGCTGCGCACACACGCCTTGCATCAAGACAGAAGAAGGCAGTGGCGCGCTACCACCTGGCACATATAAACCCACGGCTTCTATCGCTTGATATCTGAGCTCGCAGGTCACGCCTGGCTGAGTCTCAATTTTCTTGCTTTGTGGTAACTGCAACTGGTGAAACTTCTTAATGTTGCTATACGCTTGGTCAATAGCACTTTTAAGTTCAGGTGCTAACGCAAATTCGCTTTCAATAAGCTCTGATCCTGTTACCCGTATTCTTGGATTAATACGTGCGTCGAACTGCTCGGCATAACCAAGTAATGCGTTGTCGCCGTTGCGAGCGACGTTATCAATTATCTTTTCAACTGCTGCTTTTACTTTATCGCCCACTTTGACCGCAGGACGGCTCAAGCATTCGCTGCGTTGCTCGCTGGTGGCTTGCTGCCAATCAAACATGCTGTTACTCCATCATCTTTTCAATTGGCATGACGAGAATAGAGTTAGCACCGAGCGCCTTTAACTCTTCCATTGTCTCCCAAAATAGGGTTTCAGAGCTAACCATGTGAAGTGCAACATATTCATCACTGCCAGCAAGTGCAAGTAAAGTTGGTTGGCCTGTACCTGGAAGTAATGCACATACTTCATCTAACTTATTCTTTGGTGCATGCATCATGATGTACTTGCTTTCTTTTGCTTGTTTCACCCCTTTAAGGCGTGGCATTAACTTATCGATAAGCGCAAGCTTACTTTGGTCAGTCAATGCTGAATTTTGAATGAGGCAAGCATTAGATTCTAAGATGGTATCGCCTTGCATAAGGCCATTAGCCTCAAGCGTTGCACCGGTTGATACTAAGTCACAAATGGCGTCAGCAAGGCCTGCTCGAGGTGCTACTTCTACCGAGCCCGTTAACATGACCACGCTAGCATCGATGTTCTCACGCTTTAGATATTGCTTTAAAATCTCAGGGTAGGTGGTTGCGATGCGTTTGCCGTTAAACCACGCCTTTTCCTGTTGACCTAGCTCTTGTGGCCACGCCAGTGCTAAACGGCAAAAGCCAAAGTCCAGTCTTGAAAGTTTAGTGACTTCAGCAAACTGCTCGTTGCGAACACGCTCAGCTTGAGCTTCTTCTAACACGTTTTCGCCGACAATGCCTAAATCACAAACGCCGTCCATTACAAGGCCGGGAATATCGTCATCACGTACTCTAAGTACATCAATAGGCATGTTGGTAGAGTGGGCGATCAAACGCTGTTCACGTAGGTTTAGTTTTACACCAAGTTGTTTGAGAAGGGCTTGACAATCCTTTGAAAGACGGCCTGATTTTTGGATTGCGATTCTTAAACGGTTGCTGTTGCTCATTATTTATTTCCTAATTCTTTAAACGAAAAACCCCGAGGCGGAACCTCGGGGCGAAATAAACTTTGACTATACTTTTTGCTTCGCCGGAGGTTCCTTTAAGGAATAACCCACCAGCGAAATACCTGACAGGTTATCCCGTATGATGATGGTGATGATGAATTGCTGTCAGTGTCATTAGCATGATGTTACCTTTGTAATATATCTGCTGTTCAAAAAGTTCATTTATAGATAAACACATTATTGTTCTATTTGGCAATCATTTTTTAACGCAAATTAAAGAATAGCTTATAACAGCCGATAATAAGTAAGATCAACAATAGGTTAGTGGAGAAATATATGGATGCGTTTAAACCGTTTTTAGGCCCAATCGTACGGCTAGATGTAACTCATAAGTCTGCATTTCATGTAGCTGGTGTGCAGCACTATAAGATTGAAAAAGTTAAGAAAGATCTAAAAACCGAGATCGAACTTAAACGCCAAGCTGCTGAGCATGAAAAAATTAAAGAAAGCGAGGATGAAGAGGATGAGGAGGAAAAATCTCACGAAGAACATAAGGGTGAGAATCTAGATACATGGGCGTAATCGTAAAATGTTTTGTTGCGTCTGTTAGTTTAAACTCACTTCACCTCGGTGCCAATACATTTCCAGAACTGGTAAAGATATTTTTCGTCTTCGCAATACTTAGACCAGAAAAACTGCCGCCTTTCAAAAAGTTAGTAACCGCTACCCCCAACCATATTAAAAAATAAGATATTTTGTTTATAAAGGTGTAATGCCGTGTAATTCAAATCTAGCATTTTCACACCTATGTTTATAAACGAAATGGTGGCTAGGATAAAAATTCTAGGCCGTAAATCCATTTTAAGTTAAGTGAAAGAAAGTGATTCGATGATATGGTGAATGTGCAGGACGCCACAAGAGAGGGATCACTAATTTCTTGTAAATTTCATCCGATAGGAGAGGAATGTCATGTCAACATTAGAAGCATCTTCAGAAAGCATTAATGTGCTCATTGTCATTGATACAGAGTACGTGAAAGCGCATTACCCCCACCCAAGCCAAGACCAAAATAATCCCACACCTATAGATCATAACAGTGAGTTTATGATTGCTTCAGATCCCAGAGGCATTGTTAGTGGACAAGGTACTGCGGTACTAAACTTTAGAGCAAACGCTGGGGACAATGTTTCCTTTAGCGGCACGTCGATTTACGGCAACGCCGATGATGCAGTGATTATCTACGGGATCAAACAATTTGGTGGTACTCAGGTATTTAACACGTTTGTGACTAACAGCGTAAATCGCACTGAAGCAGCAGTTCCAAATGTTAATTCCGGCAACAATAATGGTTTACCAGCGGCGCATGTAAGCACAAACTTTATGACGCTGGATTCTAAGGTGCGAAACTCAGGCACTGAAAACTTTCAAGTTCAGTTTGCGTTATATACGCTTAGTTCAGATGGTCAAAGCCAGTCGCTTTTAGGATATTATCAATGGGATCCAACCATCACTGTTAGCTGAACAAAGTAACTGTTGACCAAAATAGACTTATTTTGTACATATTTAAGCCGTGTAGCTATACCGCACGGCTTTTCCCTCAATCTTTATGCTCAACAAATTTCACTAGGGCCAGTAGCCACCACGTCAAGCCAAAGCTAATTTAACCTGACCGTTCACCATTTTACACTGGAGAAATAACATGCCGTATAAATCAGTAAAGAACCTTATAGCTTGATTCGTTGTAGGTCTGTCTGTGCTCGCGTTAGCCCCTGTGTTTTCCTGATAGTATAGCTGTTTTAGTATTTTATTTAAGCACTGCGCTTCTCCTCATTTGCTTGTTTACCATTTCTTCAGCTAATCACCGCAACTTTTAATTGAAGGCAATCATTGTTGGTGTCGGTATGCTGGTTTTGAATGATTACTTGCGATTTGGTGCTTAGCCACATACAATTTCGCGACCTGTCTGTTTGTAAACTACATTACTTTGGCTGTATCTACGACTTTCTCTTCTACGGGGCCTTTAGCCCAGCACTTCTCAGGCTATCAACCAAGGCAGCCCCAAATTGATATGGCTATTGCAGTAGAAGAAACCATACAAAATGGTGGACAATGCATCGCCGAAGCTGGAACAGGGACGGGGAAAACGTTTGCTTATCTCATTCCTGCCTTTCAGTCTAAAGGTAAAGTCATCGTCTCAACCGGCTCTAAGGCCTTGCAAGAGCAATTATTCCATCGTGACGTGCCAACCCTAAAAAAGGTGCTTGGCAGTGGGAAAAAAGTCACTTTGCTAAAGGGTAGGGCCAATTACCTTTGCCCTTATCGTTTATCACAGCATTTGAGCCATGTGCCAACCGACGACCCAGATGTTATGCACCAACTTGCCATGGTTGCAAAGTTCGCTTCTGAAACACACAGTGGAGACTTAGCCGACTGTGTGGGTATCGAAGAAGACGCAAAGGTATTACCCTACGTTACCTCAACTGCAGACAACTGTTTAGGGAAAGAGTGCCCAGACTACGAAGACTGTTATATCCGAAAGGCAAGATTAAAGGCAGTCGATGCCGATGTTGTGGTGATCAACCATCATTTATTTTTTGCCGATATGGCCGTAAAAGATTTAGGCTTTGCGGAGCTAATGCCAACCGCGGATAGCTATATCTTCGATGAAGCACATCAATTACCAGAAATAGCCAGTGACTACTTTGGTGAGACTATCAGCACTAAAGCTTTGCAGGCGCTTATTAACGATTTAAGGGTGATCTACCGTTCTGATATTCCAGATATGTTGCAACTTGGCAAAACACTCAATAAATTGGAAACCAGTGTCGCCGATTTGCGTTTGGTATTTGGTGGCGATGGTGCCCGTGGTGATTGGCATGAGGCGCTGGCGAATAAACCAATTTGCGATGCCATGCATCGAGTGATAGCTAACTTAGACTTTCTCTATAAAGTGCTCAAACTTTGCCTGGATAGAAGTGAAAAAATAGAACACCCATTTGAAAAGGTCATGACCTTTAAAAATCAGTTTGAACGTGCCTTTGATACCAGTCAAACTGGATTTAGTTACTGGTTCGAAACCACAAGGCGCTTTTTATCTATTCATATCACGCCGCTTGATGTATCAAGTAAGTTTGCACAAATTGTCAAAACCACTGAGGCAAGCTTTGTATTTACCTCCGCCACCTTATCCGTTGATAATTCCCTAGAGCACTTTAGTCGTAGCTTAGGACTCAAACCGACCTCACAATTTATTGTTGATAGCCCATTTAACTATAAGCAGCAAGCCTTGCTTTGCCTGCCACGCTATTTGCCAGAAACCCGTGACGACTTAATGCCACATGCGCTGGTAAAGCTTGCAAAACAGGTGATTGAAGCGGCAAAAGGGCGTACATTTTTACTCTTTACCAGTTATCGCGCGATGCATTTAGTCTACGAAGGACTGAATACGGCACTGCAATATCCCATTTTTATGCAGGGTCAAGCATCGAAACGGATAATTTTAGAGCAATTTATTCGGCACGGTAACGCCGTACTACTTGGCACAGCTTCTTTTTGGGAAGGCGTGGATGTGAGAGGTAACACGTTGAGTTGTGTTGTCATTGATAAACTACCATTTGCTTCACCAGATGATCCTTTGTTGCAAGCGCGCATGCGAGACGCTGAAATGCGTGGATTAGAACCCTTTGATGCAATACAACTCCCCCAAGCTGTTATCGCGTTGAAACAGGGGGTTGGGCGATTAATTCGTGATGCTAACGATAAAGGTGTACTGATTATTTGCGATAATCGCTTAGTTACGAGAAAATACGGCCAGACGTTTTTAAGTAGTTTGCCTGATATGTCTCGCACGAGAGACTTAAACAAGGCAATTCGATTTTTAGAGAATATTGATAAAAATGAAAAATAACCTGTTGGCCATAGACGCCTCCACCGAAGCACTCAGTATTGCATTGCACTATGAAGGCAAGTTTATTCGCCACTTCGAGGTTTGCCCACAGCAGCATAGCCAAAAGATACTTCCCTTAGTTGAACGTATTTTACGCGAAGCCGACATCACGCTTAGTGAACTTGATGGCATTGTATTTGGACGTGGGCCTGGCAGCTTCACTGGGGTGAGAATAAGTACAGCGGTTGCGCAAGGCTTAGCATATTCTTCAGGTCTTAAGCTGGTTGGTGTTTCAACTTTGCAGGCGATGGCGCAACAGGCATACATGGAAGCAGGCAAGTCCAGCGTAGTGTCTGCAATAGATGCACGTATGGGTGAAATCTACTTATGCCAATACAACGGCGAAACTAGTGGTGTTATTCAACCAAGCACCGTAGAAACAGTTATTAAACCTGAAAATATCGACTTCACATCAAGTGGTGCGGCCGGTGTTGGTACAGGATGGCAAGCATTCTCAGAGCTTGCCACACAGCTTGAATGCGAAATCATTGACAATATCACGTTACCTGATGCTTATTACATGCTGTTTATAGCTGACGATAGTTTCACACAAGGCTTATCTGTGGATGCAGCTGACGCCCAGCCGCAATATGTGAGGGATACTGTGACGTGGAAAAAGTTGCCAGGTCGAGAATAAAGGCGTATTTTTATACAAGCACTTCGTATTTATTGAGCTAAACCGTGAAACTAAATTCAATCATTCAACAAGCAGGTACATATCAAGTAAAGCCACAGCCTAAAAAGGCGGTGAGCACTGCTATTGAAGAAGGAAATACGGCTAAGCTCAATACCGCTCAGATCAAAACCAGTGAAAAGGGTATTGCGTTGGTGGAGCAGTTCCAATCGCAGCAACGTTCGACTATCTACGACCGCCCTAACTTTCGTACTGGACAAGCAATTAGTGAATACAAAGCAATTGCAACGGAAGCAAGACGAGATGAGATCAAAGGTATGATTGGCGTTTCTGTTTACGCGTAATACCAATTCGCTTAATTAAGTGGTCTATTTTGAGGCGAGAAAATCTTGTCGATAACAAGACGAAAATTTTGCTATTTAGTTGTTCTAAATGAGAAATTTTTAACGCCGTTAGCGTCAGATTTGCTCCTTCAAATTGAGCAAGTATTAAAGCTAATTGGTATATTATCTCTTCCAAGACTCGATAACAAAAAAGGTCAGCAAATGCTGACCTTTTTTGTTATCGACAGTAAATGAAGATTTTTACTTTTTAATAAATCCAATCAGTTTATCAGCAATTGCGGTATTGTTTTGCGAGCCGATGAACGCTTCTTTACCTTTACCATGGGCAAACACTTGTACATCGATAGCGGTGTGACCACCCGTTGTCCAACCAGTGAAAGATGCATCACTAATTGCCTCTTTAACGACAACACTAAGCGCCTTCGGACCTTGTGAAAGTGCTTCTTTTACTTTTAGCTCAGTCGCACTATCATACTCAAGACCTGTTAGCTCTTGCCATGTTGCTTTAATGTCTTTTGTCTTTGCAAGTGCTTTTGCTATCTCGCCCGCTGAACCTTTCACTTTAGCTACCACATCACGCTCCCAGCGATACTGACCGTTCGCACCAAGCGTTAATCCACCGGTAGAGTGATCTGCTGTGATCACCAAGATAGTGTCTGGGTTGTTATCAACAAAAGCCTTTGCAAGCTTAATTGACTCTGCAAAGTCGTCCATTTCATGCATAGCACAAGCGATATCATTAGCATGTCCACACCAGTCAATCTGACTACCTTCAATCATTAAGAAGAAGCCTTTATCATTCTGGTTTTCCAATAATGATAATGCCGTTTTAGTCATTTTAGTTAGGCGCTGAGGCTCTTCATCAATTGCGAATGGCAGACCTACTTCTGCGAACAGACCCATCGCAGGAATTTTATTTAGCGTATCAAGCTTAGATAAAGCATCGACGTATTGATAACCTGCGTCTTTAAATTCATTAACTAGGTTTCTATCTTCACGAATGAAGTATTTAGTGCCACCACCAAGCATAAGATCTACAGGTAATTTTCCTGCGATTTTATTGTCTATGTAATCATTGGCAATGTCGTCATAGTTACGACGTGATTCATTATGAGACGCGAAACTTGCAGGTGTTGCGTGGTTGATTTGCGATGTTGCAACAAGCGCGGTTGTTTTACCTTTTCTTTTCGCCACTTCGAGCATCGTTTCCAAATGTTCTTTATGGGTATCTACCGCAATTGCGCCATTATAGCTTTTCGTTCCTGTACTTAAGGCGGTTGCGCCCGCAGCACTGTCTGTTACAACCGTGTCGTCGTCTGGGTAGGTATGCGCCATACCAACCAAAATAGAGTCAAAAACCGTTGGGTCAACCACTTTCGTGGAAGGGTCATCTTTAAAATAACGGTAGCCCGTTGTGTAAGCCGGCCCCATACCGTCGCCAATCATGTAAATAATGTTTTTTGGAGCAGCCAGTGTCGGAGCCGCAAATACTAATCCAACAAATGAGGCCAAAAGGCTAGTTTTGAAATTCATTGTTATTCCCGTGTACTTATCGTGATGAAGGTTTGTGATTCTCTACTATTTGATCAATTTAAACGCATTCGTAATAAAATGGATGTTCGATAAAAATATTTTCAACAAATCAAAGTAGTAAGTTCAAATATGTCACGGTAAGATGATAAATCAATGATGGTACAATGAACACTAAAAGAATTCGTCGATGTCTCTATATGCGATAAAAGAACAAAAAATCGGGCCATTCTCCTACCAACACTGGGGAGAAGGAGAGCAAACCGTTATCTACCTTCACGGTTGGCAAGATAATAGCAACAGTTTTGTGCCGTTTGCGCCATTTTGCAATACACAATACACGCATATAGCGCTTGACTTACCAGGTCATGGACATTCAGATTGGAAAAGTGCCGACGCCTTTTATTACTTTATCGACTATGTCTATGACTTAAAGTACTTTTTAGATTTAGCACAAATCAAAACGTGCCATATTGTTGGTCATTCTATGGGGGCGATGATAGCTAACTTGTTTGCAAGCTGCTATCCAACACGCTGTTTATCTTTGGTATTAATCGAGGGAATAGGAATTGTGAGTACCTCAGAGAGTGATACCAAAACCCAGCTCATTAATGCGTTTAATTCCCGAGATAAATTAAAACAATCTGAACCACGGGTTTATCCTGATATAAATACACTTACGCAACTGCGCAGTAAAATCAGTGATGTTTCCGTAGAAATAGCAGCGCTGCTTATGGCAAGAAATACCCTGCCGCACAGTGAAGGCGTGCAACTGGCATTAGACCCTAGGCTAAAGCACCACTCTGGATTTAGGTATTCCATCTCGCAGGCAAAATCCGCGCTCAATGGGATTACCATTCCAACCTTACTGGTGTTAGCAGAACAAGGCTATAACATGATTGTCAGACAATATAGTCAATTTAAAGGCTGTTTCGACTCACTCAAGCTTGAGAAAATACCTGGCGGCCACCATTGCCATATGGAAAACCCGGAAATTTGCTATAAGCTAATTGAAGCACACCAAAACTGCGACAAAACATCGTTCACAACTGAAGGAGCGTAAAGAATAAACTAATCATGGAAAGAAAAGTTCACAAAGAGCGCTAAAGCCTACGTTTCAACAGCATCTAGATTGTAAATCCTCAGATATTGTGGGAATATGGCGTTTTTAGAGTATTTGCTCAATTGTTAAAGTGCCTTACATCGTTTATGGTTTAGGGTGAATATAAAAATAACGAGAACACAGGAGCTAAGAGTGGAAAAAATCTGGCTTAAGCGCTACCCAGAAGGTATGCCTGAAACTATCGACCCAGAGCATTACAACTCATTGCTTGAATTATTTGAAAAAAGTTTTGCAGATTATGCTCAGTATCCAGCCTACACCAATATGGGTAAGACACTGACTTATCAGCAAGTTGATGAAAAGACCAAAGCAGTTGCTAGTTATATACAAAATGAATTGAAACTTGGCCGTGGCGATAAAGTTGCTGTCATGATGCCAAACTTGTTGCAAACCCCAGTTACTATTTTAGGTGTACTACGTGCTGGTTGTACCGTTGTAAACGTCAATCCGCTTTACACCGTGCGCGAATTAGAGCATCAGCTAAATGACTCCGAGTCAAAAGCTATCTTTATTCTTGCAAACTTTGCCCATACACTGGAGCAAGCCTTACCAAAAACCAGTGTGAAGCATGTAGTGCTGACAGAAATTGGTGACATGTTAGGTGGCTTCAAAAAGCATCTGGTGAACTTTGTTGTTAAGCACTTCAAAAAAATGGTGCCTGACTTTAGCCTGCCAAATACCATTCCTTTCAAACAAGTAATTGCAGCAGATCCTGCAAAATACAGTAAACCAGACGTGACGCTAAGTGACCTTGCCTTCTTGCAATACACTGGCGGTACAACTGGCGTATCTAAAGGCGCGATGCTGACTCATGGCAACATGGTAGCAAACCTAGAGCAAGTTTCAGGCTGTTTAGATACAGTATTAGTTAAAGGAAAAGAAGTCGTTATCACGGCACTACCGCTATACCATATCTTTGCATTAACAGCGAATTGTTTGACCTTTATGAAGTACGGTGGTCACAATATCTTGATCACCAACCCGCGTGACATGCCTGCGTTTGTAAAAGAGTTGGCAAAAGTTCCATTTACCGCTATCACCGGTGTAAACACGCTATTTAATGGCCTGTTAAACACACCAGGGTTTGCCGACCTAGACTTTTCAACCCTGAAAATGTCTTTAGGTGGTGGTATGGCCGTACAACGCCCTGTCGCTGAGCGCTGGCAAAAGGTAACAAAATCAAAGCTGATGGAAGGTTATGGCCTTACAGAATGTGCGCCGCTAGTTACTATTTGCCCACACGATCTTGAAGCCTACAACGGGTCTATTGGTTTACCTGCACCAAGCACTGACATTAAGATAGTTGATGACAACGGCAATGAAACACCTAAAGGTGAGCCCGGTGAGCTGTGTGTTAAAGGACCACAGGTGATGGCTGGTTACTACAACCGTCCAGACGCAACCGCCGAATGTTTAAAAGACGGCTGGTTTGCAACGGGTGATATCGCTACTTATGATGATGACGGTTTCTTCTACATCGTTGATCGTAAAAAAGACATGATCTTAGTGTCTGGCTTTAATGTTTTCCCTAATGAAATCGAAGAAGTCGTTGCCATGCACGAAGGCGTGTTGGAAGTTGCAGCGGTTGGCGTGCCTCATGAGGTTAGTGGTGAGCAAGTTAAAGTTTTTATTGTTAAAAAAGACCCATCTTTAACAGAAAAAGATATAATTGCACATTGCCGAGATAATCTAACGAACTATAAAGTACCAAAACTAGTTGAGTTTAGAGATGAACTACCAAAGACTAACGTTGGTAAAATACTGCGTAGAGCGTTAAAAGAATAACAAATAAAGCCGGCACTAGCCGGCTTTTTTATAACTAGCGTGATATCGCTAGTTATGTAAATTGCATGGGAGTAACAGTGCAGTATCAAGTTATTGAAAGCCAAACAGCACTAGATGAATTTGTCTTGTCTATTTCGAAAGCCAAAGTGCTCGCCGTCGACACCGAGTTCATGCGTCGCCGCACCCTATACCCAGAAATTGCTCTGTTACAGATCTTTGATGGTAACCACCTTGCCCTTATCGATCCACTAGCCGATATGGATTTTAGTAGGCTGTGGACGTTGTTTTCAGATACTAGTGTTTTAAAAGTACTTCATTCTCCGTCAGAAGATATCGAAGTATTTCTAAAGTTTGCAGGTTTTATCCCATCACCAATTTTCGATACCCAGTTTGCTTTACAGTTGTTAGGTGAGGGGAGTTGTATTGGTTTTGCTAATATGGTGAAGCAACTTAGAGACGTAGACATTGACAAAAGTGAATCCAGAACAGATTGGTTACGCCGCCCTTTAACTCAAAGCCAATTAGATTACGCCGCCTCCGATGTATATCATTTACTGCCATGTTTTGAGACTATTCAAGCGCGAGTAAATGAAAAGCAGCTATTTAACATAGTGCTTCAAGAGAGTGAGTTGCTTGCCCAAAAGAGGAGCTTCCGCCAACCTGATGAAGTACTTTATCTTGATGTCAAAAACGTGTGGCAACTTAAGCCTAGAGATCTTGCTACTCTAAAAGAACTTGCAGCGTGGCGCAGAGCTAAGGCAGAGAAAAAGAACTTAGCGCTAAATTTCGTGCTTAAAGAACATAACATGGTCGAAATTGCTAAACGTCGTCCAAGCTCACTGGGAAGTTTACGTAATGTTCCAGGTGTTGAGCCAATGGAAGTTAATCGCTCTGGCAAAGAAATTCTCGCCTGTATAGAAAAAGCAAAAGAAGTAAGTGAACAAGATTGTCCACAACGCGTGAGAAGACTTATCGACTTCAAAGGTTACAAAGCAGCGTGCAAGGATATCAAACAGGTTATCGCCGAAGTCGCCAAAACTAACGATATTCCTGTTGATGTGTTTGCTTCGAAAAAACAAATCAATCAGGTGATCAGCTGGTCGTGGAAAAAGTCACCGGAAGAAAAGCAATTGCTGATGAAACCCGATCTTGCGTTAGGCTGGAGGGCTGAGCTTGTTGCAGATAAGTTAGACAGTTGGTGGCTGTAGCACTCCTGTCGATTTAAAGGTGAAAGATAAACAGCGAAAGCGATAATAACATCCACCTTCCGAAGAAGGTGGATGTCGCTCAACTAGTCTTTTGGTTGTTCGATACCAAAGTACACGCAATGTAACACAGGTAATACAATCAACGTCAGTATGGTCGCAAAACCAAGACCGAACATAATGGTGACCGCCATGGACTGGAAGAACACGTCAAATAATAGCGGGATCATACCCAGTATGGTTGTGATAGCAGCCATAGACACCGGCCTTACACGACTCACACCAGAATCAAATACCGCTTGGTAAGGGGACTTACCAGAGTCTATTTCGATATTTATTTGATCCATCAGTACAATACCATTTTTAATCAACATGCCGGATAAACTTAGCAAGCCTAGCAGCGCCATAAAGCTAAATGGTGCTTGTAGTAAAACAAGGCCTGCCGTTACCCCAATAATAGCAAGCGGCACGGTTGACCAGATCACTAATGGCTTTTTCACCGAGTTAAAGAGCAATACAGTGACCATAAACATCGCTAAATAACCGATTGGTAATGAGCCAAAAATGGCTTTCTTCGCTTTGCTTGACGACTCATACTCGCCGCCCCATTGCATCTCGTACCCTTGGGGTAGCTCAATGGCTTCGATATCCGCCTTCACTCTTGCAAATAACTTAGCTGGGGTTTCATCACCTATCACGTCGTGATCAGCCATTACCGTGATGGTACGTTTACGGTCGCGGCGCATGATCAGGCTATCTTCCCAAGTGACACTAAAATCATCCACGATTTGTGAAACTGGTACGTAGACGCTAAGGACAGGGCTGAATATTTGTAAGTCACCAAGATTTTCAACATTGAGCCTCTCTTCCTCAGGAGAGCGCGCAATGATAGGCAACAGTTGTGTACCATCTCGATATAACCCTACCTTGTTACCTGACACCGAAGTCAGTAGCAACTGATCTAAGTCTGATTTACTGATCCCCAATCGACGCGCCTTCAATTCATTAAACTGTGGGCGTACCAGCTTGGTTCTTTGTCGCCAGTTGTCACGAATATTAAACGCTTTCTCGTCTTGGCTGATAATACCTTTGGCTTCTTCAGCTAGTTGGCGTAACACAACAGGGTCTGGTCCCGAGAACCTAGCCTCGATTTTTGCATCAGTTGAAGGACCAATTTCCATACGCTTTATTTTGAGACGTCCGTCTAGCTCATTTTCAAGCTCATAATCGCGAAGCTTGGCAATCATAGCCACTACTGCTTCTCGGTCTTTTACACGTACAATTAACTGGCCATAAGCGTCGTATTGTTTTTCAGGCGAATAGGTCAACATAAAACGAGGCGCGCCTTGCCCAATCGTTGCAGTTACTTCATTAACCATCGGATCGGCCAGTAAAAAGGATTCAATTTTCTCAACATTCTGCGCCGTGCTGCGTATATCTGCACCTTGATAATGCCAGTAATCCACATAGAACATCGGTGTATTTGAAGCTGGGAAGAAAGATTGCTTAACCGATTTAAAGCCAACAACTGCAGCGACTAATAGCAGTACCATAGAAATAATAGTAATAGCACGATTTTTAAGGCAGAAGGTCAGCATGGATTTATACACGGTGAAGATCACACCTTTATAAGGGTCGTCTTCTCCGCTGGTATCTGATGACTTTTCTTTAGGCCCTTTAAACATCATATTGGCAAAAAATGGCGTCAGTGTAATAGCCGTTACCCAACTTAGCAGTAGTGAAATTAACAACACCCAAAATAGCGAGCCTGCAAACTCACCACTGGCGTCGGAGCTTAAGCCAATCGGTGCGAATGCGGTGATCCCGATAACGGTTGCGCCAAGAAGTGGCCATTTTGTCTGTTCAACAATGTTCACAGCAGCTTTTACTTTAGATTGACCCCGTTTAATATTAATCAAAATGCCTTCAGTCACTACAATGGCATTATCGACTAGCATCCCCAGCGCAATGATCAAAGCACCTAATGAAATACGTTGTAAATCAATGGCGAATATCTTCATAAAGATAAAGGTACCCAGCACGGTAATAAGCAAAATACCGCCGATTAAAATACCACTTTTTACACCCATAAAAATAAGCAAAACGATAATTACAATGGCAACGGCCTCTAAAAGGCTAACGATGAAACCATCAACCGAGGTTTCTACTTCTGTTGGTTGATTGTAAACCGTGTTGATCGTAATACCGTAAGGGCGCTGATATTCCAATTGCTGTAAGTGATGTTCGATTTCTTTACCCACCTCAACAACATTTACACCAGAAGTAAAAGAAACCCCAACCAGCAGTGCACGCTTTTGATCAAAACGTGTAATATGATTCGGCACCTCCGCATATTCGCGTGTTACTTTTGCCACGTCACCCAAATAAATAAGCTCTTTGGCGCCGGGCTTTGAGATAAGTAAACCCTCTAGCTCAGCAACGTCTGTAAACTCACCAGTAGGGTGCAGGCGAATAGACTCGTCTCCAACTCGTATTTTACCCGCATTAGATACCGTATTTTGAGCTTGTAACAACGAGAAAATGTAACTAGGCGCAATGCCAAGTTGTGACAGTTTTTGTGTTGATATTTCGACGATCACTTGTGCTTGCTGCTCACCCGCAACAGTGACTTTACTCACACCTTCTACTAGCACTAATTCGCGCTTTAAAAAGTCAACGTAGTCTTTTAGCTCATCATACGAATAGCCTTCACCGGTGATCGCGTAGAGTTCACCGTAAACATCAGCAAAATCGTCGATAACGCTTGGCGTCATAACACCTGGCGGTAGCTTCGGCGAGAGATCATTTACTTTACGGCGCAGCTCATCCCAGATCTGTTGTAAGTCTTTCTTACGGTACTTACTCTTCATCTCAACAGTGATCTGCGACTTACCGGGAGAAGAAATTGAAGTAACATAATCAACATACGGCAGAGATTGAATCGCATTTTCAATCGGGAAGGTGACTTCCTCTTCCACTTGTTGTGGCGATGCACCAGGATACATGGTCACGACCATGGCTTTTTTTAGTGTGAATTCAGGATCTTCTAGTTGGCCTAAGCCCAAATAGGATACCGCCCCAGCAATAAGCAGGAGCAAGGCAAACATCCAACTGATAACCTTATTCTCAATTGACCACTTGGCTAAACTCATATTACAGACCTCTTTCTTTAGTCCAAGGTCTCACTTTTGCGCCTTCTTGCAAGTAATGCACGCCCGCAGCAACAATTTCTTCACCAGGTTCAAGACCCGACATTACCTCAATACCGGTATGATTAAGTTGGCCAACGGTGACTTCGCGTTTTGTTACCGTCTGATTATCACTTTGATATACCCATACGTAACTATTCCCCTCTGTGCCTTGCTTTTTATCTGAGAATACTGCTTGGTTAGGTACGATGATTGCTGTATTTTCACGGTTCGTAATTTTGCTTGGGTCGACGTAAACATGGCCTGTCATACCTGCGAACAAATTAAAGTCCTCAGGGATTGGAAGACTAAATACGACTTTGTAGGTCAAGGTTGCAGGGTCTGCCTGCGTATCCCATTCCTTAATCGTAAGCGGGTAAGACTTACTAGGGTAGCCATCAAAAACAACGGTCGGTTTGTAATCCGAATCTTTATCAACACGTGCAACGATGCGCTCAGGTACTTGAATAACTACATCCATCATATCGCGTGTTTCAAGGCGAAGAATATTTTGCTTTGCTACCACGTTTTCGTAATTTTTGACAAATACCTTGGCAACCGTACCACTAAACGGTGCTCTAAGTTCGCTATATTCGAGGTTTGTTTTAGCAATTTTAAATGCAGATTCCGCAACTTGCTTGTCTGCATTTGCTTTATCAAACTCAGCTTTAGTCGCTATGCCTTTTTCAAATAACGGCTCAATTCTCGATAACTGCGATTTAGCGAGTTCAAATTGGGCTTTACGTTGTTCATATTGCAGATTGAAATCTTCAGGATCAAGCTTGGCTAGCAATTGCCCCTTTTGTACGTCTTGGCCTGCGAGAACTGGAAACTCGATAAGTTCACCATTCACACGAAAGGCAAGATAGGAGCCTTGATTTGCCACCACTTCAGCAGGGAAACTACGAAGCGTGCTGCTGTTGGGGTCCGAAACCGTGTGAATTTTAACTGGTCGGTTAGGGGCTTCTGTTGGGGCTTGTTCTGCTTGCTCTTGGCAACCCACTAATAAGGTAGCCAGCACAATTCCAGAAAACACTCTTAACATTTTGTTCTCCATGACAACGTCAATTTTAATGCGTGCAGAATAATGGAATTACATATAAAATAAAAATTATAAAACATTCTATACTGCATAAGATTTATTTATGAAGATTTCGGACTTAGCAGCGTTTTGCACCGTTGTTGAAGCGCCTAGCCTTACCGAAGCGGCAAATAAGCTTCATAAGACACAGCCTGCGGTCTCTCAATCAATTAAAAGATTAGAACAATCTTTGGGATTTGCCCTTTTTGAGCGTGAGAAATATCGCAATGTGTTAACAGAGCAAGGTCGTCGGTTTTATTTTGAAGCCGAAAAATTACTTAATCATCATAGAGATTTGTCATTACTCGCGACTGAATTCGCGGCGGGTAATGAACCAAGCTTTAACATCTGTTACGAACCGATCGTATATCAAAACCAGATTGATCAAGTATTAGGCAATGCCTTCATTAAGTTTCCCGCAACTGAAATGAACATCTCAAGTGGTAAACGTTTTTTTGCGCTTGAGCAAGTCACACAAGGGATTGCAAACCTTGGCATTGGCCCTTGGTTTGACCTTTTTCATTCAACTGGCGATTTAGAATCAATGCCGATTGGACACGTAAAATTAGGCTTAGTCTCATTAACAGGCTATATGCCACCAGAGCTGAGTTTTTCGGAGCTTGCGCAATACCCATCTCTTGCAATGAAAGAAAGTAAATTCAAGTTTGATAGTGAGCGCTTGGCATACAGAAATAGTAACAATGTCATGAAACTCGATGACGCACTGGCAATAAAAAGATACTTATTACAAGGTATGGGCTATGCCTTAATCGGCCTTGACCTTTGTAGAGAAGAATTAGAGTCTGGTGTTTTGCAACAAGTGAGGGTGTTTGATAGAAAAGATGAGTTTGAAGCCGAGATCCACGCGTATCGTTTGCATATTTCCCACCATGGGCCAGTAGCAAGATATTTTTGGGATAAATTAAAAGAGTTAAATATTCAATATGAAAAGCAGCAATCCTCAGCAAGAACTCGCTGAAAAAGTCTTCACCGTAATCGGCGGTATCCCATTTGGAAAAGTTGCGTCGTATGGGCAAATAGCGAGATTAGCTGGCTCCCCAAAACATGCCAGAAAAGTAGGCCAGTTATTAAAAAACCTACCGCAAGGTTCAACGTTACCATGGTACAGAGTAGTAAATAGCCAACGGCGTATTTCATTTCCTCAAGACAGTAGTAAATTTCAAGAGCAAAAATCGCGCTTGCAAGCTGAGGGCGTCACATTCTCAAATAGTAACGTGATAGCTAAACACTGCGTTTGGGAATAGTCATAAATTTAGCGTTAACTGATCCAGATAAATAGGGCCGTCGTAATTATCGTTAGTTTTTGTATATTTGAACGGGAATTATGAAACTCGCTTTATTTCCATTGCCAATATTCTTGCTTCCAGGCGGGTTCACCCGCTTGCGGATCTTTGAGCAGCGCTATCTATATATGGTAAAAGAGGCCGCGAAAACAGAGCAAGGTTTTGTGTTATGCCCATACCTCGCGGATACGCCGAACAATGTGTCAAAAGAAGGCGTGCACGTTAAAATTGTCGACTTTTCACAAGATGATGATGGTCAGCTGCTCATTGATGTTGAGGCACTATCGCGCGTCGCGATCAGTAATGTGGAAGTAGACTCACAATCTTTACGTTATGGCGATTGTGACATTATTGATGGGCCGCCATGGCAATGTAGCGAGGAAGCATTGAGTCTAGTCGATGAAACTCTTGTTGATAAGCTTCAGAGTGTTTTTATCGCCAACCCAATCCTTGATGATTTGTACCGCGACAAGCATTTTACTCAGCCTCTTTGGGTTGCTTATCGTTGGCTAGAAATCTTACCCATCTCGATGACCCAAAAACTAAAAATAAAACAAGCACAAACATTTGAACAGGTGGCAGAGTTCTTACATACTGTATTAGATGAAAAATAGTGATCCATGCCAAGTTTTACAGCGTATTACAGCTTATAATTATAAATTGGAAGGTGAGCTATGTTAGGCCAACAGCAATCTATTGATTGCAACGTTCAGTCAGGAACTCGCAAAGCAGTGCAAGAAACTCCCTCTCAAGCGTTATCGGACGCTTTAGTTAAGGTTGCAGAAAAACGAGATCGCAAAGCTTTTGCCTTCTTGTTTGAGTACTTTGCGCCAAAAATCAGGCGCTTTGGTGTGAAACAATTTGGTAATGACGCCCAAGCGATGGAGCTCGTACAAGACACGATGACGTCAGTGTGGCGTAAAGCCCACCTCTATCATCATGATAAAGGCGCAGCCACAACGTGGATCTATACCGTGATGCGTAACGCGTCGTTCGACGCATTGCGTAAAATGAAGAGTAATAAAGAAGAACATATCAGTGAAGACATCTGGCCGATAATTCAAGACTCGCAGGCTGACGACGACGGTTTTCAAGATCACTTGCAAACGGCGCAAATTCAAAAATACATCAATAAGTTGCCGCCAGCACAACGAGACATAGTCAAAGGCGTGTACTTTCAAGAAATGTCTCAAGAACAATTGGCAGAGCATCTTAATATACCTGTCGGGACAGTTAAGTCACGTTTACGGCTTGCTTTACAAAAACTTCGCGCAGAAATGGGAGATCAAGCATGATAAAGCATCACCCTAATGATTCATTATTAAGCCAATTTGTTGAAGGTAATTTGCCTGCAAGTATCAGTGTCGCAATTGCAGCACATGTCGAAATGTGTCCATGTTGTCAGAAAAAGACTCAACAGCTTGAAGCGCAAGAAGCGAATGTTCAGCTTGGAGGAGGCAGCGACTCTTCACTAAGCAGCGATTTCGAGGCGATGATGCAAGCGATAACACTGGACGACGAAATAGACGAAGTTAAAGAATATATCCAACCCTCATTTAACTATCAGGGCAGGGATGTTCAGTTACCTCGGGCTATTGCGAATATCGATCGCACCAAGTTTTCAGGTGTAGGCAAAATCGCCCGCTCTCGGTTATTGCTAGAAGACGGCGACTTACGCTCAAGTCTTTTACAAATTGGTGCGGAAGGCGAAATTCCAGAGCACACCCACACGGGCTTTGAGATAACCTTGTTGCTTGACGGCGATTTTGCAGATGAGGCTGGTGAATACGTACCGGGCGACTTTATTTGGCAAGACGACAAACATAATCATTCTCCGCGCACAAAAGAAGGCTGCCTGTGCTTTACCGTGGTAAGCAGTGCACTACACTTTAATAAAGGCTTAAGTAAGCTGTTAAACCCAATTGGTAAGTTGATTTATTAAAGGAATAGTTGCGAAATGAAATTTTCATCACCAATAAAAATTGGCATTAGCGCGTGTTTGGCTGGAGATAAAGTGCGATTTGACTCAGGCCACAAGCGTTCAAACTTTTGTATGGATGAATTCGCCGAGCATGTTGAGTATGTGCGCTTTTGCCCGGAAGTTGCGATAGGCATGCCAATTCCAAGACCAACTATCAGACAGATCCGCGTAGGCGACATTATCAAAGTTAGTCGCCCCGACGGTAAAGAAGATGTCGCACCAAAGCTTAAGGAGTTTGGTGAAAAGGTTGCAACCTCACAAACACAAAGCCTCTCCGGCTTTGTGTTTTGCGCCAAAAGCCCAAGCTGCGGAATGGAGCGTGTTAAGGTTTATAACGAAGCAGGAACAGGTAATACATCTGAGGGTATTGGCATTTTTGCTGAGCAAATTATAAAACACAATCCGCTTTTGCCTTGCGAGGAAAATGGCAGATTGAATGACATGCATCTTAGAGAAAACTTCGTAATGCGGGTATTTGTCTATAAAAGCTGGCAGGAACTAACGCAATCGGAAAACATCGGTCTACACGAGCTGACGAATTTCCACGCCAAGCACAAATATCTGTTGATGAGCCATAATTACCAAGCCTATAAAGATTTAGGGCGTCTACTTGGTGATGGCAAAAAATTTGATAGAGAGACGCTGAAACATAAATACATCAGTGGTTTGATGTCGGCACTGAGCAAGCCTGCCAATCGCAAAAATCAAGCAAACACGTTAACGCATCTACAGGGGTATTTTAAGAATGAGCTTTCGAGCATCGAGAAGCAAGAGATGTGCAGCGCAATAGAGCAATATCGCAAAGGTATCGTACCTTTATATGTACCGCTGACACTGCTCAAGCATCACCTTACCGTACATCCTAAAACGTATTTGCAAAGCCAAGTGTACTTTGACCCATACCCCAACGAACTGCGTTTAAGATTCGGAATTTAATAATGAAAACAGCTTTTTGGTTTCGCCGTGATCTCAGGGTTTACGGCAACGAGGCTTTGATTGAAGCCGTGAATGAGGGCGCACGCGATGCGCTCTTTTTTTATTGCAAGCCACAGTGGCAGTCACACAACGTAGCCAGTATTCAGCTCGACCTACTTGAGCGCAGATTACTTGAGCTTGGCAGCCAGCTTAGTGAATTTGGCATTAGGCTACATATCATTGAAGCGAGCACATTCGCTGAGCTGCCGGCGCAGCTTCAAGTTGTTTGTGACGATAAAGGCATTGATTGCTTATATGCAAATAAAGAGTATGAAGTAAATGAAGTGGCGCGCGATGAAGCGTGTGAAACTGTGATCACGTTAAAATTATTCGATGGCGATCTCGTTGCCAAACCGGGCTCTGTGCTTACGGGCTCCAGTGAGATGTTCAAGGTGTTTACCCCCTTTAAAAAAGCATGGTTAAAACGTTTTGTGGGGCAGCAATTTCACTTCACTAGTTGGCCATTGGATAAGCAACATGGGGCAAACTTCAAAAAGCCAACTTTCTTCGAGTTGACCAATGAATCTGAAAAGTGGCCAGCCGATGATAATGCCATTGTCGCGATTGTAAATCGTTTTATTAAGGACAAACTAGCAGACTACCAAGATGACCGTGATTTCCCTGCAATCAAAGGAACTTCGGGGCTCAGCCCATATTTGGCATTAGGCATTGTGTCGCCCAAGCAGCTCATCGCAGAGATCCAACTTCATTACCCTGAAGTGCTTGAAAACCCAAGTAAACCAGAGTTTTGTTGGGTAAACGAGCTCATTTGGCGTGAGTTTTATCGCCATCTTATCGTCGCTTTCCCGCGTTTATGTAAAGGTTTTAATTTTAATGATAAATATAACGCGGTTAGGTGGCGTGACGACAGCCAAGCTTTTGAGCTCTGGTGTAATGGTCAAACTGGCTATCCGATTGTCGATGCGGCAATGCGTCAGCTCAATAAAACTGGCTGGATGCACAATCGGCTACGCATGATTGTTGCCAGCTTCTTAACCAAACACTTGCTCATCGACTGGCGTAAAGGCGAAGCCTATTTTATGTCAAAGTTAATAGATGGCGACCTTGCCAGTAATAATGGCGGCTGGCAGTGGGCTGCAAGTACGGGGTGTGACGCGCAGCCTTATTTTCGTATTTTTAATCCCATCACGCAGAGCGAAAAGTTTGATCCCGATGGTTCCTTTATTCGTACATATGTGCCTGAATTGAAAAATGTTCCAGCAAAGCATATTCATTTTCCTCATGACTATTTAACGGCATTTGGCGAAAAGGACGACTATGCAGAGCCGCTGGTTGATCATAAAGAAGCAAGGGCAAGAGCACTTGACGCATTTAAGGTTTAAATAGGTATGGATCACAGAACGCAGCGATTCGTGGCAATTTATAATGAAATAGACAAATACTGTCTCGGTAAATTGGCTTCAATTTACACTGAGGACATCAGTTTTGTAGACCCTTTACATAAAATTCAAGGGCTCGATGCGCTAACGAATTATTTTCAGGGGTTATATGAAAATGTCTCTGAAATCGAGTTTCTTGTTACGAACGCCTATCAAGTTGATGACGTCAGCTTTATCTACTGGACTATGTCCTACCAACACCCCAAGCTAAATGGCGGTAAGCTCATAGAGGTCGATGGTCATAGTCGCTTGAGTTTTATTGGCGAAAAAGTGGCGCAACATCGTGATTACTTTGACAGTGCGCAAATGCTGTATCGCCAAGTTCCACTACTCGGTGGTGTTATTCGGCTTTTAGATAAAAGGATCACGGCATGAGCAACATCTTAATTACTGGCGCAACATCAGGGATAGGTAAAGGTCTTGCGGAATTTTATGCAAAACAGTCACATCAAGTAACAGTTTGTGGCCGCAATAAAGAAGTGTTAGACGAATTAGAAAACAGCGTAGGTGCAAAGAGCAAAGCATTTGATTTAACAAACCGCGATGAGATAGAAGATAACTTCAAAGATATTGACGACTTGGATCTCGTGATCCTCAACGCAGGTGGTTGTGAGTATATCGACAATCCCAACCAATTTGACGGCCATTTGTTCGAGCGAGTAATGCATATCAACGTCATCTCAATCGGCCACTGCCTAGACGTATTATTGCCAAAAATGAAAACAGGCGGGCAACTTTGTATCGTAAGTTCCAGCAGTGCATTTTTACCTTTGCCTCGCGCCGAAGCGTACGGTGTGTCGAAAGCGGCTGTCAGCTATTTAGCGCGCACCCTGACAGCAACATTAAAAGACATTGATGTGACCTTAGTTCACCCAGGATTTGTAGAAACGCCGTTGACAGATAAAAACGACTTTCCGATGCCATTTATTGTAAGTGTCGATGAGGCCGTGAGTTACATTAGCAAAGGAATAGAAAAGCGCAGCAAGGAAATACATTTCCCAAAAAGATTTACTCTATTTTTAAAACTTCTCAGGTTACTGCCGTTTTCGTTGTGGTTACCTCTCGCAAAAAGGATAGCCCGTGGCTAAGATTGCAATAATTGGAAGCGGTATTTCAGGTATGACCGCAGCATACCTGTTAAGTCGTCAACATGACGTGAAAGTCTTTGAAAAAAATGATTATGTTGGCGGGCATACAGCAACTATTGATGTTGAATACCAAGGTGAAAAGCTCGCGGTTGATACCGGCTTTATCGTATTTAACGACAGAACCTATCCAAAGTTTGAAAAATTGCTGGCTGAAATTGGTGTTAGTCGCCAAGAAACCGAAATGAGCTTTAGTGTTCACAACAGTCAATCGAAGTTTGAGTACAATGGCCATTCACTCCGCACGCTATTCGCACAAAAACGTAACCTACTGAGGCCGACCTTCTGGCGATTGCTAAAGGATATTGTGCGTTTTAATGATCTTTGTAAATCATTATACGAAAAAGACGACTATCGAGGTGTTGAAACGCTTGGTAAACTGCTACAGCATCACCAATTTAATGAGTTTTTTAAGCTGCACTACATCTTGCCGATGGGCGCAGCTATCTGGTCAACCAGTATCAAAGAAATGCTCGACTTTGAAGCTAAATTCTTTGTCCAGTTTTTCTTCAACCATGGGCTCTTGGACATCACAAATCGCCCTCAATGGTATGTTATCCCAGGTGGTTCGAGGGAATACATTCAACCATTGGTGGCAGAATTTAAAGACAATATTGTGCTTAATGCCGACATCAAGACAGTAGTTCGTGATGACTCTGGTGTGACCATCGTCTTCAAAGATGGTAGTAATGAGTACTTCGATAAAGTCGTCTTTGCATGTCATAGCGATCAGGCTTTAGCGTTACTAAATACCCCATCGAGTGATGAACAAGCGATACTTGGTGCAATTCCTTATACTGCAAACTCAGTGGTGCTGCACACTGACACCCGTTTATTGCCAAAACGTCCGCTGGCGTGGGCCAGTTGGAACTATTTCTTAAACGAAGCGACGGACAAAGCCGCTGTTGTCACCTACCAAATGAACATACTGCAAGGGTTTGATGCCAAACATCAATACTGTGTCACGTTAAATCATGATGAAGGGATAGCTGAAGACAAAGTGATCCGTCGCTTTGTCTATCATCATCCCGTTTTCAATACCACCAGCATTGCGGCCCAAAAACGTAAAGCCGACATCGATGGTAAACACCATAGTTATTTTTGTGGTGCGTACTGGTTCAACGGCTTTCATGAAGATGGGGTGAGAAGTGCGGTAGATGTGGCCGAGCAATTGGGTATCTCATTTTGAACAGTGCAATACTGGTGGGAAAAGTTCGGCATCGGCGATTCGCTCATGCCAAGCATGCTTTTTCTTACCCCATGTATATGATGTGGCTAGATTTAAGTGAGCTCGACGCACTCAATAGTATTTCGTCAAAGTTTGGTACATCCGGCTTAAAACTGCTTAAATTCAATCAAGCTGACTATATCCTCACAGAAGGCGAAAGCTTAGTTGAGCGCGCACGTGCTAAGTCAAATTCGCTAGGCAAACCCGTTTCATCACAAACAAAAGTATATTTAATGGCGCAAATACGCTGTTTAGGCTTTTACTTCAGTCCGGTTAATTTCTACTTTTTTGAAGACGAGAAGGGGGCTGGTTTTAGCCATATGCTCGCTGAGGTCAGTAATACGCCTTGGAATGAGCGTCATTTTTATTTAGTTGAATTAAGTAAAGAAGTGAACTTTAAAAAGCAATTTCACGTATCACCTTTTATGAATTTGGATATGCACTACCACTGGAAAGTGAAGCCACCCGGTAGCAATACGCTAATCCATATTGAAAACAGAAAAGGTGACGAATTGCTATTTGATGCCACGATGACGCTCAAAAAGCAGGAGCTCAATGAAGCAAATATTAATCAATTGCTTAAGCGGTTTCCAGCAATGACATGGAGCATAGCTAAAGGCATCTACTGGCAAGCGTTGAAGTTATTTTTAAAAAAAGTGCCTTTTGTTGGGCACCCCGGAAGAGTATAAGATGGAAAATACCACGACAATATCCTCATCAATTTCGCTTTCTACATTCGATAGAGTGTACAAAAAGCTCGTCTTTGGCGCGTTGAATACCTTAGAAACCGGAAAAGTGGTACTTGTCGAAGGCGACCAAAAATACTGTTTTGGTGAGTCAGAAACAAGCCTAAGCGTTGATATTCATGTTCATTCAGCGCAAATGTATAAGCTATTTGCACTTGGCGGCAGTGTCGGCGCAGGTGAATCTTACATTCTTGGTCACTGGAGTTGTTCGGATTTAACCAAACTGATTGAGATCTTCGTCCTAAACCAAGCTCAGCTAGATGCATTTGAAAATAAGTTTGCATTTTTCTCCGGCATTGTGAATAAGATAAAGCATCTTAAAAATAAAAACTCGAAACAAGGCTCAAAGCGTAACATTGTCGCCCACTACGACCTTGGTAACGACCTTTATGAATCATTTTTAAGTGAAGAAATGCTGTACTCTAGTGCAGTGTATCCCTCAAAGGAAGCATCGCTTGAAGAAGCGCAGCAACATAAGTTAGCCGCAATCTGTGAGCGCTTGGATCTTCAGGCAGCTGACAAAGTTGTTGAGATTGGCACCGGGTGGGGCGCATTTGCGGTTTATGCTGCAAAAAACTACGGCTGCCATATAACCACAACAACTATTTCAGAAGAGCAGCATGCCTACGTAAAAGCACTGATTGAAAAAGAAGGGTTGCAGCAGCACATCACATTACTAAAACAAGATTACCGCGAATTGGACGGCCAGTACGACAAGCTAGTGTCTATCGAAATGATTGAGGCAGTTGGACATGCTTATTTATCGGGCTTTTTTGCCAAATGCAACGACTTGCTGAAACCGACTGGCGCGATGCTGATTCAGGCCATTACCATCGCCTGCCAACGTTATCAACATTACCTCAAGCAATCGGATTTCATTCAGCAGTACATTTTTCCTGGCGGTTGTCTTCCTTCCGTGAGTGAAATGAGCAAGCAAATCGTAAATTCCACCGATATGGTTGTCCACGAACTCCATGATATCGGTCTGCACTATGCCAGAACGCTATACGATTGGCGTGTTCGGTTTGAAAAAGCATGGCCTTCGCTTGATGGTAAACGTTTCGATGAACGCTTTTATCGCCTTTGGCAATTTTATTTATGCTACTGCGAAGGGGCGTTTAAACAAAGAGCAACTAGTGCCGTGCATTTAGTCGCCAGAAAACCAAGATACCAGTCAAATGTCTGTACTCAAACATTGGATTACTAACGCGCTACTCTTCCAAAGTATGTGGTTTGCTGCATTATTTTTCCAAGCAGACGCGCTTTGGTTGATGTTGCTAGGCTGTCTCGTTATGCTCGCAGGACACCAAAATAAGCGCCTCAATTTGGTGCTTGCACTCGTAGGTTCCGCCATAGGAATGAGCATTGAATTGATTGCGGTCAAAGCTCAGCTCATCAATTACCAAGGTAGTGAATTACTTCCGGTTTGGCTTTGGGTTTTGTGGATAGCATTGGTGCTGACAATAAATAATGCACTTTCCAAACTATTAACGCTCAAAGCGCCGATATTATTAGTGGTATTTTTGGTCTGCGCGCCACCTAGCTATCTCGGTGCAGCTAACTTTGATGTAGTTTCTATCTCAACACCTTGGTACATTTTTTGGCCAGTATTTGGCGCACTGTGGAGTGTGGGGTTCTACCTGATAGTGAGTTTTAATCGCATTTTATGGGGTACAAAGCTTGCGCAGTTGCCAGCAAATTGATAGCGTTTGATTACAAACCCACAGGATCCGGGGCGAAACGCAATAAAATAATAAATATTTCGTCGAATTTCGCAATTTTGGGGTTGCACATAAACGCAAAATGCATAAACATAGGTTTTGCTTAGGCAAATTATAAAGTTATAGGAATCTAATAATGAATAAAGCTCAACTAGTTGAAAAGATGGCGGCAGACGCAGAGATTTCAAAAGCAGCGGCAACCCGTGCTTTAGAAGCGTTTACTGGCGCAGTAACTAACACACTAAAAGATGGCGGTTCTGTTGCTTTAGTTGGTTTTGGCACATTCTCAGTAAAAGAGCGCGCTGCGCGTACTGGTCGTAACCCACAAACTGGCGCTGAAATCCAAATCCCAGCTGCGAACATTCCTTCGTTCAAAGCAGGTAAAGGCCTAAAAGACCAAGTAAATCCTTAATCCACTCGCTGGACAAGAAAAACCTCCCAAGTTGGAGGTTTTTTTATGCCTCTCACATTCATTATAATTGATACCACTATCTTGAATTTGCTACTATCGCCCCAATCTCGTAATTTTATCTAATAAGTTGTTTAATCAGTTTTCATGAAGCGTTTTAACCTTTTCGCCGTTATGTCATTACTCATGTTGTTATGGGTAGCTGCTGCGTGCGCGACAGGAACGCCTGATAATCACTTATCCCATACTTCTGATACGCACAGCACGAGCTTCGTAAACATCACCCAAAAGGGCCTCGCTGACTCCAATCAGTTACCCAGTAAGCCAAGCCCTACAAGTCCAATAAAGCTCAGTGGTGAAACCACGCATCACGAAAAGGGCTTATTATCGGAACGCGAGCGTACTAGCCACCCTAGTTATTTTCTACATCCTAAACAACAAGCCGAATATGCGCTTGTATTTGAGCTTGCAGCAGAAAAATATATACCGGCCTCAGTCTATGACATCAATAGACCTAAACCTGTACCTTGGTATATGTGTGATACTCGGCCAAACAATGGCTTTATCGACAACTGTAAGCCGGCAAACTTAACCTTCAAAGGCAGTCTCAACTTCGCCTCTTAATCATTATCTACTACCAATAAAGTACCCAAATAGTAGTTTTGATACCAGCACCCTAACGTCTGTATGACCAGTATTCGTTAGCAAATCGGTATCGCTCAGATAGATAGTGAGAAAAATATGAAAGATATAAATTCGCCAACGAGGCCATCAACCTCTCGTGGAGCAACCGCGCGTGCAAAACGCTTTTTTACTGCGCTTATTGTGTTCTTGTTGATCCTTTGTGCACTACCAAACTTGTATCCCAATAAGAATTTGATTCAAATTCAAGCAAGTAGTAACGAGGTAGTGTTTCTATCGCTGCCTGAGCTTAAATCTCAGCTAGAAGGAGAGGGATTCAAAGTCAAGCAAATCGAGTCTCATCAAGGTGGCTACTTAGTTGAACTTGAAAACCGCACGCTAACCGCCGAAGCGCGTGCTTATATGGCTGAGTCTCACTCCAAGCTAAGTGTTAAGGTTGTTAGTGCTTCAACGATGCCACAGTGGTTAGAAAGCACTGGACTCGAACCTATCAAGCTCGGACTAGACTTGGACGGCGGTGTGTTGTTCGTACTCAAAGTTGACACAGAGCAAGCGGCGCAAAATAAACTGCAGTCACTCGCAGACGAAGCCAATAGCCTACGGATCAAAAATCGTTATCGTAACCTATCTATTCCTCAAGTTATCAGTGGCGAGCAGGTTGAGGTCATAGCGAAAGCGCAAGGGCAAAATGAACTCGTAGCACTTACTGCGACACTGCGCGAACTCTATCCACAATTTACCAGTACAACTCATAAACAAGGCAGTTTAACGAGAGTTAATTTCCGTTTTGCCGAAGCGAAAAAAGCAGAGTTCGATAAGCAGTTAATGACCCAAGCGCTATCTACTTTACGTTCGCGTATTGAGGAACTCGGGATCACAGAAGCAGTTACGCAACGTCAAGGCACTAACTATATACGAATCGAATTACCTGGCGTGCAAGACCCAGAACAAGCCAAGCGTATTATCGGCGCCACAGCAAAGCTTTCATTTCATGCATTACAAGAAATGGGAGGTCAAAAATTAAAGGATAAATCTGGCGCTTTGATTTCAGTCGACCCAGTTGCCATTTTTGGCGGGGATGAAATAGAGTCCGCAACAGCAGGAAGAGATGAATACGGCAAGCCTTTAGTACAACTATTCTTATCTTCTCAAGGCGGTGAAAAGATAAACCGATTTTCTAGAAACAATGTTGGTAAACCAATGGCTACCGTATTCAGCGAATATTACGCGGATCCAAAAGGAGAGATTAAGCGCAAAACGGAGGTAATTTCAGTAGCCACTATTCAACAAGTATTAAATACCCGATTCAGTATTACCAATATGCAGTCTATGGAACGCGCGCAAGAGTTAGCATTATTGTTGCGGGCGGGTTCTCTTGACGCACCAATCACCATTGTGAAAGAGCAAACCATTGGTCCTTCATTGGGCGAAAAGAATATTGAAAGCGGCTTTAAAGCTTTGGCGTTAGGGCTAAGCCTAACTTTGCTGTTTATGGCAGTATGGTATCGCAAGCTAGGCGCAGTGGCCATTACCTCATTACTGGTAAACTTAGTTTGCCTGATTGGATTAATGTCGCTGCTTCCTGGTGTTGTGCTTACCTTACCCGGCATTGCGGGCCTAGTTTTGACTATCGGTATGGCCGTCGACACCAATGTTATTATTTTTGAGCGCGTTCGCGAATTAAGGCGTAAAGGCATTGGGATGGTTACTGCATTAAAGCAAGGTTATCAACAAGCCATGTCGAGTATTATCGATGCCAACTTAACCACGATGATAACTGCTCTTATCCTACTTGGTATCGGTTATGGACCAGTGAAAGGGTTCGCGATCACTTTGGCGCTGGGCATAGTAACCAGTATTTTCGCCGGTGTGGTCGTCTCCGGTATGTTATCAGAATCTCTTTATTCAAAATCACGTAAAGGCGCAAAGTAAAATGACAAGTAAAACGCAAAAGGCAAGATTCGTCGGGCTAATTTCTGGATTGTTACTTGTCCTTGCAAGTCTCATAGCCATCACTCAAAAAGGCATTGTATTAGGCCAAGACTTTACCGGCGGTTACGTTACGGTTATCGATTTACCCAAGCAAACGAGCCAAACAGAAATGCAAAACAAGCTAGCTGAGCTTGGTGTTCAAGATGCGCGAATCTCTCTACAAAACGATGGTAGCTGGCGAGTTTTCCAAACCCCTCAGTCCACCGATGAAACACACGTCAAACAGTGGATAGAAGGAATTGAAACACAATGGCAAGCAAGCGTATTAGACGCCAGTTATCTTGGTGCGCAGGTGGGTAATGAGTTAATTGAGCAAGGTGGCCTTGCTGGTATATTCGCGTTACTTAGTGTATTGATTTACTTGGCGTTTAGATTTGAGTGGCGCTTAGCGGTCTCCGCAAGTATCGCGCTTTTTCATGATGTGATTGTGACGCTAGGTTTGTTTGCAATAACGCAAGTAGAATTTGACTTAACCGTGCTTGCAGCGCTGCTGGCGATTATTGGTTACTCACTCAACGATTCGATTGTGATTGGTGACAGAGTTAGAGAGCTTTTGTTCGAAGAGCAGTGGAAAAACAGTCCCGTGGGCAATACCATAGACCAAGCGATAAAGGATTCAATGAGCCGCACGCTTATCACCTCATTAACGACGCTCACAACAGTGTTAGCGATATGGTGGTTAGGCGGCGCGGGACTTAATAGTTTTGCCATGGCGTTGTGTTGTGGCATTCTCATTGGTACTTTGTCTTCCTTGGCAATTAGCGCTACTTTACCGCAGTTTTTAGGCTTGTCATTTAATAACTACCTAAAAGAAGAATCTGAGGTAGCGAAACAGCAACTCGCTGAGCCATAAGCATAATATGCGATTTAGGTTAAAAAAGTAGCAATTACTCTTTTTTAACCTTGTCGTGCTGATGTATAATCCGCACTTCGAAAGGAGCCGGATAAGGATTAATGTCAAAATATAGTTATCAAACTCGGTGCGGGAAAGTAACCCTCTGGACCGAGCAAAATATCCTCTTTGCCTGTTTCGAAGGAAATATTAATGAGTCTATGATCCATTATTTTTCTAGGGCATTAGAGCAATGTCGAGCCGAGATCCATTCTTCGACATGGGGTTACGTGAGTTATTCCGAAAAGGCCATAGCTGCGACACCAGAAGCCTACAAGTTACTGGTAAATACAGCAAAGCGCTGTTTGCAGTTAGGCTGTGTTAGTGCTGCGTATGTGTTGAAGTCGGCAATTGCGAAAAGCCAGATTGAAAAAATGCGCAAAGAAATTGGCATGCCAGAGCCATTAGATCAAGTTTTATTTGCTAATGTAAGCGCTGCCATTGAGTTTGTAAAAAGTACTTTAGCTACACCTGAAAAGTTGTCGGTATAAGACATCCTAATTCTATATAAGTGACGTTGCCTATTGGGACGAGCATTTATAATCAGTTTGATTGCGCCTTCACTGTTAAGGCTTCATTGGGCCGCATCTCGCAACGTGCGATGATGCGGTTGTTTTTATCTTTTTCCTGTCTAAGCAACATACCTTCATCATTTTTTGTCCACCACACAAACCCATCACCTTGATATTTTGCACCGCTGGCTGAGCGCGCAATCTTCATCTTAACCACCTGTTCGTTAAAATGGACAGTTGCCTTATCACTGTCGTTGTAGTCAACTTTTATCACCGAATCATTATCACATTGATAGCGACTAAGTGTTTCACTAAGCTCAATTTTACGATTTGAGATGTCCTCGCCACATGCACTGAGAACAGCGCTAATTAAAACAGCAAAGGCAATTTGAGATTTCATAAACAGACTCCGGCGAGAAAAAGACGGTATCTGATAATTTAGCGTAAACGGATGAAGTTAAGGTGAATAGTGCGGTTACAAGGCAATAAAAAGCAGCATAAAAAAGGCCCAATGGGCCTTTAAACATGATTACAAGTTATTAATCCTTTACTGGAATGGTATTGGGGGCACTCTGCGCTTCACGTATTCTTGGCATGTATAATCGCTTCGTCATCGCCATAAAGAAAATAGGCGTAAACAATAGACCAAATAAGGTAACCCCTATCATTCCTGAGAATACTGCAATCCCCATGGTTTCGCGCATTTCAGCACCCGCACCAGTTGCAAGTACCAGAGGTACAACCCCCGCGGTAAAGGCAATCGACGTCATCAGAATAGGACGTAAACGTAGTTTACATGCCTCAACAATTGACTCCAAATTAGTCTTGCCTTGCTCATACTCTTCTTTGGCAAATTCCACCATTAGGATTGCATTTTTACACGCCAAAGCAACCAAAACGATAAGAGCAATCTGGGTAAAGATATTATTATCGCCGCCTGTTAGCCACACCCCTACTAATGCTGACAGTATGGTCATTGGCACAATGAGGATGATTGCAAATGGTAGCTTTAGGCTTTCGTATTGCGATGCCAAAACCATAAACACCAAGAGTACAACCAGTGGGAAGATATACACCATCACATTACCCGCGAGGATCTGCTGATAGGTGACTTCAGTCCACTCAAATGCCATGCCTTCGCTAAGCGTTTCGTTTAGCACCGCTTCAATTGCCATTTGCGCTTGATCCGAAGAATATCCGGGCGCAGGGCTGCCATTTAACTCGGCGGTAGGATACCCGTTATAGTGCATAACACGATCAGGCCCGGTTGTCGGCGTGACTCTGAGTACCGCGCCAAGTGGCACCATTTGACCGTAGTTGTTTCTTACTTTGTAAGACAGAATCTGTGCAGGATCTGCCCGAAAATTAGCGTCAGCCTGAGCGGTAACCTGATAAGTGCGACCAAATAAGTTAAAGTCATTGACGTACATTGAACCTAAATAGATCTGTAATGCATTAAACACTTCCTCGAGCGGTACGCCTTGTACCATTGCTTGCTCACGGTCGATATCAATGTCCATTTGTGGTACTTGGATCCTAAAGCTTGAGTACAGTCCCATTAGCTCCGGTTGCTGCTGCGCTTTTGCGATCACTGCTTGTAAGTCAGAGAATAGCTTCTCAAAGCCAAGGTTTGCTCTATCTTCAATTTGCAGTTTAAATCCACCTGTGGTGCCTAACCCTTGTATTGGTGGCGGTGGGAAAACCGCGACAAACGCTTCATCTATGATGGCAAACTTCTGATTAAGCTGCGCAGCGATTGAAGACGCATACAACTCTGGCGATGTGCGATTTTCAAATTTATCTAGGGCAACAAATACAATCCCGCTATTTGGGCTGTTTGTAAAACCATTTACTGAAAGCCCAGGGAAAGACACGGAATGTAAAACGCCTGGAGTCTGTAATGCAATTTGTTCCATCTCACGTACAACGGCTTCTGTTCTATCCAAACTCGCAGCGTCTGGCAGTTGGGCAATCGCAACAAGATACTGTTTGTCCTGTTGTGGAATAAAGCCACCAGGGATGGTGCTAAACAACTTAGTAGTAGCAAAAATTAACCCTAAATAAACCACAAACACAATGGTGGTCAGTCTAATAAGTTTTTTTACTAGTCCAACATAGCCGTGAGCTGCCTTATCAAAAAAGCGATTAAACGGTTTGAATAGCCACTGACCAAACAATTTATCTAACACCACTGTGAGTTTGTCTGGTTTAGCACCGTGCGGCTTTAATAGTAGTGCAGCTAGCGCTGGTGATAATGTTAATGAGTTAAATGCCGAGATCAGCGTCGAAATTGTGATCGTGAGGGCAAACTGTTTGTAAAACTGGCCTGACAAGCCGGTAATAAAAGCAGTTGGAATAAACACCGCACAAAGCACCAATGCAATCGCTATAATAGGGCCTGTCACCTCTGACATCGCTTGTTTAGTGGCCTCGAAGGGCGCAAGGCCGTTTTCAATATTACGCTCAACGTTTTCAACCACGACAATGGCATCATCAACCACGATACCGATTGCTAGTACCAAACCAAACAACGACAAAGTATTGATAGAAACACCAAGCCACTGCATTGCAGCAAAGGTACCAACTAACGATACAGGCACCGCTACCAGCGGAATAATCGAAGCGCGCCATGTTTGCAAGAATAAGATAACGACTAATACCACAAGTACGATGGCTTCTAATAATGTTGAAATTACCGCATCGATTGAGCCACGAACAAAAATTGTCGGATCATAAACAATATCGTACTCAACCCCTTCAGGAAAACGTGTCGATAACTCTTTCATGGTTTCACGCACCTGATCCGACAGCTCTATCGCATTAGAACCAGGACGCTGGAAAATCGGCATTGCCACCGCTTCGTTTCCATCTAGCAAAGCTCTTAACGCGTAGTTATCTTGTCCAAGCTCAACTCGGCCAATGTCTTTGAGTCTAGTGATCGCGCCATCGCTCGATACGCTAACAATAATATTGTCAAATTCACTGGTATCTACCAAACGCCCTTTAACGTTTAACAGAATTTGGAATTGATTTTCATTCGTTGTAGGTTGAGCACCCAAAGAGCCAGCTGCTACTTGGCGGTTTTGTTGTTGGATTGCTCGAACCACATCGCTTGCGGTTAAGTTTCTTTCAGCCAATTGCTCGGGGTTTAGCCATATCCGCAAGGCGTATTTACCGCCGCCGAATAGCTTCACATCACCAACTCCCGGCAAGCGCGCTATCTGATCTTTGACATAAATATCGGCATAGTTAGAGAGGTAGCTTGTATCATGCGAGCCGCTTGGCGATACCAAGTGCACCACCATAGTGAGATCTGGTGACGCCTTCTCAGCAACAACCCCTAAACGTTGTACTTCTTGCGGTAATCTTGGAATAGCGCTATTTACACGGTTTTGTACTTGAACTTGGGCGCGGTCCAAGTCAGTACCAAGTGCAAAAGTCACGGTAAGCGTTAAACGACCATCACTGGTTGCTTGAGAAAACATATACAGCATGTTCTCAACACCATTGATCTCTTGCTCAAGTGGCGTTGCAACGGTTTCAGCAATGACTTTTGGGTTTGCACCGGGGTAAGTTGCAGATACCACAACCGTCGGCGGTACCACCTCTGGATACTCACTAACGGGAAGCTGAAAAAGGGAAATGGCTCCTGCGATTAATATCACAAGCGACATCATCGCCGCAAAAATAGGCCGTTTAATGAAAAAATGGGAAAATTTCATTATTAGTTTAATCCTTGTGAAGAATCGTTTGGCGTCATCGCAACCACTTCTGCGGCGATGTTATCTGGCAAGGTAAGCGTCACTGAGTTTGGGCTTATCGGCATGCCAGGGCCTACACGCGCTGGGCCATTCACCGCGATACGCTCTCCTGCGGCTAAACCCGATTCAACTGCACGAAATTCGCCATAGCGATTACCGAGTGTGATCAGACGATATTCAAGTGTATTCGCGTCGTTGACGACAAGAACAAAGCGATTTTTAAGATCCGTACCCACTGCGCGGTCTGGAATTAATACTCGATCGTTTTGCTCACCGGATGAAAGACTCACTCGCGCAAACGAGCCAGGTCGTAATTGTCCACTATGGTTATCAAAAGAAGCGCGTACTTTTAGGGTTCCGGAGTGGTCATCGATGGCGTTGTCAATAAAGTCTAGCTCACCCATGACTGGCTGTGACTCACGGCCCAATAACTGTAATTTCACAGGAAGCGGCTCACCTTCCGTCACTGATGCAAACTGGCTATTCCAAGTTCGCTCGTCGATATCAAAATACGCATACATCTTATCGGTTGCGACTATCGTCGTAAGCAAGGTGTCGTTTGCTCTAATGGTGTTACCTTGAGTGACCTCAGCAAATGAAATTTTGCCGCTGATTGGTGCTGTGATCTTGCTAAACTCTAAGTTTAGTTGAGCTGCTTTAAATGAAGCGCGAAGCGCATCTAGTTCGGCTTCACGCTGTGCGGTAAGCGAAACACGGGCATCGACTTCTTCGGTTGAAATCGCTTTTTGCTTGCTTAATCGAAGCGCACGCGCTGACTCACTTTTTGCTTGCGAAAGGGCCGCTTCGGCACGTTTCACTTGTGCGGCAAGACTGGCAACCTCAGCCAAGAAAGTTCTATCGTCCAGCTCAAATAAAACATCGCCTTGGTGCACCGTATCTCCTTCTTTGAAGTTTACCGAGCCGATCACTCCTGTGACCCGAGCGCGAAGTGCGACTTCGTTTGGAGAAGAAAGGCGTGTTGTATAGGTGTGCCAATCAGCAATGCTAATTTGCGGTGTTGGTGCTACATCAATTGGTTGAAGAGGCGGAGTTTGACTGCTTGCCTGCTCAGCTTCGCCACATGCACTTAGCAATAGCAAAGCAGAAATAATCGTTGCGAGTTGCGTTGGTTTTAACATAGTTCCTCCTTTGTGTATGGAGGTAACTATACGTTTCATTTGTTGCATTAAACATAAGTGAAATGGAATATGATTGGTGCTAAATTAGAATCAATTGATGTAGATAACGAAATCAAAATGTCTTTTTTGTGTGATTTGCGCGAGATCTAAGATAAATCTTCCCGATTGATTTAAAATAACAAAAAGCCTAACGGAATTGAATTATGTCTAACGCTAACCATTTACAATCCCTACTGAGTGAAGTGCTCAATAAAAGTGACGATGCAGTTGCTATTGTTAGCAACAAGTCGGTTCTTGAATTTTGCAATAAAGCAATGGCGAAGCTAATTGGACAACCCTCGTCTCACATAACAGGACGCACACTGAGTAATATCTTCGACCCACAAACAGACGATACGTTTGATGATAGAATCGACGGGGATGAACTCACGGAATGGTTTTTAGGCTTAAGCAACGGCTGTGAATTAGACTATCCAGAAATTGAAATTGATACCTTAAGTGGTGAGTTCTTCAGATTACGATGTTTTTCGCTGCAGAATGATGCCTTCGTTATCTACGGAGATAACATTACCACAACAAAAGCGATGCATAGCGAACTCGATCACTTACGTAAAGAGCTCGATTTTATTACTAAAACTGACCCATTAACGGGCGTCGCCAGTCGTAGGCAGTTAAGCGATAAAGTTGACAGTCAAATTAGGTTATATGAACGTTACAGAACACCATTTAGTGTGATACTGACCGACCTCGATAATTTCCGTGCAATTAACGAGCAATTTGGCCATGAAGCGGGAGACCTAGTGCTGGTTCACGTGAGCTCGCGACTCTCTGACATGTTACGAGACACGGATTTAATAGCTCGGCTAGGTGGAGAGGAATTTGCTCTGGTACTCCCTAATACTGGCTTAGAGGGGGCAATCTTAGTCGCCGAGCGGGCACGTATTATGATAGAGCAGGCATCATTTCAAATTGCGGTCGGTGAAGAGGTCGATATTACCAGTTCATTTGGGGTTGCTGAATTTGGCGCAGGTGAGTCTGGCGTTGAAAGCATTATTCGTCGTGCAGATACGATGTTACTAGAGGCCAAAAGCAGTGGCAGAAATCGCGTTGTTCCAAATCCGCACTAATTAAGACCAATCGTTAAATTGTAATAATGCTTAACTAAGCTAGTTCCTTCAAGTAGTAGATAAGTGCGCCCAATATGGCGCATTTTGCAGTTAAGGAACAATAATAATGGCAAGTTTTACCCGTCGAGATTTTATTAAAAGTGCATTAATGGGCGTTGGCGCAGCAACAATTAGCGTTTCGTTAGTTGGCTGCGGCAGTAGTAATAGTAAAGCGGTTGCGAGTAACGATTTTGCTGTCGCATTTAGCCATGGTGTCGCAAGTGGAGATCCTTTAGCTGATAGCGTTATATTATGGACGCGAGTCACTCCTGAAGGTACACCTAACAGTGTGGATGTCACTCTACAAGTATCAGAATCAGAAGATTTTGGTGTCTTACTACAAAGCCACCAGCTTGCCGCATTAGCAAAAAACGATTACACCGTTAAAGTAGATCTTAATGGCCTTGTTGCAAATAGCCGCTACTTTTATCGCTTCGTCACTAAGGAAACGCATTCACCCATAGGTAAATGCAAAACCTTACCCGTTAACGATGTAACTCAGGTAAAACTTGCCGTCATGTCTTGTGCTAATTATCCGGCTGGTTACTTTCATGTTTATGCAGAGGCTGCAAAACGCAGCGATTTAGACGCAGTGTTACATTTAGGTGATTACATATACGAATATGGTATGGGTGGGTACGCCACTGAAAATGCCGACGCCATGGGGCGAGGGCTGGATGCAGATAATGCGAGCGAGATTATTACATTAAATGATTATCGTCGTCGCTATGCAAAATATCGTACGGACCTTGGTCTGCAAGCTCTCCACGCCAGTACGCCATTTATTGCGGTATGGGACGACCATGAAGTATGCAATGACTCATACATGGATGGCGCTGAAAACCATAACGAGGGAGAAGGGGAGTACGCTGCCCGCAAACTTGCTGCACTGCAAGCCTACTATGAATGGATGCCTGTGCGTCCGATGGTTAAGGACCAACTCGAGAGCCTCTATCGTAAATTTGAATTTGGCGACTTGTTATCACTTTATATGCTAGATACTCGTCACGAGAGCCGAGCTAAAGCACTCGACTATCAAAATTACATTGACCCCACGACAGGACAGGTGGATTTTGCCGGATTTCAGGCGGATCTAACTGCGCCTTCGCAACAGCTTTTAGGCGCAAACCAATTGACTTGGCTCACCGATAATTTGAAAAACTCAACAGCGAAATGGCAAGTTTTAGGGCAACAAGTATTGATGACTAAAATGATGATCCCAGTCGAGCTGCTCATGTCTCTTGCAAACCCTTCCACACAAATGCCGACGCAACTAACTGAGCTTGCTCAAATAAAGGGCAGGCTGCTTGCTGGTGACTCAACATTGTCTGCACAAGAAAAAGCGCGAGTCACGTATACCGTACCATATAATTTGGATGCATGGGACGGCTACCCGATTGAACGTGAAGTAATTTTACAAACAGCAAAAGCGGCCAATAAAAACTTAGTAGTCGTTGCTGGAGATACGCACAACGCCTGGTCAGGTAAGCTCTGCGATGCAAGCGGAGCCGTTTGTGGTCAAGAATATGCGACAGCGTCAGTCAGCTCTCCAGGGCTTGAGTATTACTTGCAATTAGGCGATGAGCAGGCGCTACAATTCGCTGAGGTATTGCAATTACTAGTCGATGACCTTGAATATGCCAATATTCATCAGCGTGGTTATTTAACGCTTAATTTCACAAAAGAGAAGGTGGAAAGTGAGTGGCATTTTGTCAATACAGTTAAGCAAGAGCAGTTTGAAAGCCACAATAAACAGCGCGAGCTTATACTGTAGGTACGGCAGCTATTCGCGCTACGCTTCTTGTAAAGCTGCGTAAGAAGCGTGTAAAGGGGCTTTACAGCCCCTTGCATTTAGCTATTTTATCTTGCGAAAGAAGCGGTGTTGCCTTAAACGGCTTCTTTTTACCTCCCTTAACTTTAACCTTTGCAATATCTAAATATTGAAAGTCGCCAGGGGCGTTAAGACGCCATAAATTTTTTGACTGTTCAGAAAAGCAAAACTCTCCCGTATCTCCATGTATCAACAGCAACGGATAACTGAGTTGAGCTGCATACTCTGCAAGTGTCTCTCGATATAATTGATAGCCATCGCACTGAGCTTTCGAGTGTTTATCACAACGTCCTGAATGCTTCTCTTTTTGATATAGGTCGGCTTGTAGAAATATCACCGCGGCTTTATGGTTTGGCGTCAACAAGCTGTCCAACCACTTAATATTCTCTACATCACGACGATGAGATTCTTCGTGCACTACTTTTTTATCGGATAATAAGATTTGTCTGCGACCGTTGTTGGTACCAGGCACATGCAAAGTTAAAAACTGCACATCATCCACTATCCAAGATTGATTTTCTGGTACTGTTTGCTGGCGTTTAAAGGCCGGTAGCTCAGGTGTTTGCACCGCAAAGTGTTTACGGATGAAATCCAATCTCTCTAATTCATCAAACCTAGGGTTCAGGGTTTCACGGTCACAGTCAGTCCAATCATTGTCTCCGGGCGTGAATACAAAAGGTTGACTACTTACATTTGAGATCAGGGCATAATTATCTTTAAGCAGCTGGTCTGTACAGGGCTCAGCACCGGATTTCATATCACCTACGTGCACCATAAAATCATGCTGTATATCATTTACCTTTTCGTGCAGAGCACCATTTGGCATCAACATGCCTCTGTCTATCTCCGTATAGGGCATATCACCAAAGACTAAAAATGACGTTGCCGAGGCCTGAAATACACTGAGCATAGGCATCAATGCCATGGCGAATAATTTAACGAGCTGCACAATAATTCTCCTTTATATTAGCCCCTATCATACATCAACTCTGTGACAGAAGAAGTCGCTCTCTCAATAAAAAGCGCCGCTAATTGCGGCGCTTTGCTACTTAACCTGAGCTGCGGATAATTAATGCCTTTCTAGCAGCCAGTTTTAGCGCTAACTTCGTTGAATTCACTTCCAATAGCCAGCTATTGGTGCGTAAATTCGCCTTGTTTTCCTTAAAACTTGCTGGCTAGACAAGGAAAAAACTAAGTTGTGGCTTAGCAACAATAAGTTGGAACATTCCTTATCCAAACCTCAGGTTACTTAAGATGTCTTTCGAAAAAAGCTAAAAACTCAGTAAGCGTCTTCACTCTATGTGCTTGATAACTCAGATGGTGGTTGCCATCCTCGAGCTCTATATATTTGAACTTCTTGTCATGATCTTCAAGTTCATCTGCCATGTCACGACTATGATTCACAGGCACGACTTTATCGTCATCACCATGAATAAGTAACACGGGGCGGCTAATCTGCTTAGCGTAGTTAACAGGAGATTGTGCTTTAAGTTTATCAATATCTTGTCCGAATTGGTCACGAACAAGCTCTTTGTTTGTGAAAAAGCGCGCACGACTGACTATCGATTCTAAGTCTGTAACACCGGCAAAACTTGCTGCACATTGAAACGTTTCAGGATGTTTTACCACAGCCATTAGTGCCGCATAGCCGCCGTAACTCGCACCACCTATACAAATTTTATTTTTGAGTGCATACTTTTCTGCAATCAACCAGTTTGCCGCATCTTGTAAGTCATCTTGCATCTTTCCTCCCCAACCTTGATTTGCTTCATTAAAGAAGTCAAAACCATAACCAAAAGAGCCTCTAAAGTTAGGTTGGAAAACCACAAAGCCTCTGCTTGCCAATAGTTCAGACCAGTAATCAAAGCCAGCGTAGTCGCGAGAGTATGGTCCACCGTGTGGAAAGATGATTGTTGGAGCAGCCGCATCGAATGCTTTAGGTAGGGTTAAGTAACCCTCAATTTCTAGGCCGTCACGCGCTTTAAACGATACCCTTTGTTTGCCCAAATAATTGTCACCGGTAATATCCGGATATAAACGTCCTAACCCTGCCAAAGAGCTGGTTTCTCTGTCACCAATCAGATATGTACCGGAGTCTTGGTCTGAATCGCCGTACGCTATGTATTTTTTATTATCCGTGCTCATACTTATAACAACGGTGTCGTAGTTTGGTAATGCCGCTTTAAGTGAGCGTTGAAGGCGTTTGCGGTCTTCGTCCCAGTAAATTCTCGAGTTATCAAGGTTGGAATGGCTGAAGCCTATGGCTCTGCCGTCGTGTGAATAAATGATACTGCCATCAAAATCATAGTCTGGATCGGAGAAAATAAGCTGAGGTAAAAGCGGGCGTTTAGTAATGTCTGCTTTAAACAGCGCATTTTTACCATTATGAAGTGCGGTGAGGTAAATAATATTTGGGTCTTTATCAAATCCAAGAATATGGATAGCTTCCGGGCCACGAGCCTGAAAGGTATAGAAATCGGTTAAATCCTTCGTCTCATTATCATAGAGCATATAATAGGCAGTGATCCCTTCAAACCCATAACCCATTCTTACATTGCCTTGTTGATCGGCTATCCAGCTAGATATTTTTCTTCTTGCTCGAACAACTTTCTCGCGTCTATCTTTAGCTATATCTAAGATATAAACGCTCGGCTTGTTTGCCATATCAAAGTCAGTTTGAACCAATATCTTGTTTGGTTGTTCTGGCAGTATGCTAATCACGTCATCTTGAAATTGTGCCGAAATTTCATAGCGATAAGCACGGTTGATTTGAACTAATTCATCCGTAGGATTTTTTAAATCAAATTTAAATAAACGAGATGAGGTGTATTTTACACCTCGCTGCACTTTGGTGTAATTCGCACCAAATAAGAGCATGTCATCACTGGCCCAATCGTACCAACCAAGTGCTATCGTTTTATTATCAGTTTGCAGGATATAGTTTTTTTTATGCGTTTTTAGGTCATGAACGGTAAGAACAAGGTTTCCTTCATAATTTTGTAAATACGCAACGGCCTTACCACTGGGTGAGAGTGAAACTTTACTCATATTAGGTAGTTGTGCGTAACTCTCTACGGGTAACTGGGCGTTAGCAGAGATGGTGCAGAGCAGTGCAGTGGCAAATAGAATTATATTTTTCATTTTCTGAAGTATAGTGTATTAAGTTCCTTTAATTTGCCAACATTATTATCTATTTTTAGACCAAACTCCAATCTATATACATTTACATAAACTATCATTAGCGGTAATTCAGGAGAAACAAGCACAAAAGTTAGCTACATTGTGCTCACCTTAAAATGGTCATTATTGGGGCTGCGTACGCATTAAATAATTCATACGCAGATTGAAAGCTAACGTTTAGCCTATTTTACGTTAATTGGATTTGAGGCGTGAATTTGATAATCAGTATAACCTTGTTCACCTCCACCAAATAATGTCTCAGACTGATGTTCGTTTAAGTACAAATCATTTGCCAGTCTGTAGGGCAAATCAGGATTAGAGATAAAAGGACGACCAAATCCAATCATATCAGCCCAACCTTCATTAAGAGCTTGTTGGGCGCGCGCTTTCGTATACTTTCCGGCATAGATCAACACGCCATTAAATGCCTCTCTAATTGCGTATTTAAAATTCAGAGGCATATCTGGCGCGTCTTCCCAATCCGCTTCTGCGATGTGTACATAGCACACGTTGAGCGCATTTAGCTGTTTAATTGCCGCGAGGTATGTCTGCTCAGGGTTTTCATCTACTGTACCATTTAAGGTAGTAAGCGGCGCAAGTCTAACACCCACTTTGTCACTGCCAATTTCTTCACTCACCGCCGTCACGACCTCACGCAAAAAGCGAATGCGGTTATCAACAGAGCCACCATAGCCGTCAGTCCTTTGATTTGAGTGAGAGTCTAAAAATTGATTAATCAAATAACCATTCGCTGCATGCAGTTCAATTCCATCAAATCCTGCTTGCATCGCGTTTCGTGCAGCGTGTCGATATTCGTTAATAACATTATTGATGTCTGCTTGAGTCATTGCTCTAGGTGTTTGAGCTTGAATAAAATCAGGGGAGTCATTTTCATCGATGAAAACTTTCACACCCTGAGCTTGAATTGCTGAAGCTGAAATCGGCTGAAGCCCACCGGTATTACTTTGGTGCGATACTCGCCCAACATGCCAAAGCTGCGCAAACATAACACCGCCTGCATCATGCACTTGTTTTGTGACTTGTTTCCAGCCAGCAGCTTGGGCACCTGAATAGATCCCCGGTGTCCAAGCATACCCCTTACCGAGTTGCGATATTTGTGTCCCTTCACTAATAATTAAACCAGCCGTAGCACGCTGTGCGTAATAAGTTGCCATCAAATTGTTAGGAATATCCCCGGGTTGACTCGCCCGCGAGCGGGTCATAGGCGGCATCACTATGCGATTGCTCAATGTTTTACCTGCTAAGTTAATCGACTCAAATAAATCAGCCATTTGGCCTCCTCAATATTTATTTTCACTATGAGAAGCTTAACGATTTAAAATATTTTCATTAACAGCAATAAATACAAAATATATTTGTAAAAAATGAAAAAACTATAGCGTGAGCCTAGGCGCAATGTAGTCTAGAAATGCCGAAATCCGAGAGGATACACCACTATTTTGATAATACACGGCTTGTACTGCTTCTCTGCGATTTGGCGAAATAATTTGCTCGGTAAAAACTTCAACAAGTCTTCCGGCTTTTATATCTTGCCTCACCATAAAGTTAGATAGCAGTGCAATGCCATGGCCAGCAATACATAATTGCCTCACGGTCTCGCCACTGGATGCGCTAATAGAAAACTTGAGCTGTTGCGGATTTTGTAAAGGCCAGACGTTGAGATGTGGGGCATCGGTAAAACCTATCAAGTTATGATGTGGAAGATCAATCAGTGATTCATTCCCTACAAATTTACTTAAGTAGTCAGGGCTTGCTACAAGATGAAGTTTACTGCGGCCTAGCAAACGCGCATGAAGATTAGAGTCAGCTAAGTCACCAATTCGTATTGCGATATCGGTTTTATGCTCTAGCAAATCGATGATGCTGTCATGACTTGTTATTTCCAAAGTAATATCGGGAAAGGCCTCATTAAAACCTTTTAATATAGGCGTAAGCTGGTGAAAAACGAAAGGACTTGCAGCATCAACTCTTAATTTACCAGCTGGCGAAAATCGTAACAGCTTTAACGCCTCTTCACCTTGCTCAATGGTATTGAGTGCCTGCCGCGCATAGCGTAAAAATAGCTCTCCTTCTTCGGTTAACTCTATCCGTCGAGTCGTTCGATTGAATAGGGTTACACACAGGGACTTTTCCAGTCGAGTTACTGCTCTTGAAACCTTTGCAACTTGTTCGTCCATCAGATTTGCTGCAGCGGAAAAACTGCCAGTATCGACAACACAGATAAAAGCTTCTAGATCTTCGGCTTTTGAGCTAACGGTCATGTGTATTCCTTTTCATTTTCTACAAAAGTATTTTGTCATTTTCGCTATTTTTTGCAAATAAAAAAGCTTTCACACTACACCAACTTATTGCTTATCACGTTAAAAGGGTTATTTATGCCGCTTGCATTACTGGCGCTGACATTAAGCGCATTTGCCATTGGTACCACCGAATTTGTCATTGTTGGTTTAGTACCGACCATTGCTTCCGATTTATCAGTTTCGCTGCCAAGTGCAGGTTTACTGGTGAGTTTATATGCCATTGGCGTTGCTGTTGGTGCGCCCGTTTTAACCGCACTGACAGGGCGATGGAATAGGAAATCTGTATTACTTAGTTTGATGGCACTATTTGTCTTTGGCAATCTGCTTGCGTGGCAAGCGCCAAGTTATGAAAGCCTCATTTTAGCGAGGATCATGACAGGGCTCGCTCATGGTGTGTTCTTCTCGATTGGCTCTACGATTGCAACTAGCTTGGTCTCAAAAGACAAAGAGGCAAGTGCCATCGCCATTATGTTCACGGGACTGACCGTTGCGCTCGTAACAGGTGTCCCCTTGGGTACTTGGATTGGCCAACAGTTTGGCTGGCGAGCCACTTTTCTAGTAGTTTCTGCTTTAGGTGTTATCGCTCTCTTGGGAAGTGCATTATTAATTCCAAAGAACCTAAAGCAAAGCGCATCTGCCAGTCTATCTGAGCAGGCAAAAGTATTATTGCAACCCAGATTACTGCTCGTCTATCTTATGACCATACTCGGCTACGGTGGAACCTTTACAGCATTCACCTATCTTGCGCCAATTTTACAACAGGAAGCTGGTTTTAACGCCGCTACAGTCAGTATTATTATGCTGGTTTATGGTGTATCTGTTGCAGTTGGCAATATCTATGGCGGCAAATTAGCAGATAAAAAAGGGCCGATAAGCGCTCTGACCATCATCTTCGCGTTACTCTCGGTCATTTTGGCTGTGTTGACATTTACCATGCAGTCGAAAATCGGCGTGGTGATCACAGTACTAGTGTGGGGAGCATTTGCTTTTGGAAATGTACCTGGTCTTCAGGTCTATGTTGTACAGCTAGCCGAAAAGTTTAGTCCAAAAACGGTGGATGTTGCATCGGGGTTGAATATCGCTGCCTTCAACGTTGGAATTGCGCTCGGTTCTGTCTTAGGTGGCCAAATTGTTGAAAATATGTCGCTGCAGGACACCGCTTGGATAGGGGCACTTATCAGCGCTGCAGCCTTATTAGCAACCCGTTTTAGTGGCTATCTAGATAACAGATCTTTATTGAAGGCTCAAGTTGTAGAGTAGGTGGCGGCTCATCCGGAGGAATTTTGCTAAAAGATCGCCACGTGAAGTGGCTCCTACGAAAAAAGCAATCTGGTTTAGCGAATATTCAAGCCACACTAAAATAGGAGCAGGTTAATCCTGCGAGCTTTTGTTAAAGATCGCCACCTGAAGTGGCTCCTACGAAAGGCAATCTTATTTAGCAAATATTCAAGCCACACTAAAATAGGAGCAGGTTAATCCTGCGAGCTTTTATTAAAGATCGCCACCTGAAGTGGCTCCTACGAAAGGCAATCTTATTTAGCAAATATTCAAGCCTCACCAGAGTAGGAGCAGGTTAATCCTGCGAGCTTTTGTTAAAAGATCGCCACGTGAAGTGGCTCCTACGAAAGGCAATCTTGTTTAGCAAATATTCAAGCCACACTAAAATAGGAGCAGGTTAATCCTGCGAGCTTTTATTAAAGATCGCCACCTGAAGTGGCTCCTACTAAGCTAAAGTGCAAGTGCTACACTATTGTTTGGGGATCGCATTTCCTTTAAACGACACTTTGATATTCGTCACTTTACTTAAGTCATAAAGCTGTGGATTTTTCAGCTTAATTGACCAAGTGGTAAACGGAGTTGGTTTAAAGTAATTAATCGCATAATCGTTTGCGATTGCACCACTGGTGATTGGATCTATGCGCGTCGTTTCACTATCTAACAGCTCGTAACTTACCAATCGGTATAACGACCCTGCACTAAATTGATAGGATTGCCCTTTAAACCTATCTTGATATGAACCACTAGATCTTACTTCGATATCATAGCGCTGGTTCTCATTTAACCCCGAACCTTCTAGTACAACATTGACCTCGTCTAATCTAACTCGATCAAACTGGGAAAAATCAATATCTTCCAACGACAGCGTAAAACTCATTTCACCGTCTTGCGCAAAATCCAGCAATTGCTGCGGCGCATCTAACTCTTCTATGGTGAGCATAAAATCTTGAGGTCGAGGGTTAAAACGCAATAATGACGCGGCCTCTTGTTCACGTAGTAAAGCTAAGTCGTGACGGTATTCTTGATAACTTTGATTAAGGCTTGGTGTCACTATGGTGTCATCAAGAGACCAGTAGCTAAATGCCGCCTGATAGTTTGTTAGTGCAACAAATATCGGCCGTTTTAGATTATTCAAAGTCCGGAATAGCTGTTCCTCCATGTCCTGAATTTCATCTAGACTGTTTTGATTATTTTGTAAAAATGCATCTATACGATTGATCTGTTTAAGTTTTGCATCAGCGGTGATGCGCAAATCTATCTGTCTAGATTGCTCCTGGGCAATATCAATCTCTACAGCAACTATTGCCTTACCATGATTAATCAACTTTTCGATAGCAACAAGGTAGTCACTTGCACCATCAATGTCTTCATCTATGGCCTTTTTCATTTGTGCCTTAGCAGTTATTAAAAATTCGTCCCAAATTCGATTTGCCTCTTCTTTGGTCGGAATGAGTGAATTAAGGCGATTGAACTCTTGTGCAAGCTCACTACTAGAAAACGGATCAGCGGTTTTTTGTGATAACACGTTTAACTGGCCGCTAACCGTTTGTACTTTATCCATTAATGACGCGATATCATCAATTTTGGTTTTTAACTCATTGATCTCTTGGATTGTGGCGGGCAAGCTCGCAACTAAGTCTTTCAAGCCACTGGTATCTCCCCCCGCAGCACCGGCAAATGCAGTGCCCGCACTAATTACGGTTTCAAGTACTTTAAGCCCAATTTCAGTGATTTTATCTAGTTTGTAGTCCAAAATTCCTTGTTGAAACTCGACCCCTGAATAGAAGACATTATTTTCTTGTCCGCTGAATGATGCTTTTTGTTGATCAAGCGTTTTTACCAAGCTCGTCAGTTGCTCTACAGAGCGAGAGATAATTCGTTGCTCAGCAGATGCAACGTCGAATAGGTTATCCTGCATCAAAGTGAGATCTTGGCGCTTGTTTTCTAAACTTCGGCCTTGTTGCTGAAAATTATCGTAGCTATCCTGATATGCTTCCATCGCGTCAATATATGCTTTAATCGTTAACTCATAAAAGTCGCGGGATAGGCTAGGCACATAGTTTTTGTTAAGTGTTGCGTACGACAAAAACTGTTTAAAGTTAGCAAGCTGCAAGTAAAAATTCTTTGCTTGAACGGAAGATTCTCTAACATCATGAGCTGCGTTTAAAATAGCTTCAGGCCAGCTCAACATCTCAATACTTAACGCTGGATTTTGATCATAGATAGAAGCAGCCATATCGAATGACTTTTCAAATGCATCTAAAAAGTACTCTTTATGCACAGAGATGAGCGACGTTAACGCTGGCGAAATAGGCGTTGCGAACTTATTGCCTTGTATAACTTGATATAGCGTACCAAATGAGTCTGGAGCAATACTAAAGCGTTCAATTTCACCATCGCTTGGCGAATGAGCTGTGATTATATTGATATTAGCCTCAACTTTATCAGCCATAAATACCAATGTTGATGCTTGAGCATTTTGGGTATCTAAATTGATACTCACCGTACCATTACCCATTATTTTACGTGCGACGATAAAAATTCGTTTGTTTGGCGCATCGAAAATCATGTTTCGGTCGATTTCTACCGTGTCAGCAGCAATGACGATAGTATTATGATCTCTTGCACTAGTAAGCACGTCATTCAAATTGACATGTAAGGCCGAGACCAAATAATTTTGTGTGTCTATCTGTTGTTGATTTGAAGTCGTAACGCTCGGTAGGTTTTGACTTAGCTCAAGATTATATAGCTCATTCCAAGTCGCAGCTTGGCTCGAAAAAGTGCAGCCAATCAACAGGCTGAGTAAAGTTGGTTTCATAGTAACTCCTTATGTACCTGAGCATATTTAGCTCAGGTACGGTGATATATTCCTTATAGCAATAAGGAAGGAATGCATGTTGTATTTGATTACTGCTCAGAGATAGGTAGATAAGCATTTTGCAAAAATGCTCTCGCTTTGTCTGAAATGTCTTTCCACGAGTTTGTTGCGCTGCTAGCAAGCGGAGATGAAACAATACCAGCTACCACAACATTAGCATTTCGAAGTGCATTTTCACTGTCTAGTTGCTCTAAGACTTCTTTAAGTGACCGCATATCTCCTAGTAGAGACTGCCAATGCACTTGCACTAAGCGCACATTATCGATTGCTTTGAGGATCTTATCATTCATGCCATCTACTTGACCTTTTGCAATCTCGTAAGATGCGGCCAGGCTCACTGAATGTGCTAGGTCTTTGTTTGAACTATCAATTTCTGCTTGAACCTTATCTATTTCGTCTTTGAGCTCTTCGACTTGGCTGCCAAGTACTGAACCGCCGATTAACAACACTAAAGGTCCTCCAGCAGAGAGGCCTGCAACTATCTTCAACTTAGTGTCTTTTTCGTTGTTAAGACTGTTTAGGCGATTTTGCAAGGTACTAATTTTTTCGCGAATATTCGCAGGCTGATCTTTATTCAAGATATCAGCAAATGTACTCTCAAGCGTTTCCAATTCCCCTGTATGCGTAGTCAATCCCCCCTGAAAACTAATAAGTTCATTCACCACTTCTTCTGTTTTATTCAGGTTTGAGTCAATAAAACTCATAAAAGTATTGAGAAATGAAATTGCGGCTTGGCGACTCTGCTCAGCAGCTTGCATATCCCCCGTAAGTGAAGCGTTATGTAAGTTGGTTAATTGGCTGATAAACGGGTTAATTAACAGTGCATGAGTGTCTGAGTAGTTAGCAAGTTTTGTCGCTAAATCAATAACGCTAGGGTAGATATTGTGATTCCAGTTTTGACCAGATGCGTTGATTTCTCCAAACGTTTCCATTAACGCTTTATAGTGTTTATTCAAAGGCGTGTTGTCAGGGTAGCGCGTTGAACTTCTAAATGCAGACTCGTTGTTTGGTAACCCAACAGCAGCTTGAGCGAACACTTGAATTGTGTGCCATTGCTCCTGTGTTAATAGAAAATCATCTGAACCAACATCTACAAACAAAGGTGCACCTTCAATATCACCTTGAAGTGTATCGTACATAATTGGTGAGATTTCTGGGACGTCGGTATTCGCAGTTGCGAGCTGACTAAGCCCAAATAATTGGAGTGACGTTACGATAGCAATTGCGCTTTTCTTTAACTTAATTGATTTCATCTTTCATATTCCTTAATCAATCGGTGTTCTAACTGTTAAGTTGCACTAGACCTATTCTGGTTTAAAAGGTGCAACTGAAGATAAAAGTGCATGTAGTTAAAATGTTAACCAAATGTACTTTTAATATTATTTATATAGGGACAATGAGAATGGAAGAACTTCTACACTTTCTAACAAATTGAGGAAATTAGTTGCATTTTCAATAACACCAAACATCACGATATACAATCTACAAAACAACAAATTAAGTAAATGAAAGTTAACAAAAACTCCCTACATCCATAGCTATAGATGTAGGGAGTTTTGTTACAAACAGATAGTTAACAGCTTATTTTTATAGCCACTTTCGCTCAAAATTCAACCTTAATTAAACTGTTTCATAAAATCGAACTCAATGTTTCTGCCGCTATAAATGAGACGCGTGTTCTTTGTTGAAGAAATAAATTCAATCTATTGACAGCTATCTGATCTTGGCCAGAAAAATCAAAGTAACTACCCGTTAGTACAGCCACTTTAAGTTATATAAATGACTTAAAAATTCAAACAAGGTTAAACCTAAAACGATTAAGGAAATTATCAATAACCACTTTTAGCTAGGCAGGGGAAATAACACTGAATTTGGTATAGACCAAAACACATATTTCATTTATAACTGTTAAAAATAAATGTTTAATTTATGTAATATTTATGTAATTTTATTTGAGTGCGGCGGTCTTTATCTTATAAAGTAATGTGAAAAGAGAAGTTAAATGAACAAACTAAGAAGAATGATGATATTTAAGGGGGTGGTAGAGTCAGGATCACTGACCAAAGCCGCGGAGAAGTTATCTTTGTCTAAATCAGTGATCAGCCAACATCTCAAGAAACTAGAAGAAGAGATAGGAACACCACTACTATATAGAAACACACGAAGCCAATCATTGACCAACGTTGGTAAAGACTTCTATGCGTACTGCCTTGAAATCAGCCATTTATCAGAGTTAGCTTGGGAGAAAGCAAGATCTAAGCAATCAGTACTGGCAGGGCAGTTAACAGTGACAACATCCTATGCTTTGATGCAAACCATCGTTGCACCTGCACTATGTAAGCTGATTAAAACGCACCCTAAAATCCGCCTGAATTTAATTAATGAAGATCGCCATCTCAATCTAGTGGAGCGGGGGATAGATCTTGCTGTTAGAGTGGGTAAAAGCACAGATGTGGAGCAATCACAACAATATATTGGTTCATTTAGAGACGTGCTATATAAAGCAAAGGACAGTGAATTTAACGACACAACCGCTCCTTACATTGCAAACTCTTGGGAAAGCAAAGTCACAAATTATGAATTTATACATACAACACAAAATATCGTTAAACAGCTTTCATTCAAAGCACATCACAAAACCAATTCCGTTAGCGATACAATAGGGCTCATTGAAAGCGGTTTGGGTATTGGATTAGTGCCAGAAATCATCGCATTTAATAATCATAACCTGGAGCGAGTAGATCCCGAATTCGAGCTGGAAAAAGTGGAGGTATTTTGCATTCATAAAGGTAGTACTGATGTACCCGCGACGATACGAATTGCGCAAAGTGCTATTAAAAGCTATATGGATGCTCATCAATTTGTATTGAAAAATGCTGCGATGCACTAGTGAGCGCCAGATGGAATGCTGTCCTCATTTGCGTTACTAAAAATCTACGTTATGCTTGCAGTAGTTTAAGAAAATTATTTCATTCTAAACATGAAGTTAAAGGAAAATCTATTCTCCCGTTGTACCTTGGTATTTGGGCTAATATTGTTTGCGATACTGAGCCAAAGTACTCAAGCGGAAATAACCATCGCGGTTGTAGGCAAAACTAAAAATGACACCTTTTATGAACAATCGTATAAAGGGTGTGTAGACTTTGCGAAACAACATCCAAATGTAGAGTGTATCTACGATGGTGCAGACGACTATCAAGATTTTAGAACGCAAAGCCTAATCATTAATGAACTATTGAGTAAAAAGGTAGACGGGTTATTAATATCAACTACCGATTCAAACTATCTCGTGTCACGTTCACTCAAAAAGGCAAAGCAATTGAAGATACCAGTGATCACTTTTGACTCTGACCTTTTAACAGAGCATAAAGATTACCGTCTCGCCTATGTAGGAACCGATAACTTTGCATTTGGTGTTGCACTTGGAGAAGCCGCTAAACCTTATAAAAAGGCCGCGCTTCAATCGTTTTGTATTCAAACAGGTCATCACTCAACACCTAATTTGGATAAAAGGATCAATGGCGTTAGATATGCACTCTCTACACATACAATAGACAACCTTACAAAAACAGAGAATGATCTCAAGCAAGGGTGGCAAGAGTACGAACGATGCACACTTTACACAATGGGTAAACGCGAAGATGCGATAAGCCAACTATTGACCTTGCTAAGTTATGAAAATCCCCCGATTTTTATTGCTGTCGCTGGCTTCGCTCAATTTCACTCTAATTATATTGAACGCGTATTACCATACAAAGAGAAGATCAAAAATAACAATGCTGTGATCATTTCCGCAGATACAGAAGAGATGCAACTTAAAGCTTTGGAAAAGGGACTTTCAACAATCAATATTGGCCAAAACCCCTTCGAAATGGGCCGAAAAGGAGCGGAATTACTTTACAATACGATAGCGCTTGGCCAGTCACCTTCCAAGGACAACTACTACTTAGACTTTCATTACTGCAACCAAACAAACGCTCTTAGATGTACCGTTAACCATTAGCTTTAATGACCTCGCTATACGAAACCCTAGTCTCGGTCAAAATGACGGATAGGTTTCGACATCTATTTTCCACGCCAAGAAAACAATACTAAAGTACCAATTAAAAAGTCTATTTAAAGACGTAAAACACCATAAAATCTGGTTTTTCGGTTATTCATTGACCGCTGACTCAAAAAATACGACAATGGTAGTATATTAAGTAATGTTATTGTAAACAAAAAATTTACATTAACTCTATTTTATTGGAGTGGCTATGAAACTTAACTTTACAACCTTAGCGTTAATATCAGTTGTTGGTACAGCAAGTGCTGCCGACAATTTAGTCGTTAACGGCTCGTTTGAAACATCAGGCAATATTTCTGGTGATTGGGCGTTATTTGACAACCTCCAAGGTTGGAATAGAGAGGGTGCCAGATTCGAAATTCAAAAGCAAAGCCTTGGTATTATCGTGCCTCAAAACGGCAATCAATACCTAGAGCTTGACTCAACTGCAAATTATACAATCTACCAGAATATCCCAACAACTGCTGGAAAAAAGTATAAAGTGAGTTTTTATTACTCGCCTCGAGTGGTAAACAATAACTCAACTAATCGTGCACGTGCATGGTTTGGTGACAACACACTAGTGACGATGAATGCAACGACCCGAGGCTGGACAAAGTACGAGTATACGGTTGAAGCAACTGGTAGTTCGACACAATTACGCTTTCAGGGGTTAGGCACTTCTGACTCATATGGTGCGTTACTAGACAACGTAGTCGTAACAGAAGAGGAAGACGTTACACCTCCAGAGCCTCCAGTAACTTGTAAAGTAGGCGTGTATGGCATCAATAACTTTGGTGAAGACAGCAATAGCTATGTTTATAAATTCGACATGGTTAATGGTACCTATGCATACGTTGATGGCGTCGCTAATACAGCTTCAAACATTGCTGCGCACAATGGTGCACTTTACTTTATGGAACAAAACGACAGTGCATCTAAAGCTTCATCACTTTGGAAGGTTTCACTAGATAGTGCAGAGCAGACTTTAGCTGCTAGTGCAGTTTCATGGCCATTATACCGTTCAGCAGTAACGCCAGACGGTACTAAATTACTTGCAAGCAGCAAAACTTATCTTTATGAGTTTGACATGCAAACAGGCGCAAAAACAGTGCTTGGAAAGCTAAGCTATGCAGGTGACGACTTCTCACACGGTGATATCGCTTATTCAGCAGATACTAACGTGATTTACGTACTAACAGGTAAAGCACTTTACACACTAGATAAAGGCGACATGTCTTTAGATCTCGTTGGCGAGCATGGTGTAAATTGGGCATCGGGTTTAGCAGTAAGCTCAGACGGCACGTTATACGTATCTGGCCGTAACTCAGGTGAAGACGCGAAGATCTACACACTAGATCCAAACACTGCAGAAGCAACCTTTGTAATGGATGGCCCTGAGCACATCAACGACTTAACGTACGTAGCCAACTACTGCGAATAAATTAAGAAACAAGTAGACTGTAGACAAGGCGAGGGGAAACCCTCGCTTTTTTCGTTTTGGCGCCCTTATTGCAAATAAATGACGCGACCCTTTTATTTAACATAATATAAATTATAGGCTTATCTACACAGTATTGCATAATATGTGTAGATGTCACTATAATATGTCCAATACTAACCAATATCGGACTTATCATGATTTTACCATTGGTCGACACCTTAAAGCAGCTTAGGTATCAAATCGCCCATCTTGAAGATGATACGCTTGGGCATGAATATCCAGAGCTGGAAAAATTCTTGGCTCGTCAAGGTAAATCAATACCGGTACATAGCGAGCTACAGTTCCTATTTCAGTTTTTGTATGTTTACGGTCGTAAGTCTGAAGCTACTTTTAACCGCTTTCGTAATGAGCTTGAGCGCTTTTATTTATGGTCGTGGCTGGTTGCTGAGAAGTCAGTGTTTGAGCTAAAACGCGAAGACATCGAGGCATATGTGGATTTTGTGGTAGAGCCAGATAACGCATGGACACAAACTTCTGTGCAGTGGCGTTATAAGCAAAACCAAGGTATCCGTCAGGTTAACGAAAATTGGCGACCATTTGTTCTCAAAGAAAACGGCGCTAGCCAGCAAACGTTGACAGCAATGTTTACCGCGCTCAATGTGTTTTACAAGTTTGCCATTTTAGAAGAAAAATCATTTGCTAACTTTGTTCCAGTGGTTAAGAAAAATAGCCCGTATTTAGTTGTTCAATCGCAAATCAACCTTCCTGATACGCTGAGTGATTTGCAATGGGAATATGTTTTTGGTGTAACACGTGATTTAAGTGAACAGCAGCCGGACCTAGAACGAAATCTTTTCGTATTAGCTTGCTTAAAAGGCTTGTATTTACGCATTTCAGAGCTATCTGACCGCCCTCATTGGTCACCAGTAATGAGCCACTTTTGGCAAGATCAAGATGACTTTTGGTACCTAAGAATTATGGGTAAAGGCAATAAGCTAAGGGATGTAACGCTTAGCGAAGACTTTATCAGTTATTTAAAGCGTTACCGGCAGTACCGGGGGTTAAGCGCCCTACCTCGCGTTGATGAGCCCTACCCAATTGTTCATAAACTAAGGGGCCAAGGCGGTATGAACGTTCGTCAATTACGCCGTATTGTTCAGCAAAGTTTTGACTTAGCAGTGGCTAAACTAAAGGAAGATGGCTTTACAGAAGAGTCAGAGCAACTCGAAGCCGCAACTTCACACTGGCTAAGACATACAGGTGCAACGCATGATGCGCAACACCGCCCGCTAAAACATCTATCTGAAGATTTAGGTCACGCTAAAATCGCAACAACAGATCAAATTTATATTCAAACCAATATTAAAGAACGCGCCAAATCGGGTTTGAAACGGAAGATTTAGGCTCAGAGCGTTCGGTCTGGATTTTAAGGAGTATATATGAGCTCAAGATCATTGGTAATAATTGAAGATGACTTAGGCCTTGCGGAACTGCTTAGGCGCTTCTTTGAAAAACATGGTTTTATCGTGAGTATCCAAAATGATGGAGTGAGCGGATTGGCGCATGTCCTGCAACTTCAGCCGGATTTTGTATTGCTTGATTTGATGTTGCCAAATAAAGATGGTTTCGAGATCTGCAGGTCACTACAAAACAGGTACAATGGTAAATTGATTGTGTTAACCGCGAGTCACGATGATATAGACGAAATTACGCTATTAGAAATGGGGGCTGATGACTTTATTCATAAGCCAGTCAACCCACGAATTATCCTAGCGAGATTTCGAAAACTAGTTCGCCTAGCAGAAGAAAGTGAGAATAAACAGCAAAACGGGCACGTGATCCGTGTTGGCCCCTTCTCATTTAACTCATCGACAAGGCAAGCAAGCCAAGATGGTATACCGCTTGGTCTCTCAGACAGTGAATACACATTATTCCATTTTTTGGCGTCTAATGTTGACTCTATTCTAAGTCGCGACCAGATTTCAACTCAGCTGTACGGCCGCTCATTTGATGGTTTCGATCGTACAGTTGACAATAAAATCATGAAGATAAGAAAGATTATCGGTGATGAAATGCCCTATCAATACCTCATCACTGTAAGAGGGAAAGGATATATTTTTATAAATAGCAAGGAAACTGTATGACAAGCATACGTTTTGCATTTGCAAGCTTACTCTTTGCCAGTTTGTTTTTAGTGATAAACCCCCTTTTGACTACTCTAGCTACAAGTTATTTCTCAAAAGAGCTGAAAAAGGATGTAGAGCTTGATTATCTAGCCTATGTTTATGCTTTAGATGCAGCTCGTCCTGGCTTGGATGATGCTCAGTGGCAAGCTTTACTTGCCCAGATCTCAGAAAAAAGTAATCTAAAAGTACAGACACTAGATAGACCTGCATTTGAGCAAACGACTAAGTTAGTCATCGAAAACGTTTATGATGAGGAATTACAAACCGTAATCGCAAAAATACAAGGTAAAGAGTTAATAGCGTTTTCTGCGCTTGGAGTGCAAGGCTCTGCAGGGGCGATCCTCAATTTTATTCAGTATGGTTTACCCTTAGGACTAATCCTAGTCCTATTTTTGCTGCACTCACTTTGGTTGCAATTTCGACTTTCTAGGTTAGAACATGCTAGTAAATTAATTGCACAAGGATTGTTATCTAAACGTGCTGATACCGGACTTTTAGCAGTCGGACGTGTCAATTACGCCTTTAATCAAATGGCTGAAAAATTAGAGTGTGCCTTTGCACAGCAAAGGAATATGATCAGAGCCGTATCTCACGAGCTCAAAACGCCATTATTCCGACTTCAGCTCAAGCTTGAGTTGCTTGATGTTCCACCAAAGAACAAAAATCTGGTTCGAGAGTTATTTGAGGAATGTGAAGAGCTTGAAATGCTGGTGCATGAGATTTTGGAGTTCAGTAAAGTAGAACAGTTTTCCGCAAAGACTAGCGTTTCCAATTTTGATTTGAGTACACTAATTAATGAATACATCGTCACTTTAGAAAAGTATTGTAATCACCCTATAATTATAAATTGTCCAAACTCAGTATGGATAAGAGCCTGCCAAACAGATGTTAAACGCGTGCTTCATAACTTACTTGTTAATGCTGATAAATTTGCAGTCGAGCAGATCCGTGTTTCACTAAGTTTATGTAACGCTCAACTTCTCTTAACTGTGGAAGATGATGGCATTGGCATTGCAGAAGATAAACATGAGTTAGTCTTCCAAGCCTTTTTTACGGTAGATGAAAGTCGCTCAGGAAGAAGACGGGGTGCAGGCCTTGGCTTGACCATCGTAAAAGAAATTTTATTGAACTATGACGCTGAGGTCTCGGTAAGCAGAAGTGAACTCGGTGGCGCATGTCTAATTATCAATTTGTCCCCAATGTTGATCTATTAACTATGACAAACCCCTGACAAATCCGCGACAATCAAATCACCACTTACACTTTAAAATAACTTCATATTTTAATCGATAGGAAGTTATGATGAAAAAATTCAACTTAAGACCGATCACTTTAATCTTGTGTATCGGCCTTGCTGGTTGCCACTTTGACGAAAATAACAGCAGCGTAGAGGTTGTTCAACAAACGCAAAGAAATGAGCTTTGGTATTCGGAACATTATGGTGAAATAAAACAAATAGTTGATGAGCGTCTAGTGACCTGGCAAGTAACAGGCTCCTCTTGCTATCCAATTCTGACATTAGACCCTCTTCCGTTATTTGACGCGTTTAGCGCCAAAAGTGCAGGCTTGCTTACCTATAAACGACCCTACGATTCTGGCCCTGTAAAATACACTGAAATATCCAGTCTCGATGAAGTCTGTAAAGACGGATTTATATCTACCTCAGATAAAAGTGACTATACCTTTGACGCAAAGGCAATCTTTGAACTTTTTTGGCTGGATATGAAAAATCACTATGCATTTTTCTCTGAGCGTAATGTAGATTGGGACGCTGTTTATAACCAGTATGCTGGGCAGCTAAGTGATGCCAATGAGACAAAACTACTAGGCGTATTTCGTGAAATACTTGAACTACTAAATGATGGTCACACCAGGCTTTATTTTAGCCTTGAAGAAGAACCGATAAATTTTGAAGCTAAACCTACCCTATTCAAAAGGTTAGAACGAGAAGCAGTTGATCTAAACTTGACTGGTGAGCTTGCTGAAAAATATATTGAAACGCAAACGAATCAACTACAAATGACGATTGCACAATATCTGGATCAAGAGACAAAGCAAGACTTTATAATACGTAAACAGCAAAGTCCGAATGGCCCTAATTGGGGAGTGATTAACACTGGTGGTCAACATATTGGTTATTTGAAACTCTATCATTTTGAAAACTTCATTGATGTAGCAGGTATTGAGCGTCAAGATATTAGTTATGCCAATGCGGCTTTCAACGATTTACTGGATGAAATTTTCACAGACTTATCCCGTACTAATCAGCTGATTATTGATATTCGCGATAATGAAGGTGGCCATGACATACAAGCACTAGAATTAATCAAGCGCTTTATCTCACAAAATACGCTTGTTTGGGATATTAGTACATTTTATGATGGGGCGTTGCATCAGCTGACATCGGTTTATGCAGAGCCTGATAATGACAGGCCATATTATCTTAAAGATATTTATCTTCTAACCTCAAACGGTACTTTCAGTGCTGGCGAAACCTTTGCGTTGGCGATGTCTGCGCTCCCTCAAGTAACACTGGTAGGACGCGCTACAGCTGGTGCTACCTCTGATACTTTTCCACGGATGCTGCCTAATGGTTGGATTTATGAGCTTAGTAATGAGTACTATGAAAATAGTTTGGATTTGAATGTGGAAGTGCTAGGTGTTCCTGTTGACGTTGAAGTCGATCCCTTCGACATCACATTTAGAAAAGAGAACAAAGATGCGGCGATTGAAAAAGTATTGTCACTACTAAGCTATGAGCCTTAACTATGAAAAAAGGACATCCACTGATGTCCTTTTTATCATTTAAGTGTTTTAGCAAAAAAGCGATGGATTGAACTACTACATTTAACTCAACTAAATAGCATCACTTACGCTTAAAACGAACAATCAACTCGTGCATTTCTTTAGCAGTCGATTCTAGGTCTTTACTCTCTTGATGCACTTTGTCCGCGCTATCTAGGCTGTTGTTTGCAAGCTGTGCAATGTTTACGACTTGCTGATTAATGTCATCAGACACGGCTGCTTGTTGCTCAACCGAAGTTGCAATTTGCATCGACATATCACTAATTTGGATAACCGCTTGGGTGATTTGTTGTAGCATATCGGTGCTTTGATTCAGCTGTTCAATACCGTGAAGCGATTCTTCTTGGCCTTGCTGAGCAATGTCTACTGACGCTTGTGTGCTGCTGGTTAGTTCTTCAATAATTGCATGGATCTCTTTCGTCGACTCTTGTGTGCGCTGTGCTAGATGTCTAACTTCATCAGCAACTACTGCAAAGCCCCTACCTTGCTCACCAGCTCGCGCAGCTTCTATTGCTGCATTTAGTGCTAGCAAATTAGTTTGCTCAGCGATTTGTTCGATAATTTGTGCGGCTGCTGCAATTTTATCAGTTTGTTTAGAGACACCTTCAACAGAATTGCGGATGTCAGCAATGGTATTACTTAAATCACCAAAAGCAATTTTGGTTTTATTAGCGATCTGTTCTGTTTGAGAAGTCAAATCAAGGGAGTTCTGAGCATCTTTAGCACTCAGTTGCACGCTGTTAGAGACATCGTTGATGGTTGTTGTCATTTCATTCATTGCTGTGGCAACAAGCTCAGTCTCAGTTTGCTGCTTTTGTAAATCAGCATAGGTGGCTCGCGCTTCTTTACTCGCCGTATGCGCTCCTTTAGATACGTTTTGCGCCGCATGTTCAACACGCGTAAGAATTGTATCTAGGTGTGCCCTTTCGCTCTTTAAGCGGACTTGGATTGATGCCATAGTACCATCCCAAGTCGAATAAACTTGCTCAGATATCTCATCGCAAAAACTGTGCGCCAACTCAGATTCTAGTCTTCTCAGCTGTTCTTTATCGCGCCAAGTTGCATAGGCTGAATATGCCAGCATATTTGCCATCAACCAAAAAAATCCTGCAGACTCAGAAGCAAAATACCAAAGTGCCAGTGATGAGATGATGTTAAAGACTGGCCAAACCACGCGTAATTTGGGAAGACCGAAACTGCTTCCTTTATTAGTATTTACGTTTGTATAAAGTTGACTTGCCCGTTCAACCGTAGCCCTATCTGGGCAGCTTCTAACCGACTCATAGCCAATGATTTTGCCATTTTCTGTTATTGGCGTTACATAGGCATCTACCCAGTAGTGATCACCATTTTTACAGCGGTTTTTTACGATCCCCATCCATGGCTTGCCTGTTTTAAGCTGCGTCCACATTGTTTGAAACGCCACAGGTGGCATATCTGGATGTCGTACTATATTATGAGGTTGACCAACTAACTCATCACGAGAAAATCCACTAACATCAACAAACGCTTGATTGCAGTCAATAATATTTCCTTTCAGATCAGTGACGGAGATGAGTTTTACATCGCGAGGAAAGGTTTTTTCTCTTTGGGTTACTGGGTGGTTGGTTCTCATTAGACAAGTCCAAAACTAACAAAAAATTGATTTTCCCTTAAATATTTGCAGAAAAATACGCCCTCAATCCATGAATAGCAATAGAGAAGGGATTAATTAACGATAATTACAACTATAGTGTGAGTTAATTTTAGGCGCAAATTGATTTATGCCAGTTTAGATCGAAATTAGGCTTACTCCCGTATAGCCTTTCTTGTAAAATAATCCTAATAAAATGATAATCTAAGGAGCGTTAAGTGTCTCGCTTTTCAGCCATTACAGATAATCCCCATGAAGGCCGATTTAATTCCAAAACGGGCGTTCTTATTACGAATTTAGGTAGCCCGGATGCACCGACGGCTAAGGCACTTAGAGTTTATCTTGCGGAGTTTCTCTCCGATCCCCGTATAGTCGAAATTCCAAGGCTAATTTGGTTAATGATTTTACATGGCATAATTTTACGTGTTCGCCCTAAAAAGTCAGCACATGCCTATCAATCAATTTGGACCGATGAGGGCTCCCCGTTGATAACCATTAGTCGAGCGCAAACTGATAAAATAAAGAAGCAGTTACGCAGTGAAGGTTTTGAAAACATCGAAGTTGAACTCGCCATGCGCTATGGCAACCCGTCAATTGAATCAGGGCTTGAGAAATTAAGAGAAAAAGGCATCACAAGAATTATCATCGTGCCACTATATCCTCAATATTCCAGTGCAACGACAGGCTCAACCTTTGATCAGATCTCAAAGGTGCTAAGAGGTTGGCGCTGGGTACCAGAGCTACATTTTATTAATGGCTATCACAAACATCCGCTCTATATCGAATCTTTAGCTAATTCCATTAGCGAAGATCTTGAGGCGAATGGGGAGCCGGATAAATTGGTATTTTCATATCATGGTACACCAAAGCTATTTTTAGATAGAGGCGACCCGTATCACTGTTTTTGTCAGCAAACGACTCGCTTAGTCGTTGAAAAACTTAATCTTGATAAAGAAAAAGTAATAACTACCTTTCAAAGTCGTTTTGGTAAAGCAGAATGGTTACAACCTTATACGGACAAAACACTTGAGAGTTTTCCCAGTCAAGGTATTAAAAACGTCGCTATTTTAAGTCCGGCTTTTAGTGCAGACTGCTTAGAAACACTCGAAGAGTTAGAAGTTGAAAACCGAGAGGTATTTGAGTCTGCTGGCGGCGAAAAGTATCGCTATATTCCCGCACTAAACGACCGTGATGATCACATTAAAGCGATCACAGCGCTGATAAAACCACTGCTGTAATAAAGACGCAGAAGCAATCTGCTATTTTTAGGTGTGATATCAAAATATCACACCTTTATTTTTCTAACGCACTTTGTGTTTGTTCAGCAAAAGCGTCTGTTGTGAGTAGCTCAAGACAGGCATCTATTGGTTTTGCGGGACTGTAAAAGAATCCTTGAATGTGATGACAACCGAGCTCTCGTAATTTTTCGAGTTGAGTAAACTGCTCTACCCCTTCGGCTATCACACCAATTCCCAACTTATCACTGAGCTTAATGAGGCAGTCAATCATTACTTGTTTGTTGTAATCAGACATCAGGCTGTCGACAAAGCTTTTGTCTATTTTTAGGTAATCCACCTGATTTTCTATCAAGTTACTTAATGATGAATAGCCAGTACAAAAATCATCAAGCGAAACCTTGATCCCATGTTCCCTCAGTTGATTAAGCGTTTTCCAAGTATAGCGATTTGTAGCAAGCGATTCGGTAACTTCAATGGTAATTGCTTCATACGGGATCTTTGCTTTTTCGATGGCGCTGGTAATTAACTTCACTTGATTAATACTGGCTTTAAACTCACTAACAGAACGGTTAATAGAGATCCCAACCTCTGTAAAACCAGCTTGGTGGATCTTTGCTAAGTCTTGGCAACTACGCTCAAGTACAAACTGTCCAACTAAATGAATAAGACCAAATTCTTCAGCAATAGGAATGAAAGTACCTGGTGATACCATTCCGTATTCATCATCAAACCAACGTACTAGGGCTTCAAACTTTGTGATGTGGTTGGTATCAGCATTAACGATCGGTTGATAATAAACAGTAAGCGCTCCTTCTTTCAGTGCCTGCTTTAACTTGTCTTTAAGCTTTATTTTATTTAAATAGGCATTTTGAATTGCCGCATTGTGTAAGGCTACCTGTCCGCGCTCGGTCTTTTTCACGCTATTGAGTGCATGCGCTGCGTTTCTGAGTAAGTTAGCCGCGGTGATCCGAGAGCCTGCTTCGAGCTGTGCAATACCTGTAGAACAAGTGACTTCTATAGTAATTTCATTAAATACATAGGGCTGAGAAAGTTTCAGTGCAAGCTTTTGAGCAATTTTAAGCGCGCTTTCTACATCGCTATGAGTGAGCAATAGCGCAAATTCATCACCACCATATCTTGCGATAATGTCATTTTGGCGAACTGCATTTTTTAATCGTTTAGCTACAGAAATAAGTACCTTATCGCCAATCTCCGGACCAAAAACATCGTTCACTTCTTTAAACCTGTCTAAGCCAATGAAAAGCAGTGAACAACTGGTATTGTTACTTCTAGAGCCCGATATTTGTTCTTCCAATCGCTGCATAAAACTGCGGCGATTTAATAATGCTGTTAATGGTTCATGGTTGGCGTAGAAGGTAAGTTGAGACTCGTTCCGCTTCCATTCGGTAATATCTCTAAAAATGCCGACGTAGTTAGCAACTCGACCTTGCTCATCCTTCACCACACTCAGTGTTAATTCCTCAGGATAAATCTGACCGTTCTTGCGACGGTTGTGGATCTCTCCTTTCCAATGGCCAACCGTGCTCAATGATGCCCACATGGCTTCATAGAATGATTTATCTTGCTTACCAGATGATAACACCGCGGGGTCTTGGCCCAATAATTCGTAGCCGGTATAACCCGTTAGCCGCTCAAAAGCACGATTCACCATAATGATTTTATTTTCATTATTGGTGATCATAATGGCTTCTGTAGCATGCTCAAACACAACATTAGTGAGTTCGAGCTGTTTATTTAGCGATGAAATATAGCTAATATCTTGAATAGTCGCAGTGAATACAAACTCATCGCTATGCTGCTCATCAGACTCTACTTGCCCAATAATTCTTAATAACCCATGATTTTCCGTGCGAGCGGCCAATGAAACTTGCAAATCAGTATTGCGAACGGCACCTAACCTCACTTTTTCTAATGCAATCCGCAGCCTTTCACTATCTTCTATCGTGAGTTTATCGAGCAATAATGACAGCGACGGAGAATGAGCTTTTGTCTTAAGTAGATGATTTAGGTGGGGGGAAAAGTAGTGCTTATTTTGTTTAAGTTGCCATGTCCATGTGCATAGGTCCGCTATTTGCTCACCTTTTGCAAGTTGCTTTAGTAAAATACCTTGTTTAGTCAATTCTAAATTGTGGTTAAGCTCCGTTGAGATCAGGTGTCCTAACTCTTGAAACCACAATTTTTCTTCAAAGCTGACTTGTTTTTCTTTATTAAACAAACAGACCATTATTCCTATTGGTTTGTGATCTAAGGCCCTTAGCGTTACCCCTAAATACCCCTCTATACTAAGAACACGAAGAATTTCATCTTCTTCATAAAGTTGTTGCAAGCCACTGGTAACACTGCACACTTCGTTACTTGCTTTAGCATCAAAACACGGCGTCCCTTCTAGGTCATAAATAATATTATCGACTTCTTTACCATCCGCCAAGTACATAACGGTCTTTACGCGCTTATCGTTATCGATAAACTTACCCACAAAACAATGATCCGCATCAAACCGTTCAAACAGCTGTTTCAATGCAAATTGATATCGCTGATTAGTGGATGTTAAATTGTAAAAATGGCTAAACGTTAAATTCATAGAAGTCTGTATGGCTAATTCTCGACCAAGATTTTTGTTTAATAAATAATAATAGCTTATTAAACTACATAGAATATAAATACAGATCAATAAATTTGCTTTTTGAAAAGAAATTGAGTCTAGTAAAAGCAAGATAGCGCCGATTGGCGCTATCTAAGAAGAAAATTTGTTTATCTACAGTTGTGGTTGCACGTCCAAGCCATAACCAAACATCACAGCGAGTACCAACACAGTTGCCGCTGCTACCATGAGTTTAGCCATTAACGGCATACAGAATCTAAACCAATGGGTATATGGGACGCCAGCCATGCCGAGTATCCCCATTAATACTGCATTGGTCGGTACTATCATGTTTGAGAAACCATCACCAAACTGATACGCAAGTACTGCAACTTGCCTTGGTACACCAACTAGGTCACCTACTGGAACCATCAATGGCATGGTAACAAAAGCCTGACCAGAGCCCGAAGGTATGAACATATTTAAAAGCGTTTGGATAAGTAACATACCAACAGCTGAAACTTCCGCAGCGACATAAGAAAGTGGTGTTGAAAGACCATGTACAATCGTATGAAGAATTTGACCATCCTCTAGAATTAGTGCAATACCACGAGCTACACCAATAAGCACTGCAGTAGTAACAAGATCTGAGACTCCTTCGATAAATCGGTTTGCGGCTTCATCAGCTGAAAGTTTACCAAGAATTGAAATAACGATACCCCAGGCGATAAATAAGCCACCTAGTTCGTAGAGATACCATCCTTGAGTCGCAATACCCCAAACCGCACAGACAAGCGTAACAATGAAGGTAAGTAGAATAGTTCTATGACGACCATTAAGCTGCGGATAGCTTGGCGCAGCCTGACCTGCCAGTGGGCAAGGCACGTCTTTCATCATAGAGTGCTCAGGGTTTTGCTGTACCTTTTTTGTATAGCTCCATACATGATGAAAGCCAATCAGTACAAATGGAACAAAAATAGCAAATCTCAACCATATGCCCGAATAGACAGGTACTTCAGCAATTTGCTGAGCAATTAATACCGTAAATGGGTTGAATGCCGAGACACCGTAACCAATACCATAGCCGGCAATGATCATACCAACAGCGGTCATGGCATCTAGCTTCATTGCTTTACAGAGTGCAACTAAAATCAGCACAAACGGGATGTATTCGCCTGCTGTACCAATAGCGCTTGACGCGATTGCAAAACAGAACACTACCATAAAAATGAGTTTTTGTGGTTTATCGCCATTTTTCTCAAGTAAACGACCGATCAACGCATCAACGGTGCCTGTTGCACGTGCGATTGCGAGTACACCACCAACAATCATAACGAAAAAGATTACGTCTTGCGCAGCAGCAAACGCACGAGGAATAGCTTTTAGCAGATCCCAAGGTGTAAGATGAACAGACTCTTCTGCAATATGGTAGGTACCAGCAAGCACAACCTGCCTGCCAGAGTCAGTAGTTGCAGTATCAAAAAAGCCTTGTGGAATAATCCAAGTCGACAGTAATGCAATTAGCATCATACCTAGTAGCAGGACTAGTGTATGAGGAACTTTCAATGTTTTTGCCATGGAAAGTACAGCTCCAAATTTGGTAACGGTAAAATTGCAACGCATCTTACCGATATTCGGAGCAAATTTCACTTTTTAATATCAAATTTCCAATTATGCTACATTGTGATTGGCTAAAACGGCATGTTCAACACGGTTCCTGCCGTTTGCTTTCGCCTGATATAGACTTCTGTCTGCAAGTTTAAGTGCATGATGCAAATCCTCAGAGCACAGCGGCCAGTGAGAGATACCAAGTGAAATCGTAATATGCCCAGCTTCACCAAACTCAGTTTCAGCGGTACATGCACGCAAGCGTTCTGCAATTATGTCTGCTTTATCAATGTCTACATATGGCAAAAACATTAAAAACTCTTCTCCACCGCTACGACATAAGTGATCTTGTTCACGTGCATTAGTGCGCATCAGCTCGGCGAGTTTTCTGATTACTACATCACCAACATCGTGGCCGTAAGTATCATTCACATGTTTGAAGTGATCGATATCGAGCGCAATAATGCTAAACGGAGTTTGCTGCTCATAGGCAGTCTCCAGCCACTTTTCCATTCCTCGTCTATTGAATAAATGAGTAAGCTGATCTTGCTTTCTTTCATCGTCAAAGCGTTGGATCTGTGCTCCTAAGTTCTTAACACTGCTGTGCATTGCCTGATAAAGCCATGCGGCTTCATAATACCATGTAGATACATGTGGAAAATCTATGTTTCTACCATCTTGCACTTGCTCTGATAACTTAGCTAATCGCCATAGGGGCTTTGCTATTAAGGTTCCGAGTCCAAGTACACAAATTAACAAAAGTACAGTAAATGGAATGGTAGTTTTGAGTACGTGCCGCATAGTATTAGAAAGGTGCGACATGGTAACTTCTAACGGACGTTGTGCTACTACGCCCCAACCACTTGTGGGAACCAGAGCATAGCCCGCAAGCATCGCAACGCCTTGGGTATTTATCACTTGTGCTGACCCTGAAACTTTATTAAGCAGAGACCCAACAACTTCATTTTCAGTGACATCTTGTCCTATTCGATGATCGTCATGATGATAAATAAGTTTACCATTTGGCCCAGTAACAAAAATATAGGTTTTGTCCTTATGATGGTGGTTAGCAAGAAGCCGCCCTAAGATATTATCTCCTTTTAGATAAATCCCAGCTGCGATAAAGCCGACAAATTTACCTTCTCTATCAAACATTGGGTGTGTTGGGCTCACCATCAAATTTCCGGCGGGAGAGATAAATGGCCCTACGATGAAAGGTGCCTGTTTACGAAGTGGCGATGTTTCGGCTTCATTTATAAGCGTAGTCCCAACAACACCGAGTGAACTGGGTTGAGCACCGATAATTTCTCCATCGGCGTTGACTAGCACGATTGAATCAAAACTATGAGTTCGAGTAAGCATTTGCTTAAGTTCGTTATCGACCAACTCTGGGTTATCTAGCTCCGAGGCGATAGTTTCGCTCGACGCTTTTAATTGCATCAAAACTGATTGTAAAAAGAGATCAGTAACATCCGCGAGCTTAGTTGCATAAGCGCGATTTGCCTCCAAGGTATCTTTTACCATCACTTGCTTTTGAACTTGGTAGCTTGAGAACAGAGCGTTTAGCAACGAAGTAAATACGCATAATGTGGCAAGAATGAGTATGAGCTTTTTGAGGTCTAACCAATGTTTTGCTTTATTTATTTGTACCACTAAGAATTCTCTTTAATGTACTTCCATGACATTTTAGCTATTCGTTTGAATGAAACAGTTAATCTATATCAAACTTCTGGTCAGACCAATAACGAATAAGAACGTGCACATTCTGTGTGCCGGTATTATAACCACATAGCCAAAAATATTTAGTTTTTTGAACGGATTATTGGTATTGTCTCAGCTATCAGGTGTAAAATAATCTGAACATAAATACAGCGAAGTTCTAATGAAGAAAAAGACTACCAATCCACTAGTTGGCCACTTTACACTTGCTTGCCTTGCGCTCGCGGCGATATGGATGTTCGTATCTGATAAAGATGCATTGCTTGTCCTTAATTCCTTGGTTCTTGTCTATATTGTCTTTGCTTTAGCAAAACGATTAATGAAGGCTTCCAATAAAAAGTAGCGCGCTTTACTGCTTTTGTTCAGAGCCTCGTTATTTATCGGCTCTGAACACAATAAATGGCCTGTTTTACTGCCTAACCAGCTTTAATAGGTTTTCCCCCCTACTATCAAGCTCATTAAGTGGCTTAAGCCCCATAATGTGTGTAAGTGTTGGGTAAACTTCTAAATTGCTAGCTTGTTCTATCGTTACACCCGATTTAAAGGCAGGGCCACTTGCGACAAAAAATGCGGCCATATCAGGTGTCACCTCATACCCATGCGTACCATAATAGCCTTGCTTGCCTTTTTGCATAAAGACAATAGGCGCTTTTGCTTGCAGGATAATGTCACCGATACGAGAAGACTCACCGCCATTTAATTGCAGTTTTCGCTCACGATTTAATACTTTATAACGACCATTCGCTTTTTTACGTAACTGCTGTATAAGCGTCTCTGTTTCAAGGACTTTATCACCTAACGCATAAAGTGACACCCTCGTTCCGCTATTTTTTATCGTCCAATCTTCAGGTATATCTAGCTCTTCGAGGATCACGGCTTTGCTTGGCTCTACGCTTGCCATACCGTGGTCAGAAACGAGTACTAAGTTCACTTTAATTTTGTCCCTTTTCAAAACAGCGACAAAATCTCCAATTAAGCCATCAACAAATTGTACCGCTTCTCTCGTTTTTTCATGATCTGGTCCGTATTCATGACCCATGGTATCCACTAGAGAAAAGTAGCTGGCGACAAACAATGGTTTTTCGCTTTTTGGTAATTTTAGCCAGTTGTGTATTTCATTTAGACGGTTCTTGTAATCAGCTTGTTTTGAATAGTGATAGTAATAGTCAGGCGTCATACCATTGATTCTAGCGTCTGATTCAGGCCAGAAATACGCGGCAGACTTATACCCGTGCATTTTTACAAGATTCCATAACGGAATACCACTTATCCACGAGCTATCCACTTTACCCATTCCCATCTTATAACACTCTTCACGCTTCTTATCACAAAAGTAATTATCGACAATGCCATGATTGATTGGTTTTAAACCCGTAACAATAGATAAGTGATTCGGAAATGTCTTAGTCGGATATTGAGGCCATAGCTTAGTCGCGCGGACGCCCTGCTTCGCAAGATTTGCAATATTCTTTGCATCGTGTTTTTCAATGTAATCCCATCTAAACCCATCAATGGAGATCAATATGGTTGTCGCGCGCTCAGCAAAAGCAGTGCAACTAAAGATAGATAAGGTGAAAAGGAGGATTCTTAACATGTATAAATTCCCGTGTCATGTGAGTACCGCTGCAAAAGTAGGAGGCTGTGCAGCATAATCCGTGTGATTGTGGCCGCATTAAATCACAATGATTTGAAATTTATATTGATTTGCGGTCAGTGGATGGCAATTATAGATATTCGGGGAAGGTTAACTTTCACTATGTTGTAGTTGAGCTTAATTAATGCTTGATCTAAGTCAAAGTGACCTTTATATTAAAGTTTCAATAATTACTGAAAGTTTAGAACAATGAACTTATCACCAAAAATAGAAAATTTTGTACTTCATTGCGGCGAAATGGGAAGCCGTTGGGGTTTCAACAGAACTATAGGACAAATGGTTGGTTTGTTGGTTATTAATGAAAAACCATTAACAGCGAACGAAATCGCCGATGCGTTAAAAATTTCACGCGGTAACGTGAGTATGGGAATAAAAGAATTGCAATCTTGGCAACTAGTTAAGGTGCATCATATTCCCGGCGACCGTAAAGAATACTACTCTCCAAACGGCTCTATTTGGGATCTCGCTAACCGCGTATTTGAAGAGAGAAGAAAAAGGGAAATCGACCCAACACTAACTCTACTTCGTGACCAAATCCTAGATAGCGCCAACTCACCTGAAGAAGTGTATGCACAGCAGCAAATGCAATCCATTCATGACCTACTTGAAACCGTCACTAAGTGGTCAGCGGAACTTCAACGCCTATCACCAGAGCAATTGCAATCGTTGATGAAGCTCGGTTCTTCTGTGAGTAAAGTAATAGATTTAAAGGATAAATTATTACGTAAGTCTTAAAGTGCGAGGTGCGTCATGCTTGATACGTTGTTGTTGTCGCGAATACAATTCGCAGCAAATATTAGTTTTCATATTCTCTTTCCCACGATAACCATCGCGTTAGCTTGGTTTCTGGCGTTTTTTAAACTCAAGTATGACCTAACCGAACACCCGGTTTGGTTAAGAGCTTATCGCTTTTGGGTCAAAATTTTTGCATTAACCTTTGCACTCGGTGTCGTAAGCGGCATTACCATGTCGTTCCAGTTTGGTACAAACTGGCCCGGCTTTATGGAGAAAGTCGGCAATATTGCAGGTCCCTTGCTCGGTTATGAAGTATTGACCGCATTTTTTATGGAAGCAACATTTTTAGGGATCATGTTGTTTGGCATGAAGCGCGTACCACCTAAAATACATACTTTAGCCACTTTTATCGTCGCCATAGGTACAACGCTTTCCGCATTTTGGATCCTGTCTTTGAATAGTTGGATGCAAACCCCGACAGGCTTTGAACTTAGAGACGGTATCGTATATCCCACGGACTGGTTCGAAGTTATTTTCAATCCTTCATTCGGTTATCGCTTCTTCCATATGTTATTAGCTAGTGCGCTGACGGCTTCATTTTTGATAGCTGGTGTCAGTGCGTATCGGATGCTGAAAAACGATGAAAAACATGCCCCCAAGAAAGCGCTAACCGTTGCGTTAACAGTTGCGGCGCTGCTTACTCCATTGCAGGCTTTCGTTGGCGATTTGCATGGCCTAAATACGCTAAAACATCAACCACAAAAAATTGCAGCAATGGAAGGGGTTTGGGAAACAGAGAAAGGTGCACCACTACTATTATTCGCAATTCCGAATGAGGAAGAAAGACGCAACGACTTTGCGCTCGGTATTCCTAACATGGCAAGTTTTATTCTTACCCACGACGTTAACGGTGAAATTAAAGGGCTTAATGAATTTAAAGGTGAACACCCACCTGTTAAGCCCGTCTTTTTCGGTTTTAGAATCATGGTTGGGATGGGCATGCTGATGATCTTAGTTGCGTTTGTCACTCGTTTTACATTATGGAAAAAGGGCGAGTTACCGAAGTGGCAACTGAAAACGCTTGTTGCGATGACTTTCTCAGGCTGGGTGGCTACCCTCGCAGGCTGGTATGTCACAGAAATTGGCCGCCAACCTTATATCGTCAGTGGTATCTTAAGAGTTGAAGATGCAGTCACAACAATTGCCTCAGAAAACGTCTTATTTACACTCATTGGCTATCTGACGATATATGCAATCTTACTGTACGCTTATATTCGCACTTTGTTCCACACTGCTAGCAAGTCTGTAGAAGTGGAAGAGTACGACATGAAGGAATTTGCTGAGGAGGTGACTCGTGTTTAATCCGGAATATCTATCTCTCATCTATGCCGGTTTGATGGCACTCGCTGTGCTTGTTTATGCAATATTAGATGGTTACGACCTTGGCGTTGGCATGATGATCCCGCTGGACGATAAAGAAACCGCAGACACTATGATAGCCTCTATCGGTCCATTTTGGGATGCTAATGAAACGTGGTTAGTTTTAGCTGTAGGCCTCGCATTTATCGCATTTCCTCAAGCCCATAGTATGATCTTGCAGGCGCTCTACATTCCTGTTGTGTTTTTACTCTTTGGCTTAATTATGCGTGGTGTCGCTTTTGATTTCAGAGCAAAAGCGAGAGTTAAACGCCAAAGGCGGTGGGACAAAGTATTTAAATTTGGGTCGCTACTCACCTCGTTTGCGCAAGGGTATATGCTGGGGCTTTATGTCATAGGCTTTGAAAATACCCCTCTTGCCCATGCATTTGCGGTCTTTAGTGGAATTGGCGTTGTCTGCGCGTATGGCTTGATTGGTTCAGCATGGCTAATTATGAAGTGTGAAGGGCAATTGCAGCAAGATGCGATTAGCTGGTGCAAAAAATTTGCGAGAGTAGCCTTTGTTGGGGTGTTGCTCGTTTCTATCATCAACCCAGCGATTAATGAGTGGATCTATGAGCGTTGGTTTGACCTCCCGATGGCCTTAGTCGTATTACCAGCCCCGATTATTTGCTTGTCGCTCTTTGTAATTTTAGAACTTGTGTTACAGAAACTACCAAAGTCGCCGGATAATGGTGCTTGGTTACCGTTCCTGATTTCAGCATTTATCTTTGTGCTTTGCTTCTTCGGCTTAGTTTATAGCTTTTACCCATTCGTAGTGCCAGGCAAGCTAACCATCTTCGAAGCGGTCGCTGACGCATCGGCTCTTACTTTCTTATTATATGGCGTAGTCATTGTGGTGCCGACCTTAATTGCATATACGCTATTTTCGTACCGAGTCTTTTGGGGCAAGGTTCAACCTTTGTCCTACTATTGACACTTGCATACATTAGCCCAACCAAAAGGCAGCGAGTTGGACGCTGCCTTTTTTATTGCTTTATGAATACTACTCGTCTTTGCTATATGTCTTTTTTGTTTACTGCAAATCTAATGCCTGCGAAGCAAGCTTTATCATCCAATAAATAGGCATAAAAAAGCCCGCTATTCGAGCGGGCTAAGTCTGACTTTGTGGCTAAATCTTTGGGTAACCTATTCTGTCAGATAAATATCCAACGCTTGAGGCAAAGTAATAAGATCTATTCCAATTCATTAAAGCCTTGTAATTGTCATAAGCCAAGTACATCCGGCCATTGGCGTCATCTGGCATCACTAAAGCGGCTGTGATATTCACTTTTGGCAAGTCAGTGCCATCCATCCTACGAAGACCAAGCGCTTGCCACTCCTGCAATGAACGCTCTGATTTACTCCACTCTTTTAACCATTCGCTGTGCGTTTTAGTACCACGCTTTAAAATGTAGCTATTGTCAAAACCTTCAGGTAGCTTAACTTGGCGACCCCAAGTGAGATCGTCGTTCCAGCCCACACTTTTCAGGTAATTGGCTATTGACGCAAAAGCATCTTCTTGTGTCGTCCAAATGTCCTTACGACCATCTTTATTATAATCGACAGCATAAGACGTAAATGAAGTTGGCATAAACTGAGTTTGACCCATTGCTCCTGCCCACGATCCTTTGAAATCATCCAGACCGATGTGACCATCTCTTAAAATATCTAGCGCAGCCCACAACTGTCTTTTATACAAAGCTTCTCGACGACCATCAAAAGCAAGCGTCACTAACGCACTAATGACTGGATAGCCGCCTTGAATACGACCAAAGTTGCTTTCAAGGCCCCACAGGGCAACAATAAACCGTGCCTGTACGCCATATTCTTTTGCTATTTTTTCTAAAGATTCTTGGTGTTCTTTGTAGAGTTTGCGAGCCTGTTGGATTTTCCATTCAGGGACGCGCTTGGGTAAATAAGTTTCTAGTGTTTCGACAATTTCTGGCTGGGACTTATCAGCCTTAATCACCTTTTCCTTAAATACTGCTGTTGCAAAAGCCTCATCAACTAGTTGTTGTGTATAGCCCTTGTCAACCGCTTCTTGTTTTAAGTTTTTGAGGTATTCATCAAACTTCGCTTGAGTGTTAGCAAAGACTGATGTGGACAAGCAAACTGAGGCTACTAGTAGGGAAATTTTTTTTATCACGAATCTGTTACTCCGTTTTGCTTTCTAAATTCATCAAGCAAGCTTTCTGTATGCGGTGGAAGTTGCAAGTAAAACCCATCGTCAGTTAATTTTTGCTTAACCGTTTCAAGATCAGCAATTCCCAATTTTGTTCTTCTCGCAAGGTCAATGATCATGACATAGATAGGAGTGCCGAAAGTTTCCATTAACGGTGCAGGGACATTGGAAAAATCATCTCTTTTAGTTACAAAAAGATAGGTATCCGCTTTTTTTGGACTTTTGTATATGGCAGTGAGCATTATAAGCCTATAAATTCTTGCTAATCATGGGCGGTCACTATACCATGCTATTAGTAAGTTGTGGAAAGTTTTACTACGCGCTAAAGTCAGCTAGATAAGGCTTTAGCGGCGGTTGTAACAGAAATTTGAGTACATATGGCAAATCAAACATTCGAACTAAAAGGAAATCTATTTACACTCTCTGTGCTGCAGTTGTTTTCTTTAGATCTGACCAAGTTAAGGCAAGATCTTGATAGCAAAATTTCGCAAGCGCCTAAATTTTTTCAAGGTGCACCAATTGTGGTTAATTTAGCTGATGTTCAGGAGCAAACTGTAGAATTCAAAGAGTTAAAGCAAACACTGGTCGATTTACAGCTCAATCCAGTGGGTGTGTGTAGCGGTACTCAAAGTCAGCACGACTTAGCCAAAGAAGCCGGGTTTTCTGTACTAAACTATTCAAGGGATGTGCAACCGAGTACCCCATCACAATCTCAAGCAGCAGAAGTAGTAGAAAAACAAGTTTATCTTCCTGCTCAAATTGTGAACGGAACGGTACGTAGTGGTCAGCAAATTTATGCTAAAGACCGTGATCTGATCGTGCTAGGTGCTGTAAGTCATGGTGCAGAAGTTATCGCCGATGGTAACGTGCACATTTACGGTACTTTACGTGGTCGTGCAATCGCAGGTGCGCAAGGCCAAGAAGACACGAGTATATTCTGTCAGCGCTTAGAAGCTGAGCTGGTGTCTATAAACGGGAGTTATTGGATCAGTGATTCGCTGCAAGGTGAACACTGGGGTCAAGCTGCTCAAATAACACAACAAGACGAATCATTAAAAATTACAGCTTTGGTCAAAGGATAAATCAGATGGCAAAAATTATTGTCGTAACTTCAGGTAAAGGCGGTGTTGGTAAGACAACGTCAAGTGCAGCAATTGGTACTGGCTTAGCGCTAAAGGGTTATAAAACAGCCATTGTCGATTTTGATATTGGTCTTAGAAACCTCGACTTAATCATGGGATGCGAGCGTCGCGTTGTTTATGATTTTGTCAACGTTATCAACGGTGAAGCAAACCTAAATCAAGCATTGATTAAAGATAAGCGCGTTGAAAAACTTTATATTCTTCCAGCTTCTCAGACTCGTGATAAAGACGCCCTCACTCGAGAAGGGGTTGAACATGTGCTAAATGAGATGAAAGAAGAATTTGATTTCATCATTTGTGATTCCCCTGCAGGTATTGAGGCTGGCGCAATGATGGCATTGTACTTCGCTGATGAAGCCGTGGTAGCAACTAACCCTGAAGTTTCATCCGTTCGTGACTCAGACCGTATTTTAGGTATTCTACAAAGCAAGTCGAAGCGCGCTGAAATGGGCCTAGAGCCGGTTAAGGAACACCTATTGCTTACACGTTATAACCCAGAGCGGGTAGATAGCGGTGAAATGTTGTCGGTAGACGATGTAAAAGAAATTCTAGCGATTGACTTACTAGGTGTAATACCTGAATCAAAAGCAGTACTTAATGCGTCGAACTCAGGTCAACCGGTTATCTTAGACCAAGAGTCTGATGCAGGCCAAGCATACAGCGATGCAATTAACCGCTTATTAGGTGAAGTCGTTGATTTCCGCTTCTTACAAGTTGAGAAGAAAGGTATCTTCAAACGGATCTTTGGAGGGTAAGGTGTCATTACTAGATTATTTTCGTTCTGAGAAAAAAAATAGCGCATCATTAGCGAAAGAGCGACTGCAAATCATCGTTGCGCACGAACGCTCAAAGCGTGGTACACCTGACTACTTACCACAACTTAAGCAAGATATCCTCGATGTTATTCGTAAATATGTGAAAGTAGATTCGGATGCTGTCAACGTCCAGTTTGAACAAAACGAGGATGACTTAGCAGTATTAGAATTGAACGTTACTCTACCTGATGATGAAAAGTAACAGTTTGAGTAAATGTAATAAGGGCTATTTCTATAGCCCTTATTTATTTCGTTTTGCCCATTCTAATTAAGCTGTCAAGGGGCTTTACATTGCCCTACTCTTTGCTTAATTTCCGAACTTCAGGTCACTTATTCTTATTTAAGGACAAAGTACCTTTGACCCTTTTTGCAGGCTTAGCATTGGGCTTTGGGCTTGACTTACGTTTGTTGTGACTGTGATTTTGTTCACCATTTCGCGTTTTTGGCTTAGGCTTAACGCTATTTTGGTTGTCGAGTTCAGTTGTTCGATCTTTGCTGTTATGCGCTCGCCTATCTTGCTTTGGACGACCAACCTCACTAACTTCACTTCTAGGCTTATCATGCTGTTTTCCCGCACCAGCACCCGCTGATGCTTCTTGCGTTTTACTCGATGACTCTGTTGCGTGATTAATCGCTCGCATTTCGTTTTCGTTAAGGTGACGCCACTTACCAGAGCTAAGGCCAGTTAGATCGATATTCATTATCCGAATACGTTTAAGGTGTGTTACTTCAAATCCTAGATATTCACACATTCTGCGAATTTGACGATTTAAGCCTTGGGTCAATACAATGGTAAATGACTTAGCCCCGGTTTTACGAACTTTACAAGGCTTTGTGACGGTGCCAAGGATTGGAACACCAGAGGACATACGTTTTACAAAGCGCTCATCAATAGGCCTATCGACCACAACCTCATACTCTTTTTCATGGTTATTGCCGGCGCGAAGGATTTTATTGACCATATCGCCTTGGTTGGTCAAGAAAATTAATCCTTCGGATGGACGGTCTAAGCGACCAATAGGGAAAATACGCTCAGGATAGTTGATTGCACTGACAATATTGCTTCTGATTTTACGCTCGGTGGTACAAGTTACACCAACAGGTTTATTATAAGCAATAAATACAGCCTTTGGCTTTGCTTTCAGAGGCTTACCATCAATGATGATAGTGTCAGCATCAGACACTTTGGTGCCCATTTCTGGTAGAATTCCATTTACTTTGACACGACCTGAGGCGATTAAGTCATCAGCTTCTCGACGACTGCAGAATCCTGTTTCACTGATGTATTTATTGAGGCGCTTTTGCTCTGTCACGATACAACCACTTTGAGTAAAAACCCGTATTGTAATCGCTTCAACCGCTTTACACTACTGCATTTCTACTTTTGCAAACTTTTTCTTAATAGCTCAGGAGAAAAATGATACTGCTCTTTAGGCTTTCCTCTAAGACTCATTGCCTTGTAATCAATAGATTGCCAGTTTTTCGCTGACTTTATCCAGTAATAGTCAGCTAGATTTTCCTTGGTGATCACAGTTAAATCAAACGCAAGTTCAGTGTTATCCTTCCAAAAAGGGTGCCCATAATAATGATCGTACACCGAAATCAACGCCCAAGCCCCCATCATAAAGTGCCCGCCAACGGATGCTTGCATCTCATTATGTTCAATAAGCTCAAAAGTATCCGACAACCAATCAAACCCACCAAACACTATTTGTGAAGCGCTTGATGCAGCTGCGGTGATAGCTCCCATCGCCATCAAATCTGACGCACACCAAATAAGGTTTGTTTTTGGATAGCGGTGCAACAATTTCTTAGTCTTATCAAGCGCTTGTTCTTTTGACCACCCGGCGTAGACAGTTTGCTGAACCACCACGCCAACTTCATCAAAAAAGCGCTTTGCACCGTTGCTTCTAATATCTGACTCTGTGCCATAGTGACCATTGATAGCAATAGGGTAAATTGTCTCATGACCGTTAGTTTTAGCCTGTTGGTATAGTTTCTTTGCCAGATCGTAACCGGCTTGGTCATTATCATGATGTACTTCCCCAAGCCAATACTTATAGTGTTCTTTTGGATTACCTATCGCCTGCCTTTCAGGGCCCGAAATCGTTTCTTCTAAAGTAATATGATTGATCCCATATTTTTCTAAAAGCTTTAGGCTTTCTTCGGCACCACCAGGATAATTAATGAGGATGACATAGTCGGGAGTAGCACGATAACTCAAATATTTTTTAAGCTCAGCGAGCTGTATAATTCGGTTTCCTTCTCCATAGATCACATCTAATCTAATATCGAATTGATCCGCTGCCGCTTCTGTAATGCCTTGGACGCGCTGCCAAAATGGTTCACCAGGCACAGAAGGATTAACAAACAAGACATTTAAAGACTGTTTAGCATCAACACTAAAACACACCATCCATAGCACTACCCCAATTAGTACTTTTTTAATCATAGCGGGCTCTTCGTATTACTAGCAACTTCAATAACTTCTCAAATGGGCCTTGCTTAAACAACTTAAAATAAATAGACGCAAGGGCTAATTGAATTATAGACGCAATTACAAATGCCGAGAAATAATCCACCCGCTCCCAAGTGCTGATAGCGTTCGGGTTTATAAAGTAAAAATAGCTTACAAACACAATTGACTGGAGAAGATAAAACGACAGCGCTAGGCGCCCAACACATTGTAAACTCCAAAGTTGACGTTTTGCACCTCGCATTGCCGCCTTAATTACAACGACATAAAACAACGCAACGGGTATCGCAAGGATCCAATCTATTCCTTCAAAAAACTCGACGCCTAGCTTACGCTCAAGAACAAAGCCTACAAATGACAAAATAATGGCTACAACGGCAAACAAATTAATTTTATGAACAGGTTCAGTACGCTCTAAATCAAACATTCCACTTCGATATAAACGCATACCAAGTAGCATTAACCCGGCGGTATACCACAAAGTAATAACCGGGATAAGCAAACTAATAATGATAAAGTACAGGCCATTAAGGGTGAGTAGTTCTAAGTAGTTTGCTGGAATTTGCTGCAAAAACTCGAGGTAGACTTCTGAAGTTCTATTTATTTGTGGTTCTGGATCAATTAATAGCAATAAGCTGATAGCAATAGAAGGGACTAAAATGAATCCTATCGCATAGCGGTTTAGCTTTTTGTCGCTCGCATCTATAAATCGTAGTGCTACAAATCCACTCAACGCATAATTAAATAAAATATCTCCAGGCCAAACCAACACGCCGTGTAACACACCGAAAACCATTAACCATGTTAGTCGATGTCTTGCAAGCCTCTGATCATCCGTCTTTGCTACCTGAATGCACAATGCCGCCCCAAATAACATGGCAAATAAGGTTCTGAATCGACCATCAAAGAAAATATTGTTAACCATTGCGAAGAACGGATCAAGATAGTGGGCAGTTTGAGCTGGTACATAACCCAACTCAAAATTGGCCATATGTACCATATTCATGGAAAGCAAGCCAAGCAGCGCGAACCCGCGGATCGCATCCATCGCAATAATTCTATTCATCAATACACACGGTTTTTATACATATCAGCCCAGTTTATCGCAGCGGCATGAAAATCAGGAAGGTTTTCGTCTTTATAGTTTAAATAACTGCACGCATCCTGCAGAGTCCACCAGCTTCCAGACTCATAGGCTCTAACGATATTTAAAATATAATATAGTGTGTTGGGTTTGCCTATCAAAGCATCATGGAGTTGCTCAGGAAAAGGTAGCTTGTTTACAACCTGCTCCATTGGCCTGTCAAGAATGGCATCAAGCAGAGAAAATAACCCTGTCATAAAGCTCATATTGGCAAGCCCTGGCGATATTTGCTGTGCGATAAGTTCACAAAACCGTGAACGAACGATAGAAAGGCGTGTTAATTCTGTCGGTTTTCCCTCGGCTACGTGGGCTGTCATAATTAAGTTTACAAACTTTTTTACACGCTCGTTTCCTAAATATATCAGGGCTTGCTTTAAAGATTCGATACGACTTTTGATTGGAAATACGCCGGAATTAATAAGCCTTAGCAGTTTATACGCAAGCGCAGTGTCCTGAGCAAACAACTCGGCTAATCGCGTAATACTCATATTCGGTTTGAGTGCTTCTTCATAAATGAGCATGACTATCACATAATTGATAGTAATGTCTTTTTGCTCAATCATTTTTGGTTTTGCAAAGAAGTAGCCTTGAAAGAACTGAAATCCCATCTTTTTAGCTTGCTCGAATTCTTCTTCGGTTTCGACTTTTTCCGCAAGTAGTTTAATGTTCTTTCGCTCTTTAATCATGTCAATCACTGGCACTATAGTGTCCAGCGGGTTTTCCATGACGTCGAACTTAATCAACCTTACGAGCTTTAAGAAAGGTTCCCATTCTTTTGAGTATTCAAAATCGTCTAACGCGAGTCTAAAGTTGCTGTGAAATAAGCCTCTTATCCGCTCATAATTTTGTTTTGTTGGCGGAATAGTCTCCAATAGTTCTAAGATCACATCATTTGCTGGGAGAAACTCACACAGCTCCTGACGTAACGAGTCTGGACCAATATTAATTAGCGCTTTCTTTCCCGAAGTGAGATATCGCATGCCGAGGTTAAGTTGATTATTCATTATCAGCTTGGCTGTCGCTGCATCATCTGCAATATTTGGAAAGCTATTTTTTACACCATCGCGAAACAACAATTCGTATGCAACAACTTGTTTTTTACGATTAAATATGGCTTGGCGGGCCACAAAAACCTTCAAACAAAAACTCCTTCGTACCTAAAGTGAACAATCGCACTTTTGGTTTAGCAATTTTTAGATTTTAACCCTTTATGATGATAAAGAAAATCAACCTAAGCTATTAAGAATCAAAATAATAGCTTAAAAGATAATGCAAAATGACAAAAAAGAAAGGCCAAAGCTATCTTTTGATACCTTTGACCTAGTTTTTTGTTTAGCAACTGAGCCAATTGCTAAATACTTAACACAGAAGCGAAAATTTTTTTAACTACGTTTTTTCTATCTATATAATTGTTCGCAGTATTTTTGTGCAACATCAGACCAGTCAAAGCGCTGCATACGAGCTTGCAGCCTGAGTTGTTGATATTTTTCGCAATCCCCTACCAGATCAGCGAGTGCTAGTTCAAAAATCGCAATAAACTGACTACCTTGCTCAGCAAGCGTTTCTCCTTCAAAGCAATAGCCGGTTTCGTTGTGTTTTACCGTATCAGATAATCCCCCCACTTTATGTACGATACAAGGTTGTCCAGCGCGCATCGCAAGCATTTGGCTGATACCACAAGGCTCAAAGGAGCTTGGCATTAAAAACAAATCACCTAATGGGTACAGTTGCTCGCCGAGTGCTTTACCATAACCATTTAAAAACAAGACATTGTTATGGCGTGCCATTACTTCGGTAAATAGCTGCTCAAGACTTGGGTCACCAGAGCCTACAATCACAATACGTGCTCCTTGGTGCTTGGCTATTTTTGCAATGTCATCGAGCACAATGCCTGATTGGGTAGGCTGTCTTAAAATAAGTGCTTTTTGATCGGTGAGACGACCAACACTTGTAATTAGCTTGCCGCTAAAGGCTTCGTCACGCCAAGCGAGTATGCGCTGATGAGCAATGTAAAACCGAGATAATACTTGGCTAGATTTTGCCATCCATTGAAACACATGCTGCTCAGCAAGCGCCAAATAGTCAGCAAAAATTAGATTCTCTTCGTCACCTGACTCATCATACACACAACCGTTTAAAATACCTGCTAACCGTCCTTCATGAGACGCATGCTGCATGTCGCTTTCTAACCCTTCGCCACCAAAAAAACCAAGCTCAGGATGACTCGGGATCATCACTTCTTTGGCATAATTAGGAGAAACAACATGCACTTTGTCTGAAAGATTAATAGCCGCTCGCATAGGATTAAAACAGTGAGGATATTTAGGATCGCAAATACTGAGTCCATCATAGGTGAGTGTCGGAAACCAAGACTCAAGGCTGGAAAAGTCATGATTAAAAGGCCGGATCCCTTGAAGCGCAAGGTTATGCACCGTATAGACTGTCCTTAGCGCCTTTAAGCGTTTGAATCTTGGACTAAACTGACGAAGTACAGCAACGACAGCAGCGTGCCAGTCATGCAGGTGTACAACATCTATCTCAGCTATCAACTCATGTTCAATAAGTTCAGCAACTGCCGCACTAAAAAACGCAAATCGATTTGCATCTGTCGCAAAGGGCTGGTGAGGATCATTACAGTAAATAGCGCCGTGATGCTCACTAAACAATGAGTGTGAAATGACATACTGAGCGACATTGTCACTTTCTTCAACAGACCAAAGAGTCGCCGTTTCTAGGTGTTGACGAAAAGGGACCGCAATATCAGCGACTAAGTTTCGATTTAAAGCAGCTTGGCCATAATCGGGTGTGACCACCGATACTTTAATGCCAAGCTGCGCCAATGCATAAGGTACGTCGCGTATTACATCTGCGACGCCCCCCACCTTACAATTTGGCAACCGATCGTTTTCGGCTGCCACTAAAATTACATGCATAGTACCTCTACATGGATCATTTATTATTTTTTTCCGCAAGCTCTGCGAGCATATCTCGGGTCACCAATACGATCCCCTTATTCGACACTCTAAAGCCATTCTCTTTGTCTAGGTCAGTATCGTAACCAATTGTCATCCCCTCTGGTATTTGACAACTGCGGTCAATGATTGCGTTTTTGATTTTGCAGTTACGCCCGATTTTGGCACCAGGCAACACAACGGCTCCTTCAATTTCACAATACGAGTGAACATGCACATTGGAAAACAGCAATGAACGCTTAACTTTAGAACCAGAAATAATACAGCCACCAGAAACCGTCGAGTCTACGGCCATACCGCGTCTATCATCATCATCAAATATAAATTTAGCTGGTGGTAGCTGTTCCTGATAAGTCCAAATTGGCCAATGAGGATCATAGAGATCAAGTTGTGGTTCAGGAGAAACCAGCTCCATATTTGCTTCCCAGAATGAATCAAGCGTCCCTACATCTCGCCAATATGGCTGCCCTTCATGTGATGGGTCGCAAAATGGATACGCATATACATTATGCTCTTCTATGATGGATGGGATAATATCATGACCAAAGTCACGACCAGACCCTTCTCGTTCCGCATCCTTTTTTAACTGCTCGAATAAAAACTCAGTGTTAAACACATAGTTCCCCATAGACGCCAAACATACACCTGGCTTTCCAGGGATTGACGTCGGATCTACCGGCTTTTCATCAAAGCGACGCACACGGTTGCTTTCATCCACAGTCATTACACCAAACGTTTTCGCTGCTTCTTCACAAGGCACTTCAATACAACATACGGTCATATCTGCACCTGTCTCAACGTGCTTTGCAAGTAAGCCACCGTAATCCATTCTGTAAACATGATCACCCGATAAGATCATAACGTACTTGGGAAGCTCATGACGAATAATATCCATATTCTGGAAAACTGCATCGGCTGTGCCGCAGTACCACTCATCACCATATCGCTGTGATGCTGGCAATATTTCTACAGATTCTCCCAGCTCCTTTTTAAAGTGTCCCCATGCGCGATTAACATGGCGAATAAGCGAGTGCGACTTATACTGCGTAGCAATGCCAACCCGACGGATCCCTGAGTTAATGCAGTTAGACAGTGGAAAATCGATAATTCGATGTTTACCGCCAAAATAAACAGCGGGTTTCGCTCGCCAATTGGTGAGTTCGTGAAGGCGCGAACCTCTTCCACCCGCAAGTATCAAAGCATATGTTTCTCGAGTGAGGGTACTAATATAACGATTCGCATAATTAGGCATTATTTCTTCTCTCCATAACTTTTTTGCGGTGACTACTGCATTGGGCTCAAGCGCCAAATATCATCGCTGTAATCTTGAATTGTTCTATCGCTAGAAAATTTTCCACTTGCTGCGGTATTGAGAATACTCATGCGCAGCCAATGTTCCTTGTCTTTATATGCTTGAGCCGCATGCTCCTGGCTCTCAACATAGGAAGGAAAATCTTGTGCCACTAACCAAGGATCGGTACTACTCTTAATTGAGTTGATTACGTCATCAAAGATATTAGGCTCAAATAGGTTAAAGTGCCCACTTTCGAGCAAAGCCATAACACGTTTAAGGTCATTGTTGCTTTCTATTATCTTAAGGGGCTGATAATTTTGACGCACTTGCTGTGCTTGTTCAGCAGTTACACCAAATAAGTAAAAATTGTCTGCACCAACGCATTCTCGTATTTCAATATTTGCACCATCTAAGGTACCTATGGTGATCGCGCCGTTCATCATAAACTTCATATTGCCTGTGCCAGAGGCTTCTTTTCCAGCAGTTGATATCTGCTCTGATAAGTCTGTTGCAGGACAAATCACTTCCATTTTTGAGACATTGTAATTGGGCATGAAAGCCACTCGAAGATAGGGCCTCGCCGTGGGGTCATTGTTGATAACATTGGCAACATTATTGATTAATTTAATGATCTTCTTCGCCATGTAATAACCGGGTGCAGCCTTACCTCCAAACAGTACACAACGAGGAACAAGCTCTGCCACATCGCCACGACAGATCCGATCGTAAAGATGGATAACGTGCAATACGTTAAGTAACTGACGTTTGTATTCATGAATTCGCTTGACTTGAACATCAAACATCATAGTTGGGTCAAACTCTACCTGACATTCATGAGCAATTAGCTCAGCAAGACGTTGTTTGTTGTTTTGTTTGACTGTTAGCCACTGCTTTTGGAAGGCGTGATTATCATAAAAACGACGTAGTTCACTAATTTTAGAAAAATCAGCTTGCCATCCGTCGCCAATTTTTCCGCTAATCAGTTGCGCCAGTTCTGGATTACAATGCGATAACCAACGCCTTGGCGTCACACCGTTGGTTTTATTATTAAACTTCTCTGGGCACAGTTGATAGAAATCGTTAAACAAGCCAGCTTTTAATAACTCGGTATGAAGTGCAGCAACACCATTGACAGAATAACTACCTACAATCGCAAGGTACGCCATGCGAATTTGAGGATGACTGGACTCCTCAATGAGTGACAGCGCGCGCTGCTTTTCGATATCGCCGGGCCATTTAAGTGCAACTTCCGACAAAAAGCGGGCATTGATCTCATAGATAATTTCTAGCAACCTTGGTAACAAGCGCTCAAATAAACTCACAGACCAGCGCTCTAATGCTTCAGGCAATAAAGTATGATTGGTATATGCCATGGTTGATGTCGTTATCTTCCATGCGGCATCCCATTCCAGCTCGTAATCATCTAATAGAATGCGCATTAACTCTGCTACGGCAATACTGGGATGGGTATCATTGAGTTGGAATACGTGATAATCCGCAAAATCACTGAAATCATCGCCATATTGCTCAACCCAAGTTGCAATCACGTCTTGCAAGCTCGCGCTGGATAAAAAGTACTGCTGCCTTAATCTCAGTTCTTTGCCATTTTCACTGGCATCATTGGGGTATAGCACCATCGTTATCTGCTCAGCGAGATTCTTTTTCGCCACCGCTTCTGAATAACTACCGGCGTTAAATTCGTTGAGGTCAAACTCATCGGTCGCCTCTGATTTCCATAGTCTTAATGTGTTTACCACCTCATTACGATATCCAGGCACAGGAACGTCGTAAGGCACCGCGAGAATATCTTGCGTATCAAGCCATTCATGATGCTGCCTACCATTTTTGTCGGTATGTACTTCAACATGACCAAAAAACTTAACTCTGCGGGCTTGTTCTGGTGCGGCAAGCTCCCATGGATGGCCTTCACGGAGCCAGTTATCAGGCTGCTCTACTTGGTGACCCTGTTCACAGGTTTGGTTAAACATCCCAAATTCGTAACGTAAACCGTAACCAACAACAGGAAGGGCTAATGAAGCACAGCTATCCAAAAAACAAGCTGCAAGGCGGCCTAAACCACCATTACCAAGACCTGCATCATGTTCAGCCTGCGCGACCTCTTCAAGCTCAGTACAGTATTCTTGTAATGCCGCTTGAACTTGTTCTTCTAAGTCTAGATTTAACACCGCATTAGACAGTGCTCTACCCATTAAAAATTCCAGCGAGAGATAAGCTGCTTTACGCGTCTTTTTACTCTTTATGTGCTCTTTGGTTGCTCGGCAACGGGCGACTAATCGGTCACGAATGGTCAAGGCTAATGCATGGTACAAATACAGTCGCGACTCTCCTACTTTGTCTCGACCTAAGGTGTAGTAAAAGTGACGAGTCAAATCATCACTCAAGGTGTTTTCATCTATCTTTGGTGCATCCTGCCAATGTTTTACCACGCATACTGGCGCACTTTTATTAGCCATGCTTTTCATCCCCTTTGATTGATGTAAATATCCATGCTGACTTAGCTGGAACCTGTAAATAAGAATCTAACTCTGGTCTTTGCGGCTCAACCGCGGTGGTGATTGCTTGCTGCCAATGAGATGAAAATGCACTAAATGGCAGCTTTATTTGCAATGCACTTTCACTGGCGTTCAATATTATCAATAAGCTTTGCCCTAACTGCTGATCAGTAATGGTGTAACTCAACCATTTGCGGCTCGGCTCTCGCCATTGTTCAGGCGATAACGGCTTTGCTTGTTCATTAAACCAATTCACCGCAAAACGACTGTCACTGTCATGGACATAAAATGAGTGAGAAAACGCGGCAAATTGCCTTCGAAGGGCAAGTAAATCTTGGATAAAAAAAGTTAAAGTATGGTGTTGCTGGTGGTTTTTCCATGCCAGCCAGCTAGTGCAGTTGTCTTGGCAGTAAGCATTATTGTTGCCACTTTGCGTATGTGCCATTTCGGTTCCCGCACAAATCATCGGGATCCCTTTGGATAAAAACAAAGTGAGTAATGCATTTTTCTGCATACTGAGACGCAATTCATTGATTTGAGGATCGGCACTGAATCCTTCTACCCCACAATTAAATGAAAAGTTTTCACTGTGGCCGTCTCTATTTGCCTCGCCGTTTGCTTCATTGTGTTTATGCTCGTAAGCCGTCCAATCAAACAATGAGAAGCCGTCATGACTGGTAAGAAAGTTTATGGAGTTCAAAGGGCCCCGTAAGTTATGTTCAAACAGATCACTGGAGCCATGAATACGCATCGCAAGCTCTGGCAATACTCCCTCATCGCCACGCCAAAAGCGCCTAACGGTATCTCGATATTTATCATTCCACTCACGCCAAGGAGAAGGAAATTGCCCAAGTTGATACCCACCAGGACCAATATCCCAAGGCTCGGCAATCAGTTTTACTTTGCTAAGTACTGGGTCTTGATGGATCGCTTGCAAAAATGCATGTTGATTTGAAAATCCCGAGGCTTGACGAGCAAGGATGGTCGCCAAATCAAAGCGAAAACCATCCACCCCCATGTATTCCACCCAATAGCGCAAGCTGTCCAAGACAAGTCTTAATACCACTGGATTCGAGATATTCATTGTGTTTCCACAACCAGTGTCATTAATGTAGACATTGGGCTTACTCGGCAAGGTGCTGTAATAAGTCAGGTTATCAAACCCTTTAAAGCTAATTGTCGGGCCATCCAAACCACCTTCCGCAGTATGGTTAAACACCACATCCAAAATAACCTCAATGCCGGCTTGATGGAGTCGCTCTACCATTACCTTAAATTCGTTGATGTCGTCGTTAACGAGATAACTTTTGTGTGGCGTAAAAAAGTTGAGGCTGTTATATCCCCAGTAATTTTTTAGTCCTTTGGTCGTAAGAAATTGCTCGTTGATAAACGCATGCACAGGTAGCAGCTCAATCGCAGTAACACCAATATGCTTGAGGTGATCGATAAAGGTTTGTTCAGCAATCCCTAAATATTTTCCTTGGTGTTTAGTTGGAATATCTGGGTGCCTAACAGTTGCCCCTTTAACATGACATTCATAGATCACCGTTTTACTCCACGGAGTCTTCGGTCGCTTCCCTTGATACTTCTCAATCGCCGTCACTTTACTCTTTGGCATATCACAGGCGTTATCAGATGGGTTTAAATGGCCCACTGGCAAATGGCAAAAATGCCGTTCACTCCAAGTAAACTCACCAAAAAAGTCGCGGCAATATGGGTCTAAGAGTAACTTATTGGCATTGAAAAGCAGGCCTTTTTCCGCGCAATACTCTCCGTCTACACGATAGCCATATAAGTCTCCGACTTGTGCTCCCTCGATAAACAGTGACCAATTTCCGCCTTCATGCCTGAACATCCCTATCCGATTCACTTCGCTATGGCCGCTTTTGTCAAACAGACACAGGGTTACGCGTTTTGCTTTCGGTGCATAAACACAAAAGTTAACGCCTTTATTACTGGCTGTTGCACCCAATAATTGATGATCGCCGCGATAACTGGTTAGCATGTGCCACCAGAGATCAGCTGCAAATACACGGTTGCCAGAGGCGGAACGGTTATATCGATACTTTGCTCAAGGCCATGGCTTGCTATGTTTTTCGACTCAATGAGTTGTTGTTTATGTGCAACGACTCCAACGCCGCTCCCCCAAAACGCTTTGTCATCCGTGTTTAAGATAACTTGATACACACCCGCTGACGGCACGCCTAAGCGGAATTGAAAATGAGTTTGTGGCGTAAAGTTTGCGATCACCACCAGCGGTGTAACACCATCTTGTCCGTAGCGTACAAAACTAAATATGCTTTGCTCAGCGTTCCCCCCATCAATCCAATTAAATCCTGTTGATTTGCTATCACACTCAAATAATTGCGGCGTTGATTTATAGGTCGTATTGAGCGCTTTGACACACTTGTAGACGCCTTGATGTGCTTCACTTTCAAGCAACTTCCAGTTGAGTTGTTGGTTATGATCCCACTCCTCTCGGGGGGCAAGTTCAGCGCCCATGAACAGCAACTTTTTACCTGGGTGGGCAAACATAAAGCCATAGTAGGCACGTAAATTAGCGAATTGCTGCCAATCGTCTCCTGGCATTTTGCTCAGTAGCGCACCTTTGCCATGTACCACTTCATCGTGACTTAATGGCAAGATGTAATTTTCAGAATAGGCATACACCATCGAAAAGGTCATTTCATGGTGATGGTACTTGCGATGAATTGGGTCTTTGGACATATAGTTTAGCGTGTCATTCATCCACCCCATATTCCACTTATAACCAAAACCCAAACCATCGTGTTCAACACTGCGAGTAACACCGGGCCAAGCTGTGGATTCTTCAGCGACCATCATAATACCTTCATCAACGCCATAGCATTTGGTATTGACTGATTTGAGGCACTCAATTGCACCTAGGTTTTCACGGCCGCCGTATTGATTTGGCACCCATTCCCCATGTTTTCGGCTGTAATCCAGGTAAAGCATCGATGCCACGGCATCAACTCGTAAACCATCGATGGCGTATTCTTTTATCCAATACATCGCATTCGACAGCAAAAAGCTTTTTACTTCAGCGCGGTCGTAGTTAAAAATATAGGTATTCCAATCTGGGTGAAATCCTTGCCGCTTATCAGCATGTTCAAATAAATGCGTACCATCAAATTTATGTAAACCATGGGGATCTGATGGGAAATGTCCCGGTACCCAGTCGATAAGTAATCCGAGCTCTTCACGATGACAGCACTCAACGAAGTAAGCAAAATCCTCCACGCCACCAAAGCGACTGGTTGGCGAGAATAACCCCACTGGTTGATAACCCCAGGAGCCATCAAAAGGATATTCACTGATAGGCATCAGTTGCAAATGGGTAAATCCTAGTGCCTTTACATAAGGGATAAGGTCATCCGCTAATTCTCGATACGTAAGATAGCGATTACCGTCTTTCTCTCGGCGCTTCCAAGAGCCCAAATGCACTTCATAAATACTAATGGGTGCATTGATTTTATTACGCAGCGCCTTTTTATCATGATCAGCTTGGCTCAATGTGAAAGCCGCAGGTCGAGCCTGAGTTATACTCGCCGTACCCGGTGCTTGTTCCATTTTAAATGCAAAAGGGTCAGCCTTTTCTATGCGCTCCCCCTCAAATGTGGTGATTGCAAATTTATAGCAGCAGTCAACCTCCAGTGCCGGAATAAAAAGCTCCCATACACCACTGGCTGGATGTAATCGCATTGGATGCTGCACGGCCTGCCAATGATTAAACTCACCTATCACAGAAACAGACAACGCATTTGGCGCCCAAACACCAAATCGAAACCCAATTACACCCTCTATTTCTAATTGATGTGATCCTAAATGCAAATAAGCTTGGGCTTGTGTTCCTTCATTGAATAAGTACAAAGCATCATCAGCCAAGCAACTTTCAAAACTATATACATCCCTCCCAGTGACAGTTTGCTCTGGGTAGTGCACTTCAAGCAGGTAATCTTTGCTGATGTCATCCGCTTTAAAATCTAATGTGAATAGCGCACTTTTGCGAAACCGTTCAAGCGCATAACTGCTATTGTTGGTAAGCACCTTAACTTCTGTCGCACCAGGAATAAAACAGCGCACGACTGAGCGCTTCGCATCTAGCTGGTGTAGCCCTAAAAAGGCAAATGGGTCGCGACACTTACCGGCTTCCAAAGCGGCTAATTGACTGATGTAGTCATCTACTTGGGCGTCTTCTATTTTTGCTCTTGTATTCATCTATTCTTTCCTGCTGGTTACCGCATCTCGGATCAGCGGCCGAGAGCTTGCAATAATTTCCGCTGATGTCTGATTAAGTCGCCTTCTCCAGTTTGGATACTCTTGGTCAGTACCAGGAATGTTCACTGGTAACTTCTGTTCGTCGAGGTCATCAAACTGAATTGTCAGCATTTTTGCAGGCGACTTGGCGAGCACATTGATAAGCGACTGATACACATCACGGGCTTCGCTCGCAAGGCTGACACTTACCTCACCATAGCGACTAAGCCAATGACAAAGCTTCTCTCGCTCGGATGTTCGCTCTTCATCCGCTTTTGTTAGTTGGGGTTCGCTCAATAACTGATATTCGCGTTTCAACCTAAGGTCATCATGGCTCCACCAGCCAAAAAATGGCGGGACGTCATGGTTAGCAACCATGAGTAACGCATTGTGCTTATAGTGCGTAGGTGCTAAAAACTGACCGTGATAATCCTTCTCGAAGTAAAAAAGAATATTGCTGTATATATGAGACTCAGACATTGCTTCTTTGATTTCGATTGGAACAACCCCTAAATCTTCACCAATGATCATCACTTGATGTTTGACAGACTCAATTTTGAGGATCGCTAAAAGGTACTCAAATGGATAATATACATAGCAACCTGTTTGCTGCTGATCTTGATAAAAGCACCACCACAACCTTCTTAGGCCCATCACATGGTCAATTCTTAATGCCCCAACACCGGTGATGTTCGCTTGGATCAGCTGTTTAAAAAATGCAAAGCGCTGCGCTTTTAACTTAACGGGGTTTAACGCTGGTAACCCCCAGTTTTGACCGAGCTCTGCCCAAGGGTCTGGAGGCGCGCCCACGCGAGCATGTTCGGCATACAAATTTTTATTGCTGTTGTATTCACTTGAGCCGTCAGCACAACCAACGGCTAAATCATTGATTAAACCTACAGCCATACCAGCATTCAGTGCCGAAGACTGGCATTGCGTTAATTGTTCAAACGCAAGCCATTGTAAAAATTTAGCGAAGTCATCGTCCTCAAATGCCTTAAGCTCTTGCTGCTTAGCCTGGCAAAATCGATTAAAGTCTGCACACCACGTTCCAGTTTGTTCACACAATAACTGCCACGCAAAACGTAACGCGTTAAGCTTAGTTTCCATACAGTGAGTCATATCAAGATATGTCGCGTTCAAGTTACTCTTTGAGACGTTTAAATAGCTGGCGAATACACTCACATCTAAGCCAAATTGTTCACACAAAAGCTCTATAGAAATGTAAAAAGGGTGCAGTAGGCGGCGGTCATTTGGGCTGTACGGGCTCGCTTTTTCTGGTTCATCAACAAACAGCAAATGCAGTGGGTTTAACAAAATGTAGTCAACCCCTTCAGCTGCGCTAGCCTCAACTAATTGCTTTAGCTCATAAAAATCCGCACTTAGCTTGTTGCCAGCAGGCTTTAACGAATATAGCTGAATAGACAATCCAAGGAGCTTCTTATGTTGTTCAATCGGGTCATAACACTGTCTAGGCGTCACCCAAAGTTCTGTCTCGAACCGCGCACCATTTAACATTACCTCAGCGCTATGATAACCGACTTCAATCGCGTTTATTGGCACTTCAAGTTGAACATAGCGTGTATCTTGATAGCGGTAATCCCCAATCACTACTTGCTTGTTTGGATCGCAAACACAGCAATAACCCAATGCGGGGATCGACACAGTTAATTCGTTAATTTGCAGGCCGGCATCCACTCTTATCGTAATAGTTGGCATCTCTTTGCAAACCAAAGAAATGGCTTCAACTGGCGTTAACCACTTAGCAATATCCAGCTCAAAATTGAGTGTATTTATTTCATCTAGATTGCTGACATCAACACCGCACTCCTGCAATGCCTGTAGACGAGTTTGGTGATCAAATACCACATGATCACCCGTGTATTTATGGTACTCATAACCAATACCATAGAGATAAAGAAGCTGAGCAATGTTGTCCATTTATAATGTTACGCTCTCGCTGTGGACACAACACTGTTGTCTTCTCCAAAGCCGTTGGGCACATAATCATCTGCTTGATGATCATTGTCCCAGACTTCACCATCAATCAAATATCTGAAGTGGTAATCTTTGTCGGTTGGTAAACGGTGTTTGAGCTTGAACGCACTGTCTTTTTTGATGAATTTCATCGGCTCGGGTTGCCAATCATTAAAATCACCAGCAAGTTCCACCGTTTTCGCTTCTGGGTGTGAAAATGAAAATGTAATTTCTGCTTCGTCTTTTGTTTTGAAAAACCGTTTAGTGAGCATATAACCCCCATTTACCTTTTGTGAGTCCTTATTTCACAGTGACGTACGCTAATACTGCAAACGACTGGTAACTGTGTACGATTTATGTCGAGCATATTGAGATTTAAGTGAAATTGAATTGCAAAATTAAATTTTAATTAGCTGGCAACTCACCGTTCGCTTTAAAAATCAGCAGCCCTAAGTACAGCAAACAAATATTGAGTTTGTATGACAGTACAAATTTGGTGCAATTTTGCACCGCTTTGGCGCAATCTAAATCAGATAAGCAGTGATTTCAGTTTGCTATGAGTTCCTTGCAATCACTGAACCAATCACATTAAGAGTCAACAAGAAAGCTAGTTAAGAATGGTTATCATGTAAAGTGAATTTAACTAATAATTGATCCCGCTCATATAAAGCAGTCTGCAAAGTGAAATTTTTAGTACTTTTGCACGATGAAGTTTGCAACTGAATGCTAAAGTGTGTAAAAAACTAGGTTAGCAACTATAATTTCAGATTACATTTTTTGCGATGAAGATCGCATCTGCGTACTATTACTCCGTAATATGCAAGAGACTGAATTACTAAGGAAAGCCTATTCATGCCAAACGCGATAAGACTAACAAGTACCCTACTTCTGGGCACATTATTTGTTGTCATATTGCTGCATCTGTCTTTTAAGGCCCACGTGCTTGAGCTGATCGCTACAACCCCGTTAAATGAGCAACTTACAGTATCAATGGTATCACCTTGGTATTCCCCACTACTGCACGGTTTGAACTTTGCAGCAAACGGAAACCACACTTATGTTGCGGTAGAGTCAACACTCGGAATACCCAAATATCTGGATGTAAATACAGTCTGGTATGCCGTATTTACTTCTCCAATCACTCTCATTTCAATTGCAACTTTACTCGCGATTGTTGCGTATCTTTTTAAATCAGAGCGCCGCTACCGTAATCAAGATGAAGATATAAGCGAGGTGAATAAGGACGTTGGAGGAATATTGATGCGTTTAGAGGTTGATAGTGCGCCACTGCACCATAAGTCCTCTCTTGCCAAGCTCAGCCATGCGATCCACGACTTGTCTAGCCATCTTGCACGCGTAAAACGCCATTCAGAGTCTCAAATTTTTCAAGACAAGCTCACAAAGCTTATAGATAGACATGCATATATTGACCATATTGAGGCAAAGTTAAAGCAAGCTGAGTTGGCGCAACAAAAATGTGGCCTGCTATTTATTGATTTGGACGGCTTTAAGCAGGTCAACGATTCCTTTGGCCACAGTTTTGGCGACGAAATTCTGATCCAAGTTGCTGCTCGGCTCTCAAAAGTGGTTCGCCAATATGGTTTAGAAGATTGCCACCCTATTCATGGCCTTGAACAAAACCTTTCAAGACTCGGCGGCGATGAATTTTCGCTATTTATTCCCAAATTAAACAATCCAAGTTTGTGCACAGAAATCGCGCAGTCCATTCTTAGTGATATAGAGCGTGATTTCTTGCTTGGCAATAAGCTTGTCAAAATTGGAGCAAGTATCGGCATCGCGGTATACCCAGATAGTGCAGCAACACCAAACTCATTACTGCAGATGGCTGATGTTGCCATGTATAGAGCAAAAACGGATGGTCGTGGAATTTTTAAAGTTTATTCCCCCGAAATGGGGTCGAAAATGCGACGTTATCACTACCTCTTAGAAGAGTTACGACTCGCTATCTCTGCGCAAAGCTTTTATCTGTCATTCCAACCGATAGTGCATGTTGAAGATTGTGCTATCGACTATTTTGAGGCGCTTATTCGTTGGAACCACCCGATAGAAGGGCAGATTCCACCGGCCGAATTTATTCCAATTGCAGAAGAGTCAAATTTAATTTTAGAGCTTGGTGATTGGATCCTACTTGAGTCGTGTAGGCAAATGTGTGCATGGCATAATGCAGGGATGAAAAAGGTAAAAATCTCGGTCAATGTTTCTGGAATACAATTAAAGCACAGAAAAGTCTTTGAATGGGTAAATGCTGCCCTAGAAAAAACCGGTTTACCAGCTACTGCTTTGATGTTGGAAATCACAGAGTCCACTCTTATCAAGGCCAGCAATGAAACGATTTCACAATTGCAACAATGCCGAGATGCAGGAATAAGTGTCGCGATTGACGACTTTGGAACAGGTTTTAGCTCACTAAGCACCCTCGCCGATTTACCCATTGATGTGATAAAAATCGATAAACTGTTTATCACTCAAGCCAATAGCAACCCCAAGTACCGTAAGATCCTCAATTCCATCAGCGAACTTGGACAGCAGTTAGAATTAAAGATTGTTGCCGAGGGGGTTGAACAAACCGAACAATTTGAGCTAGTTAAAAACTTAGGAATTAGCTGTGTACAGGGGTATTTAGTTAGCCGGCCTGAAAGCTCAAATAATGTGGGTAGCAAAGTGTTAAATGGCAATGTGAATCACATCGCAGCCACCGGCACCAGCATTTGGTTACCAGAGCAAGTTGGGTAGCTGCTGTTAATAGTTAAGCGAAAAAAGAGAGCTATATACTGCACCTTCCACGCTAGGCAACCTATTATGCTAAAAGTGGGTGCTTGGCGGTTCGTGATGAACGCCCACAGTATTTATCCAGACTAGGTAAGGTTATTTATCGCTTAAATTTGGTTTCTAGGATAACCGACGAGTTGGTACGCTCAATCCCCTCTAAATTACCGATTTCATCTAGCAGATGGCTCAACTGCTCCAAACTCTGTGCTTCAACAATGGCAATCAAGTCATATTCCCCACTAATGGCATAAAGCGCAGAAACATTTGGCAACTGCTGCAATGCTAAATTCGCCTTTGTAGTGAGTTTTTGTTTTACCTTAATAGAAACGTGTGCAGATACTAAATCGTCCATATACTGCTCCGCGAACTCTACGCGATAGCCTTTAATTACGCCATTTTGCTCTAATTTTGCGATACGATTTTGTACTGTGGTTCTGGAAAGGTCTAACTTACGTGCCAACTCAGAGATGCTCTCTCGTGCGTTATTACGCAACAGTGCAATGAGCTTTTCGTCTTGTGAACTAATCATTTTGCAATTTAATCATGTTAATTTGACATAAATGATAGCAAATATGTGAATTATTGCACTGCAAATTATTACAAAAGCGCGTAATAATGAAGAAATAGCAAGTTGGCAGTGAGCAGAACAACAAGTAATCAGCTTCTGCTCGACAGTAATACCGCACAATGATAACAATTTAGGAGAAAGCGTCATGCAAGCAAATCGCGAATTATTCGATGAAGTCATGGTTCCAAACTACAACCCGTCAGCCGTTATTCCAGTTAAAGGCCAAGGCTCTCGCGTATGGGATCAGACAGGTAAAGAGTTCATCGATTTTGCAGGCGGTATCGCCGTAAACTGTCTAGGCCATTGTCATCCTGCGCTCGTCTCTGCACTTAAAGAACAAGGCGAAAAAATTTGGCACTTATCAAATGTGATGACCAACGAGCCGGCGCTTCGCCTTGCCAAAAAGTTAACTGATGCAACATTCGCAGAAAAAGTCTATTTCGCAAACTCAGGCGCTGAAGCAAACGAAGCGGCACTTAAACTTGCGCGTCGTTGGGCACTGGATAAATTTGGTGCAGAAAAAACGCAAATTATCGCATTCAACAAAGGCTTTCATGGTCGTACTTTCTTCACGGTAACGGTTGGTGGACAAGCAGCCTATTCAGATGGCTTTGGTCCAAAACCTGCTGATATCACTCATATCGACTATAACGATTTAGCTACATTTGAAAAAACAATCTCAGACAACACTTGCGCAGTCATGATGGAACCGCTTCAAGGTGAAGGCGGGATCATTTCTCCAAATGCTGAGTTTGTCCAAGCTGTGCGCGAACTATGTGATAAACACAACGCGTTACTTATTTTTGATGAAGTACAAACGGGTGTTGGCCGAACTGGTGATCTATATGCTTATCAAGGGCTAGGTGTAACACCTGATATCCTTACTAGCGCAAAAGCACTAGGTGGCGGTTTCCCAATTGGCGCGATGCTTACCACCACTGAAATTGCAGCTCACCTTAAAGTCGGCACCCATGGCTCAACTTATGGTGGTAATCCACTAGCCTGCGCGGTAGCGGAAGCTGCATTTGACACAGTAAATACAAAATCGGTGTTAGCTGGCGTAAAAGCCAAAGAACAACTATTCAGAGATGGTCTAAATGCCATTAACGACAAATACAATGTATTTTCTGAAGTGCGCGGTAAAGGTCTTCTTCTTGGTGCAGTGCTCAATGATAAATTTGAAGGCCGTGCACGCGACTTCCTAGTAGCAAGTGCAGAGCACGGTTTAATGTCATTAGTTGCTGGTACTAACGTAGTTCGTTTTACGCCTTCCCTTGTGATCACTGATGAAGAGATCCAAGAAGGTCTAGCACGCTTTGAACAAGCGGTTGCTGCAGTAGTAAACGGCTAAGGAGCTGGGGACCTCGGTCTCCTCTTTCTCATGTTAGTATTAAGACCAATACAAAAAACTGACTTCGACGCGCTAAAAACCATTGCGGTTGAATCTGGCCATGGGTTTACCTCACTACCAGTAGATGACGAATTGTTGTCTAATAAAATTAACCGCTCGGTTGAAAGCTTTGCAAAGTCAGTATCAAAACCATACGACGAAGGCTATTTATTCGTTCTTGAAGACACACAAACGGGCGAAATTATAGGTACCACTGCGATTGAAGCCGCGGTCGGTATGTCAGTGCCTTTATATCACTATCATCTTGGTAAAACAGTACATCACTCAAGAACTTTGGGTGTCTATAATACCGTCGATATTCTGTCGATGTGTAACGACTACACTGGAAGCTCTGAGATCTGCACGCTATTTTTACGTGAAGGTCATCGTCAAGGCTTCGCTGGTCGCTTTCTTTCAAGAAGTCGTTTCTTATTTATGGCAGAACATGCAGAACGCTTTAGCGACACCGTTATTGCGGAAATGCGTGGTGTAAGTGACGAACATGGCCATTCGCCATTTTGGCAGTGGCTGCAAGAACACTTTTTTAGCATTGAATTTCCGCAAGCAGATCACTTGGTCGGTCTCGGGGACAAAGTTTTTATTTGTGAACTTATGCCCAAGTATCCCATCTATGCAAACCTACTAAGTCCAGAAGCACAAGCTGTGATAGGTAAAGTGCACGAGAAAACCAAGCCTGCTTTGCGTTTATTACAAAAAGAAGGGTTTGAACACCGTGGCTATGTTGACTTGTTCGACGCAGGTCCAACGGTAGAAGCCAAACTAGACAACATTAGAACGGTTAGAGAGTCGTTTAAAGGTGAGGTTGAAATAGTCGCTTCACTACCTGACAAGCTCCCTAATCTTGCTATTTCAAATGGTCGATTAGACGCGTTTAAAGCCACGTTTACCGATCAGGCTTATCTGTGCGAAGCAGAAGAAAAAATTCAGCTGACCGTAGAGGTAGCCAATGCGCTTGATGTCACTCAAGGTGAACTAATAAACGCATTTAAACTATAGATTTCAATGTCGTGCTGATACCAATTGGTATAAAGTTTAACAAGCTGTCACCAAGACAAAAAATTAGGAAACCATTATGCACAACAACGTAGATACACTATTTGAACACCTGTGGGACAACTACCTAGAAGTAACACCTTCTGCAGTTAAAGTTCATGAACTACTCGGCTCAACGCAAAAAGACGACGTGATCAATGACCACATCGCATTGCGTACCTTTAATATTGAAAAAGTAGGTCTAGAAAAGCTCGCTGCACATTTTAAAGCAGTAGGTTACACAGAGTGTGGCGAATACCACTTTGAAGCGAAAAAGCTATATGCCAAGCACTATGAACACCAAGATCCAACTAAACCAAAGGTGTTTATCTCTGAGCTGCTCGTTGAAAAATGTTCAGAAGAACTACAAGCTATCGTTAAAGACATGGTTGAGCAAATCGACGAATCAGCAGTAACAGCTGAAAACTTCCTGTATTCTGGCACCCACTGGCGCGTTTCTCACGAGACATACAAACAGCTACTGGCTGAGAGCGAGTATGCCGCATGGATGTCTGCATGGGGTTACCGCGCTAACCACTTTACGGTAAGCATCAATTACCTGAAGAACTTCACTACAATTGAAGCTGTAAACCAAGCACTCAAAGACAATGGTTTTGAACTAAACACATCAGGTGGCGAGATCAAAGGCTCTCCAGAAGTGTTACTAGAACAATCTTCAACGCTTGCTGATCACCAAAACGTGCAGTTTAATGACGGTGAATTTAGCATTCCAAGCTGCTTCTATGAGTTTGCTCTGCGTTATGCCAAGCCTGACGGCGAGATCTATACTGGTTTTGTTGCAGCTTCTGCTGACAAAATCTTTGAAAGTACTAACGCAAGATAATCGCGTTTAAAATCAGTGCTTGCCTAAGCACTCTGCCCAAATTGTAAAGCAGCCTTTATGGCTGCTTTTTTATACCAATTTGCTTAATTAAGTGAGCTATTTTGAGGCGAGAAAATCTTGTCGATAACTAGGCAAAACTTTTGCTATTTAGTTGTTCTAAATAAGAAATTTTTAACGTCGTTAGCGTCAGATTTACTCCTTCAAATTGAGCAAGTATTAAGATAAATTGGTATTAGTTCATATTAGCCACAACTCCAATCAAACTCGCGGTTTACCAAATCAAGCATACCTATCCCTCCGCCAAAGTTATGCCCACCTAAGATCTCTTCGAATTCGATGTAGTAAGGTGTAAGAAAATCAGGAATCCCTTGACCGTTTAAACTCGTCCCGCCTAAATGGTTTGGCGAAACACTCTCTAACCACTCAGGGTCGCCTTCATACGGGTCAATATAACCTGTATCTTCATATTCGCTGGGCGTCTTACCCGCATTAGGATCACTAGGGTTGGCAACAAGCGCAATTGCACGGTTAAAACTCACTGCTTCTGGGGGAATTCCACCAAGCTCGCGATATATTTGGTACTCTTCAGCTGGCAAACTGAGGTACTGGGAATAGTTCATTTTCCAAAAGCAACTCGCCCCACCCTCGACTAGCCATTCAGGGACGCAAACATCATCTTCAAAATGTCGTTCAATAATAGTTGGCGGTGAACAGAGCTCGCCGTAAAACTCAGCTTCACTAAGCAGGAGCGTTGCGTAATAACAATCTAGCGTATCCGCTGCAAACTTACAGCTAGGATGAACCGTTTGCATCGCCTGCCAAAAGGGTTTGAATAGCGGTTCATCTGGCGACTGCTCAGCAAATAACGCCTCTTCTAACCCTTCAATATATTCGGGCCCGCCATCATTGTGATCAACCGCGATTGCAAAAAAGCTAACCGCAAATGCATTCTCATCAGTGCGATAGCCCTCTGGCAATCTTAGTGTAAAGCTGTGTTTTAGCGGGTAGCCGGTATGTGGGTCAAGCGGCCATTGATTGGCTTTAATTCCGGGGGGCAAACCAAATACCCAACCATCAAAGCGCGCTTTATCATCAATGGATTGTTTCAATATCTCGATATTATAAGCATTCATTACTATCTCCTTATTAAATAACGTTGCTTTCTCGTAAGTTAGGGCCTGTTTATCTTCCAAGTTTGTTTTTGCAGCAGCAAAGAACAACAGACCCTAGTATAAAAGTATTAACCCCACAATTGAAATAGGTACTTAGACTTTTACAGTGTTTGAGACACTTAAAACTATCGTTTATATTCATTACCTGTATGTGAAAAATCAGTAGGATTAGACAAGGATAATAGTTATGAATTATTTTGGAACGTTTGGTTCAACGGAAGAAAAGGCGCTTAACCTTCTCATGCCTGTTGTCGACAGCGCTTTGAAAGCGCATGAGAGAGGAAACTATCAAGCATATTTATCTGTAATAACCGCCGACTTAGCCAAAAAGGTTTCTGAGGAGGGATTTTTAAGGGCATACCATGAAATCGCGCCGCAGCTTGGCCGCTTAAAATCCAAAACCTTGTTAGCGTCTCTTCGAAGAGGTCAGGATCCAATGCTGATATTTGCAGCGAAATACGAGAACACACAAGACGATATCGTAATTAATATCACATTTAAAAACGCGACTACCCCGCCTTTAATTGCATGGATGTGGATTGAATAGTCCTTTGGTTCAAAGGCTTAGATTAAAACTTATAGGAGGACCGTTTCCGGTTTGCTTCACACTTGTGTAATAACATGTATAACCCTTAACAGCCGGTTATTAGGACGAGTAAGTGAAAACAGTGACAGGAAATGGTAATCCCTCAACAAAATTAGACTGTATCAGTCACCTAAAGCAATAATTTTGGCAGTAGACACCGCGGATATTTTCACTCCAAAACTGGAGATACTTGGCAATGTGGCATTATGATGTATTCTTATTTGTTCACCTGACATGTGCTTTTTGCAATGTGTGGTATGGGCATCCGCCACTATTGTAACTGCATAACCCAAACCCGCGGCTCGCCGACTCGTTGTATCAACACAAAACTCTGTAGCATAACCACAAACATAAATATGTTGAGCTCCATGTTCTTCAAGTATGTTAGACAGGTTTGTGTTTAAAAATGAGTCTGGGGTGGTTTTACGCACGAACTGATCATTGGCGTCAACTTGAAGTACTGATTGTAATTGCCAACCTTCACTACCATACTCAATCGCAGTACCGTTTTGCTCATGTTGAATATAGATAACTGGCATGCCTTGCTTTCGAGCCCAATCTGTCACTAAGTTAATTTGGCTTAACACCTCTTCACTTGCATACGGTTTGGGCTCTGGGTCGAATAAAAGACTCTGTACATCAATTACCAATACTGCAGATTTCATAGCATACTCTTTTTGGGCATAATCTTGCTTATAAATTCAAAAGCCGCCAACATCTTGAACAGCATTCATTCTTTCAAGGGTTGTAGTGCCCAAGCAATATAAATCACAAGCGTTATATTGTCATTTTAATATTTATACATTGGTCTTACTGCCACATTGGCTATGTTTCAATACAGCTAAACAAGTTATGATAAATGTGTATGCAAAGACCTTGTGGATAGCACACTTATGGACAAGATTGATCACCAGATATTAACTCCTTTAGCGACATTACTATGCTTGGTCATAAGCGGGTGTGACGACCTTGGCCAACAAATAGGCGCGCTTACTGGCGAGCAAGACAAACAAGTGCAAGCACTTATTGAGCGCACTAAAGCCCAAATGGTGTTTGTTGAAGGCGGCAGCTTTATGATGGGTGATGGTGGAGGTCCTAATAACTTGCCTTGGACCATAGCCCGCGATAATAAACCCGCTCATAAGGTGACCCTTACCAGCTATTCAATGGGCGCTTATGAGGTAAGCTATGGCGATTTTGATTTATATACCGCGGTAAACGACCTACCAAGAACCATGTGGACAAAATGGGATAAAGACGAAATTTGGCGCGCACCTGAATTCCCTGCGGGGGTGAGTTGGTATGGCGCAAAAAACTATTGTTTCTGGCTCGCTGAGTTAACCCAGCTCCCCTTTGATTTACCCACTGAGGCACAGTGGGAATTTGCAGCACGAAACCGTGGCGAAAATATTTTGTTTGCAACAGATAACGGGTGGATAGAAGAAGGTCGTAATTATGAACTAAACACTGATTATGCGGAACCTTCTGGCACATATCCCCCTAATCCCTTGGGGTTTTATGATTTAAGTGGCAATATGATTGAATGGGTTAATGACTGGTGGGCTGAGGATTACTATCAACACTCCCCAGAATTGGATCCCAAAGGGCCTAGCTCGGGAACTAAAAAAGTAAGGCGTGGCGGGATGTTCTTGGAATCTCCTCGCGGTAGTAATGTATATATCCGCCAAGAATCTGAAAAATTGGAAAAAGCGTATAGAGTTACTGGTTTTCGTTGTGCTCTAAATCAAGCGAAGCCACTTTCTGTTCAATCAGTTAACTAGTGCATTGTCATCACATTTATCACCGTAAAAATCAGCGTTTATTCAAACTGCTTACTTTATGCTGTGGCAATTTTGATTTCGCCTGTACGCTTGGTATGCTTGAGCTGCACTAAGGATAAATAAGTAACATACGGAAAGTCACCATATGGAAAATAAACGGATACATTCACTCTCCCACTTTGCCAACATTAACCGCCGCAATATTATCACCAATAAATACACAACCGTTCCCAGCCTCGCAGTACTGTGTGTGGTAATGACCGGGTGTGACGGCCTTGGCCGACAAATAGACGCGCTTACTGGCGAGCAAGACAAACAAGTGCAAGTACTGATTGAGCGCACTAAAGCCCAAATGGTGTTTGTTGAAGGCGGCAGCTTTATGATGGGCGATGGCGGTGGTCCAAATAACTTGCCTTGGACCATAGCCCGCGACAATAAACCCGCTCATAAGGTGACTCTTACCAGCTATTCGATGGGCGCTTATGAGGTAAGCTATGGCGATTTTGATTTATATACCGCAGTAAATGGCCTGCCAAAAACCGTGTGGGAAGAATGGGATAGAGATGAGATTTGGCGCGCCCCTGAATTCCCTGCTGGAGTAAGTTGGTATGGCGCAAAAAACTATTGTTTATGGCTCGCTGAGTTAACCCAGCTACCCTTTGATTTACCCACAGAGGCGCAATGGGAATTTGCAGCACGAAACCGTGGCGAGAATATTCTTTTTGCCACAGATAACGGGCGGATAGAAGAAGGTCGGAATTATGAACTAAATACTGATTATGCGGAACCTTCTGGCACATACCCCGCTAACCCATTGGAATTTTATGACTTAAGTGGCAATATGATTGAATGGGTTAATGACTGGTGGGCTGAGGATTACTATCAACACTCCCCAGAGCAGGATCCCAAAGGACCAAAAGAAGGCACAAAAAAGGTTATGCGAGGCGGAACTTTCATGGAGTCGCCACGTGGCAGCAATGTTTATACTCGGCAAGAGTCTAATGAACTGAACACTAGCTATAGGGACATCGGGTTTAGATGCGTACTAAATCAATCTACACCGCTAGATATGCAACCAAAGTAGCTAACTTTGGTTGCTATTACTCTGTTATGCAAGTGCTACAAATGGGCTAATATTAAGCATCGCGACGGCAACCGAACCGGAGCGTGCTCGACTTGGTAGTTTGCGTCGCCATGCATCAAATTCATGCTGCTGAGCGCCTTCTAAAATACTATTAAGCTGAGATAATCCCTCTTCTCGGCTGCATTTTTCACCGCCCTCTCCCATATGCTGCAATACTTCGTCTAATTCCTCTGTGCAAAGAATATGCTTGAGTATGATAATAATCGCATTTTCACGTCGCTCATTTAAGCCGGACCAGCTGTAGGCATCAGAGTCAATTAAATTCGCTAAATTTGGATTAGCAAGTAAATTTAGCATTGCTCCCTTAGCTTCAGGCACCGTAAATTTTAACATTTCGGGCTTTTGTAGAATATTATCCATCATATCTTTCGCGCGCTCATGGATTAAAACAGTTCCTCGCCACCATGTATCGACTTGACGAACACTAGAACCTACGAAATTTATAATCTCATCACCTGTTGCTATGTGCATAGATACTGCTTTGTATAATACTTTAAAAGCATCTTCTTGGATAAATGCTAGGTAATCATAATCATTATTTTTAAGCTGGTGATAAACAAATTGGGCAAGCGTGACTATTTCATCTACACCTATCTCACAGACCAACTCTCCGCCAGCACCTACGCCCCAGATAAGTCCCAATTTCGCACGAAGCATAAACCTTCCGTCTTCATAACCAATATAACATCCGGCATGTGCACCAGCGCCAAATGCGCCTTCTGCCTTTCCACCTAATTTAGCTAAATCACAAAAGCTAGATTTACCAGATTTTTCTGGATTATCCCACTGCAAAGCACCAGTTAACTCACAGCCTGCGGATACCCCAGCAAATGCGCTGAGCTCGCCTTTTACAGGTTCAAACTTGCGATCGGCGCGGCTAAGTGCTTTTACTTGTTCAGGGGTTAATCCCTCAAGCATCATTTTACCTTGCTTTACTGTACAGCCTACATTTGCCGCCGCTTGTAATTTCGCTCCTGCATAGCCAAAAAGGGCAATGGTCGCATTTAATCGGATCGCGCCTAAGTTTATCTCACGCTCTTTGGTCGTATTTTTAAGCGGCATCATAAACTTAAATTCATACCCATTTTTATTAGGGTAGTAACCACTCATTGCAGCTTTTGCTTCACCGACTGCAAAATCGACTTTGGCATCAGCTTGAAATGAAAAGACACCATCCTTTGGGCTAAAGTTTGCAGCAATGCCTGCACCATGGGTATAGCGCATTAATCGCGCCTCTGCACTGGCGTCAAAATAGTCGCTTTTTTCAAACCTTTTTATCTTTAGATCTTTATTAAGCTCCCTAGCCCATTCGCCCCATATGGTTGTATACGTGTCTACGAGCTTCTTATCATATTTAAAATTGACCTTTAGCTTGCTCAAATCATTTTTAAGCGCTTTGTTCAGTTTGTTACGGTCTAAGTTGCCATTCGCATCGCTAAAACGACGACCGTTTCGAATGTCCGTATCAATTTTATAGCGTCTAAAGTGGTTGGCCATTTTATCACTACGCACATAGGTATACTTTCGGCCTTTAAAGCCAATGACTTCGGTAATTTTATTAGCGGTAGGGCCTGAAACAAGTGGTTTTAGGGTCTCGTTTAACGCCTTTTTTGCGTCAATTACTTTATCATCTTGTTTCGAGAGGTCTTGTTGTCCAGCCAGCGCTTGCTTTAATTGCTCCATGGGAGGGTTAAGTACTTCCATTTCTTGCGCTAAAATATCGGCAAGTGACTGGGTGACCGCTATAAAGCTGTTATCTTCTGGAATGTATATAAAATCAATAATTTCCAGTTGGTCCTCGGATTCTTCAACTGAAAAACTCACGGAGTGCGTTGCACCTTCGGCTTCAGCGGTTAATGTGTATTCACCCGCCACAAGCGGTAGCGCCAACTCCCAATCATAACCTCTGTCTGGTAGATATTTGCCATTCACTTGCTCCAATATGGCTGACTTTGAACCCGACGTTGGCCCTTTCCAGATTAAGTTAACGCTGTTGCTGTTATAAAATTGTCCTTTAACTAGTACGTCAAAGCCGGTATTCACCCTGACTTTATCACCTGCTTTGGGAGGATTTTTTATAGTAAACTGAGGATGGTTGAAGCCATATATACGGCTTTCATTTGGTGTGCCAGTATACTGTTCGACAACACTCGCGGCAGTTTCTCCCGGCCCTAATACATGATTTGCAAAACGTCTTTTAGTGGCTTGGTTTTGCTCTAGTTTTACGATTTGCTTTGGATTAGGTTGACCAATAATGACAGATGGCGCAATAGTATCTATGGGTTGTGCTGTACTTTCTAGCTTAGTGGGTGTTTTTCTATTAGCAGTGTTATTGTTACCTTGACTACTCCCATTATGGTTAATTGAACCGACATCTCCACCTGAGAAAGCTTTACTGCCACCAGAACCGAACTGACTTCCCTCTTTAGCCTCAAACGCTGACTTTTTAATAAACGCAAAGATCTCCTTTATATTGCCTTGAGAAACCGTTTTGAGACGTTGTACTTGGTTATTTGAAATAACAAGTAGTTGTCTATCGTCATGGTGATGAAGTCCACCATGCCAGTAACGAGCTTCTTTTGGGTCAATACGAATATAGTCAGTGTGATGGGGGTTAAGTGCTTTAAGAATGATGTTGGGCACTTTAACCATCGGCAATCTGGTTGGTTGTGCCGAATTTTTTACATCTGAATCTGACTGAAAAAGTGAATCATCGAATGTACCTTGCTGTGCGTCTTGCATGAGCGCAGGCCTGTTTTCAAAAGGCTTCATGCCAATCCTTCCTTGTTTATTCCGGTTGTTCCTCATCAATGCAATTTGCTACTCATCAATGAGCGCGAGATATTATTCGGGGTAGATTTTATACTGATGGAGTTAGTTATTCAATCAAGGAAGAATTTTGCTATTTACCTGTTCTAAATGATGAGAAATTTTTAACGCCGTTAGCGCCTGATTAGCTCCCTCAAATTGAGCAATTATTAAGACAAAGTAGTATGACATATCATTGTCAAAAAGACCCTGTAGAGTTTACTCTAGGTTACTCTAACACGCTCAAAAGTTAGTTGGTGCGGTAATATTTTCGCGTTGAAAAGCAACAGGGCCAACTTAACCAAAGGCGATTAAAGGAGTTAGCATGACCAGTTATGTATCAAAAATAAAAGCGCTAAATCGCGGGCTAAGTGTTAAGCCTCCCATGACACATCCCGCTATTGATTCAAAAAAACACTACAAAAGCGAGTTAAAATACTGGCAAACCCAACTATTACATGTGCAACAAGCCTATTTTCACCAAGGGAAGCGCGCTATTTTAGTGTTTGAAGGCTGGGATGCGGCTGGTAAAGGAGGCGCGATTCGCCGCATGACAGAAAAGCTCGATCCGCGCGGCGTTAAGGTCTACCCAATCGCAAAACCAACGCCTGAGGAACAAGGCCGGCATTACCTGTATCGGTTTCAAACAAAGTTACCTCCTCGGGGTACTATGACTATTTTTGACCGTTCATATTACGGCCGAGTGTTGGTAGAACGGATTGAAGCGTTTGCTAGTGAGCACGAGTGGCGTCGTGCCTATCAAGAAATCAACGAATTTGAGCGTCTGCTAACAGATGATAACGTCCGCATTGTTAAGCTATTTTTACACATTAGCGAAGATGAACAGCTCAAGCGCTTTACAGAGCGTTTAAATAATCCGTATAAGCGCTGGAAACTAACGGAAGAAGATATTCGCAACCGCCAAAAGCGACAAGATTATGAGCAAGCAATTGATGATATGTTTGCTAAAACCGATACAAATTTAGCGGATTGGCATTTGATCCTCGCGGAACATAAATGGTATGCCCGCGTACAAGTGATGAAAACCATTGTCGAAGCGTTAAGCAAGGGGGTTGATATTAGTCCCCCACCTATCGATAAAGCCGTTGTAAAACTGGCAAAATCTCAATTGGGTATTGTTCAAAGGGAGGACTAATCCATGAATCGTCACGACTATCTTGCATCTTACTTTAATGAGCGTGAAGGCATTCACGTAAGCAATGAGTGCAGTAAATTCGACAAAATGAGACTCAGTCCATTTCGGTTCTTCCGTGGTAGTGCCGCGCTTATGTATAAGGACTTACTGGAGCAACAACTGCAGTTACCTGAAGCGGCCACCAGCCTGCCACTCACCTACGTAATGGGCGATTGTCATACGGGCAATTTTGGCTTTCATAGTGAAGAAGGCAGCCACGGCGACACCTTAATTTTTGAACCTAATGACTTCGATGATGCCTGCGTCGGACACGCTGTATGGGACCTGTTTCGCTTTTTAGTGAGTTTACCGCTTACCCAACTAGAAGGTGGGCGTATTCAAGAGCAAGCACAGGATATTAAAGACCGAAGTAAACCTTTGGTCAGTAAAGAGCTGGTTGCCCAAGCACAATTGGACTTTTTACACAGCTACCTAAAAGCCTGTCAGTTGTCGCTGGAGCATAAGGTCGATAGCAACACAGGCTTAACCGAGTTTGATAATAATCATATACTGCATAAACGATGGCAAAAAGGGTTGCAAAGAATGGCGGGTGGCGCCGCATTTACGATAAAAAGCACGCTCGCAAAGGAAATCGACCTCAGCATTAAACCGCTACGTTTTCGCGAAGACAAACTGAAGTTTAAGCAACTTGATCCCGATTTAAAAGAAAATCTTATTCATCACTTCGCGCCCTATGTTGATGACGAAATTTTAGATTGTGTTGAGCGTATCGACCAAGGCACAGGCTCATTGCATCTTAGCAGATATTATTTGTTGGTTGGCCCAAACGTACAAAAGCCCACTAAAGATATTTTGCCGCTATGTCACATTGTGGAGGTAAAACAACAGCAACTCGCTTCGCCTCTTGCTTACTTTGCAAATTTAAGCCCAGAAAATCGCTTAGATCCCGCACACTTAACCGTCAACAGTCAAAGAAAAATGCAGCGCCGTACCGATCTCATTTTAGATAATGCACTGTGGCAAGGCAGCCATTGGCTGGTGCGTTCGCGCCATCATGCTCGCGTTGGTATAGACCCAGAAGACATCACCATTGGTAAGCGTGCAGCGACTAAGTCGGGCTTTAGCCAATATGCAGAAGCATGCGGTGAAGCCCTTGCCCTTTCACATATGCGAGCAGATAGACGATCCTTACAATTTCAAGAGGATGCCGTAGCCATTTTGCCTAGTCTCATCGATGAATTGGTCAAATCGGCCAGTCATTACGGCGAGCAAGTCGTAGCCGATTGGCGTTGGTTTTGCGAGCAATCCCAGAGCTAAGCGGTTGCGCACTCAACTTGCTTTTGCTTTGGAATGTCTACAATCAGACCATCCTCTGCGATGATGAGTGCATTGCTAAAGTGCAACTTGGCCTCTTCAATAAGAGGCTGCAGCATGCCCTCGCCATGATAGCGCACGCTAAAATGAGTGAGCGCGAGCATGGGCACTTGATGTAATTGTGCAAATTGAGCGATGCGCTTAGCATCGCTATGCCCTGTATGAAAGCCCACTTTATGAAGATCTGCAGCGGTAAAGGTAGCTTCATGAACAAGCAAATCGACCCCTTTTATCATCTGCGATAGCAAGCCGGGCTTTTCGTTATCACCACAAATTATTGCAACTCGAGGTTGCCAACTATAAAAACTGTAGTCATCCGAGGTTAAAAGTCGGCCTTGGTATTCCACATCTTGGCCCTTTTGCAACAAGTTGTAGTGTCCACCAGACGCAATGCCATCTTGCTGAAGTTTATCTATTTTTAACTTGCGAGGAATACATTTTTCCGTGAGCTTATAGCCAACACTGGGCACTCTGTGTTGTAGCGCTATGGTTTCGATATCGCAACATTCAAGCTGTAGCTTATCGTTTATTTCTTCAAGGGCGATGGTGATTAAGTCAAAACTTAGCCTCACCTCTGTCAGTGTAAAACAGCTTTGCACAAACTGAATAACGGCCCTCGGCGCAATTAATTTTAGCGGCGCTTTGCGAGAGTTTAACGCCATGGATGAAATGAGTCCGGGTAATCCATAGCAATGATCCCCATGAAGGTGGGTAATACAAATCGCTTCGAGATGATATAGGGTTAACTCACTGTGCAGCAGCGCATGCTGGATCGCTTCAGCGCAGTCAATTAGTACCCAGGCTTTGGTATTTTCAAAGCTTACTGCCGCTGCCGACATATTACGTTGCTTAGATGGGCTACCTGAAGAAGTGCCAAGAAAATGTACTTTCACGCCAAAACCGTTTACTTTTTAAGTGGGTATACCATTGTAACGAATAAATAACGTAATAGCGAAGCACGCGAGCTTCCCTTGCAACGTAATCTCTAAGGAGAAGATGATGAATTTGATACCTTCGGACAGCATGATCTTGGTGATCGATATTCAAGAAAAATTTCGTCCTCATATTGAGGTATTTGGCGATATCGAGCGCCAAGTAACCACCCTGCTACAAGCTGCAGAACATTTGTCTGTTCCTGCACTGATTTTTGAGCAATATCCCAAAGGGCTTGGCCATACAGCACCGAGTTTACTTGAATTTAATCTCCCGGTTATCGAAAAAACCGCGTTTAGTGCCTACCACGTTGAATCTTGCAAGCAAGCTATTCAAGAATATAAACGCGACACCATCGTCGTGGTTGGCCTCGAAAGTCATATCTGTGTACAACAAACCGTCAATGACCTACTTGCGGACAATTTCAACGTTGTGATAGTTGCCGATGGTATTTGCTCACGTAATCCAAAACACACAGATTGGGCGCTAATGCAGATGCAGGCAGATGGCGCACGCTTTTTGGCTTTAGAGTCTATTTTATTTCAGTGGCTAAAATCGGCCAAGAATGAGCAATTTAAGGCAATTTCAGCGTTAGTTAAGTGATCGGCTATCACAGTGAAAGCGTATTCCAAGTATCGAGGTGAACAATGAAAAATGAATTAGATAGCAAGTTCTTATTAACGGTGTTCGAGCATATTCAAAAGCACGGTGAAGTAACCGAAGAAGGTAAACGCTATGAGGGCATAGTGGCCTATTCAGATCCAGATGGTTACACCATATACCTGCAAGGCAGTGGCGTGTTACTGCGCTCTGGGTTTCATAATACTTATCACTTGGATTATGAACAAGATAAGCACAAAGACGATTTTATTAAGAAGCTAGATTACATTTTTAAAGAGGCGAATGAGTAGCTTATATCCAAATACCAACCGAGGACGTCGCGTTAGACGTCCCCACCCTGAAAGCAAACAAACCCGCGCATATGTAAATAAGGTAGTCGAAGCGCTCAGGGAAAATCCAAATAAACTCGATAGAATCAAACAGAACTGCGATGAATTTCGCCAGCAACGCTTTTTAAAACGTGGCTTTTTGCTCGCCATTGAGCGCTTTGATTGGGTGTTTGCGGTGGACGATGATGTAGAGCGAATTTGCCAGCAGATCCTCGCCGACGACTACATCGGCAAACGCCTACGCCGCTACCCTTTATTGTTTAAGGGTGTGTTAGATGATTAACCTCGTTTGGCTCAAACGTGACTTAAGAGTGTCCGACCATAGACCACTTTACGAAGCGTGTAATAATGGCAGACCAACCCTGATATTGTATGTTATCGAACCTGAATACTGGCAGCTCCCCGATACCAGCGAAAGACAATTTCAATTTGTAAAAGAGTCGCTGCTAAGCCTTGCAGAGCAGCTACAGCTTTTAGGTGGCACGCTGACAATTCGCCAGGGCGATATCATTGAAATACTTGAAAAGATCCATCAACACATCGCGATCGCAACCCTTTATTGCCATCAAGAAACGGGGAATACATGGACATTTGAGCGCGATTTGCGTGTTATTGCCTGGTGCAAAGAACGACACGTATCGTATGAAGAATATCGCCAACAAGCCGTATTTAGGGGAAAAATTAATCGTGATAAGTGGCAACAGCAAGCCGAAGACTGGCTGCAAAGCGACTGCCTACCAACGCCTTCAAAAATCAATCCACTGCTGCAACAGCATAGTGGTATTGCACTTTTAAATGACTACCCTGGGAATGACAGCAACTCAGCCCCAAAGCCACAATTAGGTGGACTCAAAGCCGCGCAGCAAACCTTGAATAGCTTTTTTAATCATAGGATAGACAACTATTTATTTGGTATCTCAAGCCCGGTAAAAGCCGTAACCAGTAGCTCCAGACTCAGTCCGTATTTGGCCTATGGCGTGCTAAGCCTCAGGGATGTGTTACAACAAACTCTTGAATTAAATGTTGACTCAAAACGCAATAAGAGCGGTTTTTTATCACGGCTTTACTGGCATAGCCACTTTGTGCAAAAGCTCGAATCAGAACCGCTTTATGCTGAGCGCGCTGTGCATGCATCCTTAATTGATATGCGTGCGAGTGAATTTAATACGCAACGTTATGAACTTTGGGCTCACGGCAACACGGGCGTCCCCTTTATTGATGCCTGTATGCGAATGCTGATCGCCACAGGCTGGATAAACTTTCGCATGCGCGCAATGTTGATGGCGTTTTCAAGCTATCATCTATGGCTTGATTGGAAACAACCAGCAGCAAGACTTGCCACTCTATTTATAGATTATGAACCTGGGATCCACTATCCTCAGGTACAAATGCAGTCAGGCACTACTGGGATAAATCCGTTTCGCATCTATAACCCCATAACGCAGGGGCTAAAATATGATCCAGAAGGCCAATTTATTCGCCGCTACATTCCTGAGCTTAATCACATTCCAACGCATTACTTACATACACCTTGGTTTTATACCGGCTTAAAAGAAGACCAATATCAACGCCCAGCCATATTACCCGATGACGCAGCAAAAATTGCCCGTGAAAAAATCTCCGCATTTTATAAGCAACATCTAGATAAAGATGAAACAGGCAGAGTGCTTCACACTCACGTTTCAAGGCGTCGCTCAAGTCGTGAACGCAAAAAACAAGCAAGTCCTGATAAAGATCAGCTTAAGCTATTCTAACTGATCCGTTTTTGCACAATGTTCCGCCTTTCAACCCAGAAAGAGGACAAATAGCCGCTTAAGCATGACCTCATGTAAAAAAAATGCTAAGGTTGCGCCATTTTTTTGGAACTGAGAATTTAGCTATGTCAAATGCTGTAGAGACGCAAGCTGATAGTCAGGACCAACAGGGGCAAAAAGGGGGATTATTCAATCGCTTCTTGGCAACTGTTGAGTTCTTAGGGAATATGCTTCCCCACCCTATTACTTTGTTTGCAATGTTTTGTATCGCCATCGTGTTATTTAGTGGTATTGCCGATTGGATGGGGCTATCTGCCATCGATCCTCGCCCAGAAGGCTCCGCAGGTCGCGACCCCGACGGTGTCATTGAAGTCGTAAGCTTAATGAGTGCAGAGGGTTTGCAACGCATTGTGACTGGTCTTGTGACTAACTTTACTGGCTTTGCACCACTTGGCACCGTACTTGTTGCATTACTAGGGGTTAGTGTTGCAGAACACTCAGGCATGCTATCAGCTGCAATGCGCGGCATGGTGATGGGCGCTTCAAAACGCCTTGTTACGTTCATGGTTGTATTTGCTGCTATCTTGTCTAACACCGCATCAGAACTTGGCTACGTTGTACTTATTCCGCTTGCCGCAATGATTTTCCATAGCCTTGGTAGACATCCGCTTGCCGGTTTAGCCGCTGCATTTGCTGGCGTATCTGGTGGCTACAGCGCAAACCTATTGCTTGGCACAATCGATCCGCTATTAGCTGGTATTACCACTCCCGCAGCACAGATGATAGACCCAACTTACCAAGTAGGACCTGAAGCGAACTGGTACTTCATGATGATTTCAGTATTCCTAATTGCCATCGTGGGAACCTTAGTCACTGAGAAAATCGTAGAGCCACGTTTAGGGAAATACGACCCTAAAGAAGCCAGCGTTGATTTAAGTGAAAACAATATCGAGAAGCTTTCTGCAAAAGAAAAGTCTGGCCTTAGATGGGCTGGTTTATCGCTACTCGTAGTGAGCATTCTGCTTGCATTAACCATAGTACCTGAAGATGGTATTTTACGTCATCCTGAAACAGGCGAAGTGGCGGGTTCACCATTTTTAAAAGGGATCGTGGTATTTATCTTCGTAACCTTTGCTATCCCGGGTTTTGTGTACGGCCGTGTGGTTGGCACCATGAAAAATGACCGCGATATTATTGATGCAATGAGTAAAAGCATGAGCTCTATGGGCATGTATATCGTGTTGGTATTCTTTGCCGCTCAGTTTGTTGCATTCTTTAAGTGGACAAACCTAGGTACAATCCTTGCAATAAATGGCGCAGCACTATTGCAGGCGCTAAACCTAACTGGCCCAGAAGTATTCGTACTGTTTATTTTCATGTGTGCACTAGTTAACCTAAGCCTTGGTTCATCATCAGCTCAATGGGCTGTCACGGCACCGATATTCGTTCCAATGCTTATGCTTATCGGCTATGCGCCGGAAACCATTCAAGCAGCGTACCGTATTGGAGATTCAGTTACTAACCTTATCACTCCCATGATGAGCTACTTTGGTTTGATATTAGCGGTTGCGACGAAATACAAAAAAGACATGGGTATAGGTACATTAGTAGCAACTATGTTGCCGTACAGCATGTTCTTCTTTATAGGTTGGGTAGCACTATTCTACGTGTGGGTATTTGGCTTTGGTCTACCAGTTGGACCTAACTCTCCTATCTACTACAATCCGTAGCTAATACTTTAAAATTATCTAAATGCCAGCATTTGCTGGCATTTTTATTTGTGAAAACCTCAACCCTCACCTAAGGTTGAATAGGAGACAGCGAAGAAGGAGCCGATTTTGGATACCAATAACATTGCAATTATTACATTGGTATTAAACTAACTTCACGTGATCACTGTTATTTTATGCCCTGTTCCTGAGTGATACACGTGACCTAACATTAGGTGAATTATGTATACACTCTTTTACTATCCACAAAGTGCGAGCCTTGCGCCTCATATTTTATTAGAACTCATTGGTGAGCCTTATCAACTTGAACTGGTGGATATCAAAAAAAACGCCAACCGTAGTGCACAATACTTAAAACTAAGCCCTGCCGGACAAGTACCAGCCCTCGTTGACGACGACTTTACCTTATTTGAAAGCGCTGCAATTTCTCAGTACCTTGCTGAAAAGCACATCGACAAGCAGCTTATCCCAACTGAGCTAAAACTAAAATTACAGTGCCTGCAATGGATGCATTTTATGAGCGCTTCTATTCACAGCGACTTATTGATGTACACCTACCCCGAGCGACACACCCAAAGTGCTTTGATGTATGACGACCTTATTCGCTCGCAGCAAGGTCGACTAGAAGAAGGATTTGGAATTATTGATACCTTACTTGCAGACAATCATTACCTGTTTGCAAATCAATTTACGCTGTGCGACAGCTATTTATTTATGCTTTGTGAGCGTGCGAAGACATTTTTAGAAAAAACGCCTTCGCTTAAGAATTTACGCCGTTATTATCGCCAAATTGCGGCAACACCAGCTATTAGCAAAGCCTTAGAAATGGCTGAGCTTTAGCCTCAACGATTAACGTTAATAAGTACAATACCGGTCAGCACAGCAATCACGCCCACGACTTTTTGCAGGTTAATAGGCGTATAAGGTACGCCAAAGAGACCAAGCTGACCGATCACCATAGCTACCACCATTTGACCACACAAGTAATAAGCCATTAGATTACCTATACCCATTTTAGGAATTAAGAAATAACATAATCCCACCCCAGTTGCACTTAGCACCCCACCTAAACACCACAAGTACCAAGGCACGGCTTTTAGCTCTGAGGTTGCTGGCAGCACGTTATCAGATACCCGAAAGGCAATAAAGGCATAGAATGCGCTAACGGTAAACGCTACTCCAGCAGCCAATATCGGACTTTTTAATAAACCGCCAAGTTGTGCATTCATGCTTGCCTGCACCGCAATTGCACCACCTGCAAAAACGGCTAATATGGCAAAAATCATCGTCACACCTCAATATGCAGCAAGTCTCTCGATTTCCTTACTTTGCTTGTATTCGCGTTCACATCCGTGCTGTCACGAATGCCAATTGGCGCAATTAATACCGTGCGTAAATTTAAGGATGACAGACCCAAGATGTCATCGTAGGCAACCTTATCGATACCGGTCATTGGGCAAACATCAATTTCCATACTGGCGGCTACCAGTAGTAATGTACCGAGGGCCAAGTGAGCCTGCTCAGAACACCAGCTATATTGAGACTCAAAGTCCATGGTGTGTAGCGCGTCTTTCATACCCAATTCCATCTGCGCATAGACAAGCTCATCAAGGTTTCGATTCGCCTTAAAGTCTTGAATGTAGCGCTCTACTTGGCTATCTAAAGGTGACATATCCGCAGCAAAAACTAATAGATGGCTATTATCAAGCACTTTTTGTTGCCCATACGAATGCGGTAGCAATGCTTTTTTCATCGATAGCTTGGATATTTGAATAATCTTATAAGGCTGTAAGCCAAATGCTGAAGCACTCAACCCCGTCAGTTCGATTAACTTATCTACTTTGTCCTGAGCAATGGTTTGCTCAGAAAATTTGCGGACGGCGTAACGCCAATTCAATAACGATTCTAGTTGCGTAGTGTGCATAAGTTGCTCTCCATTATGTGTTGAGACAACTTTAACAAGGTGAAGAGCTTGGCTCATTTACCTATGTAAACGAACCTGAATTTTTTAGCGATTTTCTTATTCGGCTTAACTGTGTAGGAGTGATCCCAAGATGGGACGCTAAATGGTATTGTGGTACACGCTCAGCTAGTTCTGGCTGCTCTTTTAAAAATGCGAGATAGCGCTCCGTGGCATCTAACTGCACCATATAAAGCTCTCGCTTATCCTTTTCTAACAACCAGTTCTTTTCAAGATACAGTATTTGAAATCGCATTAATTCCGGATTATCCATTAATAGTGCTCTAAACTGCTTGAAATTGATTAGGACTACCTGTGATGTTTCAAGCGCTTGGATCCCTTGATTGGCGGGCTCTTGGCGATGTAGAGCATGCATCACACCAGGGAACTCCCCCGCCACAAAAAAACGCTTATTGTATTCCTGCCCAGCAGCATTGGTGTTTACTAATCTAACTAACCCTTGATGTAAAAATGCAAAAGTAGTCAGATACTCTCCTTCTTTGTAAAGCCACTCATCTTTCGCAAGTAGTTTGATGCTGGTGATCGCAGCAATAGCGGACCAGGTGTCTTGAGAAAGCGGGTAATAGGCGTCTACTGCTTGTTTTAATCTTGTTAGTGCATCCATGAGTTATAGCTTTATGATATTATTCGGATTAACTATTCCTATTTGCGGTGTCTATGTCAATCTCTAGCCATTACCAAGCACAAATTGAATGTGGAAATCTTACTCCTGATGCAGCGCAGCAAGCTGCAATTTCAGCTTTAGATGCCCTTTCTCGTTCACTCGCTAGTGGTCACTCGAATAAAGGCATCTATTTCTATGGCCCTGTCGGGCGTGGCAAGACAATGCTGATGGATTGGTTTTATGAATTCACTGACGTCACAGACAAAACTCGCCTACACTTTCATCACTTTATGCAACAGGTGCATAAAGAGCTCAATCAAATTCAAGGTGTGAGAGATCCTTTAAAGCGCATCGCCCAAAATTGGGCAGAGCAAACATCGTTATTGTGTTTTGATGAATTTTTTGTCACCGATATTGGCGATGCCATTATTATGGCGAGATTGTTTGAAGCCCTTTTTGAAGATGGCGTGACCTTAGTTGCAACCTCCAATTGCCACCCAACCGAGTTATACAAAGATGGACTACATAGAGACCGTTTTGAGCCAACAATTGCGCTGCTTATAAGTCACTGCGATGTCATATCTGTATGTGGTGAGACGGACCATCGATTTAGCAAAGGTACAACGGCAAACCACTACTTCGTCAACGATAAACAAGCGTTTTGGAACGCCTTTACTAATGTAGGTGGCATATTCAAACCGGGCATCCTTGAAATTAATCATCGTCTAATTAACGTGCTTGGCGCAAATGAAAGTGTAGCATGTTTTGATTTTATGGAGATCTGCTCAAGCCCTCGCGCAATCAATGACTATATTGAGCTTGCAGAGCAATTTAGCTGTATTTTCATCTCAGAGTTACCGCTACTGGGTGTCACCCCTGAAAACAAAGATGTAGCACAAGGGACAGAGGAAGGCTATATCCGCCCAAGTGATACAACACAAACTAGAATTGGTGATGATGAGGCCAGACGCCTGATTGCGCTTATCGATGAATGTTACGAAGCCAAAGTACTGGTTATTTTTTTGGCAGATGCGCCGATTGAGCAAATCTACCAAGGTGAGCAACTGGCATTTGCTTTCGCTCGCTGTATTAGTCGAGTGACAGAAATGCAAAGCTGGGCTCTTAGCGCCTGCTGAGCTTACAATTTTTGTCATTGTATAAATTACAACCGAGTGCTAACCTATTGCAAACAATAATAAAATGTATGTTTCTATGAAAAAGTTTCCCTTGTCAGAGAGTACTGGTGACAGTGACCAATCAACAAAAACAAGCTCAGCCCTTTATTCCTGACTCTTTTATGCCACCAACAAGGGTTAGCACATCGCATTTTTCTTTTACCGTGCTCAATGAGCAAATTGCGATAGTAGATTATGAGCTGGTGATGGCTAATCAAGCACGTTTGCAAGGCATATTTGGTCCGAATTCAGACTGGCCGAAAGCTTCTATGACTGTTGAGGAAAACATTGCGAGTTTAGCCACCCACAAGGAAGAATTTATGTCGCGAACGGCATTTGCTTATGCGGTTTACACCAGACACAGTGAAAAGTATATTGGTTGTGTCTATATCGATCCGCCGCAATCTTCAGATTTTGATTGTGATGTCTATCTTTGGATAGGAGCAGAAGATATCACATTGGATAACCTACTCTATCAAACAATTACTCATTGGTTAAAAACGGTATGGCCATTTTCTAAACTTGCATTTCCCGGTAGAAACGTTGCATTTAATACAGAGTAAAAAACAATAAATTAAGGAAAATCATAATGAAAGTTCGATATGCACTGCTGCCACTCATGCTGGTTTCAAGTCTTTGCTCCGCAGAAGCACTGAGCAACAAGGTTAGCGCTTACTTCGAGGCACAAAAAGCCGTTGAACACCAATATTCAAAAGAGTCTGATGTTACCCACCTACTTACGCTTTTGACGCCAGACGCCTCATTCGAGCACCCTCGCTTTAATGCCGTATTATCAAAAGAAGAATACAAAAAAGGCTTACTCAGCTATCTAGGCCAATACGGAAAATGCGATATCGAAGTCACAAACATCATTGAAGGACTTAATGCGGTGACCGTTGAGTATTTGCATCCTTGCGTTGATCAGCAAGGTAACACGGATGAAAAAGAAAATAAGCAAAAGCTTATGACACTGTTTGAGTTTAGCGGCGAAAAAATAAAGCGTATTCGCCACTATTTTTAAGTGGTAATAAATACTCAAAAAATAGACCACATGGATTACCTAAGTGGCCTATTTACGCATTTTGATTATCACTCACCAAGTAATTTAGTTAGCCGCTCTTTACGAGCAACAAAGACATCGTAGCCACCATCACCCTTTGATGACAATGCCAGCGCTTTGTTTACTTGCTCTAAAGATGCTTGGTATTGTTTGTCGGTTTCATAGCCATATGCTAAGCCGTTGTAGGCATCTGCATTATTTGGATAGCGTGAAACGCCAAACTTAAACAACTTAATTGCTTCTTTCACATTACCCATGCTTACGTGGTAATAGCCAAGCTCTCTGATCACGGCTTCCTGTGGCTCAAAAGCCTCGCCATATTGAGCAGACAGTTGTTGATAATACTTAGTAATAGAGCTCAATTCACCAGTATAAGCACGCGCAGGCATTCGGGTTGGCAAAAACAGCTTTTGATACGCGCTAAAAATACCAGCTGCAGACACAAGTCCATGAGGAACATTGTTGTAGGCCTCACTGAAAAAGCGCAAATCATGTGGTTGATTTGCTGCTAGAAAGCTCGCCATATCGTCGTATCTTTCGCGCATCACGCCGCCTTCCTCACCAATTGTGATATATAGAAAGTTATCTAACTGCTTCGTTTTGGAAATAAACGCTTTAGTACTCTTTGCTGTCGCGCCAAAGTTCCACCATACCGCTGGACTATAAGCAATGTGCGCTTGGAATAGCTCGGGCTTTGCCTGCAAAGCATAAAGAGCAAAAGTACCCGCTGCAGAAGCACCTGCAATAACTTTAAAATCATGAGTGCGATAGGTCTGGTTGACATAAGGAATAAGTTCAGTCTCGATAAACTCTAAAAACTTAGGTGCCCCGCCGCCAATATCCATAGGTCCTGCAGGCTCTTTATTCTTAGTTGGATAAAGATCTCTTAACCTGTCTGTATTTTCGATTGCAACAATAATAACTTCAGGTGCGGCAGAAACGTTTGCTCCTTGCAAACGCTCAAGTACAGCGGTCATCAACGGAAGGTTGCCTTTACCATCAAGGCGATAAATCACAGGGTATTTTTTATTGGAGTTGGTGTGATAATTTTTGGGTAGTTGAATTGTAAAAGTTCTCTTTTCATCAAGTACTTTTGACATCAAGGTTTTTGTTTGTTGCTCATATTCTTGCTTTGTCTTTTCTTCGGACTCTGCCATCGCAGCTACCGAAAAGAAAGCCGCTAAAGTCACAGCAAACAAGCACTGAACTGCCTTACCAATTCTCATTATTATTATTCCATTTAGTTGATTTCACTAACAAAGCTAGCATAATGGTTCAGGAATTGATAGCACCCCATGTCCCTCTTGTTGCTAGCTTACTTTTTAGATAGTCAGCGCATACACTTAAACGGAGAAATACAGCAAGGCGGCAATCACGAAGAAAACAACAATAACGCTGCTGCAGTTACCATTTCTGCCACTTCCTTTTATTATTTGGCCTAAAAAGCGTTCACTTACGCGATGGTTACTTAACTAAACCATCGACGTTTTTATCCAATACACTATAAATGGCTTTCATGGCGGGATCTACACCATTGAAGTAGCTCGTAGAGTCTGGCAATACCGGCATATGTGGTGCAATCCAAATACGGTGGTCTTCTGCGCGAGAAGTTTGATGAAACTGCGACGAAACGAGCCCAAACACCCCACTGAACGGTAAACGGAACCTTCCAGCTTCACCAATATGATTTGGCCGAGAGCCACTTGGTTCTCCAACCAAGATTGCATTGGTAAAACTATCGATATTGGTTAAGAGGTTTTGCGCTGCTGAAAAGGTATTACGTCCCATCACTACAAATAACTTGCCTGCTGGCTTTGCCGCTTCAAAATAAATAAGTGCCTTTAGTAATGGTGGTAAGATGGAGCCATTGCCACCACTATTGTGTCGTAAATCCAGCACCAAGTGGCTTACTTCACCGTGTTTTATTTTCTCTATTAACTCCGCACTAAATTGCGCTAACGACTGCGTTTTCATCTGTGCAACGGCATTAAACTGTACGTACAAAATCCCATTGCTTTTATCCACTTCGTACCAATAAGGTTTAGTGACGTTTTGCAGATATTGTGGGCTTTTTTGATGATTATCCGGCAAAGTCGGAAAGCCGCGAAATTCAAATGTTCGACCTCTAAGGCGAATGGTCTTTTGCGCGCTCTGTGCATTTTCTACCGTGATAGGCACCTCATTTGACGCATCGCTTAACTCTAGTCCTGCGAGTACTTCGGGCATGGCGAGATAATAAGGCGCAAGCCAAAGCTGCTGCATTTCATTATCTCGCGGATTAATTTCGGCAACTTTCGCCATTGCTTCTGCGGTTGGTGTTTGTCCAAAGGCTGTGACTTTATGGCCGATTAAATCGCTAAACTCAGCTTCAGCATCAACAATGTAAAGGCCATCGGTAAAGGCATAAAACTGCACTGGCAAACGAGTGAAATTCCCTTTTTCTCCGAAGGTTGGTACGATAAAGTTATGCCCGTTACCAAGCCTGCCTATCATTTGCATCATACCGAAGACAATTTGCTGATCAGTTAACTTGGGTATATCTGAGCGCAAATTATTTGCTAACGTAATTAAATCCGAGTTGTTACTTGCCTGCTCGTTAACATGCAACCGCTTAATTTCTGAGAGTAAGAAATCTAAATCCGCATTCCACTGCTGTTCCCGAGTGAGCGAAGTGTCTTTATGGTTACCTGTAAGACGCTGAAATTGCATATTATTTTTAATGGAGTCGAAAAAACTTTTATTTGCTAAGCTACTGCGTTCGTCGTACCGCGCTGACAAAGACTTACTCAGCCACTCATTAGCTTCATCTACTTTCCCCTGTGCGGCATACGCGCCTGCAATTTTTATCATAATGTCATTCGAGGGGCGCGAACCGGTAGGAATATTGGTTAGGTTTACACCCAGTGACAACGCCTTTTTCAGCGCAATGATAGCTTGCTCATAATGCCCTAATTGTATTTGCGTTAATCCCAATAGATACCAAGTGTCTCCGTCATCTTGATACGACTTAGTGAGCTTTTGCAGTTGTGGTAACGCCTGCTGCCAATTTTTGCTACGTACCAGCGCTAGTGCGTTGATCCGTGTATTTAGGTAATCCACCGGGGATTTAACATTTAGCTGCTGTGCAACATGCGCTTGTTCGCTCGTTGAGGTCAGCGCCCGAATAGGTTCAGCCTTTGCAGGCTGCGCGATAAGCAAACTACTAAAAGTCAGGCAAGTGGCCACATGAGTGAGAAAACTTGAATACATCATCTTTATCCTTGTTATCGATTTAACTCCAGATTACCTATAACAACTTTCTATGGCGTGCAATATCAGGATTTTGTACTTCTACGACTTTTAAAAAACACTCGAAATTAAATCTAAGTAATTGTTTAATATATTTATATTAATTTTGAAAATTGACTTGGAGTGTAACCCGTTTGCTTTTTAAAAACACTGTTAAACGAGGATTTTGAGTTAAACCCAGCATTCATTGCGAGCGCTAACAAGTTGGGCGTTGTTTGCTTTTCGCACTGTAGTTGCTGTTTTACCTCATCGACCCGCAGGCTATTGATATACTCATTAAAGTTGTAACCACCACAAGTATTGATGGCCCAAGAGATATCCTTTACCCCAAGTCCAATAACCTCAGCAACGTCGTGAATAGTCAGGCGTGGCTGTCGATATAAATAGTGCTGCATAATCGTGTTATGAATTGCATTGAATATCTCGGTTGGATCTTCTGACTGTTTGTCCACCTCATTGAACGTTATTTCTTGGGCTTGCGTTATAGAATCTTCGAGGTGTGGTTGATTGTGTACTTTGACAACTAGGTAAAGATTAATTGCAAGTAACCAAACTAAGTCAATAAAATACCAGAGTGCTTTAGTGCTGGTGTCGTTGTATGTTTGCATATTGAGTCTAACCAAATCCACCAGAGCAAAGATCACAAACAAGACAACCGTTGTTCTTATCCATTGTAAATCGCACGTGTTGACGTCCGCTCTGATCTCCGCGGATGCTTGCTGGTAAAAGCCAACAAGTTGCACCGTAAAAGCAAAATAAATCAACTGACTGGCAGTGCCAAACGCAATCACAAGCTGGGTGTATTCAGTAAATGGAAGCACCAGCAAAACAGGTAAGAAATGTACTAATCTTCGCTCTTGCTTATCCCGATTAGCATGCAGTAGATTTTTAAACAGAAAATAGACTAAAGGCCCAGTAGCTAGGGTAAATACAGGCGTGATAAGTAAATAGCTTCTAGCCCCTAACGCTTCTTCAGCAAAATTGGTTGTCATCAGCACACATTGACATAACAAATAGATGACGAGCATTCTTGCGCGTGGTTGATTGGCAAAAATTAACATTGCGAGGAGATAAGCCCCAAGAGAGACGAGTTGGATTACATTAACTGGAACAATGTGAAATGACTGAAGCACAAGCCGTATTTTTATAATTATTTTTCGCTATTGTACGCCACATTGGCTAAAAACAACAACGCCAGCGTGCTAGCTGGCGTTGTAAATAAAGCAAAAAAACAATTTTACTTCTTCTTTTGCTGCTTACGTACATTTGCAATACGAGAGCGGTTTTTTAATCTCGCTTCTGCACTTGCTTGATTCGAAGGCTTATTCACCCGCGCCTTACGACGTTGATGCGCGGGTTTCTTCTGGATAGTCTCAACCAGTCTTTCACGGTTTGCTACTTCGTAGCCCGGCAGATAATAGCGTGAAATTTGCTGCTCGATTAACTGCTCAATATGAATAAGATCAGATTCTTCTTCGCGGCTTACAAAGGTGATCGCATAACCAAACTGACCTGCACGACCAGTTCTTCCGATGCGGTGAACATAATCTTCGGCAAGATAAGGCACATCGTAGTTAACCACGCGTGGCAGGCCAACGATATCCAATCCGCGAGCTGCGACTTCGGTTGCAACCATAACGCGTACTTTGCCTTCGGTGAACTCTCTTAAAGCGCGACGACGAGCGCCTTGAGTTTTGTCGCCATGACATACATTTGCATCTATGCCATCAAGCTTTAACTCTTCAACTAGCTTGTCCGCGGTTTCTTTCATATTGACGAACACCAGCACTTGTTGCCAGTTTTTGGTCCCGATCAGCTCAGATAGTAACTCGCGCTTACGTTCTTCTTTAACTGGATAAACAACGTGGCGAACCGTGTCGGCTGTACTATTTTCTGGCGTCGCTTGGATTAACTTAGGGTGTTCCAACACTTGTTTCGCGAACTGCTTCATTGCCGACGGGAAAGTTGCAGAAAACAACAATAGCTGCTTTTGCTTATCCACCAGCTCAATGATTTTTTGCATGTCGGTGATAAAGCCCATATCTAACATGCGGTCAGCTTCATCTAACACTAAGTGTTTAACGTTACTTAACGTGACATTACCTAGGCGGATATGATCTAACAAGCGTCCAGGGGTTGCCACTAAAATATCCACGCCCTGCTTTAAGCGCTCAGCCTGGCCATTGGCGTTAACTCCGCCAAACAGTGCCTGCACTTTTAAGTCTGTGTACTTAGCAAATGTCGCACAGTTGTTGGCAATTTGCTCGGCAAGCTCACGCGTTGGCGCCAAAATCAACGCTCTTGGCGTCGACTGTGCTTCAGCCTCAAGCAATTTTTGGATGATAGGTAATGCAAAAGCTGCGGTTTTCCCTGTTCCAGTTTGCGCTGTTGCGAGCACATCACTACCTTGACGGACAGCTGGGATAGCCGCCTGTTGAATTGGCGTTAATGTATGAAAATTGATGTCTTGCAGCGCATCTAAAAGAGGCTGTGCGAAACTAAATGAAGAAAACGTTGCCATAATAACCTACGACCGAGTCAAAAACGGTCGCAGATTATAAATGACAAACCGACTTTTAACAAAACTTAAGCAAGGTTTCGTCAATTAATTTTGGTGTCGAGCCAACAAAGTCACTTTCTTTTAACTGAGAAAGGAGTTCAATCCCCTCTTTTTGCTGTGCTGGCGACAGTGGCACATAAGGCAATCTAAATACCGGTTTGACTGCGCCAGTCATAATCAAAGCTGAATTGATAGCAATTGGATTTGGTTCGCAAAAGAGCCAGTTCATTAACGGTTGCAAAGACTGGTTAAGCGCTTGGTTATGCGTGTCCATCAATTGCCTGAATAAGCCCGGAATGATGTTTGAAGCAACAGAAATAACGCCATGAGATTGGCTGTTATGACGGCTATCGTGGGCTTGATCATCGTTACCTGACCAACACGCAATGCCTTTCGCTTCATAGTGTGCGATACGCTCATCACCCGCACATTCTTTCATACCAACAAAATGCTTGTGGCTGGCCAGCGGCTCAATGATATCAGGCGTAATGTCTTGTCCCGTTCTGCCAGGCACGTTGTAAATAAAGCCAGGACCGATTTCCAAGACTTCTTTCAGGTGAGCCTTCACACCCGTAATTGAGGTTTTGCCATAATACGGATTTATTTGTAGTGCACAGTGCATACCTGATGCAAACCCATATTCAGTCGCTTTTTTTGCTTCTCTGGTGTTATTGCTGCCAGTGTTACCAACAATCAGCAGTTTATCGCCAAACTTATTCGCAGAATGGGCAATGAGCATTAAGTGCTCTTCCCAATTCATCAGTTGGCCTTCACCTGTGGTGCCACCGACAACAATACCATCGACACCGCCGGCGATTTGCGCTTCGACTAGCTTGTCGTAAGTATCTAAGTCAATTTCACCCGCCATTGTGTAAGGGGTTTTAATAGCGGTAATTAAGCTTGCTTTTTTTATTGATTGGATCTGATGCATGGTCTTTCTATTACTCTTCCAGTTGACAGCCATTTTTACCATAAATCTGACTGAGATCCGACCCATAAACCTGAGTAAATCGGTTAAATCTAACGAAATTTAACTTTAGTGCTTGTTATTTGCGTAAAGATCCAGCAAAATCAAAATCACTGTATATTTATCCAGTTTAATTTTATGGGACTGACACATTTTCTAAATACGCACTTTTATACCACTTTGGAGCTGAGCAGCAGCTTAAAGATACCTGAAGAACAGCTCTTAGAATGGCAACAAATGAGCCTATTCCCAAATCCGAGTTATAGTATTCAAAATCAAATTAAGTGTAGTTCGTACTTTGGCCTGTACGAATGTGAAGAATATACTGATTTTTATGCCCGAGGCCTACTCAATTGGGGGCAACTTTTACTTAAACATAAAGTAGATCAATCAAGTAGTGCATTTGAGTTATTTCAACAGCGTTACTGTGAAGCACTTACGAAATGTATTGAAAAAGGCTTTTACACCGAAGATCCAAGCTTTAGTGATGACCTTACAGAGCATGTACAGCAAGTTTGGCAACAGTTTTTATGTGGCAAGTATGGGGTGATCAGCCAAAATGGTCTCGTAGAGGAAGCACTTTATATTGACCTAGGCCGCGCGATTATCGACGACATTACAGAAGCAAGAACCGCCAGCAGCATTGCCCCAGAGCAACGTATTCAAGTACACAGCGCCATGAAGCTACTAAACAAAGCATTGGCAGCCAATACTCAAGCTGAGCAAACAGAATCGCTACGCACTCGATACATTGACCAATTGATTAGTAAGTACGACTTATCAATCAAATAATCTGCAGTCTGGCGCACAACCGTTTCGCCAGACAATCTATGCGTATTTATATTTGCTGTTCTATGTGCGCACGAATTATCTCAAATGCTTTTAAGACCTTTAACTGATCTTTACATAAGCTGTCGTACCAAGCATCGAACAGTTCATCATCTTGCTCACTGAGCGTTTGATACTGTGCCAGTAGTGTCACTATGTCACTATGTGTGCAAGAGAGTGTGTCTAATTCTTGCTGTAACGCGCTGTCATCGCTGCTGTGAAGCTTAGCCAAAATTGAGTTATCTAACTCAGCATGTTTATCCATAATAAATGCTCTATATCTGTATTGCGTTAGCGAACAAAGTACTTTCGCGAACGTACTAGGTTTTAATTATTTGCTAGACCTCTCTCATTTAGTGAAGGTTATTAACCGTTAAGCCAGCCTCAATTGGATCTCACTCTTTTATCTCATATCTATCAAACCAACAGGCTTACATCGATAGCTATATTCCAAAAAAGTCTATTCGCTACTATTCCGGTTAGGTGTCAACACCAATATGACTACTTGAGAAACTATCTAGAACTAGTTATATCAGGCAATTTTAAGGAAAGTAAGCCCCTTTTAATCAACTGCTCAAGATGCATTCAGTTTAGTTCCGCATGCGTCGACAAATTAGGCGTATCGCACTAAATAGCGGCAATGACAAATTAGTTGTTGAGAATAGTTTTTATTTGATTTATATTGATACAATATAACAACACATTATTTAGGAGTCGTTGTCGTGAAACCCAATATCCACCCTGATTATCAACTTGTTGCCTTCCATGATACATCGGTTGATAAGTACTTTATTGTTGGTTCAACCATTAAATCAGACAGAACCGTTGAACTAGATGGTAAGACTTACCCTTACTTCCCAATTGACGTCTCTAGTGCATCTCACCCTTTCTACACTGGTAAACAGAAGTTGGTGGCAAGTGATGGTCGAGTTGCACAATTTAACCGTCGCTTTAAGAACCTTGCGACTAAAAAAGGATAAACCAGATGAAAGTACTGAGCTCACTCAAAAGCGCTAAAAATAGACCGGGGTGCCAAGTCGTAAAAAGACGCGGTCGGGTTTACGTAATTTGTAAATCTAATCCGCGATTTAAAGCGGTTCAAGGTAAAAAGAAGAAGAAACGTTAAAGGTCAAAATAAGTACGTTTTAAAGGTGGGCATTGCCCACCTTTAAACTAAAAGGCTAGTCTTTTGCTTCCCACAATGAGAATTCGCCTAGTTGAATTAGCCTTCCGCTAGCGCCGCCAATTCCACCGCCTTCACGGGTATGCTCAAGTTCCAAACGATACTGGGTATACGCATTTGGACTCTCGATAGCAAAGCTATGGTATTCCATCGTATTAGGTAGTTCGTTGAACTGTTGAGTATCTAGCGTAATCCAATTCGTACCGTCATTTGAGCCCTGTAGCTGCCACGCATTAGGAAAGCGATGAGGGTTGTCTCCCGCTGTCGCTAATGAGTAGTATTTTGCTGTTTTAGCGCTGTCAAACACATAGTTAACCTGGGCCTTATCAACCTGTTTTATCGGCAACAAGTCAGGCGCATATTGTGCAAGCCAAGCGGGGGCTTCCAACACCACATTAAATTTAGAGATAATATTTCTATCATTAAGCTTATCTGCTCCCTCATTAAAAGGCACAAGTGCAGTACCGTTTGTTGTTACCTGAGTGCTAGTGGGTGCAAAGTTCTGATAGCCAAGTGGTACTGGTGGTAACTTACCGACGCTTGCAAGGTAGACTTGATACTCTTCAAATACCGTATCAATCCCACGTTGTTCACCAAATATAGATTTAAAAGCGGTGTCTAAACTCCACGCATCAAGCGTTTTTGCTGCCGCATTAAACTTACGAATAAAATCCGTGTTACGGTGACTTTTTTCTACCCACTCAAAGAAGAATGCTGTTTGATCGTAAGCATCAACATTGTAGTGTTCCATCCAGCGAACTCCACCGCGTCTATGCTCTAAGTAACCAGCATCTATTCGAATAAAGTTAGCTAGCGCTTCAAGATAGGTGTGATAATCCGTGCCTGGACGATATTCTCCTTCAGCCGGAACGTTGTTGTAACCATGGGTCAGCTCATGCCACAGCACGCCAATAACTTCGTTACGGATAGCCTCATCTCCAAGACCCTCTAGGTTGGCGATGTGCTTAACATCAAACCTAAGCTCCATAAATTTGCCTTCACCGGCCTTTGAAGCCGGCGCATCAAAGTCTCCGGTAATAAAAGTAACGTGCTCAAAAACGTTGATTTCGGTTACATTATTAAATAAGCGCTTGGCAATCTTCAAAGAAATCTCATGAATAAGGGCATTTAGGTCTGGTACCGCACGTTCAAGCGCCAGCTGTCCTGGGTGCTCTGGTAGTTCCTTTTTCACTTCGATTACAGGCTCTGGAAACCCAGCCCATGGCGAGGCTGGATCCCACACACGGATAAAGTCTTGCTGAACTAATGTCGCTTCCCCTTTGTCGTTACTCGCAACCAGTGTAATGGTTTTTGGCCCTAAAGCTTCAAACTTAACCAATGGGCTTTGCTCTGTACTTGTCGCAGGAATACCACCTTCAAACGTCCACTGCCAGCTAGTCGGGTTAACTAACGACTCATCTCTAAAAACAATATACTCAGAGACTTCTGGAGTCGTGTTTGTCGCATTAAATGCGACGATAGGAATATCCGATACCGTTTTGATTTCGAGTTCCGCTAGTTGCGTAATATCAGCACCATAGCTATCTGTACCACCATGTACTAAATCAAATTTGAAGTAGCGATACTTTTCGCCGCTTTCGGCCAATTCAAAATTGCGAGTCAGTCCTCGAGCAGAGAATATTTCTCCCGCTCTTGAGTCCAGCTCAATCCAATCTGATTTATCATTTGAGCCATATACTACCCACTGTTTTGGATCTCGGTTCGCTTCATCGTTTGCTGACGTAAAGCTATATTCTCTAAGTTCAATCTCTGTAGCGGCTTTAAACACTACAGTGACGTTTGACGCAAAAGCCAGGAATTTTGTACTCGTGTTAGCGTCGATAAGTTTGTCGACACTTTCACCTGCGGGCGAGGCTTGTACACCATCCGCTAAAATAGCCTCAATCTCAACCCCAGTATCTGAGGTGATATTACGCAGTGCGCCAGAGTCTGGCTGCCCGGATGATTGAGTTTGCTCTGGCTTATCACGTTCAACAAATTCAGACCCATCATTACAGCCTATTAGTGTCGCAGCGACGGCCATTGCCACCGCTGATAGCATTAATTTTCTCATTTCGTTACCCTTTATTATTAAAATTGGTAGTTAACTTTTAGTAAGAACTCACGCCCGTTCGTGTCGTAATTACCCGCTTTATAAAATGGGTAACTTCTAAACGAGTCGTCCTGAGGCGGCATCGCATTTAATAAGTTTTGTACCGTAAACATCACTCGCGTATTGTCATTGATATAATGACCAATGGTTAGGTTATGCTTTATCCATGCAGGTAACTTTTCTCTTTGACCAAAATCAGCACCGTTCCAATTTTTTCCTTTATAATTTACCTGCCATGAAATTGCGGTCTTTTCCAACTGCCAAGTCAGGTTAAACGATGCCATATCTTTGAAGTTATAGTTATCTTGACTGTCTAACACATCTTCAAGCGGATCTTCGGGACGGAGCTTTTCTTTTTTCTTTAAAACATGGCTGTAATCCAGCTTATAAATAAACTCGCCAAGCTCTGACTCAAACGTGCCTTTCACACCAAAATTGACGCCGCCATGCTGCCTTTCTGCGGCATTTATATAACCTTCTCTGATAATGGCTGCGGTGTACGGTAATCCTTTTTTCGTGTTCCCTAACCAGTCGGTTGCCAGACCATCTTGGTCAAAACGCTGTACTCTGTCTTGCATATTGGCGCATTTAGCAGAAGACGAATCAATTAGGCCGTTTTCACACTTCCAGACATTATCGAGAATTTCGCCAGACCCAAGTCTAGTAATTTTGTCCTTTAGGACAATGTCATAAACATCAACATTGAATGACAGCTCAGGGGAGTACTCATACACAAGACCGAACGTTAATGAATGACCTGACTCTTCTTTTAAAGTTGGATCGCCTGCCGAGATTGTCTCAAAATCAGCATCTAGCTTTGGCTCATTGCTATTTGTTGTGTCTAAGTCTGCACAGCTGATAGTTAATGCATCAGCATTATATTGAGCGGGATCCCCTGTGGTTTGAAAACGTAGGCAAGCATCTGCAATCACTCTGTCCGAGCCTCGTCCAAAGTTACCAGCAAACCCTTGATATACCGAGCTCATGCTGGGACCACGGAACGTTGTTCCATATGCACTTCTTAGCATCAACGCGTCAGTGGGTGAGTATTTAAAACCAACTTGATAAGTGAATGCTCCACCAACATCAGAAATATCATCATAGTGGTCATAACGCAGCGCAATTTCACTAGAGATCTGTTCAGTAATAGGGATCATAAATTCTGTCGCCGCAGCATAACGGTTACGCTCACCATCGGTGATAACGCCAGTCAGACCAACAAACTCTTTATTTAGTATTCTGCTATCGGGCGTCGCTCTCGTCCCTTCTTTCATCAGCTCAATATATGCGGCAAAAGACACAAATCCTGCTGGCAATTCAAATAAATCCCCGGACAGATCTGCGGTTAGGGTTTCATTGAACGATAAGCCATCGTAGGTTGCCCAATCAGCCATGTTATACATATTGTCTTGGGTCAGAGGTGCAAAAAAAGCTTGGTAATTTGGGCGGTAGATTGGCATGCCATCAACCTCTCCCAACTTAGGGCCTTTTAGCCAGTTATTTCCTTCAACCGTGTGATGCAAGTACCTATCAGAGAAGTCGTATTGTGAACGGCTGAAGCCAACGGAGTAATAGTAATCCGCTATCTCCCCTTCAAGACCAAAACTAAATGAATAAGATTTATCATCGTATACCCGACCTAAGCCATCATTTGTATATTCTGAATCATTCACTATCCGCCACATATACTTAACTGGAGCGCCGTACCCACCAGCTTTATTTTTTATATCAGGATCCCAAAACATAGATCCGTGAATTGACTCTGCATGAGCAAAGAAGAATGGGTTTCGTGCCCCTTTCTTTTCTTGATCGATATAAAATCCGTTAACAAAAAAACTGTGTTCGTCGTTGATACTGTACACCGAGTTGATATACAAACTCATGGTTTCAACTTGGTTACGTAATAAATTGTTGCCAGTTTCATCCCACCCACAGCTTAGGCCGTAATCATTGCGGCTAATAAAGTGCTGAACCGCAGTCGGGTGTGGATTATCATCTGTATTACAGTACTGCGCTGAATATTGATTTTTGAACTCGGTATTCTCAGCCCATACGGTAATTGAACGATTGAGCTCTCGCTTGTTTGTTGGATCTGGATTATCCCAAACGCTGTCATGAAAAGGTCTGTCGGCACCAGTTAGCGCCTCTTCCGTTTTATATTCTAGCGAGTAGTCAAACGTAAAGTCGTCTTGCTCAAAACCACCAACAAACGACAAGCCTTTTTTATCACCCGTACCATAAGTATCCTGGCCATAGAATGCTTCAACGACATGCTCGTCCATACCTTTCTTGGTGATAATATTGACTACCCCAGCCATCGCATCTGAACCGTAGATTGCAGAGCCTCCGCCGGATTGAATATCGATGCGCTCAACCATCGCCGTTGGCAACATATCGAGATTAACAAAATTGGTTTGGCCACCGTACGGCATTGGGTAATAAGCCAAGCGCTTACCATTAACGAGAATTAGTGTGTATTCAGGTCCAACGCCTAATAGGTTTAACTCTTTGGCGCCAGGTGTATAGGAGCCAGTTTCCACTTCACCGAGGACGGCACCACTGGCGGCTGAAATACTACTCAGTGCATCATACACTGTGTTAAAGCCACTTCTGACCATATCAGCGGAAGAGAGACTTTGGACATTGGTAACACCTTCAATGGCGATACGCTTGATACGAGATCCTGTCACCTCAACGCGTTCTATTTCTTCTGCTTGTTCTTCTGTTGCGGCTGTTACTGAGTTAGTTGCTACCGCTGCTAGGACAGCAGCAGCGATCAGGCTATGTTTATATATTATTGTTGTCATAAGACCCCCACAATTTAAAGGAACGTTCCAATTTTTATTAAAATTTCATTTCTCCCTTAGCAAAACCAACAAAGCTTCAGGCAGAAATCAAAAAGGGAACGTTCCAATTATGAGCAATAAAACAAACCTGTCAACAAATTATGTACATTTACAGCATAGTGATGACAAGTTGTAATCATCTAGTTTTTGCTAGTTCACTGCAATTTCTTGGCAGTTAGCTCACTTTGATAGCGAGACCAGAGCTTATCAAGAGGCTCTCCAGTAACTGATTTTATTGCATCTTCAAATGACCAATCTTCTATTTCTACCGCAGTTTGATTAAAACGATAGGTAAAATCTGGATAAGACTCAGCGAGCCACGCAAGAAAAAACCCTGTATTTGTGTATCCACCAATCCAAGAATCCGACGGCTTAGGTGAACGGGTTTTATGGTATCCCGCTTGAATTCGAATGAGATCCGCCATTCCTTCAATAAATGCATGTACATCGGGCTCAGAATAACTTCTCTCTTTTGGAAATAGCTGATATCCATGTGTAAGTTCGTGCCAGAGCACACCAAGGAGTTCGTATTCCACTTGCTCATCTGGCTGCGCAGCGAGTTTTTCGGTGATGTACTTTGAACTAAACACGATTTCCATATTTGTTTCGTCTCCAGAACGATACGCTATTGTGTCCATCCACTTTAGCCTAAATGTAACTTGCTCAAACTCTGGCAGCTCTGCAAAGTGTTTGTACAACCTAGGGGCCAATTGGCGAGTTACGTCATCCACCGTAGTGGCTATATCAGGAAATAGCGCTTGCAGGCGTTTCGACCCCGCCGACTCAGTATCTTCAATAACTACTTTGACCTTTGGCGGCTCAAAGCCTTTCCATGGTTGAATTGGATCGTATATTTTTAAATAGTTCGCACGGGTTTTTAGGTCCGAACCATGCGCATTTTTAGTGGCTAGAGTAACATCGTAGTTACCAGGCTTGTCATAAACTACTTCAACACTTTTTGTGGTTGGCAGCATCGCTTTACCCTCAACCTTCCAATTTAGTGCTGTTGGTGAGTTTTCAGATATCGACTGCAGAGAAATTGGCTCATTAAGCTTGGCAACCTTTTTATCTGCAGCAAAGTTTGCCAGTGGTAAGTTTGTTTGCGCATAGAGCGCCAGATCAGCGATTTGCAAAAAGCGGTCGCCCCATTGCGTTTTACCTTCTTGTGCTACAGTAAAGCGCACGTACCTCGCATCCGTTGTTTTAGAGAGGTCGAAAGCGAGCGTTTCACCCCGTCTTGAAAATACGATATCGTTGCGTTTATCAGCCTCTTGCCACACCTTACCATCTTTAGATACGGCTACAGTCCAATGCTTTGGATCTCGCGCCGGGGCATCTTGGGCTGAAGTGAGACGATACTGTCTAAGCGCTTTTACGTCTTTCAAATCAAATACAATCTCAGCGCTAGATTGCTTAGATAAGAATTTGCTTTTTAGCGATCTATCAACTAGTTGCTCTATCCCCTCACCTTGGATTTGCTCCTTTACGTCGCTCGTTACAGAGAATACATCGCGTTCGGTGATATCGTAGAGCACATTGGCATTCGCTAATGAGGAGCCACAAAATGAAAGTAAAATTAGACTAGCTATTGAGGAGGTTTTCATCAAAATTTCCCAGATTAAAAACAAATATACTGGATCGTTCCAATTTATAATGCAACTTCTTTTGAGCAGGTTTTTATGTAATTTCTAATAAGTGCAGAAAAGAATATCGCTATTTCACCGCTTTTAGATCTTATAAAGAACTAGCAAGCTTGAAAGGTCAAGCCACGACTCGCTAGTCTTTTTGCCATATTCAACTAAAGCCAAGACCGATAAGCAGAGCCGCTGTGATAGAACAAGGAATAACCACAGCGATAGGATAAGTTAACTATTCGAATCTCAGGTTAACTACCAAATAGTAACTCCCAAAAGCCCGGTGGCTCGTGTAGTTTGTGGTATTGCTTTCTCAGCTCATCAATTTTTAATAGCATTTCACGGGCTTTCTCGACTCTTCCCGAGTCAATTTCATGGCTCGCCTTAGTAATGGTTTCGAGTACTTTATTCAAGCCCTCAACTGACTCGGCAGACACCTCTTGCTTAAACTGAAATTGCTTACTTTCATTAACGAGTGTAGTCAGCTCGGTTAAGTGCGCCTGCATTTCTTGAGCAGATTGCGCTTTCATAGCCTGCTTATAGATATGACCCATTTCCTTCATAGTTTTATTCAATTCGCTTGACTCATGCGCAACCCCAGACATCGAAAACAACAACACGAATATAAATACGATTTTTCTCATCAAAGTCCCCTTACTCTTTGCGCGCTAGTATAAAGCAATTAACGCATGAGCTAAATTCAATGCTATGAAAAATATGCAGGTTCCGAATAGCATTCAAAAAACAGGCAGATAGCGCAACGATTCTAGCGTAAACTATACTTGTAGCGTATTTAGCAGCACACTTTTTGAATATCAAAAATGTAGAGACTTATGATCCGAAAATTGTTGTTCATCTTTTTATTTTTATCGCCGATGGCCGTGCTATCTGCACAACGATTCAACGTTCAATTTGTAAACCCCGGTTTTGCAACAAAAAACCCTACTGGAGACTTTTGGTATAACGTCAGCAACGTGATGACTGCGGCAGCTAATAACATGAATATTTCCCTCAAAATCAGTTATGCGCAGCGCAACCATATTTTGATGAAATCGCTCGTAGAGCAAGCCTTGAAAAGTGATGCTGATTACCTTGTGCTGGTTAACGAAAAGTCGAGTGTCGTTCCCTATTTGTTAAACACCAAAGCCACCAAAATCAAGATTATTTTCTTGCTCAACGGACCGACTAAAACAGAGGAAGTAGCTCTGTTAAAGTCAGGACACCAAATTATTGGCACCATTGAGCCAGACAATTTCCAAGCCGGTTTTAAATTAATGCATCAACTTGCGCGAAAAGCACTTAGGTCCTCCAATCCATCGCAACATGTATTAGCTTTGCTAGGAGACGTGGCGACGACTGCGGCATTAGACAGACAAAAAGGCATGCGCGCTTATCTTGAGCACCATACAAAGCTAGAATTAATCGCAGAGGCAAATTGTCAATGGTCTCAGAATGAAGCTTATCGTCTCACTAAAGCGTGGTTACAGCGAGATCCCGCAATTACAACCGTTTGGGCTGCTAATGATCCTATTGCTTATGGCGCGTTACTCGCTGCTAAAGAGTTAAGCCGTAAGATCGTCATAGGTGGGATTAATTGGGATGAAGGTATTGCGCCAAAGTTAGATGTTTCGATCGGAGGGCATGTGTTGCTTGGGGCCTATACTTTAGCTCGACTAGCACAATATCATAGAGACTTTACACCAATAGACAGCGTGACCTTGTCTATTTTCGAATCGCTGGATGACGCTCACTTACCTTTGTATCATGCCATACATGGAAACTTTCCTGAACACCTGGACTTTTTACGTTACATTAACGATCCAGCGCAATTTACCATTACAGAACTAACTCACTCACTTAATAAAAATAACCACAATAATAATGTGAAGAATTGAGAATTTAAGAACGATTAATTAATGCAATAAACAAAACCCAGAAAGATAATGCAATTTACACCTGTCTAATCTTTACGCATTGACAGCGATGTCAACACCTGTTTTAGTAACAAACGTAAACAACATGTAAAACAGGTGAAATATGAAAAACAGTAATACAGTAGTAAAACTTCTTAAGCTTTCGACCCTTAGCGCTTGCGTTTGTGCAAGCCTTTCAGTTGCTCACGCAGATACACAGCGCGTTATTGTCACGTTAAAAGACAGCGCAACACCAAATGTTCTGCCAGTGCGCTTAAATCAAGCGGAAACGGCGCAGTTTAAAGCGCAGGCTTTGTCTGAAGCTGCCTACTCCACCTTGGGTACTGCTGCAGTCAACACATTGCCAAGCATTAATGCATATGTCGCCGAAGTTTCTTCTACGCAAATGCAACAACTACAAGCAAGCGGTAATATTGCACACGTAGAAGTTGACCCTAAACGCTATTTGCCAAGTGTAAAAACTTCGGCAATTGATTTACTCGCTGAAACCACACCTTATGGCATTAATATGGTGCAGGCTAACCAAGTATCTGACGGCTACAGCGGCAACCGTAAAGTCTGTATTATGGATACAGGTTATACGCTAGGTCACCAAGATTTACCTAGCACAGGCATTACAGGTAATGATGGCTACGGTAACTACGATACAGGTGTGTGGAGTAACGATGGTAACGGCCACGGAACACACGTTGCCGGCACAATCGCCGCTTTAGGTGGTAATGGCACAGGTGTGGTCGGGGTGAATCCATCAGGGCAACTAGGTCTTCATATTGTTAAAGTGTTTAATGACCAAGGCCGCTGGGCATACGGTTCCGATCTCATTAAAGCAATTGAGCAGTGTGAGCAGGCTGGCGCCAATGTAACCAGCATGAGTTTAGGTGGCAGCGGCAGCTCTACGGCAGAACGAAGCGCATTTGAGCAGAGTTATCAGCGTGGCATGCTACATATCGCAGCCGCAGGCAACGCGGGTAATAGCTCGTTGAGCTACCCAGCATCGTATAATGCAGTTGTATCCGTGGCAGCAGTAGACAGTTCTGAGTCAAAAGCCTCTTTCTCTCAATACAACAGCCAAGTAGAAATTGCAGGCCCGGGTGTTGGTGTAAACTCAACCTGGAATAATGGCGCGTATCGCAGTATTAGTGGGACTTCAATGGCAACACCGCATGTCTCTGGTGTCGCAGCACTAGTGTGGAGCCACTTCCCGCAATGTACAGCTCAGCAAATTCGCCAAGTGTTGAATACAACAGCAAAAGACAAAGGCCAAGCAGGTCGTGATACTTCTTACGGCTATGGTATTGTGCAAGCAAAAGCGGCGGTTGATTATCTAACAAATAATGGTTGTGATACTTCAGGTGCAGTCAATGCAAACTTTAACTTCAGCGTGTCCGGCCTCACTGCGACATTTAACAACCAATCAACAGCAGGTAGTTATCAGTGGGAATTTGGTGACGGTGCAACAAGCTCACAAACTAACCCATCACACACCTACGCAAGTGCTGGTACATACCAAGTGACACTCACTGTGACAGCTTCAAATAACAGAACTGCTTCTAAGACTCTAGCAGTTACCGTTAGTGATGCACCAGCTGGCTGCAATGGTATCCAAGAATGGAATGCAACTAAGTTCTACAATACGGGCGACCGGGTTTCATTCAAAGGCTTTGAATACCGTGCTACGTACTGGTCACAAGGCGCAAGCCCAGAGATCTATTCAAACGTTTGGACTAAAGTCGCGCAATGTAAGTAATACCAATTAGTCATTTTAAGTGGCGCTTAAGCGCCACTGTTTAATGCTAACATTGCACTACAACACAGAATAACAGAGATCATAAGCCATTCTTTTGTTGAAATTGTCTCTTTAAAAAACCACATCCCAAGCATACTCGCGCTGATTATGCCAATGGCTCTTTTCAATCCTTCAACAAGCCCCGGCTGAATTTCGGTTAACGCCTGCATTTGGAAGATAACAGCGACAGCGAATACCACTGCAGAAATAGTCCAGAGCAACCAATGTGCGCGGAAATTTTGATTTTTAAACTGTGGTCGTAACAAGATTAGATTAACAAAAAATACCATAAAGGTTAGAAACCCAGCATGAAAAGAGAGCGAGCTGTATTGCAAAGCCTGTTTATCGAACACGATGCAAAGCCCCCAGCAAAAAGAGGTGATTGCAACTTGTTTTGCACCTGGCTCTTGAAAAGAGAATCTGCCTCCTTGCAATAAAAATGAAGCGAGAACAATCGCAGCGATTAGCATTGACTGCAGCGTGGTTAAAGGTTCTCCAAGTAGCAACCAAGCAAACACACCTGCAAGTGCTGGAGTGATAGATAACAGAGGCAGGATAACCGCCATTCGCCCAAGCGCAAGCGCCTGAATAAAGTTTACGCTACCAATTGCAGCCAACATTCCGCTAGCTATCGCAGGCGCTAGATAAGCAGAACTTGGGAGCTGTTTGTCAAAAACCAACCAATAGCCTACGTATGCAGGTAAGACTAGCAGACTAAATATCACCGACATTTGTGCGGCTGAATAATGACTTGCTAGCCTTTTTCGTAAAAAATCAAATACAGCCCAATTTAACGCACTGAATAAGGCTATGGCCATTTATTATCCCTGTTGTAATGCTATTTCCGTTTGAAATTTCATGTAATCATTGATTTTTACATGGTCCGGTTTCCAACCCAACAGAAAGCGATAAAAGTCAGCCCACACCACAGGCCACAACGACTCCCACTCAGAAAGGATCTGAGCGATATCAATAGAGGCTGCTTTGCCTAATAATTCTATTCTCAACATATCTAAATACAATTTGAGATACTCATCGGCATGCAGGAGCTGTTCTTTTTCGTCTAATACCGACGTAATAAACAGCATTAAGTCTGATACACCAATACCCTTTCCAACATACTGAAAATCGAATCCCAGTGCTTGATCGCCATTAAAGGCAAAGTTAGCAAGCTTAGCGTCGCCATGGATCCAAGTATGCCAATGGCTATTTTTGATACGATCTCGTAATCGAGGTGCCGCTTGTTTAATGCTACTGTGTTGCATTCGCTCAAGCTCATCCGGTCGTGTATCTAGGTGCCAATAATTTCCTTGCTCCCACACATGCTCTGCAGGACTTTGTAAAAAGTGAGCATGGAATTTAGCTAACCACCCTATCACTGCTAATATTTGTGACTCGGATGGATTAGCGGTTTGCGAAAAACCTTGAGTTGAGAAGTCTCTAAAGACGATGTAGTCCATCCCTTCACTTACCCCTTCACCTAAATAACTCGGCGTATTACAGGGTGAGAGTAACTCGCATGCATGATGCTTGTAAAAGTGACGTTCTACTTGATAAGACTTAGCTTTACGCGCAAGCGCTACTGAAGATTGTTCAATTCGCCGATGTGCAATGTCACTAGGCACTTTAGTGCGCTTAATTGCAAGCTTCCCAGCATCATGATTGATAAATAACATATCACCACAACCGCTCCATAATTGTTGCTCTTGCTGTGTTGACATAGGCGCAGAAATTACATCGTTCGGAATACTTATTTTCACTGTGTTACACCTTTTTGTTATTTAACCTGAGAGCCGTTCAATAAATAGCCAAACTTCTTTATTGTATAACTCAGGTTACTTAAACACAGTACAACCCCTTACTTACTATTACGAATACCAATTTGCTTAATTAAGTGATCTATTTTGAGACGAGATAATCTTGTCGATAACTCCGCTACCGCATCCTGTTACCGCCAAGGTATCTACATCCATATAGACAAGGCAAAAATTTTGCTATTTAGTTGTTCTAAATAAAAAATTTTAACGCTGTTAACGTCAGATATGCTCCTTCAAATTGAGCAAGTATTAACAAAAAATTGGTATAATAAGCAAACCGTTTTACAGTGCTTGATAATTATAGCTGGTGTTATTATCTTTACCCAACATGAAAAAGCCCTTAACCAATTGGTTAAGGGCTTTTACTTTTACAAAAAAGTTATTTGTTTAACTTACTCATTCACGGCTTGCTTGACTGTTTCTTTCGCACTTTGTTCATCTAACAAGTTTAAATCGAAGTCAAACTCATCCACTCGGATTGCTTTTTCACGCTTGCGATTGTAATCAACCAGTTTTGCATACTCTTCTTCGTTGATAAGGTTACCAACGAGCGCATTATCTAATGTTTGCTCGAAACGAACACCTGGTTGGATCTCGCGCTTGCGAACTGCCTTTTTAACTTTGGCAAGCAGGTCAAGGCAACCCATCTTAGCTTTATATGCTTGCTCATTGATATCATGACCATCACCTGCGGTAGGCTTCACAAGATGAGTAAGCTGCGCTTTGATTGGCGTATCCATTTGCGCCGCGGCGGCCAATTCTCTGATCATATCATCATTAATTTTGGGCATTTGTTTACCACTAAACTGCATCGTGATCACACGCATAAATTTACGAGTACCACTTGCCGGGAAGTTATCTAAGAATTTATGTAGCGCTTCTTCTGCACTGATAAGTGCATGCCTTGTCGCATAATGGAAATAAGGTGCTGCTTGCTCACGCTCTGCTACCGCTACTTTTTGCTCATAGTATTTGATTGAAGCCATTGCTGCATACAAGTGACTCATTACATCACCAAGGCGTGCTGACAGCATTTCTGCTTGTTTCAGCTTTCCACCTAGTACGAGCAATGAAAAGTCTGCGTATACCGCAAGCTTAGCTGCTAATCTATGCGCGGCTTTTTCATACGCACGCACTTCAGGTAATGGTGATTTTGCATCAGCCGTGAATGGCATAAGACCATATTTGAAAGCACGTAAGCTGTTGGCAACACTATAGCTGACTGTTTTTGTCAAAATACCACGGAATTTACTGTCGGCGTCTTTCTCTTCGCTGTGAATAGATTCAACCATCGACTGCAAATATGGGTGACAGCGCATTACACCTTGACCAAAGATCATCAAGTTACGCGTTAGGATGTTTGCACCTTCTACGGTAATCGCTATTGGCTGGGCAACATAACCGCTTGCAAGGGTATTCTGAGGACCATTTTGAATAGCCTTACCTGCAAGAATATCCATTGCAGAGTCCAATACGTCACGACCAGTTTCAGTCATGTGGTATTTTGCAATTGCTGTTACTACAGATGGCTTAAGACCCATACCTAAACCTTCTGTTGTTAATACCCGCATCGCCTCTTGCATGTATGCTTTGCCTGCAATATCTGCAAGCTTTTCTTGAATACCTTCAAATTGACCGATCGAGAGACCAAATTGCTCACGTACCGCCGCATATTCAGATGCCGATTTCAGTGCGACTTGGCTAGTTGAAACACCTAGCGCCGGTAAAGAAATACCACGCCCTGCACCTAAGCAACTTACCAACATCTGCCAACCGCGACCGATATTCTTCTGGCCACCGATGATAAAGTCCATTGGGATAAAGACTTTTTCACCACGTGTCGTACCGTTATAGAAGCGTATTCCCATCGGGTCATGACGGTTACCAAGTTGTACACCTGGATGGTCATGTGGAATTAACGCACAGGTGATCCCTAGTTCTTTTTTACCGCCTAGTAATCCCTCAGGATCCAATACTTTAAAGGCTAAACCGAGTACCGTCGCAATCGGCGCAAGTGTGATATAGCGTTTGTCCCATGTTACTTCAAGACCAAGTACTTCTTCACCGTTATACATGCCGTTTTTAACAATACCTTGGTCCGGAATGCCACCGGCATCGGAACCAGCTTCAGGGCTTGTTAGCGCGAAACATGGAATATCACGACCGTTTGCTAAGCGAGGAAGGTAGTGCGCTTGCTGCTCTTTAGTGCCGTAATGAAGCAATAACTCACCCGGACCTAGTGAATTAGGAACCATCACCGTTACCGCTACCGCAGAGGATTTAGTCGCAATTGTACCCACTATCGTTGAGTTTGCGTAAGGGCTAAACTCTAGACCGCCGTATTCTTTTGGAATGATCAAAGAGAAGAATCTCTCTTTTTTCAAAAATTCAAGCACATGCTCTGGCAAGTGTTTGCCATTTTGAATTTCCGAGTCATCGATCATACCCATTAATTCTTTAACTGGACCTTCTAAAAAAGCTTGCTCTTCTGCACTTAGCTTAGCTTCAGGTACAGCACGAAGCGCCGAAAAGTCAGGCTTACCTTGATAAATTGACCCTTCTAACCAAACATCACCTGCATCTAATGCTTCTTGTTCTGTAATTGAAATGCTTGGGAGGATCTTTCTTAAATTCGTTCTTAGGCTCATAATTAACTCATCCGACCAGATAGATATATCTACATTACGGCATAAAAATTCGTTTAGATCAATTACTCTACTTAATTTTTTAACGGCTTTTTTACTGAGTTATCGAGTGATTAATATAAATGACTGCTAAATTAATGGCTTACAGCTGTAAGTCGAAAAAAGTAAATTACTGTTCTTAGGGGGGAAATAGGAGTAAAAGAGGGACTTTGACACCCTTAGCAGTTCTAGACTGACATTTTATCTATAATAAAGATGGTTTTTAAAACCAGCACTGCCATTAAAACAGTGCGATTTTTGCTTTGCATAGCTGCTCTACCGTAGCAGGTGAAACAACGACTTCAACTCCCCGCTTGCCCGCACTAACATAAATTTGCTCAAATGCTAAAGCACTCTCGTGAAGTAACGTGGGCAGCTGCTTTTTCTGCGCAAACGGGCTTATACCGCCAATTAAATAACCAGTTACCTTTTGCGCGTTTTGTTGATCTGCAAGCTGTGCTTTTTTCCCCATACACGCTTTAGCAAAGGCTTTTAAATCCACTTGTTGCGTGGCGGGAGAAACGGCTACATACAATTTACCATCAACGTCAATCAGCAGGGTTTTAAATACTTTTTCTCGGTCTAGGTTGAGCTTTTTCGCTGCTTCATTAGCAAAGTCGTGATCGTTAGGGTCGTGCTCAAATTGCAGCACTTGGAACGCCACTTTCGCCTTTTTAAGTAGGTTAATTGCCGGTGTCATTACAAACTCCTTTTAAGCAGATGTTGATTTCTGTTATACCAAGAAACAAACGCTTATGCTATCGCCTTACGATGAGACCCATCATCCGTCAAAACAAAAATGCCCGCTATCGCAGCGGGCATTTTCAATAAGCTTAAGTTACTTAGTTAAGTCATCAAAGAACTTCTTAACGCCGTCAAAAAAGCCTTGTGCCTTAGGACGGTTCTTACCGTTGTTTTCACCCATAGACTCTTCAAACTCTTGCAGAAGCTCTTTTTGGCGCTCGTTTAAGTTTACTGGCGTCTCAAGGACAACTTTACAAATTAAGTCGCCTACTGCACCGCTACGCACAGATTTCACGCCTTTACCACGCATACGGAACATTTTGCCAGTTTGACTTTCCGATGGAATCTTCAGTTTTGCGCGGCCATCTAGGGTCGGCACTTCAATCTCACCACCGAGTGCTGCCGTTGTGAAGCTAATTGGCACTTCACAGTACAAATTGTTGCCGTCACGTACGAAGATTGGATGCTCTTTTACACTCACTTGTACGTACAGGTCGCCAGCTGGAGCACCATGCGCACCCGCTTCACCTTCGCCAGACAAACGTACTCTATCACCCGTATCAACCCCTGCTGGGATCTTAACGTTAAGTGTCTTCGTTTTCTCTACACGGCCTTGTCCGTGACAGCTGTTACATGGGTCTGAAATGATCTGACCTGTGCCCTGGCAAGTTGGACAAGTTTGCTGTACTGCAAAGAAGCCTTGGCGCATTTGTACTTGACCTGCACCATGACAGGTTGTACAAGTTTTAGGCTTAGAACCTGCTTTTGCACCACTGCCGTCACATGGTTTACAACTCACCCAAGTTGGTACTTGGATATCCACTTCCTTCCCACGTACTGCCTCTTCAAGACTTAACTCTAAGTTATATCTTAAATCTGCACCACGCTGTTGTCTTGATTGACGACGACCACCGCCACCACCAAAAATATCACCAAATACGTCCCCAAAAATATCGCCGAAGTCGCCAGCGCCGCCAAATCCACCATGACCAGCACCACCACCTTGTTCGAAAGCTGCATGGCCGTATTGATCATACATCTGGCGTTTTTGACTATCAGTCAATACCTCGTAAGCTTCTTTTACTTCTTTGAATTTCGCTTCGAGTTCAGCGTTACCAGCAGTACGATCAGGGTGATATTTCATTGCAAGGCGTTTATACGCCTTTTTAATGTCACGTTCACTGGCGTCTCTCGCAACACCTAATACTTCATAATAGTCAGGTTTAGACATTTTTATCACACTACTCTTTCTTGGCAACTTACATCGTTGCAAACTCTGCCGAGCTCTGTCGCTTGCAAATTAATGCCAGACAACAGTCTAATTTATAAACACGTAGGGCGCGACAAGCCATACAGCCAGCGCGCCCTCCTTCAAGAACTACAATTACTTGTCGTCTTTAACTTCTTCAAATTCAGCGTCAACTACGTCGTCGTCTTTTTTCGCTGAACCTTGTTGGGCACCTGCGTCACCGCCAGCTTGTTGAGCTTGCGCTTTTGCTTGAGCGATTTCCATAAGCTTTTGCGATTTCTCTGCTAGTGCTTGTGTCTTAGCATCAATTTCGTCTTTGCTATCACTCTTGATTGCTGCTTCTAGCTCGCCAAGTGCAGCTTCAATTGCTGTCTTGTCATCAGCTGGAAGGTCGTCACCCGCTTCTTCAACTTGCTTGCGTGTAGCATGAACAAGTGCATCAGCTTGGTTACGAGCGCCAACTAGTTCTTCAAACTTTTTATCTTCTTCTGCGTTTGCTTCTGCATCACGTACCATTTTTTCAACTTCATCGTCGCTTAGACCTGAAGAAGCTTGGATTGTGATCTTCTGCTCTTTACCTGTGTCCTTGTCTTTCGCAGACACATGTAAGATACCATCAGCATCCACATCAAAAGTAACTTCGATTTGTGGCACACCGCGCTGCGCTGGGCGAATACCTTCTAGGTTGAATTGACCTAGAGACTTGTTATCGCTTGAACGCTTACGCTCACCCTGTAGTACGTGAATTGTTACTGCAGACTGATTGTCTTCTGCTGTCGAGAAAGTTTGCGACTTTTTGGTTGGAATAGTCGTGTTTTTCTCAATTAACGCAGTCATTACCTGACCCATAGTCTCAATACCTAGAGACAGAGGACAAACGTCAAGTAGTAGTACGTCTTTCACGTCACCCGCAAGTACACCACCTTGAACCGCCGCACCAACTGCTACCGCTTCATCAGGGTTAACGTCTTTACGTGGCTCTTTGCCAAAGAATTCAGCTACTGTTTTCTGTACCAGTGGCATACGTGTTTGACCACCAACTAGGATGATGTCATTTACGTCGTTTACAGAAAGGTCTGCATCAGCAAGTGCACGTTTTAGTGGCTCGATTGATTGCGCAACTAAGTCTTCAACTAGTGACTCAAGTTTTGCACGAGTTAGCTTAACGTTCATGTGCTTAGGACCTGTTGCATCAGCAGTAACGTAAGGTAGATTTACCTCAGTTTGCTGTGCTGAAGACAACTCGATCTTCGCTTTCTCAGCCGCTTCCTTAACACGCTGCATCGCTAGCGGGTCGGTTTTTAGGTCGATGCCTTGGTCTTTCTTAAATTCTGCAACTAGGTAGTTGATAACGCGGTTATCAAAGTCTTCACCACCTAGGTGAGTGTCACCGTTAGTTGCTAGTACTTCAAAGGTGTGCTCGCCTTCAACTTCATCAATCTCGATGATTGAGATATCGAATGTACCACCACCTAAGTCGTATACTGCAACAACGTTGTCGCCTTGCTTCTTATCCATGCCGTAGGCAAGTGCTGCTGCTGTCGGCTCATTGATAATGCGCTTAACTTCAAGACCTGCGATACGACCAGCATCTTTTGTTGCTTGACGCTGTGAATCGTTGAAATATGCAGGAACTGTAATAACTGCTTCAGTTACTGGCTCACCAAGGAAGTCTTCAGCTGTTTTCTTCATTTTCTTAAGAACTTCAGCTGAGATCTGAGGTGCAGCTCTTTTCTCCCCACGTACTTCAACCCAAGCGTCGCCGTTGTCCGCTTTTACGATGTTGAAAGGCATGATGCTAAGGTCACGCTGTACTTCTTCATCTTCAAAACGACGACCAATTAGACGCTTGATAGCATAAAGTGTGTTTTTAGGGTTAGTCACGGCCTGGCGTTTTGCTGGCTGACCTACTAGTGTTTCACCATCATCTGTAAATGCAATAACAGAAGGAGTTGTGCGGTCGCCCTCAGCATTTTCAATAACGCGCGGCTTGTCACCATCAAGTACCGCTACGCAAGAGTTAGTAGTACCTAAATCGATTCCAATAATTTTACCCATGAATCATCTCCGACTTCAAAATTCGTTGTTCAGTTAGTTGATTTGATAAATAAGGTCACCGATTTGTAATTCAAGCGTCACAACTAAAAAAAAATGAAAAAATTTGAAATTTTTTTGCTTTTCGAACGTTTCGGTCAAAAAATCACCCTTAATTGCTTATTTTGAAACAAGTGAAGAATAAAATACGATGTATTTGACGCTTGATTACCTGGTTAGACCAGTTATGCTAAATGCAACATAATAAATAATGAGAAATGACAACATGACATTTGATGAAATTATTCAGTCGGAGCATTTACAGCAAGCGCAAACACAAATGACGTTTCCTGCAAGTTGGTGTCAAGGCCGCACTGCGTTTGGCGGATTGTCTGCGGCAATCGCGGTGCAAAGCATGAAGCATCAACTGACAGAGCCTCGTCGACTGCTCTCTGTGAGCGTAAATTTTGTCGGACCACTGCTAGAAGGCGCACCATTTACCGTTGCAACAACCATTTTGCGTAGCGGCAAAAATGCAACCCAAATGCAAACTCAACTGATCCAGTCAGGCGAAGTTTGTCTTATTGCTATCGGGTGCTTTGGCAAGGATAGAGAATCTGCTATCCAAGTTGCAAATGCGGATAGCCCTACTCTTTCAGATGTCAATCCAAAGGCTGTTCTTCCATATCAAGAAGGTGTGATGCCTGCATTTTTCCAACATGTCGCGCTCAATGCTCAGCAAGGTGCTTTGCCATTTTCCGGCGCACCATCTTCAAATCTGGGTGGTTGGATGCGATTTAAAGCACAAACTACATCGGTAAACGAACTACATACACTGGCACTTGCTGACTCATGGCCGCCAACGTTACTCCAGATGTGTAAAGTACCAAGCCCCGCTAGCAGTATGTCTTGGTACATAGAATTTTTGTGTGATATTTCACTCGACTCAGAGTCTTGGCTTGGCTTTGAAGCCGTGACTCACCATAGCCAAAATGGTTATGGTATTGAAGATGCAAAAATTTGGTCACAAAATGGCAAGCTGCTCGCCCTAAGTCGCCAAACCGTCGCGGTATTTGATTAACATTGATAAATTTGGGCGCATCAAGCAAACTAGCATAAAAGGAAATCAACGGATTTTTATGTGATTACAGCTTGCCCTGAATGCGATACGCTTGTTGAAATAGACGCTATCGAGTCCCAAAAGCGTGCGGTGTGCCCAAACTGTCGGTGCGTGTTGTGTCATGTACAAGGACACCAAAACCAATTAGTACAAGCCTTCAGCTTTTCTGCGTTACTATTTTTATTCGCAAGCTTATTTCCAGACTTTATCTCCTACACACAACACGGTATCACTCAAGTTGTAAGCCTCTGGCAAGCACTCATATTGTTAGCTGAGCATTACAGCTATTTTCTCGCTGGATTATTTGCCTTCACTATTTTAGTCATGCCTGTTGCCGTATGCTCATTGCTACTGCTTGCACACACCGAGTATTGGCAAATCATCAATGCGCACAATGCTCGGCATTTAGCAAAATTACTCTCAGCACTAAAACCACTTAATCTCACCGATATATTTTTAGTAGCCGTGCTCGTAAGCGCTTTTAAATTAATGTCTTTCGCTGAATTGGAAATGGGCCTTGGATTTTGGGCCTATATTTTGTTCGTTTTGTGTTTTATTGAAGCCCTCTCACTTTTTGATCACGAGTATATGTGGCGTAATCAGACTCAATGTAATCGTCACTTGGCCGAACCAAAGAATTTATCTACCACGCTAAAACGTTGCAAGGTTTGTGGCTTTTTAGGTGAAGGCGAAAAGTGCCAGCGTTGCTACGCCAAACTAAAATACCGCAAATCTCAATCAACGCAAAAAAGCTTAGCTTGGATGCTCACCAGCGTCGTGCTACTTGTACCTGCTAATTTTCTGCCCATCATGGATACCATCAGTCTTGGGCTTCATACTCCTGCAACGATTTTTTCCGGCGTTCAAGTGCTTTGGGAAGCCGGCTCTTATCCCGTAGCAACACTTATTTTTCTCGCAAGTATATGTATTCCTATCGCAAAAGCGTTACTATTGAGTTACTTACTAATACGAGTTAAGAAGCCCAAAGACCCAATCACAGCAACAAAAGTGTACCGCTTGCTCGAATTTATTGGTCGCTGGTCGATGATAGATGTGTTTGTGGTGATAATCTTAGTGTCTTTGGTACAACTTGGTGCGGTGCTAAATGTCGAGCCGGAAATTGGTATCGTGTTTTTTACTTTGATGGTGCTTTGCCAAATTGCAGCCGTTAATAGTTTTGATCCGAGATTATTGTGGGATAAAAATAGTCAATGACTACTCAAGCCGATATAGAAGACAAACCAAAATTTTCAGTGATTTGGATTATTCCAATTATCGCGTTGCTCATCACAGGCTGGATGTTATATCAACATCAGGCAAATAAAGGCCACACTATTTTTATAAAAATGACTGACGCAGATGGCATAATTGCAGGCAAAACTGAGGTGAGAGTAAAAAGCGTTAAGGTCGGGTTAGTCGAGTCATTAAAGCTTGAATTAGCGCAAAATGCAGTGGTTGCGAAAGTTAGGATTTTACAGCCCTATCGTGATTTATTAGCTGAAGATTCATCGTTTTGGGTAGTTAAACCTCGAATTGACGAATCCGGAATATCAGGCATGAATACACTACTCTCTGGAGTGTATATAGAGCTATCCCCCGGTGAAGCGAAAGCACGTTCGAGCATATTCACCTTAATGGATGAACCTGCATTAATCGGCTCAGAAGTGCAAGGAAAACGCTATCAACTCGTGGCTTCAGATGCTGAAGTGTTAGACGTTGGCTCCAGTATATTTTTCCGCAACTATAAAGTGGGTCAAGTTGAGTCTGCACATTTTAGCGTCGAAAGCTTAAAAATGGAGTACGGTATTTTTATCTATTCTCCATACGATACGCTTATCACAGACAACGCTATTTTTTGGATTAGTTCCGGCATTGATTTTAAGCTGTCAACGGAAGGTGTTGAAGTGTCGACAGGATCTCTTGCCAAAATGGTTAAAGGCGGAATTTCTGTAGACTATCCACCAACCATGCCAAGTGGCAAAGAAGCACTCGAAAATAAAACCTTCGCCTTGCACAAAAATTTCGCAATGGCCTTAGAGCAACGCTTTGATCACTTCGATTATTATCTTATTGAGTTTGAGCAATCAATTCGAGGACTTCGAGCTGGTGCACCAATCGAATACCGCGGGATGCGGATTGGCACAATAGAGCAGGTACCAGCGACTGGTGTTAGCGATGATAGACCTTTATACTTTCAACAAAATAACACCTCTGTGCCTGTATTGGTTAAAATTGAGTACGGACGCATTTACGAAGATGCGCAACTTGCTCAAACATATTGGTCAGAAAACATAGACAAATGGATTAGTAACGGCCTTAGGGCGTCACTAAAAAGTGGCAATTTATTAACAGGTGCGGTATATATAGAGTTAGACTTTTATCCAAGTGCAGAAGTCGTTAGTTCAAACAAAACGACTATTTACCCGGTATTACCCAGCGTTCCGAGCGGTATTACAGCACTTTCTGAACAGGTCACAAGCTTACTGAACAAGTTAAATGGGTTACCTCTTGAAACAACTGTTAAGGAACTAGAAGGCGCCCTTCAGCAACACAGGTTACTAGCAATGGAAATGAATCAACTCGTAGAGTCTATCAATAACAACAAGATAACAGACAAGGTTGGCGGCAATTTAACGAACTTAAAAGATACATTAAGCCAGCTCACATCAAGCTTAAAGCAATTTGAACAAACTATGACGCAGTACCAAAAAGGCTCAGGTGTCATGGATCAACTTAGTAATACCCTTGAGGAGCTTGAAAGCCTGTCCAATCGCTTAAAGCCTATTTCTAAAGGGCTGAATGAGCAGCCGAATATGCTTATTTTTAATAAAGAAAGTGGCGCGGATCCGCTCCCAAGGAAAAAATAAATGAAGACTGGCTCTGTGATATTTTTGCTTCTATTTTGTTTAACAGGATGTATAACTAATCCATCCCAACCGGTTAGTTATTATCAGTTAGAAGCAAATAATGTCGCAGGCGAAAAGCAAGTTGAGCTCAATCGTGTACTACTGATTGATAAAGTGCAGTTAATCGAACTGTTTGATCAACAAGCCTTGGTGCAATTTCAGCGAGACAATAGAGTAAACATCGCTAATTTCCATTTTTGGGCCCAACCCCCCGCCGATATGTTGACATGGAACTTAGTAAACGCACTAAATGGAACCAACAAAGCTACTGCAATTAAAAGCGATAAATTTTATCGCAATGCGCAAGAGCACCAACGCCTCGTTGTAGAAATTAATGAGTTTGCAGGGCACTTTGAAAAAGGTGCTGTGATGAGCGGGACTTGGTATCTTTATCAATACACAAAAGGGAGCTATCAACTAACTCAAGTGCAACCATTCCAATTTGAAACAGCTCTTGATCAGGATGGCTTTAGCGCTCTGGTTGCGGCACATCAGAGAAACTTTATTCAACTAACGACACAAATAAGTCAACAATTATAATTGACAATCAAACACCACCACAGGTGTTAAATCGTTATCAATTATTATTTTACCAATACGACTAAATCCCACTTTGTTAAGCAGGCTTATGCTAGCTGCATTACTTTCTAGCGTGATAGCGCTCAGCTTAGGGTGGTTCCCTTCTGATTTAACATATTGCATTAGCAATTTGGCAGCCTCGGAAGCATAACCCTTCCCTGTAAAATCATCTAAAAACGCGTAACCTAAGTCTGGAATATTAAAAAAAGGTCTTTGATATAAGCCACATACTCCGATGCTCGTATTGCTACTAAGTTCAACAACAACGTAAGGCGCTGGCGTACCGATTTGATAAGGAATTAGGTAAGCTTGCTCGATATGCTCCTCAGCTTGCTTTTGTGTTTTTATGCCTCTATCCCGAATGTTATCGATAAAACTTTTTTGATTCAAAAGCCTGAGTAAAAACCCCGCATCATTTAAATTTGCCTTTCTTAAAAAGATCTTTTCTCCCGTCACAATCACCATCTAGTCTCCGAAAATACTGTAATTAATTTCCGTTTATACTTTAGCATTTGCAAAAGCTAATAAAAAAGCTGGGAAACGAATTTTCCCAGCTTTTAATCATCACTGAAATACCGACTGATTATTGTTGGAATTTCACGTTTTTATACATCTGTTCAACTGAATCCAGCTTAGTTTGCTTCGGTAGATCTGCAAACGGTTCAGCTTGGAACTTGGCGCCACGTAATTGAATATTTAATCTAGCAGCATCGGTGTTCATTACAGTTTGCTGATAGTACGCTTTAATATCTTCTAATGTGACTGCTTCAACTGCAGCAATTAGCTTAGCTTCGGAGTCAAACGCCATATTTTCTTTGAACCAATCGCCCAATAACGGTTGTAGTTCTTCAGAAAGATTTTTTGGCTCTTCGGTTAATGAGACTAACACTGCATTTTTTAACTGCTCGAACGTTGCCTGATCTAACGCTGCTAAGTCTTTAGCATATTCATCTTTATACGCGTCAAAGCGAGCTTGCATACTCTTAGCATCTTTTACCGGTGTTTGAATATAGAAGCCTAGCGCTGAATATTCGTCAATAGCAACGCTGGTTGCACCAACCGCATACGCTAACTGCTCTTCGGTTCTCAGACGTTCAAATGCCGCTGTTCTTAAGTGCCCTTGAAGCACCATCGCCGCCGCCTTTTGTGCATAACCTTTGACTGGGTGCACTGCAAAATCGATTACGGCAACATCAGCAACGTCAATGTCTTGCTGCCATACGATTGTCTGCTTTTGCTCTGGCTGCCAATATTTAGCTCGCGCGTACTTGGTCACTTTTTGGCGTTTAGGCAACGCATTATCAAGCGTCTCTTTTACTGTTTGCAAGTCCGTTTTATCGTAGTTGCCATAAGCAAAAACGCGAACTTGGTTATTCGTTAAAATTTGATTTTGCACTTTATCTAGATCGGCCAAAGTCAAAGACTTAGCTGCTGATATCAATGCAGAATCATCATAGCTTCCTGAACGGATAAGTTTTTGATATACACCAAAAGCTTGTCTGAATGGGAATTCTTTTTCTTGGTTTTTAATGCCACGCACGTAACGATCAACAGCCTGATCAAATGCGCGTTTATTCGTTTCTACACGAACACCTGAGAGCGCATCTTTTAGTAATAATGCTTGTTTATCAGTAAAACCTGAAATATCTAGCATTACCCCATTTGCTGGGGTCAAGCCAAGGTGCATACCAGCGATACTCGCTTCCGTCATCAGTTTTGCTTTATCCAGCCGGTATAGATCGGCCCAAATCGACAGTGCAACCTCAGTTTTGATGTCTTTTAATGCACTTGGGTTATTCAAGTAGATTTTCAGACTGCCTTTAGGCTGCTGGTAGAAGCGCTCACTCGCGGCATGCCAAACCGTTACCCCATCAGCATCAATAACCTTCTGAACGCCCTTTTTCGCATCATCCGCAGATGTTTTCAGTGCGAAGTTTTCAGGTAGCAAGGTATTTACACTAGGAAGTGCTAAATCGAAATTTGCCTCTTCTTTCCATTTATCAAAATCGCTACGCTTTAAGTCTACGATCTGATATTCACCATCATAGAAGTGCAGTTTTGCGTCGGTAGGCTCACCTTTACTGATATACCATACCCGCATTTGCTCTGGTGTAAGTTGCTTCAAGACAGCCTTAACTGCATCAGCATCAAACTGCGCGTAGTAGTAGCTTGCATTGATAGCATGGTTCATTGGGTAATGCTGCATGCTATCTGCAAGGTTACTAACGTAACCAAACTCATCGCCTTTTTCTAAAAACCTAAATTGATTATTTAGCGACGTTTGGATTTCCTTGAAGTAACGGCTATCGACTCCTTTATCACGGATCATATCGATATAATCCAGTACTGTACCTGTGATTAACTCACGTTGCTTTAGGCCTTCATCGGTTAGCTGAATATCAATCTGCAACGTCCCGTAGTTGCCATAACTATTTGGAGTCGCGAATGCACTTAACGATGAGATTAAACCTTTATCTTTTAGAACTTGAGCGGGGCTACCCGCCATTTCATTACTTAGCAGATAAGTAATGAAATAGTTCGGCTTAACCGCAAACGCATTGGCGTTGTTCTTGATAGTAAAATCAAGCTGTAGAGTCTTTACGTCTTCATTCGGTTTATAATGGACCAACTTTTGTCCAACATTATCGAAGTTAAGCGATTGCTTGACCTGTGGCTTCTCGATGTTCTTATTCTTAATTGTCGTAAAGTGCTTTTTCGCTTTTACCACCATCTGCTCAATCGGCTCATTAGAAATCATGGCTAACTTCATGATATTCGCAGAGTAGTACTTATCATAGAAAGCAACAGTCTCTTGATGTAGCTTGCTTCCTTCTTTATCCCCTAACGTTTCTAGATTACCTATAAGGAAACGGTTAGCAGGATGTTCTCCCATCATGTTTCGTGCAAGTTTAAATTGACCAAAAAAGTCCATTTCACGACGCATAGACCACTCAGCATTCACTGCATTTTTTTCTTTTTCCGTGTACTCAGGGTAGAGCTTTGGAGATTTAAAGAAATCGGAGAACCTGTCTAACGCCTCGTCATAGGCATCGTTGTTCACTTTGAACATATAATTGGTAATATCCAACCAAGTGTAAGCATTGTGTGCCCCACCGTTTTTGGTCATGAACTCAGAATAACCTTTGCTGTCTGGATACTTTTCTGTGCCAAGGAACAACATATGTTCAAGATAATGCGCCATGCCCTGCTGTGACATCGGATCGTGTAGTAGACCAACGCCAACACTCAGCGCGGCCGCTGATTTCGATACAGATGGATCTGATACCAAAATAACTTCAATGCCATTTTCTAAGGTTAACGTTTGATATTGCCTATCATCATTAGGACTTACAACCAGTTGCTCTGAAAGAAGATTCTCAGTCGTGCCTGAATGATTAAGTGAAGAAGTTGTACCACATCCAGTCAAAACTGCTAAGGTAAGTGTGCTAATTGCGAATAGCTTTTTCATAAAACAATCCATTATTGTGATAATTACTTTTTGGAACCAGACTATCATCGTCATTCAACTAAGCTTTTGCAATATAGAAATTTTTTGTTTTGTAACACTTCGTAAACTGAGGAGCCTATGCCAACATCCACTTATTTACTGCTCGCCGCACTATTTTTACAAACTCTGCTGACCTTAGTCATCATGGTCATTATGGGTAAACGTCGATTTAAAGCGGCACGTGAAAAACAGATCCAGTTTGATCAGTTCAAAACCATGGCGCTCGACAATGCGCCTGAAAAAGTCATTCTGGCTTCCCGAAACTTTACCAATCAGTTCGAAATTCCCATGTTGTTTTTTGTTGTTTCTCTCGCCGCACTCGCAATGAAACTTGTCACCTTGTGGTTCAGCATTTTCGCCTTACTGTTTGTAATTAGCCGTATTGCACATGCCTATGTTCATATCGGCAGTAATCATATTAGAACGCGTTTTCGCCTCTACCTTGCTGGATGTGCGTTCATTGTGTTGCAGTGGATCATATTACTTTTAACACTTATATAACTAAAAACGATAAAAATGCCATCCGTTTTAACTAATTGTTCTTTAATCTCTGAGTCAATTTGTTAGCATGGCGATGGCAAAAAGAACAACAGGGGCACATAGATGAAACAGGATAATGATATCTGCGATTTTGGACTTCATGCTGGAGAACCGTACTCCACGCTGCCAGCTAGCTTTTTAAACTGGATGATAGAAACAGACCATGCAAAATGTGAGTTAGCAAAGTTTGAACTGGACAGAAGAGTATCTGCGGTGGCACAAAACGCCAGAAAATATAGCAATTTTGAGTGTTAGCACTATTAAAATAATTATAATGATCTAGAATACGCGCATAATTTATCAAATAGCTTCTAAATTATGCGCAACTTACTTATTCTTTCAACCGCTTTGCTATTATCAGCATGCCATTTTTCCTCTCCTAAGCAGTCGCAACAAGCAGAATACCTAACCGTATTACACACCAACGATAATCATGGTCGTTTTTGGCAAAATGAAAAAGGTGAATATGGTATGGCTGCCAGAAAAACCTTAATTGACCAATTAAAGAGCGATGCCGAAAAAGCAGGACATGCCGTTATATTGCTTTCTGGAGGCGATATAAACACCGGTGTACCAGAATCTGATTTACAGTTTGCCGAACCTGATTTTAGGGGAATGAGTAAACTCGGTTACGATGCCATGGCAATTGGTAACCATGAATTTGATAACACTCGAGATGTACTAGCCAAACAAATTGAGTGGGCAAGCTTCCCAGTACTGTCAGCAAATATTCTTGATAATACAAATCAAATGCCAGCATACGAGCCTTACACAATTATTGAACGTGCAGGATTGACCATTGCTGTCCTTGGGCTTACGACAATTGATACTGTTAAAATTGCCAATCCAAAACATGTTCATGGCCTTACTTTTATTGAGCCTTTAACAGCCACAGAAAACTGGGTTCCTAAGATCAAAGCCAAATATCACCCAGATGTTATGATTGCTGTCACACATATGGGCCATTATCACGGTGCTAATCATGGTATCAATGCGCCCGGTGATGTAACACTTGCGCGCCGACTTCCTAAAGGTATGCTTGATTTGATAGTCGGTGGACATTCTCAAGAACCTGTCTGTGTCGACGACAATGGTAACGAGGATACGTCATTCGCTCCTGGCAAAACATGTAAACCAGATAATCAAAATGGTGTTTGGATTATGCAAGCACATGAGTGGGGTAAGTATGTGGGTAAAGCCGTATTTAGGATTGATGGTGATACAAAAACCTTGATTAGCTATAACTTAATCCCTGTAAACTTAAAAGATAAAGCTGGCTCTGTGATTGGTGAAACGATTCAAGAAGATCCGCAAATGCTTGCTTTTTTGAAGCCTTTTCAAGAAAAAGGACAAGCGCAAATTGCTGGTGCAGTAGGATACGTTGATAGTTTTTTAGATGGTCGTCGCAGTACAGTGAGATTTAAGCAAAGCAACCTCGCAGATCTTATCATTAATGCACAAATGGCAGCTGTCGAAGCTGACTTTGGCATTATCAGCGGCGGCGGGATCCGAGATAGCATAGAACAAGGTGATGTCAGCTACAAAGATGTACTGAAAGTTCACCCTTTTAAAAATCGTATTACTTACATAGACTGGAAGGCCAGAGATCTTATTAATTACTTAAACATTGTTGCTAAATTCCCGCCTGACTCTGGTGCTTACTTACAGTTCCACCATATTAAGTTTGATATCAAGAATGATAAGGTAACCAATATTAGCATTGCGGGCGAGCCATTAACTAACGATAAGACCTATCGTATGAGTGTGAATAGCTATAATGCATCTGGTGGTGATGGCTATCCAAAGATTAATCATCTTCCTGAATATACTGCTACAGATCTAACTGATGCACAGGTTCTAAAAGATTACTTCCAAAAGAATAGTCCAATAAAAGCTATCGATTTATAGAAAGACAATCCAGTAAAGCGGTGTGACTCACCGCTTTACTGACACCTGCTCTATTTACCAATAATATCAACATCAGACTTTTTCACTCCGCTCAGTCCATAACTATGTAATTTGGAACGAGACCCTTCTCCGTGTGCTTTTGGCGGATAAAACAACACCTTTTTTTCTGGGAATGCGTCTAATACTTCGTCTAGTGCAGCTCTAATTTCACTTAGTGTTTTTTCTAAACTATTGGTGAAGTTTGGCCGTTTTCTTATAGTATGACCAAGCTCAACTAAACGATAAAAGTATTTATCCGCGAGATCCAATAACTCTTTTGGCATCTCTTTGTTTTGGTTGAGAATAGTGTCAGGGTTTCCCTCGCAAAACTCAACAAGTGCCAAATAAAAGCATAATGGTTTATTGGCTAATTGAACACTGACTAATTTGTTTCTATTCGTTGTTACTGTTTTTGAGTACAAATCAATAACAAGCTTAAATTCCGGCAACTTCTCTAGTGTTTGATTTGAACTTACTTTTGCATCAATACCTTTTCTTCTCACCCAGTTGAACACCGCAACGCCGATAAGCGCCATAATCAGAGGGAAAATATAGGTAAATTTCGGTTTGGAGTCGTCTAATGACACCGCTACATAGAAATTTCTGTGTGGCGCAGACAATGTTAGCACTTCACTTTTTTCACCTTCACCTGCCCCAGACGTATTAATGTCAAGAACAGTTAAACGGGCATCTTGAGCGCCTAACGCAGCATTGAGTGAGTTTATATATTCTCTTAACTCAGTTTCATTACCTGCATAATGTAGAAAAGGATCTGCGACAGGTAAACGATTCATATCAATAGCAACGCGAAGCGCAACCGCTTCTTTTTGTTGCTTCAAAACCCGCTTAGTTTCAATACTTTGAGAAATGTAGAAAATGCCGCTAAACAATAACGCCAAAGCAATAAAAACGGATATATTGCGCTGGCTAACGTCCATCTGCTTCTCCGATAAAGCCATAAGGTGAGGCTTCACATTGCCAGTATCGATCTACCTTATCAAAGTAACTCGATGTTCTTAATTGAGCGACTTGGTTAATAATTCCCTGCATTGCACAAGCTAGATCAGTGTTATTGTTGTTCATCTTTAAATACCATTTACTGCCGCTAACATTATTTGCAATTGGCGTAATGTAATTCTTCGAAAACCGCAACTCGTCTTCTTCGGACCAATAGGAGGCAATAATATCAACTTCACCAGCAGCTAGACGATCGCGGAGCGCTTGATGCGAGCTTAAATAGGTAATATCGAGCGCATTAATATCGATATCTAACTCTTTAAACGCACTTTTTGGTAATATGTGACCAGAGCGACTTGTTGGATAGTCTAGTAAGCCTATTTTTTTATCTAAGAAATAAGATTTAGATAATTTGGGTTTTTCTGTGTTTGAGATAAAAAAGGCGGAATAAGCCGGGTACCCTATAACAGGCTTATAACTATGCGTTGATTCAGCCATCAAAGCCGACATGATATTGTCTTTTGTTAAAATAAGATCGGCAATTCCCTTAGCTAAAAACTCTATTTGCTCAGCGAGGCTTCCTCCCCAATACACTTTCACCTGCCCATATTGTCTAGTGACCACTTCATCTTCACACGCTCTAACTAAAACGTCTAACGCGAGACTTTTAATCGGAACATGTATTTTTAAAGTGTTGATATTGGACACTGAACGCGTTTTGCAAGTATTTGAGTACTGGACAACGGGATCAAGAATAAGAGGCTTTGCCGATATTAATCGAGCCCCTAAAATCCAGCACAATAATGCGCTTATAAACAACAAAGATACAATTGTTGATTTACTAGTCAAAATGTTACTATGTATCACTAATTGGAATAACCTATCCTTTCTTGACCGCTATTAGATCAATTTTCTTTACTCATTGCAATAGGTAATTTTACTAATAAATCATAACACCATGAATTTATTAGTTTATTGACAGGAAATTATGAATCTTATTGAGTCCTTTTATTTTGTTGAAAAATACGGACAATTGGCCTCACTTTTCGGTTGGGAAGATTGTTCCCTTTTCTACAAGAGATACAAATGTTACGTAAAAGCTTGTCATTACTTTTCGCTGTAGGGATGACTATAACGACGTCAAGTGCACATGCCTGGGGTCAAAATGGTCATAGGATCATTGGCGAATTGGCGGAGGCGCATTTAACCGATCAGACTCGCGTTGCGATTCAACCGTTATTAGAAGGTGATTCTCTGGCTGAGATTTCAACTTGGGCAGATGAGATGCGTTCGGATCCAAGCACATTTTGGCGTAAACAATCTTCAAAGTGGCATTACATCAATATCGACAACCCAAAGGCAATGCACGAGCATGTTCATGCCGATTTGAATGACAAAGAAAAAGTAAAACACATCCTAGACGGTATCTACTACTCCATCAATACACTGAAGTCAGAATCTAAGTCAATCGATGAAAAGCGTTTTGCATTTCGTTTCCTAGTTCACCTTGTAGGTGACAGCCACCAACCATTTCACGCAGGTCGCGGTAAAGACCGTGGTGGTAACATGATTAAAGTAAAGTTTTTTGGCAGTGATTCAAACTTACACAGCACTTGGGACACCAAATTAATCGAAAATGAAAATCTTTCATTTACAGAATTCACACGTTTTATTCAAACCACAAATAATGAAATAATTGCTGAATACTTAGATAGCTCGCCAGCAGATTGGTTGCTTGAGTCAAATAATATTGCTGAAAAAGTTTATAACAGCAATGAAACTGAAATAAGTTACGGTTACATTTATAAATATATGCCAACAGTTAAATTTAGGCTGCAACAAGGTGGCATTAGATTAGCCGGCCTATTAAACCAAATTTTCGATAAGGACTCGCAGCCATTAAAAGAAGCATTAAAAAAGACTTCTAATACTGCGAATATAAAATAACTTTAGTAAGTTCTGAAATATACGGGAAACAACAAAATGAATACTCTTTTACGCAAAACTTCGCTGTCTCTTGCTATTGCAGCAAGTTTAGCTGCAAGCGGCTTTGCACACGCAAACGACACAGCTTCTAGCTTAAAAGGTCAAGTAGTAGGTCCTATGGGTAATCCTGCTGCTGGTACAAAAATAACAATTATTCATACCCCTTCAGGCTCCGTAAAAACAGCCACAGTGAATGAAAGCGGTGTATTCTCTGCAAAAGGCCTTCGCGTTGGTGGCCCATACCAAATTATAATTGACTCTGATAAATTTGAAGATACTAGAGTTGATGATGTTTATTTATCTTTAGGTAAAACATACCCAGTTTCAGTTCAACTGCAATCACTACAAGACATTGAGCAAATAGTGGTAACTGGCCGTCCTTTAACTGCACAGTCTGGTGGAACAGGCCCCGCATCTCACTTTTCTCTGGCTGAATTACAAAATAAGCCTGCAATTAACCGCGATTTGAAAGATATTGTACGTACTGACCCTCGAATCTACGTAGACGAAAGCAGTTCAGGCGCTATTTTATGTGCGGGAGGTAACCCTCGGTTCAACAGCTTAACTGTTGATGGTATGCGAATGAACGATAACTTTGGCTTAAATAGCAATGGTTACCCAACTGAGCGGATGCCTTTTTCTTTTGATTCTATTGATCAAGTTGCTGTAGAACTTGCCCCATTCGATGTTCAATACGGTGGCTTTACTTCGTGTAACATCAATGCCGTAACAAAATCAGGTACAAACACATTAACGGGCGGTCTATTTTTTGACTATACCAGTGATTCGCTATCTGGTGATAAAATTGATGGTCAAAAGCAAAATATCGGCGATTATGACGAGAAACGCTACGGTTTTAACGTTGGCCTACCGCTGATTAAAGACTCTCTGTTCCTATTTACCAGCTATGAAAAGTTGGAAGGATCAGAGATCTTCGAATACACACCATTTGCAAATGGAAAAATCAGTCAGGCGAGCATTGACCGTATTACTGCAATAACGCAAGAAAAATATGGTTATGATGCAGGCGGTATGATCCCAAGTATGCCTGTAGAAGATGAAAAACTATTAGTAAAACTAGACTGGAACATCAACGACGATCATCGTGCAAGCTTCGTGTATAACTATAACGATGGCTTTTCTTTGTCTCAATCTGATTCTGGTTCTGACAGGCTATCTTTATCGAACCACTTCTATGAACGTGGCGCAGAGCTCAACTCTTTTGTTACTTCAATCTATTCGGATTGGAGCGATGTGTTTTCGACCGAAGTCCGTATTGGTTATTCAGAGCTTGATAACAGTCAATTATCACTAGATCAAGCATCTGGTTTTGGCGAGTTTCAAGTAAATGTTGATGATGTCACTGTTTACTTAGGTCCGGACGACTCTCGTCAAGCAAACAAATTAAAGTACGATAACCTTTCTCTGAAACTTGCAGGTACCTATTACCTTGATGAGCATGAGCTATATTTTGGATATGAACGTGAAGAACTCGACGTATTCAATATGTTCGTGCAACACAACGAAGGTGAATATCGCTTTAGCAGCATTGAAGATCTCAGTAATGGCATTGCGCGCGTTTACTATGGCAATGCTTCATCACATAACCCTGAAGATGCAGCTGGTGAATTTAAGTACGCACTAAATACGTTGTACTTCCAAGATAAGTTCGACTTTATCGATTACGATATGACCATCACGGCAGGCGTTCGTTATGACTGGTATACCAGTGATGACGTACCAGCATATAATCCAAACTTTGAACAGCGCTTTGGCTTTTCAAACCAACAAAATCTGGATGGCGTTGACCTATTACAACCGCGTTTAGGTGTTAACTGGACTTACAATGACCAGCTAGAATTGCGTGGTGGTATAGGCCTTTACTCTGGTGGTAACCCAAATGTATGGATCTCAAACAGCTATTCAAACGATGGTATTCGTAACATCCAAACAGACAAGAAAAACCTTCAGTTGCTAGGCCCAAATGCAATTGCGTTCGTTGGCGACGGTAAAGCTGGTTTCGATATTCCTAAAGAATTATACGATACTATCTCTGCGGGTGGAGCTGATGATAGTACTAACGTAACTGACCCTGATTTTGAAATTCCTTCAGAGTGGAAGCTTTCACTAGGTGCAACTTATGTTACTGAATCTGATTATGTATTCAGTGTTGACTACTTATACACAGATAAACAAGATTCAGCAGTTATCAAGAATATCACATTGGCATCTGATGAAACTGCACCCGATGGCCGTCCAATTTACAACGATAATCTTCATTCTCGCGAATCAGACTTAATGCTAACCAATGTGTCCGGTGATGATGGTTATAGCCATGTTCTATCTTTTGGCATGAACAAGTCATTTGATAATGGTATAGATTTAGCGCTTTCTTATGCATACACCGTTGCAAAAGATGTGCATCCAATGGGTAGCTCTGTCGCGTTTTCGAACTATCACAGAATAGCAACTGCGGATCCGCAAAACCCAGAAGTCGCGACTTCAGATTACGAAGTACCACATCGCGCAACAATGTCTCTATCGTATAAAACTGAACTATTTGATGGCTTAGAAACTCGCTTTAGCCTATTCGGACAGGCAAGTATGACAAACCCTTATTCATACACGTTTGATAACACGGGTATGTTTGGTTACGCTGACGAAAAACGCGACTTGTTGTACGTCCCAAGTGAAGGTGATCAACGAGTGGTCTTCGGTGAAGATTTCGATAAATCTGCGTTTGACTCTTGGGTTAATCGTGAGGGCCTTTCACGCGGTCAAATTCAAGACCGTAACTCGCAAGACGGCGAGTGGTTTGTTACTTTCGATTTAAAAGTTGAACAAGAGTTTGGCGGTTTTGCTGATGGACATAAAGGTTCTGCATTCTTCGTAATAAAGAATGTTGGCAATCTACTTAACGATGACTGGGGCACTTTAGAGCGTGGTACCTCAATGCAAAACGCAGTGACAGCATCTATCAATGACAACGGTCAATATGTGTTTGAGAAGTTCAACAACCCTTCAGGCACTGACTTTGAAATTAAACCATCGTTATATGAAATCCGTTTTGGCGTTAAATATAACTTCTAGATGATAAGTCTTGGTTGAATTTATCACTTTTACGACACGGCTACCTTCTATAGAAGCTAGCCGTGCTACGTCGTAAACCAGCAGGTGATTGTGCTTTATAAATTAATCAACATAGTTAGAGAACAGGAGTACTAGATGCTGTTTAAACACATCTAAAAATCTGACTCTCATAATCTACTTACACGGGAAATGAAACAATGAAAAACGTTCGCTTAACTAGAGTGGCCGGCGCACTTGCATTAGCTCTTGGGGTATCAGTCAGCGCATACGCTGCAGATACATCGTCTGCAATGCGCGGTAAGATCACCACCCCAACCGGTGAAGCAGCTGCAAATGTTAAAGTTACAGTTATTCACGAACCAACTGGTACTATAAGCACATTCACTACTAATGAATCTGGTGCTTTTATCGCAAAAGGTCTTCGCGTTGGCGGACCTTACAGAGTAGTACTTGACTCTGACAAATATTCAGATGCCCAACTTGACAATATCTATCTTGAGTTAGGCGACACTCACCGTATCAATAATCAACTTCAACCATTACAGCAAATCGAAAAAATTGAAGTTACGGGCTATAAGCTGGTACAACAAGCTGGTGGTTCAAGCAGCGTATTTGGTGCTGATACCATTGAAAATGCACCTAGTTTCAATAATGACATCAAAGACATTGCGCGCTTAAATCCGCTTGCCAGCATCAATGGAAATGGTGAACTCACGATTGCGGGTAATAACCCGAGAACGAATGGCTTAACCGTTGACGGTATCGGCCAAAATGATGACTTTGGCCTCAACTTTGGCGGTTACCCAACAGCACAACCACCTGTGGCACTTGATGCAATTGAGCAGATCTCAGTTGATACATCACCTTTTTCTGCTAAAAAAGGTAACTTTGGTGGTGGTACAATCAATGCGGTTACTAAGTCCGGCTCTAATGAATATACTTTCACAGGCTTCTATGAGACAAGTACACCAAGCCTTGCAGGTAAGTTAGATAATATTTCCGACGCCAAATATAAAGAAGATGTTAAAGACGCTGATGGTAATGTAATCCACCGTGCTGGCTCAAATATTCTTGATGAAGATGGTCACAAGACTTTCGAAGTGGCAAGCACAGATCCTATCATTACCGAAAAGCGTTTAGGCTTTAGTACCGGTGGCGCGATTATCAAAGACAAGTTATTCTACTTTGTTAACTATAACTCTTGGAAACAAGAGATGGACTTGGACTACGGTTTTGATGGTTCTGGCACCGCAAATGAGTTTGACGTTAGTGAATCTGACTATAACCGCTTTATTTCTGTACTAAATAATGTATATGGTATCGAAGATGAATTCGGTGGTGACCCTGAAGATACTAGTGATAGTGTCCTAATTAAGCTTAGCTGGAACATTTCCGATCTACATCGTGCTGACTTTACTTACCAATGGCAGGATGAAGAGGATGAGAAAGAATTCGCTACAGGTGGTGAAACTATATCTATGGCTTCAAGTCGTTATACTTATACGACTAAGTTCGATAACTTTGCCGCCAAGTTATACTCAGACTGGTCAGATGAATTCTCTACAGAGATAGGCCTTGCGTATAAAAATGTAACCAATGACAGTGTAACCAACTCAGATTTAGGTACTATTGAAGTTTACTTAAACGATGGTCGTGGTGCTGGTTTCCAATTTGGCCGTAACATCTATCGTCATGCCAATGAATCAGAAACCGAAACATTTGCGTTTACACTTGATGCAACTTATCTAATGGGCGACCATGAGATTAACTTTGGTGGTCAATATGAGAGCAAACGTCTTTACAACCTATTTGGCGAAGGTTCGATGGGTAGTTGGACGTTTGGTAGCATTGAAGACTTTGAAAATAAGAAATTATTTTTAAATAGATACGATGACTACCAATTTTCTTACGCCAATGCTTATACTAATGATGTCAATGACTTAGCTTATGATGCAACGCGTGAGCAACTTGCGCTTTACGTTGAAGATAAGTTTTATCTAACAGATGACCTTGAAGTGACGGCGGGCCTTCGTTATGAGCGTTTATCTTCAAGTGACAAGCCTACATTAAATACTGCTTTCCAAGAAACTTATGGTTATACGAACCAGGAAAACTTGGATGGTGCTGATATCGTTCTACCTCGTATTGGCTTTAAATACTATGCTACTGAGTCATTAACAATTAATGGTGGTGTTGGTCGCTTCCACGGTGGTATTCCAAATGTTTGGTTTAACAACCCATTCCAAAAAGACGGCTTAACGCAAGTTGATGCGACACAAGACGCTATCAATAATTACTTTGCAGGCGTAGATCAAGTTGATTTCACTCGCGTGCCTCAGCAAATTCAAGATTCTTTACAGCAAGGTGCTGGCAGCACAGCTTATACGGATCCTAACTTCAAGCTACCATCAAGCATTCGTGCACAGGTTGGGTTTGAATACGAATTTGATTCTGAACTGCTAGGTGACGGCTTCAAGTGGACTGCTGAACTTGCTTACCACAACAAGCAAGACGAAGCGGTATGGCATAACACTTCTATTACGCCAAAGCTTGATGAAAACGGTAACATCGTGCGCTCTGCAACTGGTCGAATCATCTATGATAACAAGTACTCTGGTGAGCTTAGAGATAACTATGACATCATGATGACCAATGCTGATGAAGACGCACGTTCTATTATTTTAAGCACCGCAATTGCTAAAGAGTGGGATAACGGTCTTTACGTTTCTGCAAGTTACACGAATCAAGATGTTGAAGATGTATCACCTGGTAGTGCTTCTCAAGCAGATGGTAACTACAAACACGCAACTACGCACAGCCGTAATGTTGACCTAGTAGGTCGTGGTCACTACGAAGTAGAACATAGCTTCAAGATTAACTTGCGCTACACTACTGAATTCTTTGACGGTTATGCGTCGAAGTTTAACGTGTTCTTTGAACGTAGATCTGGCCGTCCATTTAGCTACACAATGGGTTCATACAATGATTATGACTTGGGAGATACCCGTGACTTTGCAGGTACATCTGCATACCTAGCGTACATCCCATCAGGTCCTGATGATGCGAATGTAAACTGGGAACAGTCAGATTTATCTTGGAATCAGCTAGAAGCCTTGCTTAACCGTGCAGGCATAACTGAGCGTGGACAACTATTAGACCGCAATACGGGAACTCAGCCTTGGGTTACCACTATGGATGTTAGCTTTAAACAAGAAATCCCAGGTTTCTATAAAGAGCATAAAGGCGAACTTTACTTTATGATCGAAAACTTCGCTAACCTACTTAATAGTGACTGGGGTGTAGAGAAGAAGCTAAGTTACTCTGACCAAGCCGTTTATGACTTCGGCGGTTTAGATGACGATGGCAAGCTAATCATCGAGCCACGCTACAACGGTGCTGATGTTCGCAATTACTCGACTATCGATAAAGGCGCGTCAGCATGGCAAGCTAAAATTGGTATTCGTTACACATTCTAATATCTAACACGTAATTAGATAATCTCCCAAAGGCCAACGATCGTTGGTCTTTTTTCATTAATCAGCATTGCTGGTATCACAGTTTGCTAGTCTATTTTGAAGCGTCATTAACAGCCCAATAAAATTTTCTTTCTGCTCATCGCTAAAACAACTAAGTAACTCAGCTTCCCATGCCAATGCAAGCGGCGTTAATGCTTGATAAAGCACTCTTCCTTGCTCTGTCACCGCAATAGTTTTTGCACGTTTATCACTTGGACTCACTAACATCTCGATCAACTCTCTGTCTTGTAACTGCTTAATTGCTCTTGAGACGGTTGATTTATCCATGCTTGCCAATTCGCATATGTGCTTTGCAGTAAGCCCCTCCGTCTGTATTGCGTGAGATAATACTCGCCATTGTGGCTGCGTTAATTCCCCCTTTTGTTCGTAGACGTGCGCAAAGTCATTGCTCACTTTTGTTGACAGTGAAACGAGCTGATACGGCAAAAAATCGTTTATATTCAGCAGCTTTCCATTATTTTTAGACATTATTTCACACTCCCAACTGTCACTATTACTTTACAGAGCGACTAGATGACAAACATTGAAAATACTCTCACATGAGAGTATCTTACTATAAAACACAAAGGAGTCGAGACACATGAGCCAAGAACTTCAATATTTAACTGGATTTGGTAATCAATTTGAAAGTGAAGCACTGCCGGGCGCTTTGCCTATTGGTCAGTTTTCACCGCAAAAAGTAAAATACGACCTTTATGCGGAGCAATATAACACCACCGCTTTTACAGCGCCTCGTGCTGATAATCGTAGAAATTGGTTCTACCGTATTCGCCCTTCTGTTTTACAAGGTGAATATGAAGCGATGGATAATGGCCTATTACGCACGGCACCAATAACTGAAGCCGTTACCCCCCCTTCCATGTTGCGCTGGAACCCTATCGATATACCACACGAAAAAACAGACTTTATCGATGGCTTAGTAACGATGGCAGCTAACGGCAGTGCCAATGGCCAAAGCGGGATTGGTATTCATGTATATGTTGCTAACGCATCAATGGAAGGTCGCTACTTCTATAATGCGGATGGCGAGCTGTTATTCGTCCCACAGCAAGGCGAACTCATTTTACACACAGAGTGCGGAAAACTCGCAATTAAACCAGGTGAGATTGCCGTTATCCCTCGAGGTATCAAATTCAGTGTAGAGCTTTTAAGCGATACGGTGCGTGGTTATATTTGTGAAAACTACGGACACCCTTATATATTGCCTGAGCGAGGCCCTGTTGGGGCGAATGGCTATACCAACGAACGTGACTTTCAATACCCGGTTGCCGCCTTTGAGGACAAAGAAGGTGATTTTGAACTCGTTGCAAAGTTTAATGGTAATTTGTTCCGCTGTGAGATTGGCCACTCACCACTTGATGTGGTTGCATGGACAGGTAATAGCGCCCCATACAAATATGATTTAGCACGATTTAACGTAATGAACACCGTAAGCTTTGATCACCCAGATCCGTCAATCTTTACTGTACTGACTTCTCCATCAGGCACACCTGGTGTTGCAAACGTAGACTTTGTGATCTTCCCACCGCGCTGGATGGTGGCAGAAAATACATTCCGTCCGCCTTATTATCACCGTAATATCATGAGTGAGTTTATGGGCTTAATTGAAGGGGTATACGACGCCAAAGAACATGGTTTTGTGCCAGGTGGCATGAGTCTACACAACTGTATGTCTCCTCATGGGCCAGAAGCTGATGTATTTGAAAAGGCGAGCAACGCAGAGCTTGCACCACAGCGCTATGAAAACACACTCGCGTTTATGTTTGAGTCACGTTACATTATCTCTCCAACTAAGTATGCTTTAGAAGGCAAAGCACGTCAGCCTAACTATGCTGATTGCTGGAAAGGCATTAAAAAGTACTTTAAAGGAGCATAAAGATTATGTTGAAACTCTATACTTATTTTCGCTCATCTGCAGCCTATCGTGTGCGTATTGCTTTAAATCTTAAAGGATTAGACCACGAGTTAGTCCCAGTAAACTTGCTTAAATCGGAGCAAAACGGCGAGGCATATTTAAGTAAAAATGGTCAAGGATTGCTACCGGCTCTTGAAACTGAGCATGGCGTTCTTGCACAATCTTTAGCGATATTAGAGTGGCTAGAAGAAACCCAAACAGGCCAAGCATTGCTACCACAAGATCCTTGGCAAAAAGCGCAGGTAAGAAACTTTTGCTACGCCATCGCCTGTGATATCCACCCTATCGATAACTTGCGTGTACTTAAATATCTCTCAAGTGAGCTAGGTGCATCTAATGAGCAAAAAAATGAGTGGTATCGCCATTGGGTTATCGAAGGCTTTAAAAAGCTCGAGCCTATGATAGGCGACGGTCAATTTTGCTTTGGCACGGAGCCCACACTTGCGGATGTTTGTTTAGTACCACAAGTGTTTAATGCCCTGCGTTTTAAAGTTGATATGACTGCATTTCCTAAGATCAGTCGAGTGTACGAATATTGTAATACGCTTGATGCGTTTTCTGATGCGGCGCCTGAAAATCAATTAGACGCACAATAAGGCTAGTAAACGATAAGCCAACTAAAAAGAGTGACATGCTAAGCATATCACTCTTTCAATCAAACGAACGTTTGTTATTTCAACGCGCTATAGACATGATCAAAATGGCCAATAAGGTCGTGACCAAGATCAGTCAAATAACCCCCATCGGGGCTGTCAATGACCCCTTTTTCAAATAGCCGCATCGCGGCACCTTGTATACCTTCAGGCGCGCTGCTATGAATTTTTATCCCCTGATGCAAACTATGTCTTGGAAATCTAGCTAGTAAGGTCAACTCATCCAACAATTTTTGGTCTAATGCCATTGTCATTTTTCCTTATTCTTCTATAGTCATTTAACACTCTAGTTCAAAAACCCAAATTTGATGAAGTTTTTAATTTGTTTAATCGCTGTTAATTTGATCTCACTGCCTGTTTTGGCTACAACGCCCGCTGATTTAAGGTTATATGGAGAAATACCAAAGCAAGTCTGTTGGTATGAAGGAAAGTCATATAGCGAAGGCGCACTATTGCTACAGTTTGACATGCTGTTTGTCTGTGCAACGAAAAAGTACAACGAAGACAATGGCAAACTTGTGTGGGTAAAGGCTGACGCGTCTGGGGCACCAATTAGACCTGAAATTTCGGATAAAATTAGGGTAAACTAGGCGTAATATCTAAAGTTATATAGAAGTAGAAGATGACAACCCAAGCAAATAACCCCCTTCACGGTATCAAGTTAGAAGAAATTATTGTAAAACTTGAACAGCAGCTAGGCTGGAAAGAAATGGCAGCCGCCGTAGATATCAACTGCTTCAAAGATAATCCAAGCGTTAAATCTAGTCTCAAGTTTTTGCGTCGCACACCTTGGGCAAGAAGCAAAGTGGAGCAACTGTATCTAGATACCTTCCACGGCTTTCAGTGGCCTGATATAAAAAAATAACCCGTTTTCTCTAAGTTTATTTGGCTACATAAAGCACGTTGTAAGTCTCCTCAAGCTTATCAAGAATATGCTTGGGAACATTTTTATTACAGGCTAGATAAAGAGACGTATTAAACTGATCTAATGTATATACCGGCTCAAGTAATTGAGCCGTTTGCTCTTTTGCACTTCGAAACCTAAACTGAGCATCGCTTAATATCACCAAATCAACAAAGTCTTTGCGCGTCTTGAGTAGCTCAAAAACCTTATCAAAAGAATTAATCAGGATTAGCTGCTTTCCTTCTTGAAAACCATGTTCCATTAAAAATTGGTGGCTAAAATTGTCTCGGATCACCGCTGTTCGATAGGCTTGCGCATCTTCTAATTTATTCAGCTTGATTTTGCTTTCACGTAGCGCATAAAAAGAGGTGGTAAACGTATCAATGGGAAATACCCAAGTAAACTCATTTTCGCGAATGGTATTTCTGGCTGTTGAAAACACACAGGTATCTTCTTTTCTTAATGCGGCATTATAGGCTGCAGGCCATGAAAGTACGTTGATGGTGTAATCAACGCCAGAGTCATCAAGCACTGCCCTAACTTTATCCGCTGAACGCCCAATTAGCTCCCCTTTTTCATTAAGGTATTGGAAGTCAGGAAAGTTCTCAGTGACAATATTTAGCGTATAGGCAAGCGCACTGAAACTCATCAGTAAAATACAAAGACCAAAAGAGTATGCACCCTTCATGAAACTCTCCCCATAGCTACTTGAATAATATAGTCTTAACTTAAAGGTTGAGCAATTTTTAAAGAGATAGAATAGCTGCTTGTGAATGCGGGTTATGGGTAACTTATTGAAGTGAATGAGTGATAGACAAAGATGCCTCCGCCTATCACAGTGCTGTTTGGTTATTTAGTTGCTTTAGCTATTGTTGATAGCATCAATTAAAAACGCACTCAGCTTAGCGCCTTCTTTAAGCGTGGTTTCTGAGCTCGTTTGTCCAACAAGAGAGCTGTCGGTAAATGGGGCTATTTCCATCATGTCTGCACCTGTGATTTTAAACTCACCACGCAGAGCTTGTAGAATTAACATCGCTTCGTCTGGAGTCATACCGCCTGCCTCTGGAGTGCCCGTTGCAGAAGCAAACTCTTCATCAAGTGCGTCAATATCGAAGCTGACATAAAGCTCTTCAACATCATCAGCCTTTAACTGCGCAATAACCTCATCAACTATCACTTGTGCACCACGTTCTCTGATCTCATGAGCCCAATGCTGCTTAACGCCGAATGTAGACTCCCAATGAGATTTGGGTTTGCCACTAGAGCGGATCCCAAATTGCACTAAGTGATGGGGTGCAGGTAAAAACTCTAGGATATGCGTACACCAAGAGCCGAAGCATAAATCGATACCTAAGCGCTCAACAAGTAAATCCGTGTGAGCATCAAAATGGATAATCGCTGTTTTTACACCACGAGCACGCTTTGCTTTAAGATACGCTTTTGTTAACGGGTAGCTGATTGAGTGGTCACCACCAATACCGAACACACCTTTATTTGGGTAATTTTCGTAAAAGCCATCGCACACATCTTCTGTAATAGATAATGGTGACACGTAATATTCGCTCTCAGGGTCAGCATAAAGTGCCTTTTGACAGTTACTGATCGTGCTCTCGTTTAAATATTTGTCGTGTAGTAAATGTGGAATAACACGCACATCGCCAAGGTCAAACGCGCTCGTTTGCGGCTGTTGCTCTATTAATGTCGAACGCAAAAATAACGGGCCCCAGTTGGCGCCGCGTAAAATACCACCGCCACAATCTGAACTGATCCCAAGAATTGCCGCTTTATGTTCACTTTCGCCCAATTTCTCCAGTGACGCTTTCCATAAAGTATCGACTCCTTCTGTTTGTCCATATAGCTTTTGTCTTAGCGCGTCTTTTCTTTCTTTCGCTGTGTTTACTGTAAACACACCATCTCCCGGTGGGCATAAACAGTGCTCAAGTTTTTTATGGAATTGTTTTTTGCTCTCAGACATCGCTATCCCCTCTTATATGCATAATCATGCGACCCAGAAAAATCTTCCCTATTGCGCTTTATATATTGCGAAACACTCAAAATACGATTGGCTTAAAATGAGTAAAAACGACAAATTAAAAATAAAAATCCTTATAAATCAAAAGACTTGCTTGATCTCTAACTTCGTTTTCGAAAGACATTGACTGTTCATTAGGTCGTTGTTGCAGCACATATAACAGGTTCAAATAAGAAGTCAACCGCAGTACCAACAATGCTCATTGATGCTACGGTTGTTTATTCATAGAGGGTGTTTAGTTATTCGTAGTGGCGTGGCACTTTTGTTTTAATTACAGCGATATAGCCATGCCAACTTGCGTACGCTAGCAGCGGCATAATAACGATAAACCCAGCCGTTCCAGTTGCAAACCCAAGCATCACCAAGAACACTAAGATCCCACACCATACCACCATAGCGCCGACATTTTCTTTCACAGCATGCATTGAGCTTATTACCGCAGTCATAATATCCACTCGGCGCTCCATCATTATTTGTGGCGTAAACGCTGAGATTGCAAATACACACACCAATAAAATGCCTCCCACTATCGAGCCGAGTGCTAAAAATGCCGAAAGCTGTTCAAACGTAGGATTCGGAACATTTGGATATAATGCATGGATAAGCGCCGCTAAGCGCATCCAAACAATCATAATGACCATCAGTAACACCGCAAAACCCCACTCGCCAGCGGGATTACGAAACATTGATTTAAGACTATGCGTTAACGTTGGTTTATGGCCCTTTTCCAACTCCCACGCAACATCATACAAGCCAGCTGCGAAAGCAGGTCCAATAAGTGCAAAGGCGACAGCGGCAGGCAGAATTACCAAGTGGGTACCTGATTGGTACACTAACCACATGATAAAAGCAGGTATTAGGGTAAAAATAAGTCCATACACTAGGCTAAGTAATGGTGCATTCGCAATATCTTTAAATGCTAATGCAAGCCAGTGAAACGGTGCCAAGGTTGGAACTTTGTTGCATTCAAAGCAACGCGCAAATTCGTTATCTTTATTTATAGAATGTGTAGCAGGCATAACCATTCCTCATTGTTGCTCTCATGTTAAGGTTTAGTGGAACATCGACAATCCCGCAAGCTATCCTGAGCTATAATACCAACTGCGTTAATTCTCTAACCAATTTAACGGGTAAAATATCATACAAGCTTCGTTAAAAATTTCTTATTTAGAACAACTAAATAGCAAAATTTTTGCCTTGCCTATATGGATTTAGTTGCCAAAGTGGTAGCAGGACGCGAGAGCGGTGCTACTAATATTATTTCCCGCTTCAAAATAGCTCATTTACTTAATACGATTGGTATAATTTAAACACGCCACACTTAAATAGGACATCTGTCCTGTACTTGATAGGCGTTAACTATAAACATTACGCTTTAATTATAACTAAGGTTTACTATGGAAAAGGTATTTCACTTAGGTCTTACGAAAGCCGACCTACAAGGCGCTTCACTAGCAATTGTTCCGGGTGATCCCGAGCGCTCAAAACGCATTTCTGAATATCTCGACTCTCCAGTCTGCTTAGCACAAACTCGCGAATTTCATATTTACCTTGGCTTTTTAAATGAAAGTCCTGTGGTAATTTGCTCAACTGGCATAGGCGGCCCATCTACGTCAATCGCCGTTGAAGAATTAGCACAGCTTGGTATCACTACCTTTTTACGCATAGGTACGACTGGTGCCATTCAACCACATATCGATGAAGGTGATATTTTGGTGAGCACGGCATCAGTGCGTTTAGATGGCGCTAGCCAGCATTTTGCGCCTATCGAGTTTCCTGCTGTGTCTGATTTTCATACCACTTCAGCAATGGTACAAGCCTGTGAATCGTTGGGCATTACTCACCATGTTGGGATCACTGCGTCTAGCGATACTTTCTACCCAGGGCAAGAACGTTACGACACATACTCAGGCTACGTCAGAAAAGCGTATCAAGGTTCGTGTGCAGAATGGCAAAAGCTTAATGTGATGAACTATGAGATGGAATCTGCGACGTTATTTACCATGTGTGCAGCACTTGGATTGAAGGCAGCTTGTCTTGCAGGCGTATTGGTAAACAGAACACGCCAAGAAATTCCTAATGTCGACCATCAAGCTGTTGAAAAGAAAGCTGTCACTGCAGTTTTAAAAGCAGCTGAACTGTTACTTTCGAAGTAGTAGCAGTAATCGTAGAGATTGAGTGGTTACTCAATCTCTATATGTGTAAGCAAATGCTCGGCATTGTATGCCTTTAAAACCGCTAAGCTTACTTGCAACTGATTAGCACTGCCCTGCTTTTCTAGCAAAGTGATCTCTACGACATTTACCTCAGATAATACTTTACCCGACATAGCTAATTGACTTAGTGCACTTTGTAATGGCGATAAGCTTGGGTTATAAGCCGCATTTTCAGCATAACGCCCATAAAAGCACTCACCAGTGTCTAGTTTAATTTCCACCGCACTTTGGTTGTGTGTGTAGGGGCAATAAGCGTGCAGATAATGCTGATAAAGCGCCGCACTGATTGATGCAGGCGATGTTTCATTCGCAGCAAGATGTTGCACTTGAGAAAAGAGTTTTTCACTGTTGCCCAGATCGTCCGGACCAAACGAAGTCGGCAGCAAATCACACAACGAGGTTCTGCCTGTCGGCAATAAAATTTCAAGCTCCTTAGCGGTGCTTAGCTCATTCATAAATTGACGACAAAATCCGCAAGGCGCGGCATTGATCGTCATTTTAGAGATTTCCGTGGCACCATTTAACCACGCATTGTTAATTGCCGCTTGCTCGGCATGAACAACCAAAGAAAGCGCTTGATGCGAAAATTCTAAATTCGCGCCTAAAAACGCTTGTTGAGATTTATCATCCCAAGCAATGGCACCAACATAAAATTGTGAAATCGGAGGCGTTGCAAACTCAGCCGCAACTTCAAGTAAAGCAGCCTCAAGCTCAGATCGAGATAAGTGAAAGCGGTTTTGATATTGTAATAGCTGGGAATAACTAAATATTCCACGATGGGCGATGGCGTATTGCGTTAACGCACTTTTTATTGATGGTTCTATCTTTGCCATATTGTTGTCATGTTTATCTATGGCAGGATAGTTTACGCAAGAGTTACAGCCGACTCAACCATTCTCTTGCAGATTTAAAACACTCAAAGTTTTCAGCGCTGATATTAAAACGCTTAATTTTCTGTAGAAAAAGATCATGCATATAACCTTCAAAACCAACGACGCGTGCAATATGTAAATTGCCAATATTGTGCGCAACTTTTGGCATTATGTTCACAATATCAATTGCGGCGAAGCGGTGTTCAAGTTCACTCACATCTACTAATACTTTGCTACTATTATGCTTTTTTGCGTATAGATTGGCTTTCTCGTATGCCGAGACCACATCGTTTGCATTCGCAATTCCTCTGATCTTCATCATAATCAGATCATTACACTCATCAAATGTGACGCTAGTAGATATTTTGTGCATGTATCGTAGACCTATCAACCGACAATTCTTGAATAAAACAAATAAAACGACTGGTAAAACCAGCCGCGCATTTTAAATCAATGAGAATTACTGTCAATAAATATACTAATAAAAAACCAATCAAAATAAAAAAACCAATCCATTGGGATTGGTTTTGTAGCTATTATGCTTATAAATGTAAAATTTTACAAAAATAGATTATTCAAATTGTTGCACTAACCCGTGTTGCGCATCCCCGCCGCAATCCCTGTCATCGTGATCATAAGTGCCAGTTCCAAATCGTGATTGGTTTCTTCACGCACACGCTTTAACAGTTCTATTTGTAACAAGTTTAGAGGATCGGTATACGGGTTTCTCAGCCCGATTGATTCTTTGATCCAAGGTTGCTGTGACAACAGCGACGACTCTGGCGCAAGGCCGCGAATAAGCTCGATGGCCTGTTGTAAGTTGTCTCTTAACTCATCCCCTAGGCCTATATACTCGTCACTAACTAAACTTGCATCATACATCTCGCTGAGCCAAAGGTCGGCTTTACAGAATACCATTTCGAGCATTTCTAAACGGGTTCTAAAAAATGGCCACTTTGCGCTCATTTCTTGCAGCATATCTTTACCAAACGTTTCTACGGCAGCTTCAAGACCTTCTTTCGCCCCTAGCCAAGCAGGCAACATCAAGCGGTTTTGACTCCATGCGAAAATCCATGGAATAGCCCTCAAACTCTCTACTCCGCCGTTTGGATTTCGTTTAGAAGGCCTCGAGCCTAGCGGTAATTTAGACAGCTCTTGTTCTGGCGTTGCCATTCTAAAGTAAGGCACAAACTCAGGGTTCTCTCGAACAATACTGCGATACTTTTTGCAGGAAGCTTCACTAATCGTCTCCATAACCTCTACCCATTTAGGTTCGGGTCGAGGGGGCGGCAACAAATTACTTTGTAAAATCGCACTGGTATAAATAGATAGACTTTGCATCGCGACTTTAGGTAAACCAAATTTAAAGCGGATCATTTCGCCTTGCTCGGTCACTCGCAAGCCACTTTTTAGCGAACCAGGAGGCTGAGATCTCAGCGCTTGTGCAGCAGGCGCCCCCCCTCGACCAATCGTACCTCCACGGCCATGGAAAAGGACCAGCTCAACGCCCTTCGCATCAGCAAGGTTAACCAGCTTTTCCATTGCATCATACTGCGCCCATCCTGCCGCCATCATCCCTGCGTCTTTTGCAGAGTCGGAATAGCCGATCATGACATATTGCTTGGCACCAATCGTGCCTTTATACCAAGTGTTCTCAAATAACCCGCTGATCACTGATTGCGCATTGTTTAAATCATCCAGTGTTTCAAATAGCGGGGCTACCGGTAAGTTGAATTTACACCCGCTTTCTTGGAGTAATAAATGCACAGCAAGAATATCAGAGGCACTTTGCGCCATCGAGATAATGTAAATGCCGAGTGCGTTTTGGTCTTGATCCGCAATCGTTGCAAATGTCTCTAGCACCTCTTGGACATTGGAAGAGGGTTGCCAATGACGTGGCAGTAACGGTCGTCTCGAGCTTAGCTCGGTTAATAAGAAAGCTTGCTTGTCTGCTTCTTGCCACTGAGCATAATCACCAAGACCCAAATAGCGTGTTAATTCAGAAAACACTTCGGTATGTCTGGCGGAATCTTGGCGAATATCTAACTTACATAAAGACACGCCAAAACAGTCAATTCGCCTTAATACATCTAACAACAAACCGTCGGCAATATTAGCCATGCGACAATCAACCAGCGAGCGATAACACGCCTCTAGTGGCTCTCTTATCTGTGATACCTGTTTAATCTTGTCCTGATAATGAGAGGGCGTGCCTTTGATTTTATATTCCAATGCTGCAATGGTTTCTTCTACCTCAGCGCGTACTTGCTTTAGTACATAACGATAAGGTTCATTACTGCCGTCCGCTCGCGCTATAAAGCTTTCGGATGCATTACTCATAGAGAGTTCTGCGCCCAAAATTTCTAGATCTCGACGATATAAATCAAGCGCCATCCAGCGGCCGTGATCAAGCACAGATTGCGTCACATGAGAAGTAACAAACGGGTTGCCGTCTCTATCGCCCCCCATCCAAGAAGTGAGTTGAATCGGACTAAAATTGGCTGGTAGTTGTAAGTTTAATCGCGTTTTCACTTGGGCGTTGAAATACCGAACAAACTTAGGCACGGCTTCCCAAAGACTATTTTCAATAACCGCGAATCCCCACTTTGCTTCATCCAGCGGCGTAGGTCGCTTTTCTCTAATATCGCTTGTGTGCCACGCTTGTGAGATCAACTGCTCAATGCGGTCAATGACCTCATCGTAGACAGGGTCCTCACCTGAGGTCACCTCAAGCACTTTTAAACATTCGCTCAGCTCAACGTGTTTATTGATGATGGTTCTGCGTGTTACTTCCGTCGGGTGAGCGGTTAGCACCAAATCGATTTTTAGTTTGCTTATTACATCTGCAACTTCGTTTAGTGTCAGCGCACCAGCATCAACTTTACTTTGCAATTCATCAAGCGCCTTATCGACTTCGATCATCACGCCGTCTGGAGAGCCTGATTTTGAAATGGTGTGGAATTGTTCTGCGACATTCGCCAGGTTTAAGAAATGATTAAATGAGCGAGCAACGGGAAGTAGCGCTTCATCGCTTAGGCTACGTAAGGTGTCAATCAGCGCTTGCCTATCTGAATCATTACCGCTTCTAGAGGATTTTGCTAGGTGTCTAATTTCTTCAACTTTGTCTAATGTTTCTTGACCCTGCGCTTGTTGAATAATTTGCCCTAACATCTGCCCCAAAAGGCTCACATTACTACGTAGGCTTGCGTATTGCTCAGTCATACAATCTCCTTGATGAAAAGATACTCGAACTCCACTATACCGAGAATAAATTGATTTGCGAACGATCTATTTTCAAGACGTTAACGTAATAACATGACAAAGATAAGTATTATTCGAGTGAGCGAATGATTGTATTTTACGATGGTAACTGTCCGCTATGTGTGAGAGAAATGAATGAACTTAAGCATTTCGATCAACACAATAAAATTGATTTTGTGAATATTCATGATGATCGCTTCTCGAGCGAGTTTCCTGAGATAGAGCATGAAGCGGCTATGGCAAAGCTCCATGGTTATGATAACCAAGGTAAGCTTATTTTAGGACTAGATGTTACCGCAGCGGCTTGGAGTCAAGTTGGCAAACATCGCTGGATCAAATTATTAAGATTACCCATCATCCGAACAATTGCAGACGGCGTTTACCTGTTTTTTGCAAGGCACAGAATGAAAATTTCTAAACTTCTGGTCCCAAATCAATGCAGTATACAAAATAGTGGAGATTGCAATCGTGACTAACTTCGCCATCATAGTGATTGGTGCAAGTTCAGCGATCGCTGATGCCTTTATACAAGCGCAAACCGAACAAAATCCCGACGTAAAAATGATCACGGTGTCTAGGCAAGCTAAAGCGGCTTCACATGCCAATAACCTGCATTTTCAGTGTGATTATTCCAAAGCACAAATTCAACAAGTTGCGAGCCGTATTCTCGAGCAAGAGTTAACGATTAAAAGCGTCACCATTTTTAATGGCTTACTCCATGACGAGTTTGATACATTCCCAGAGAAAAAGCTTGAGGACATTGATCTTGAATACAGCATGGCGCTGTTTAATATCAATACCATGATCCCCATGCTTTGGTTACAAGCTTTATTGCCAGTCTTAAAAGGTAAGCAGTCATGCGTAGTTACAGCACTCTCTGCCCGTATTGGAAGCATCAGTGACAACCAGATGGGCGGCTGGTACAGCTACCGCAGCTCAAAGGCTGCGCTTAATATGATGTTTAAAACCGCAGCAGTCGAGCTTGCGCGTCGAGCAAAAAACATTAAGCTCATTTTGTTCCATCCAGGTACTACCGACACGCCACTTTCAAAACCTTTTCAAGCCAATGTCCCGGACGAAAAACTCTTTACGCCGGAATTTGTAGCACATCAACTTAGTGGCATCATCGCAAACAGTCATCCTGATGGTACGGTGAGCTATGTTGACTGGCAAAATAAATTAATTGAATGGTGAACACAGCATGAAACACTTCTCAAGTAACGATATTAAAACCTTAGACGAGCGTTATCGCGCATTGATGATAAATTCACTATCAGGCTTCAAAAGCGCTAACTTAATTGGAACGGTTGATGAGACAGGTCAAGAAAACTTGTCTATCGTCAGCTCCGTTTTCCACCTCGGTGCCAGCCCGGCGCTCGTGGGTGTGATTTTTAGGCCTCATAGCGTACCTAGGCACACATTGGAAAATATCTTAGCGACTGAAAAATACACCATTAATCAAGTTAATGTTCAAATTTATATGACAGCCCATCAAACCTCAGCCAGATATGAAAAGAATCAATCTGAATTTGAGGAAACAGGTTTAACCTCCGAGTATTTAAATGCTTTTCCAGCTCCGTTCGTCAAGGAAAGCAGACTAAAATACGGGCTTAGCCTCAAAGAGCACCAAATCATCAAGCTCAACGATACCGAGCTGGTAATAGGCGAAATTGAGTCTCTTCACATTGAAGAAAACGCTCTACTCGAGGACGGCTATATCGATATAGAGGCGCTCGACTGTGTCGCGATTTCCAGTTTAGACGGCTATCACAGTACCAAGCGTATTAATCGCTTGGAGTATGCTAAACCAAACAAGCCAACCAGAATTAAATTACTTGGCTAGGTATCTCTACAATGATTCCAAGAGCTCAAGTAATTCTTCGAGCTCTTCCTTAAAGTGCTTCTTTTGTTTGTCGCTCATGGTGTCTTTGAGTTTAACAGCAAGATTTGCATACTCTTTTATTCGCCTTGCTTGAATATCTAGGATGCGCTCAGGCAGCGCTGTGGGTGTAGTAACTATCGCTTGCTGCAACAGCTCAGGTGAAACCTGCTCGACTCCGCTCAGTATCATGGCTTGTTTAAACTGGCTAAATCGTCTTTGTTCATGTGCACGCCAAACCTGACGCGCAAACTCGCCTTGCTCGTAATATTCGTTAATAAGCTCCTTTTGTTTATCACTCAAATCACCAAGCCAACGCTCGTAGCGGTTAAATTGGTCTCCTTCCTCCCAGTCATCGTCCAACATTTCTTTTTCTATGTTGGCTATCAGCATTTCTCGCTGTTCACGGTTAAGCGAATTTAGGTGTGTTTCTAACTTGGGATATACGGCTTCAACGACGGAATACCAATAGTTCCTTGTGGTATACACCATATGCACCATGTCACTCTCTGTCATGGTTTGCCAGTGCTTCAACAGTGATTGGATATGAGATTTGTATTTTGGTAGCTCTGACTGTCGATGCCACGCAACCAAAGATTCTACATCAGCCTCCAGCTTTTCCTCTTGCTCATCCGTCAGCTCAACATAATCGGAAATATAATAACTCGCTAACCATCCTAAGTTGTTATAGGCCAATCTTTGACTACATCCAGCCAAACACAGTAAACATAGCGCCAGTGCTATTAATTTCTTCATCCCATAGCCTCAATTTTTGTTTTTATTACCTTATATTAACGCAGTATCTGCCATTTTAGATTTGTATTTTGTAAATCTGTGTTTCTGGCATTAGAATAACTAACAACATAGTTAGCATAGCTACCTTAAGGAGGTCTATGATGTTAGGCAGGATTTCAAAAGCATGTATCGCCATTGCACTTTTAAGCCAAGCACCTTTGGCAACAGCTGGATTGGAAGAAGGCATAGATGCACTCAATGCTGGCAGGTTCGAAGAAGCACTACAAGAATTCAATTATTTAGCTGAAATGAACTACGCCCCAGGCATTTATCAACTCGGTGTAATGTATGAAGGCGGCTATGGTGTCGTTAAAAATCAACGCAAAGCTGCAGAGTTATTTCAACAGGCCGTAAAACTTGGTGAAGCCGACGCAATGTTTGCGCTAGCAGTCATGTATGACGAAGGTCGCGGCGTTAAAAAGGACCGCTCAAAATACGTTGAGCTAATGACCAGAGCGGCAAACAAGAACATGCCAGCCGCGCAATTTAACGTAGCGCTAATGTATGCAAACGGTGACGGTGTACCACAAAGTTACCGCCACGCACTTAACTGGTATGAAAAAGCCGCCGCAAACAACTACACCTTAGCCATGTTTAATTTAGCACTCATGTATTTTCAGGGCTTAGGAGTCGAGAAAAATATTGAACGCTCGTACGTATGGAACACGTTAGCCGAATTTAATGGTTATGCTGAAGCCACAAAGAGCCGAGTACTCGACGAAAAACAGCTTTCCCCTTCACAAATCGAGCAAGCGAAAGAGCTCGCAAATAGTATTTACGAGCGAATTCAAGCCGGTAAATACGTAGCTGAAACACGTACAAAGTAAGTAAAGTGGTAAATAATAAAGGTCTCATGTGAGGCCCTTATTATTTTTCCTTACTAAGAGATTGAGCTAGTACCATCACACCTAGGTAAAAGTCATGCTCATTATTAACCACGTCAATCTTTTTATCATTGTTGAACCCGCTAACACTAAGGTAAACTAGCACTTCATTCATAATGAGCTGTGAAAATGAATCGCAAAAAGAAAATTTACGAAACCTTAAAGAAAAAAGACAAGCGTGCTAATGCTAAACTCCACAAAAGCAACAAACCTCGTTATATTTCAAAAGCTGAGCGTGAGAAAATCGCAGCCCAACAGCAAGAAAGTGAGGAATTAGATAGCGAAAACAACGAGCATTAATAGCCCCAGTTTTGTGTCAGCTCGTCATTAACTATTTTAATTTCAAGCACTTTTTAACTATGATTCTGCATTGTTGCCTACCTCAATCAATCCTCCAACGTTAGATGAGGATCTCTGCTCTCAAATTAAAATTGATTTGCTGGTTTGAACAGTGAAAATTCACACGTGTTAGGTGTTACTACTTCCATGACTCTGAGTCTTTGCAAACAAGGTGGATAATCGATGCAGGGCTGGACACCCAGAATGCCTGAAATCCTTCAGGTAACGGCTCGATTTCATCGCAGCGTACGACGCCAGCAGCTTTGAGGAGCTCTGACGCTGCTGCAATATCATTGGTAACAATCTCGAGCCATGTTTCGGCTTGGCTGATACCAGGTACGCTGTCGAGCCAGAGATTATTGGAGCCAAACTCAAAACCAACCGATGGAGCATGCTCTGTTATTTCTTTGAGGCCAATGACATCGCGGTAGAACTGAAGCGTTGCCTCGTACTGATGAGGCGGCAGCTTCATGGCGATATTACGACCAGCTGTAAACTTAACCTTAGTATTCATGTGAACTCCTTCCTGACTGAAACTGTCATCCTGTATCGTGTTAGCCTGAATATTGGGCTGAGCCAGCACTCTCTCTAGCATCAGCTTTTTATCTGTCGATATTGTGAAGTCTCATAAAAATAACCAGTGATATTTCAGGCTAAGTCTTATTTCAAGTACATTGGATCTCAATATGTAATGGCGCTTCGCTCAACACATTAACGCTACTTTCTCCTCAAAAATAGCCACTCTAAAGGCTTTGTAAGCAGCTTCGAATGGCTAAGCAACATCTTGTTGCGCCATTTAGTATTATTGGATTGGAGAATGGGCTTTTTGTGGCTAAAGGTATAAAAGCCTTCTTCGCCATGATATTGACCCATACCAGAGTGACCTAGGCCACCAAAGGGTAAAGACTCAACAACCACGTGCACTATGGTTTCGTTGATCGCTAGAGTCCCCGTTGCGAGCTCCTTTGACACTTTATTCATGGCAACCTGAGATTGCGTAAACAAATAACTCGCAAGCGGTGTGGTGTCTTCTCTAATGTAGCTAATCGCATCATTTAAGTCGGATATTTTTAGTATCGGCAAAATCGTTCCAAATAACTCCTCTTGCATCACCCTCATGCTTTTGTTGACCTGGGTAATGATATGCAGAGGGAGCTGACGATTGTCGCATGCCGGCTCAGCTTGCCATACATTTGCGCCTTTACTTTTGGCATCAATAATAATGTCGTTTAAGCGCTGAAGTTGCCTGTCGTTAATAATTGAAGTTTGGTTTTTTACACCTACTTTTGTTTTATATGTTTTTTCGTAGTGCTGTTCCAGCTCAGCAATAAATGCGTCGTATTTTTCTTCGTGCACTAACACATAATCTGGTGCAACACAGATTTGACCTGAATTAGAGAGCTTACCCATTAACACGCTCATCGCAGCGGCGCTGATATCAGCGTCATCAAGCACAATAACAGGTGATTTCCCCCCTAACTCTAGGGTGACCGGCGTGAGATTTTTAGCCGCCGCCGCCATCACCTTTTTGCCAACTGCTGTTGAACCTGTAAATAGCAAGTGATCAAATGGCTGCTCAGTAAAAGTCGTGGCAATATCAGGTCCACCTTCAATGACGCACACTTCATTATCCAATCCTTTAAAAATGGCTCTTATCACCGCATTCACATTGGGAGTGAACTCGCTCAACTTGAGCATGACTTTGTTTCCAGCGGCGAGGGCGGTAATCACGGGGACAATCGCCAACTGAATTGGATAATTCCACGGGGCTATCACGCCCACGACTCCTTTTGGCACAATCTCAATTTTCGCCTTAGATGGTAGCCACTGCGCACCGGGTGAACGATGCTGCACTTTGCTCCATTTGCGCAGGTGCTTAGCGATATAATCAATCGAATTAATGCAAGGCATGATGTCTGCAATCACAGTATCGAATCGACTCCGAGTACCAAAGTCCTGATCCGCCGCCTCGACTAATTGATCTTGCCGTTGCAATATACGTGCTTTTATTTCCGTTAGTAAACGTAAGCGCTTTTCAAGCGCTGGGTAAGGATCTTGGTTAAAGCGACTTTTTAACTGAGTAAATGTGGCTATTAGAGTGCTGGTATTATCTTCAATCATTATCAGGTCCTGCTAATGTCTAATTCGAATATAGCAAGGAAAAAACAACGGGTCTATCTTCAAAAAGCTAGGTATTATACCAATTGTATTAAGTAAATGAACTATTTTGAAGCGGAAAAATAGCTTTAGTAGCTAGGCAAAAATTTTGCTATTTAGTTGTTCTAAATGAGAAATTTTTAACGACGCTAATATGGTATTTTGCCCTTCAAATAGGTTGGAGAGTTAACACAATTGGTATTACTATAGAGGCAGGCTGCGTATGACCGAGTTGCCTTTCGATGGACACAGCCTGTGGAGAATGGCAACTTTAAAACCCTAGTATGCTCCTTGCCAAAGTCAAGGTAACGATTGTAATTAACCCAATTGCGACTAAGTTCAAAACAAACCCTGCTCGGATCATGTCTTTAATTTTAATCTCACCCGAGCCAAATACGATGGCATTTGGTGGTGTTGCGACAGGCATCATAAAGGCGCAACTGGCCGCGATTGCTGCAGGGATAACCCAAGCTAAAGGAGAGCCCGTGATTGATTCAGCGACAGGTCCAAGTAAAGGTAAAAAGCCTGCAGCCGTTGCGGTATTGCTGGTAATTTCCGTTAAGAACGTAATAAGCGCTGCAACAACTAGCACGCCAAGCACTAAGCCCATGGCATCCGCGCCCGCAAGTAAGTTAGCGATGTAATCGGCAAGTCCTGAAGATTTGATCTGTGCCGCGAGCGATAAACCACCGCCAAATAATAGCAAAATCCCCCAAGGCACCTTAGCAGCGCTTTCCCAATCTAAAATACGTTCGTCACTTCCCGACTTAGCAGGAAGAACAAATAGTAACAGTGCAGCGGCAATTGCAATGCCAGTATCTGACAATTTAAGACCCGTAACATCACCAATTAGCGGTCTAAAGATCCAACATACTGCCGCTAAAATAAATACCGCAAAAACCCCTTTCTCCGCACGAGACATTTCACCGAGTGCTTTTAATTGGGAAGTAAATAACGACTTAGTATCAACATTGATTTCTTCTTTATCAACCTTGTAAGTCACTTTGGTCAACCAGAACCAAGCAAATGCCAGCATCACCAAAGACAAAGGCACACCAATCATCATCCAAGTGGCAAAACCAATCTCAATTTGATAACTGTCGGATAAGTAAGCAGCCATTAACGCATTTGGTGGCGTACCAATTAAAGTTGCAATACCTCCAATACTGGCACCATAAGCGATAGAAAGTAATAGCGCTTTAGCAAAGCTTTGGCTATCTCCACCCTGCTCTTTTACCAAGTGAATAACCGAAAGTGCAATCGGTAACATCATGACAGCCGTTGCCGTGTTTGACATCCACATAGATAAAAATGCTGTCACGCCCATCATCGCTAAGATCTGTATGCTCGGTTTAGTGCCAGCGAACAACATGGTATTCAGCGCGATGCGTTTATGCAGCCCCCACCTTTCCATGGCGATTGAGAGCAAAAACCCACCCAGAAATAGATAAATCAAAGGATGCGCAAACGGTGCAGCAATAGCTTTAATAGATGCAATCCCGACCAAAGGCGAAATAACCAAGGGTAATAACGAAGCTGCCGGAATAGGCACAGCTTCGGTTATCCACCAAGAGGCTAGCCAAAACGCTAAGCCTGCGGTTCTCCATGCCTCAACCGACATGCCAGATGGTGGTTCAACCAAACAGATCAGTAACATTACCAAGGGACCAAGCCACAGAAACAGCTGCGTTTTTATCGTTTTTTTATTCTCTTCTGTCATTATCTTGAACCTTTAAAACTTATATTTTAAACCAACAGCGATGCTAGTATCGTCTTGTGTTTCAAGGTCGAGCTGCGTTGCCATTACATACAAGTTAGTTTGTTTATCAAAAATATAGTCTGTACCTAGCGTCCACTGAGTCGCATCTTCATTGTGGCGTAATCCGCTTGAGTCTTTGGCAAACTGTAGCTTCGGACGCCAATTATCGTCGAGTTGGTAACTTGCGCTTAGCACATAGCCATTACCTGATTTGTCTTTCGCTAGATTTTCGCTGTCTTGGATGATGGCACCAAGTTGTAGCTTTTGCCATTTGTAAGCCAACGCGATACGCGTAGCTACCAAATTACCAATACTGTCGGTATGACTCAGAGCAACATAGTAATCTTTATTTTTTAATGCTCGGTCACCATAAATTGCGGTAGCTGCAAACCCGGTTTCGTCGTTGCTCGCGTCGTCTTTAGGTGTGTAGGTCAGAGAAAAAGAAAAGTCGTTCCATTTAGGTGAAGAATAGGTAATTGAATCACCAACTCTGTCTTGGCCTGCTAGCACTTGGGCAATATCACTTTGGGTTTCGTTAAATTGATCGATTTTCCCTTCACTAAACTTAAAACGCGTGTCGTTTCTGCCCACTAAAACCGTACCAAATTTACCTTCAAGGCCAACATAGGTGTTTCTTGCTGAAAATGGCTCGGTGGTATCGTCGTGTTCAAAACCTTTAACTTGTACTTCATATTTGTAGACGAGTTTTAGATCACTTGATAAGCCGTGAGTGCCTTTTACACCAATTCTTGAAAATGGTGCGTCAATTTGTGTGCCCTCTTTGGTATAGCGCATCACACCTTTGTCTGTGTTGGCAATTTGAACTTCTGCTTTACCATAAATGCTGTAGTCTGCGGCTAACGCAGAGGCTGATAGCGTTGCACTGGCAACTGCCAACGCCACTAAAGATTTACTTGCTGTCATAACTTGTCTCATTTTTTGATTATTGTCGCTTAAGACAACGCAATTCTGAGACCAGAGTTTATTTTTTAATATAAATCATATGGATAAATATAAATCTAAGATTAACACCAGCTAAAATGTGCGGATTTCCACACACTTAAATCTATAATGTGTCACTAAATTCACCCATCATCATTGGTGAACATAGTGCGATTTAAACCATACTTGTTCATCTTGTCGTACAAGGTTTTTCTCGGCACTTTTAGCAAATTCATCGCATCTTTTATGCTGCCTTGGCTTTGTGCCAGCGCTTCTTCAATTAGCGATTGCTCGTAGTAGCTCACCTTCTCAGCCAAACTCAACGTTTCGTCAGACAAATTGCTTTGCATGTTACTCGTAGTCATCGCACCACCGAGTAAAATATGGCGCTCGGCGTGGTTTCTCAGCTCTCGCACGTTCCCAGGCCAGTCTTGTGCCAGTAGCTGCGCCTCTAATTCAGGGCTAATTGGTTGCATAGGTTTATGAAAGCGAGTAGCGGCAATGGAGCTAAAGTGTTTATATAGCAGCGGAATATCAGCTTTTCTGGAACGAAGTGACGGGATCATCACTTTGACGAGGTTAAGTCGATAAAATAAATCCGAGCGAAATTTACCCTGTGCGACTAAGGTTTGTAAATCCACTTTCGTCGCCGCAACCACTCTAATGTCCAGTGCTATCGCAGTGTTGCTACCAACTGGCGTCACACTTCTCTCTTCTAAAACGCGCAGCAGCTTCACTTGTAAAGCCGCAGACATGGCTTCGATTTCATCCAAAAAAACCGTGCCACCTTGGGCAAAAGAAAATTTTCCCTCGCGAGACTCTTTAGCACCCGTAAATGCTCCGCTTTTGGCACCAAATAATTCACTTTCAATCAGCTCTTCTGGAATCGCACCGCAATTGATGGCGACGAAGTTATGGTTTGAGCGCTCGCTATGGTCGTGTAAGTATCGCGCTACCAATTCCTTTCCTGTACCGGTTTCACCTTCAATTAGTACGTCAGCAGGAGTATCAATCACGGCATCAAGCAAATGTAGCATTTGCTGCATTTGTTTTGTCTCACCTAAGATCCGCACCCCCGGCGCAGACTTTTTCTTGACTTGCGCTTTTAGCTCTCGGTTTTCCATCACCAGCCGGCGTTTATCAAGCGCCCTTTCTATGCAGTCAAGTAGCGGCTCTGACACAGGCTTTTCAAAAAAGTCGTAAGCCCCTTTTTGGATAGCTTTTACCGCCACTTCAACATCCGCAAAGCCGGTTAGAAATACCACAGGTAACTCAGAATCAAACTGCATTACCAGCTCTAAAAATTGAATACCATTGATCTCAGGCATATTGATGTCACAAAGCACAACACCGCTAAACTGACGAGAAAGCTTTTTTAATGCAGGCGTTGCACTGGAAAAACACTGCACTGAGTACCCTTCTATTTCAAACAGTTGCTTTAGTGCATCTCGTATACTTTGTTCATCATCGATGATTAACAGGGTTTTCTCTTCAGTCATGTTGCGGATTCTTTGTGTGTAAACTAATTAAAAACTCGGCACCACCTTGCGGATGATTATGGGCACTGAGTTTGCCATGAAACGATTCAATGATCTGTTTTGAAATGGATAACCCCAAGCCCAAGCCATTACCTGATTTAGTGGTGTAAAACGGTTCAAATATGTTGGATAAAGCATGCTGCTTTATCCCTTCGCCCGAGTCAATAATAGACAGCTGGATCTTGCCTTCGTGCTCCACGGCGCGAATATAAATGCATTTATTATCTTGCTCAACAATGGCTTGGCACGCATTGCTAATAATATTCACCAGTACTTGCTCAAACTTAAATGGATCGACCCAGATATTGCACGCAAGCCCCTCACTTTGAATTGCTACACCGTAGCGTTTGAGTTCAGGCCCAACTATAACTAAGGCGTTATCTACAGAGTGTTTAAGGTTGGCCACCAGCATCTTATTATCATGATGCTGACTAAATGATTTTAGCTGCGCCACGATTTTATGCACTCGAGTGATCAAAGATTGGATCAGGACCATATTTTCGACTACTTTGCTTACGTCTCCCTTTTGAGCCAACCGTTTGGCGCTGGCAACATACGCACTCATGGCACTAAGCGGTTGATTGATTTCATGGTTAATGCTGGCGCTGAGCTGCCCTATGGTTGCCAACTTGGCAGCGCGAATCAGTGCATCTTGCGCCTGCTCGAGCGCTTGCTTGCGGCTGGCAACCTCAGCCTCTAAACTCCGCTGACTGAAAAGCAGTTGTCTGTATCCTGTCAGTTTACTCAACGTGTACTCGACAACGACAAAGAGTAAAATCAATACCAGTGCAGTTACCCCAAGCCGCGGCCACTGTGCCGCTTTGATAGGCGCAACTTCATGTAGCAAATAAAGAGTGTATTGCTTGTTAAGCGGCCTCTTTTGCATCAGCGCGTCACTACCATGAGATGACGTTTTCACTCTGGTTGGTGAAAGCACACGCCAATCGATAGGGAATAGGGATTCGTTTTCAAACTGTCTTGAGGATTCAATTTCTATTCGCTTTGTTGGGGATAATTCCCCTAACGAGGCTAACCGCCACTGCTCAACATCAGATGCCAGTACAATATGATTGTCATCCACAATTAAGAAATGGCTATCAGTTCCCGTATCAAGCTGGGCTTTATCTGATTCAAATTTACTGGCGTTAACCTTCATCACCACCACGCCCACAAGCGAGCCGTCTTTATAGACAGACTTAGCAAAATAGAAACCACGGGTTTTGGAACGTAAACCGAGCGCAAAAGAGACATGCTCATTGCCCTTGATTGTTTCGTAAAAATAGGGGCGAAAGGCAAAATTGCTGCCTTTATAGCTATGCGGTAAATACCAGTTGCTGCTCGCAATCACAGTTCCACTGAGGTCTAGCAGGTAAACGTCTGACGCACCACTGGATATTTGAATGTCCTGAAGGTATCTGTCCAGTTCATTGGAGTTAATAGCGGTTGCTTGCTGTAAGCCTGATTGCACCAAATTGCTTAGGCTCAATTGCGTTTGGATAGCTTGATAACGAGTAAATTCAGTCTGGATATAACTATTGAACTTTTCTAGGTTGGTTTTAGTCTGACCAAGGACATTTTCCTCATCCTGTGCCACATTGAACAAATAACTTGCCCACAGCCCACAAAATAATAATAAAAGATAAATTAATATCTTAACTGAGAACTTATGTGACACACGCAACTCCTAATTGAACTCATTGAGTCTATCAGAAGCAGAATATCAATTAAATCAAATCTCTCTAAATCAATGTATCACTAAGCACCAAGACCGGAGATAAGCAAGGTTATATCCCCGGTCTTAATTTTAAACACGTATTAATTCGCGCTAATACTTAGCGTTACATTACTCGCTGCTTGGTAGCCTTGCAGGCCGATATGCCAAGTGCCAGCCTGAGGATTGGAGATGGTACATACCTCATTATTGCCATTTTTGTATGGCCGACATTGGTAGGTGCTGGTATTTGGTTGCGTGCCAAAATTAACATAAAGATCCGCATCTCCCGTGCCTCCCGACGTCGTAATTGTCAGGGTTTGGTATCCCGCGGTTAGTGCTTGACTAAAATACTGCCACTGTCCGCTGGCGACAGAAATATTATTGATAGTTTCGTCAATAGGCATATTGCCACTTGAGGTATCGTACTGTCCTACCAAACTGACCCCCGAAATCGCGTTCCATGCCTCTACCATCACGTAATACGTACCAGTTTGCACAGCGGAAATATTGCATTGCTCGTTACTAGACGAGTTAGTGCTCTTGCAGTCATGAGTATCCAAAGTAGGTTTGGAGCCATAGCGAACGTAGAGATCGGCGTCACCAGTACCACCTGAGGTGGTAAAACTTAAATTAGTTGCACCTTGTGGTACTTCCATGGTGAAAAACTGCTGGCTTTTAGAAGCGCCAGAAATCCCCGTTTTAGCCACGCCGTTTTCAAGCTTATTGTTTGGTTGTGGCGGAGGTGTATCACCCGCATTTTTACCAAGCTCAGCAACAAACGCCAGCGCGAGTTTTGCAAATTTTTGTGCATGTGTTGAATCAAATTCAGTATCGTTGGTGGTATGAATTTTTCTGTTGATCTCAGACATTCTTGATTCAAATGGCATAGAAGCTGGGAACCCTTGCTGATACCAAGATGCATGGTCGGAGCAGCCATAGCCACATTGGTCATAGGCATAGCTAAGGTTTGGCAAATAAGTTTCAATTAATTGGCCTAAGAACTGATTCTGTGCGCTGTTTGTATAGTCTGTCATCATCACAATATCCGCACTACTGCCATTGCGGCCAGTCATATCAAATTGTGTCATACCGACTACGTTTTTTCCCTGAGAGCTGTAAGACTGCGCGATAGCTTTAGAACCTCGAAGCCCAACTTCCTCTGCCGCAAAGCCCATGATTTGGATTGTCCGCTGAGGCTGATAACCATCTTCAACAATAGCGCTTAGCGCTTCAGTAAGCACAGCGATCCCTGAGGCATTATCATCCGCACCCGGCGCAAGCCCACTCGAGTTAGATTGGTTAATTGAATCAAGGTGCCCGCCGATAATAACGATTTCATCGCTCAGTTCGCTACCTGGAATGGTGACAATCACTGAAGACTGAGCCCAAGAGTGGCTAAAATATTCAACACTAATATCTGAGCGACTTGCTGCAATATCGCTCCATGTTTGCTTGACCCATGCAGCGGCATCAACACCCGTTTGCGAGGTATAATAGCGGTTATAAAAACTGGTTAGCGAATTGACACTGCTGTCTAAGTTCACCGTACTGACTTTTGAGATTAAGCTGTTAACCCGCGCGGGGTTATCAATGCTGTAGTTAACCAGCGTCGCACTTGGGTTTACGCTTTCTAACTGTGCAAGATAGCTTTGCGCCTGCTCTAAGGAGTCATGGGCGACAAAGCCACCACAGCGGTGATATTCGTCGTGCATAAATGCACTCAGGTGTGAATGTAAGTTTGCAGGTACTTTTAACGCTTTGACTTCACTGTTCGGTAAAGAAAGCTGCTCAAAGTGAGTACCGCGAATAGAATTATGGACTTGGAAATGCTGACTAGACTTCGCATCCATCGTCACCCAAACCTCTTCTGACGCTTCAGAAAAGCCACTCAAACAGGCAATGCTCAGTAGCATAGGTGTAGTTAATTTCATTGTTGTATCCTCAACTCATTTGAATAACAACATGATTTAAGCGCTGAGCAAAATAAAAGGATTATTCAAATGAGGTAAATTTATGATTTTTTTGGGGCCTAATAAAAAGGGAGCTTGCGCTCCCTTTAAACTTTTACTTAGTTCGCTTTGATATTCAGTGTTACACCGCTTGCTGCGCTATAGCCACGTAAATCAATATACCAAGTACCTTGTTGTGGGTTTGTAATCGTACAGGTCTCGTTGTTACCGTTTTTATAAGGGCGACACTGATAGCTCGACGTTGTTGATTGAGAACCAAAGTTTACGTATAGATCCGCGTCACCTGAACCACCAGAAATACTCACTTCAAGATTGCTGTAGCTAGCATTTAGATCTTGTGTGAAACGTGCCCAACTGCCAGATGCAACACTGATATTAGACTCAGTGCGATCAATTGGTTGAGTTCCACCCGTTGAGCTGTATGTACCAGTCAAAGTCACGCCCGAAATCTGATTCCATGCTTCAACCATCACGTAGTACTTACCTGCTTGAATGTTATTAATGTCGCAGCTTTCGTTACTTGTAGACGTTGTGCTATTACAATCATAAGTGTTTAACGTCGGACGAGAACCATACTTGACATAAAGGTCCGCATCACCGCTACCACCAGAAGTGGTGAAGTTTAGGCTAGTCGCATCAGCTGGCACATCAAGGGTAAAAAACATTTGCTCTTTTGCCGCGCCACTTATCCCAGTACGAGGCTGACCGTTCGTTAACTCTTCATCGCCACCAGGAGGTGGTGGTGGGTTAGTATCACAGCTACTACCTGAGCTTAAGTTTGAGTTGACGCCAACCGCTGCTAACGCTGCTTGTACATCACCTGGTTCATAACCTAGGTCACATGCCGCATCCATTACACCGTTACCTGCAGTATCCCAATCGGTGTTCGCAGTCCAATACATTTGGTTAGCTTTTGCCATTACGATAAAGGCTTTTTTCGTATCCCAACCCGCTGTAGTTGCCAGATTGTAGAAGGCTTTGTTGAACACCCCTGAAGTGTGGTGAACGTCCATGCTAGACGTATAGTTAGACTGGTGATCGATTGAGCGGCCGTCTTGCGTTGGGTCATTCATATAACGCAATGCGCCACTGCCTTTGAAGATGTCTTGGCCAACTAACCAGTCATTGCTGCCTTTCATATAAAATTCAGCAGCCTCACCTGCCATATCAGAAAACGCTTCGTTCAAGCCACCTGATTTATAACGGTATACTAGACCTGAGTTTTGCTCAGTGAAGCCATGACTCACTTCGTGAGCAGATACATCAAGGCTTACCAACGGATAGAATGTATTCGCACCATCGCCAAAAGTCATCGCGCTGCCATCCCAGAACGCGTTTTCATAATTACTGCTATAGTGAACGCGCATTTTAAGCTGGAACGACAATGGCGCTGTGCCGAGCCAATCGTTGTACATATTAAATACTACATTGCCAAAATAATGGGCGTCGTTCAGCGGTGAGTATGCACCGTTAATTTCTTTAACTGTATTTTCTGGGCACGTAAAGCTATGTGCAGTCGAGCCGCTACTACCGTGATTTAAGTTAATTGTCTTAACGTTCGCATTAGTCATGGTACAAGTATTGCCTGACTGTGCAACGTCTAGATGACCATAATCAGTACCATATTGGTAACGACCAGTCTTTTGGTTACCACCAGGGCCTATCGCATCTGCATGCTGCAAGTTATTGAAGCTTTCTAACACTTCGCCTGTGTTTGCATCAATGATCAAATATGGGCGTTTAGGCTCATCACCATAAGTAACAAAAGTGACTTCATAGACTAAACGTGCCGTTGAATTGCCATCCAGCCAGATCGCAAGGCGAGATTTCTCGTTATGTTTTTTAAGCTTTTTGCCTGCACTAAGCGATTGCTTTTCAAACTGATTCAATGCCATTTTGGCATTTAGCTTGGGTTTTACCGAACCGATGTCAGCCGCGATGTTATAAACCGCTGCACCGTGAGCCTTTTTAAGCGCACCGGCATCATCAAACGTTAAAATGACCGAATCACCAATCACTGGTAATCCTTGGTACATTTGTTGAAAACGCTTAGTTACTTCACCTTTTTTACTATTGAAGCTTTTAAGCTCCTTTAGTTGGCTCGCGCTTTCCAAACCAATCAGCACTTCTGGTTGTGTACTCAACACTGTTTGAGAAGCTGACTTAAGCATAGTATTAATGTCAGCTTGCTGGTTTAAGTATTGTTTTGTCGCAGCTTGAGCACTGAGCGAAGTAAACGCAATCGCACACGCCGTAGCCATAGTTACTGTAGATAATTTCACGAATTACACTCCTAGTATTGTTGTTTTATTGTCCTTTTCATCACTGCTTAACAAAAAACATTAGATGAAATGTGACTGTTTTCTCCTTCAACTGCAGAAGACATGGCAAGCCCATTAGCACTCGCCACGCCTTATTAGACTAGGCAGCAATTCAAATAAATAAACCCCAAAGTTAACATTTTAATAATATTTAATTTACTTTAAATATTTATGCAATGCTTTCATGCATTTGTTTAAAAAATAGACCCACACTTAATATCTTGAATTAAGTAACAAAACATACCTTTGTAAATTTTTTGATACAATATGAGTAAATATGCCAATTTCTTCCCTAAACTAACTTTATAATCATTATGTTGTATCAAAACATGTAGTAACTACTCAGTAATTCTTTCTGCCTTGTGCTTCATTTGTTCAACCCCACAACATCTGAAATCTAAAATTATTAATAAAATTCAATATCTTAGAAATCTTACTCTCCCGGTATAACACTTGCAGTTTGAATAATTACAAGCTGCAACGAAATTAGGAGGAGTAATGGATACTTTTGAAATATTATCCTATACAGATCATAGAGTTGGGGCCGTTCTAACAGGGAAAGCAGCCGCAGAAAAATTGCAAAATGAATTGTTAAACAGCCACCTTGTTCAACATGAGCATCTAGAACTGGTTAATCCGTATGACAAAGATGCCGACAAAAAACTTGAGCCTAAAAGCGAAAGTCGCCTTGCCAAAAACATGCTTAATTGGCATTTGTACCTTGGCAGCATGGGGGTGATATTAGGCTTTCTAATCGCGGGACTATTGGTAAGTTATGGACCGGCTTTCACACAAGCTAATCCTTACTTAACGTTTATCGCTTTATTAAGCCCCGGCTTATTTTTAGGGCTATTTGCTTCAGGCCTTATTTCTTTGCGTCCAGACAAAGATGCATTTAATCAGGCGGTGATGAATAAAATCGCAGAGGGCAAGTGGCTGCTTATCATTAAAACGAATAATGAGGCGCATCGAAGCAAACTCATGTCGTTTTTTAAAAACAGCACCAAAGCAGACGTTTTAAACTAGGGCCTGTTGACCTTTGCTGTTTGATTTTTGTTCTCCTGAGTGTGTTTTGATCGCGACGCTCGACTTGCCGCCTAGTAATCTAGGCAAAAGTTGAGCAACAATGAACAAAGCGCACTCAGGCGAACCCAAACGGCAGCGCTTGATTGGAATTTCTACTGTGTTATCGCCTAACTTACATAGAATAACTATGCTACGCAGGCTCTGCCTTGTATAAATACCAATCAAACTGCTGCAAAAACAAACTTGAAAGGTCAACAGGCCCTAGAATAAGAGGTAATCTACATGGAAATTTTTAATGCAATAAAGCAAGATCATGATCATCAACGCGCCCTATTGAACATGTTGGCAGAAACGTCTGGTGATTCAAAGGTTCGCGAGAAGTACTATAAAGAGTTGAAGGACGCGCTAGAGGCGCATGCCATCGCAGAAGAAAGGTACTTTTACGCCCCATTAATGGAAAGCGATATGACGATCGAAGACTCTCGCCACGGTATCGCCGAGCATCATGAGATTGATGAGTTAATTGAGGCACTGGATAATACGGAGTTTTCCGACCCTAGTTGGCTAACTAAATTGAAAAACCTCAAAGACAAAGTTGAGCATCACTTGGCTGACGAAGAGCAAGCGTTTTTCCAGCGAGCGGGTAAGGTGCTTGATAAAAGTGAAAAGTCGCAACTTGCAGATGAGTATCAAAAAGAGATGGAAGAACAGCTATAGTTTTCTATGCCCACAACATGTTGTGGGCATTTACTTTGCTGCATGTTGGTAAGCCTACACAGTCACAACAACTTACCAATTAATACCAGTCCAAGCATGAGCAGTAGTCCATTCATCACCAGCAAAAATTGCTTTTTAGGTAAGCGTTTCGATAGGTGCACACCGAGTCTATTACCGAGCAACGCTAAAGGTGTAAAACAGATAGCAAGCAGCACATGTTGCCACAGTAACAACCCAGTTGCGGAGAAGGTCGCCAACTTAATCACATTCATCAGTGCAAATAGTACCGCAACCGTCGCGATATAAGCCGTTGGCTCCAATTTTCGAGCGTTAAAATACACCATGAGTGGTGGGCCGCCAGCATGAATTAAGGTCGTGGAGATACCAGCTGCGGTAGAGGTGCTCGCGGCCAATAACCTTAAGTGCTCAACACTTTCAGGTGTATTTTTAATCAGTAAGCTTTTAAGCGCAAATACTATGCTCATCGCTGCAATCACAACCGTCAGCCAAAATTCACTGACGCCTTGAAGAAAAAGCGTTGCTAAGGCTATCCCGACTAGTGTGCCTGGCAATAACCGCTTTAATTCTGGCACATTCCATAAGCGCCAATAGCTCTTCAGGCTAAAAACATCCGCGACGATAAGTAGCGGAAGCATCAACGCAATGGCGTCCCTTGGATTCAACACCATCATCAAAATTGGAACAGAAAACGCCCCTAACGCGCCTGCAAAGCCAGACTTTGAAATACCACTTAGCAGAACGACAAGGGCAATTACTGCAAGTTGAATTGGTTCTGTCATTCTTCAATTCCTTTAATTTTAGGCGCTGAATTTAATACCAATTTGCTTAGTTAAGTAATAAAAACCACAGCGCTTCAACATCCGTTACTGCGGTAACCTGCATGTTGTCACCAGCAATCAGACCGATGCCATCGCCTTGCTGAAATGCCTCACCATCGAGCGTCGCTTCGCCGCCAACAATGTGCAAATAGGCTTTTTGCGCGTGCGCATTCAGCTCAATCTGTTGACCTTGATGTAGTTGCAATCGGTGTATTTCAGCGTCAGCATTGATACTCAGAGTACCCTGTGCGCCTGTAGGCGTAACAATCGGCGTAAGTGCACTACTTTGTTTGATTTGAATTTGTTCATAACTCGGGGTTATGCCTTTAAGCTTTGGCTCTATCCAAATTTGTAAAAAATGGGCAGGCGCTGTCTTTGAAGCATTATATTCTGAATGAAGAATGCCACTACCGGCGCTCATTCTCTGAACTTCACCTGCCGCCACAGTAAACTGATTACCCATACTATCTTGATGTGCTAATTCACCGTCAATGACATAGGAAATAATTTCCATATCTCGGTGACCATGAGTATCAAAGCCATGACCACCAAGTACTGTGTCATCATTGATCACCCTAAGATTACCAAATCCCATGTGGGCGGGATCATAATATCGACCAAATGAGAAACTATGTTGGCTTTGCAACCAGCCAAAATCTGCTTTACCTCTATCTTGTGCTTTTCGAATATATCGCATGTTTCGCTCCAAACGCATGTTGATGACCTTAGTCTATTGCCTGTTTGAAACGAATAAAATTTGATAATTTAATATCAACCATTCTACTCAACAGAATCTTCTAGCTGCATGCACTGATATCTTAACTCACCAATAAAAGCGCGCGCGGCGGGCCCAAGCCTGTCACCATCTTTAAAAATAAGATGAAGCTGTGCTTTACGCTGACTATGTTGCGAAAGTGGTAGTGGTTTCAAGACGCCAGAGTCTAGTTGCGTTTTAATAGCCGGAATAGGTAACCAAGCAAATCCTAAGCCTTGCGCTATCATATCTATCGAGGTCGTCATATGGCTCACCGTCCAACGTTGATGCGCCCCCAACCAACCTTCATCTTTTTTACGCGAGATTGCAGAGTCTCTCACTACGATTTGACGATGGGATTTTAAGTCTTCGAATGTAAGCGCGCGACCAAATTGATGTAATGCGTGATTGGGATTTGCCACTGCAACAAACTCGATTTGGCACAACTCTTCACTGAACCCGTCTTGTAAAGTAACCGGAGAAATGGCGATATCTACGTCGGTATTTTGTAAAAGTTCTGATGCGCCTGTTAATACTGACTCGACCAACTCGACACGCAATAAAGGGTATTGTGCAGATGTATTTTCTAGCACCTTATAGAGTACCTGCTGTGGGAAAATTTCATCGACCGCAATGCGCAATTGACTCTCAACTCCCTCGCCCAGCGTCTGCCCTACCGCTTCCACTTTTGCCGCTTCTTCCAAGAGATAATTGGCACGGCGCAGCATCATTTCACCCGCTTCGGTTAACAGGGTTCTTCGCCCTTCGACTCTAAAAAGCTTAACACCAAGGCATTCCTCAATTTTATGGACCGCAGTGTGGATACTTGACTGGCTTTTATGCACTTCTTTGGCAGCTTGATTAAAACCACCATATTCAACAACGGCTCTAAACATTCGCCACTGTTCTAATGTCACTCTCAACATACTGATTTAACCTAATATTTATGCGTTATTGTTCAATGGTTGATGGTTTATTTTCACAATCTTCACCATGGCAGGTATTAAGATCTTCTTGCGCTTTTTCGTCCGCCTGCAACACCTGTTTGAGGTCAGCCATACGCTGACGGATCGCAATACCATAGCTTTCATCGTCTCCCCACACATCGGCGAGCATATGCATAGATTCAACATCGTGTTTGGTAAAGAGGTAACCCGCTCGTGCGACATCTTCTTCACTATGGCCCAATAACTTGAGCGCCTGTTCACCTAACTTCACAGCAGAGACAAAGGTTTCTCGCTCAAACGCAGTGACACCCAATTTTATCAGTTGGTAGGCATGGCGACGGTCGGTCGCACGAACTACAAGTTTTAGGTTAGGGAAATGTTGCTGCGCCAACCTGACGATTTCGAGGGTTTTATCTGGCTCATCAATCGCCACGACCAGCATTTGCGCCTCGTGAGCCCCTGCGGCTTCGAGTAAATCTAATCGAGCACCATCGCCATAAAACACTTGATTGCCAAAGCGACGGAGTAATTCAATTTGGCTTGGGCTGTGATCCAAAATCGATAAATGATAACCCTGTGCATGAAGCAAACGCCCTATCACTTGGCCAAAACGCCCGTAGCCGACCACAATAACGTTTTGTGTCGCTTCCATCGTCTCTAAGCTATCTTGTTCTTGAGGAGTATTGGCCTGGCGTTCAACTATTTTGTCATAAAGAATAAAAATGAGGGGCGATCCGAGCATAGATACCGCAACAACCAGTGTAACTAACGCGACTTGATCTGGAGTTAAGATTGCTAAACTGCCAGTAACCGAAAGGAGTACAAACGCGAACTCACCGCCTTGACACAGGGCTGCGGTAAATAACCATGTCGCTCGCTTATGCAGTGAAAACGCCGTTGCCAACAAATATAAAATAACCGCCTTTAACCCCATTAATAGCACCACTGACGCTAAAATAAATAACCATTTTTGTGCCAATAAGGAAAAGTCGATTGATGCGCCTACTGTCATGAAAAAGAGGCCAAGTAGTAACCCTTTAAACGGTTCGATATCGGCTTCTAATTCATGGCGAAATTCACTTTCCGCGAGAACAACACCCGCGAGAAATGTTCCGAGCGCAGGGGATAAACCGATGCTTTGCATCAATAACGCGGTTGCGATAACGATAAATAGCGCCACCACGGTAAATAGTTCGCGCATTCGAGTGCTGGCAATATACCTAAATAACGGCGCGGCAACATAATGCCCAGCAGCGATAATAGCCAAAATGACAAAAACAGAGATAATCACTTGGAGATAAGTCGGAAAAGCGTGTAATAAATTGCCGTGGCCATCACTCACAGCCAAATCACTAAATGCTAACAACGGCATAATAGCGAGAATGGGGATCACGGCTATATCTTGAAATAACAACACCGAAAACGCATTTTGACCGCCAGATTGTTTAATTAAGCCTTTTTCATTTAAGGTTTGCAGTGCAATGGCGGTAGAAGACAGTGCCAACATTAACGCGATGGCTAATGATTGCTGCCACAAAAAACCAAGCGCTAAATCAATCGCGAAATAGAGTACAGCTGTTGTTATAACCACTTGTAAGCCACCGAGACCAACTATAGAGCGGCGCATCGTCCAGAGCCTTTTGGGCTGTAACTCAAGCCCGACTAAGAATAGCATCATCACTACACCAAACTCGGCAAAGTGCATGACGTCCGTTTGCTCCCCCACAAGATGAAGAAGGTGAGGACCAATTAGGATCCCTGCCAATAAGTATCCAAGCACAGAGCCAAGCCCTAGCCGTTTAGCGATTGGCACCGCCAATATCGCAGCAGCCAAATAGATAGTCGCGAGCAGTAACATAATAAAGACACCTGTTATTGTTATCGTCTTTATTATGTTCAGGGTAAGTGCATTTATCCAGTCTTCGTTCTAAAAAACAAAATATAAATGACCGAAATCCTGCAATTAATCTTGTAAATCCGAATATATAGTGGGGTGGCAGATCTGCATCAAAATGCTCGGATCTGGCACCGCTGCAAAGCCGAATTTTTCATATAGAGTATGCGCATCAAAAGTTGCCAGCATAAAGCGCCTTAAGCCTTGTAGCTCTGGATGTTCAACCACGGCTTGAACAATCGCTTTGCCTACCCCTTTACCTCTGGCACTTTCATCAACTATCACGTCAGCAAGATAGGCAAAGGTGGCATAATCAGTTATCACGCGACAAAAACCCTGAAACTCGCCTTTGTCATCCAAACACATGAAACTCAGGCTATTTTGAATGGCTTTTTCTAGCAATGCTTTAGGCATTTGTTTTGCCCAATAAGAATTAGAGATCAGTGCATGGATAGTATCAAGGTGGCGCAAAATAAGAGGAGTATCAGTGGTTATCATTATTGTCCCGGTTAACAGCAAGAGTAGAGCTAAAAATTAAGCGATTTTTAGCAAGAAGCAAAGTGAAATTTTCACAGTCATAAATCTTTCATTATTGCGTAACCCTTAGGTCAATAAAGCGGCGTAATCTCCTTTACGAAGACTCCCCTTGATTGATTTAGAGTTGTTGGCAGTGTTGACTCAGTTGACACTGCCTTTTTTTGCTTGATACCAAAAAATAATAAAAAACGGCGCTCTAAGCGCCGTAATTAACCAAACTTTTGAATAACTAACCTAAATTTATCTGATAGGTTGGTGGTTGGTTAAGTTTATTACCCAGTCTGGATAACCCTTTCCACCATGCAAATCCAAACAACAACATCGCTATAATCCAAAGTGAAGCACTCGTTGGCGAGGTGCTTAACTGACTAGCTTGGTAAACTAAAGTCGCCATAATATAAGCAATTGAAGTCGTCCAGCCAATAACAAGCCACATCCACTTACCGCCAGATTCACGCTTAATTGCACCTAATACCGCTACACAAGGAGTATAGAGTAAGATAAAGACAAGATAACTAAATGCACCGATTTGACCATTAAATTTCGCGGCCATTGCGGTGAGTAGCACAGTGCCACTTTCAGCACCTGATTCTAATTCGTTAAGTCCTAATGGATCACCAAGGTTTGCGATAAGATCTTTACTATTGTCTACTATGGTCATCAACGCTTCTTTTAACGAAGCCAACAATGAAAACTCTCCACCTTCCTCTTCGGCACCGGTATAAAGCGCATCTAAAGTACCGACGATGGCTTCTTTGGCAAACATACCAGTCACAACACCAACCGTAGCAGGCCAGTTTTCCTCTTTTAACCCAATTGGCTCAAAGATTGGCGTGACCACTTGTGCAGCCTTCGCCAAAAGTGACTTATCTGTATTCTCATTGCCAAACGAACCGTCGGTACCAACCGAGTTTAATGCACTGAGTAAAATAACCACCATGACAATTGTTTTGCCAGCACGTTTGATAAAGCCGCTCAGACGCTGCCAAGTGGTAATGAATATATTGCGCCAAATTGGCATATGATACGCTGGCATCTCGGTAAACGAGGGTAATTTTTGCGTTTTGAATACTTGCTTTCTAAATAAAAAGCCAGAACCTACCGCGACCACTATGCCAAGCAAATACAGACCAAAAACAACATTGGCTCCGTTCGTTGGAAAGAAAGCCGCTGCAAATAACGCATATACCGTCAAACGTGCGCCGCAGGACATAAATGGCGCCATAATAATCGTCAGTAATCTATCGGACTCTCGACCCATCGTTCTTGACGCCATAACCGCAGGCACATTACAGCCGAATCCAACGATCAAAGGTACAAAAGCATTGCCCGGTAGACCAATGGATGACATCAAACGGTCAATAACAAACGCGGCCCGAGAAAGATAACCACTGTCTTCCAAAATAGATAAGCACAGATACAGCACCGCAATAACAGGGATGAAGGTCGCCACTAATTGAATACCCGCACCAAAACCATCAGCCAATAACACACCCAGCCATTGAGGTGCGCCAATATCTGCCAGCAAGATTTTTACACCATCGATGAGTAAGGCGCCCACGGCGATGTCAAAAAAGTCGATAAATACAGCACCAACATTAACCGCAATGGTAAACATTAAATACATCATGGCTAAGAAAATAGGTACACCAAGCCAGCGGTTGAGCACGATTTTATCAAGCGTTTCTGTCGTATCTGCACGTTTTGGCGTAATGATACTTACGCCATCAGCCAATTTTTTCACTGCTTGGTGACGAGCAACCGCTTTTTCGAGGGGATCGCTGCTGGCACTTTCGGTGTTTGCCGTCACAGGTGCTTTTGGAAAACGCGTGATCTGTGCGAGTTGTTCCAACAACGCTTCTTGCCCTGTACCTTTAGCACCGTGGAATGGCACTACAGGTAACCCTAACTGTTCAGAGAGTCTTTTTAAATCTAACGTTCTTCCACGCTGTGTTGCGACATCAACCATATTTGCAACAACGAGAATAGGTTTGCCTAATTCTTTCAGCTGGGAAGTTAATACTAGATTTCGCTGTAAGTTTGCGGCATCCACGATGTTAATGATGACGTCAGCTTCATTTTGCTTTAGGAAGTCACACGCGATTTGCTCATCTTGGCTTGGCTCAATTTGCTCCATGCTATATAAGCCGGGCAAATCTACCAATTCTACGTTTGTGTTTTCTAAAGCAAAATAGCCGAATTTTTTCTCGACAGTTACCCCTGGCCAATTCCCTACTTTTTGTTTAGAGCCGGTCAGGCGGTTAAATAATGTGGTTTTCCCGCAGTTCGGGTTGCCCACTAACGCAATTTTCATACGTGAGCCCTTAATAACTTATAAAACTTCAATTTCAACGAACTGTGCGTCGGCCTTACGCACACTCACAAAGGTGTCACCAATTTTCACTTGCATCGGGCATCCAAGTGGGGCGACGTTAATGACTTCTATTTGCTCACCAGGAATAATTCCAAGTGCCATTATTCGACTCAGTAACGCAGTATCTGGATGGGTAAGAGAAGTGATGGTCGCTGCGCTATTTTTGGAAAGTTTATCTAATGTCATTGATTATGAGAACAATTTGCAATAAAAGTATGGCGCATCATACCTCATTGACTATTTTCTTTAAACTAGATTGCGACAATAATCTATTATTGCTTGTTATTTAAGGTGTTTACTAGTTAAGATGAACTAAACCATTGCCATATGCCTGACTGTATTAAGGGGTCCTGCCAATGAGTAACGACAAAAAAAAATGGACGCTCAAAAGCATTGCGGCGGAATTAGGTGTGTCAAATGCAACTGTATCGAATGCTTTTAACAGACCAGATCAACTCTCTAAATCCAAACGAGAAGAAATCCTAAAAGCCTGTAAAGAATTGGGTTATTTTGGACCTAACAAGGCAGCCCAATCGCTGCGTAAGGGCTCGTTTAACATTGTCGCGCTGGTACTACCCGATAGCGTTGAATATATGGTATCAGATCCCGTTGCAAGTAGCTTTATGCGAGGAGTTGCAAGCGTTTTAGAAGCTCAGCATATTAACCTACTCTTGTTCTCAGGCACCGCAGATAATGTCGGAGACATTGTCGATTTCGTCGACGGCTTAATTTGTTATGGCCGCCCGCGTAATCCCAAGTTAATTGAGCATCTTGCGAATGTTAGCAAACAGGTTGTGACGGTTGACTTTGATTTGCCCGCACATGCCAGTGTTAATATCGACAACCAACAAGCCGCCTTTGATGTAGCGAGTAAAGCATTAAACGACAATAGTGATGTTGCTATTTTTGGTTTGAGATTATTAGACACTGATTTGCTATGCCGCGTATATGAGCAGAACCTAACAGATATAGAGACCTCTATTGCGCATCAGCGTTATAGCGGATATCTCAAAGCCATTGAAGAGCGTGGGTTAACACTTGGCGAAGACAGAGTGTGGAATATTCCTGAAAGCAGCGAAAGGTTTGCAAATATCGCCGCAAAAGAACTACTTAACCTCTCACCAAGGCCTAATACCGTGCTGTGTATGAGTGACTTAATTGCACTACCGCTGTTAAGAGAAGCCAAAAAACTTGGTGTAAAGATACCGCAGGATCTTAAAGTCGTTGGTTTTGATGGCGTTGATGAAGCGCTACGCTTTAGTCCCAGCTTAACTACCATTCATCAAAATAGTGAAGAAAAAGGCCGAGAAGCAGCCAAACTCTTCTTAGATAAAAGCGATGATAAAGTTATGCTTGGCTATACCTTAAAAATGGGGCAGAGCTGTTAATTGCCCCCTATCAATTAGACTCGCCTGGGTAATCTGCAGGAAATGATCCCTGCCAACAACAACATCACACTTGATACCACTAAACAAGCCACCAAACCATACTCCAAAAAGATCCAACCTGATAGCACAGTACCGAGTAATCGCCCGATAGCGTTCGCCATATAATAGAAGCCCACATCAAGTGACACTCCATCACTATCGGCCAAACTCACAATAAGATAGCTATGAAGAGATGAATTGATAGCAAACACAAAAGCAAAGAGCAAAAGTCCACCTACTACGGCTAAGCTTGTCCAGAGCTGCGCTTGAAGTGAGATAGCAATCAACAGCGGAATAGCCGCTAAATACAACGCCCATCCACTGACTTTACTTGGTGTTGATGCAAACTCATCACGACTAATAAACCTAGGAGTTGTTGATTGCACGATGCCATAACCGATAACCCAAGTAGCCATAAAGCCACCAACCCACCAATGATCCCAACCGAACTGCTGCGATAAAAAGACTGGAAGCGCAACCACAAACCAAACATCCCGTGCGGCAAATAAAAACAATCGCGCGGCAGACAGCATATTAATTGCTCGGCTTTTTGAAAATACATCGCTAAATTTGGGTTTGCTTTTAGCCTTGCCTAAATCGCTTTTTAAGCTGATAAGGCTAAACAACCACACTAATAGCAACATGATTGCCATTAACCACATCGCGCCGGTAAAGCCAAGTAAGGTAAGCAGCAGCCCGCCAAGAAAAAATCCGACGCCTTTTAGCGCATTTTTAGAGCCGGTAAGTATTGCTACCCACTTAAACAAGGTCCCTTCTTCACCCGATTTTACGATGGCCTTTATCGCACTTTTGGCACTCATTTTATTGAGATCTTTGGCAATACCTGAGAGCGCCTGTGCTGCCATAACATAAGGCACGGTGAGCCAGTGCGTTGGTACTACCAACATCAATAATGCCACTATTTGTATGCCTAACCCAATATTCATGGTGCGGTTTAAGCCAATGCGTGCGCCAAGCCATCCTCCAATTAAATTGGTGACAACACCAAAAATTTCATAAAAGAGAAATAGCATGGCAATTTCAAGCGGGTTATAACCCAATTGATGAAAGTAAAGCACCACCAACATTCTGAGCGCACCATCCGTTAAGGTAAACGCCCAATAGTTGCCTGTCACAATGAGGTACTGCTTGATATTTTGAGGTATATTGCGCAGCTGCATAATGCTTTATTCGCCTAACGACAATCCGACTTTACGTACTAATTCCGCGGTACGATTTGCATAGCCCCACTCGTTGTCATACCACACGTACAACTTAACCTGAGTACCATTAACTACCATTGTAGATAACGCATCGACGATGCTAGAGCGAGGATCCGTTTTATAGTCAATAGAAACTAATGGTCTTGATTCATAGCCTAAAATTCCGTTAAGCTCAGTAGCAGCAGCTTGCGCCATCCAGTGGTTAATCTCTTCCACTGTAGTTGGCCGCTCAACCTCGAAAACGCAGTCTGTTAGTGAAGCATTCGCCAACGGAATACGAACAGCGTGACCATTTAGCCTACCTTTTAATTCTGGAAAGATATGGGTAATAGCAGTCGCTGAACCCGTTGTTGTCGGAATTAAACTCATGCCACAGGCCCGCGCGCGGCGTAAATCCTTATGTGGCGCATCCAAAATGGTTTGCGTATTGGTTATGTCATGAATAGTCGTCATCGAACCGTGCTTTATGCCGATATTTTGTTGCAGGACTTTTACCACGGGCGCTAAGCAGTTTGTGGTACAAGAAGCGGCTGTAACGATTTGGTGGGGCATATCGTCATATAGATGGTCATTCACTCCCATCACAATATTCAATACTCCTTCTTCTTTTACCGGTGCCGTAACAACAACACGCTTAACGCCTTGATCTAAATACTGTTGCAGCAAAGCTTTGGTTTTCATTTTGCCGGATGCTTCGATCACGACGTCACATTGAGACCAGTCGGTTTGCGCAATCTCTTTGTTTTGAGTCACCGACAACACTGTTTCACCTATTTGGATCTGTTCATCTTGAAAAGACACACTGTGATGCCATTTACCATGGACAGAATCAAACTCTAGCAAGTGTGCTAGGGTTTCTGCATTGCCCGCAGGATCGTTAATTTGTACAAACTCGATTTCAGGCCAGTCAAAGCTAGCGCGAAGCGCCAAACGCCCCATTCGACCAAAACCATTGATCCCTACTTTAATTGTCATAAGAACTCCAAAATCTAATTATTAGTTACAGCAAGTTGCCATGCGTATTGGCCGTTCGCCCATCGCATTTAGCCTCACTAACTCAGCTTTTATATAATCTGGTTGATGCATAACCGTGGCGTTTATCACCGCCTTCATCCATAGCGGTAGCGTTGGGTTTATAGAATAAAATACCCATTGTTTTTGCTTGCGATCACATAGAATTCCAGCCTTCTTTAGCTGCGCCAAATGCCGTGACACCTTGGGTTGGCTATCTTGTTCAAGCGCAGCCATTAGCTCGCAAACACATAGCTCACCTTCCACCATCAACATGGCAAGCGTTTTTAAGCGGATCTCATCCGCTAAGGATTTATAAAATTGCAAGGGTGTAAGTAGCGTATGTTGTGGCTTACCTTCGCGTAGTAGGGAAATAACTTGTTCATTGATGTCGAACAAGGTTTGCTCATAAGCATTATTGCGATTTCGCTCAGCTGGACTCGCAATATCCCACGCAAGGACATGTTCTCCTTGCAGTTTACCTTCGCATTCAGATTGCACTTCAGAGCATAAGGTTACCACCACATCAAAGTGTTCGTCCTTATACTCATTGAGGTGTTTACTGTACAGATTGTCCGTATTAATCCCTAAACGGCGTAGCATTGAAAGCGTAGTCGCATTCACGGTGCTCGGCTTAGTGCCTGCACTATAGGCATGAACATCCGAACCGCCATGAAAGTTAGTTAGCGCCTGCGCTAAAATTGACCGCGTTGAGTTTCCAGAACAAAGAAAAAGTATCTTCATCATTACATAACAAAATAATTATATAACTTTATTGTTATATAGATAATCCGCTATGTCAATTACGCTTTGTTGATATTTATCTATACATAGCAGCTCAACTAAGATTGCGAGCCGCTACCAAGGATAATCGATGTTGAGGAACTTAAAGCCAGCTTTCTACGCGCAACTTTGGCTCCTCGCTATGGTTAGAAAAGCAGCGATTGAATGTTATAGCTCTGCTCTGTTGCGTTTTCAGAAGTTTTAATCATGGCTTCATCTTTTGCGAGATCAACTCGCAACTCCGCTTTGGCATTATTGCCCTCCCAAGTTATAACCAGATTTGAGCCTTGGCATGTTACTGCAAAATTGCCATCAAATGCGCAGCAAGTATTACGCAGTTTAATTAGAGTTTGCAGACCCTTCACGACAGGTTTATCGAGTGCAGCTTCCACCATCACTACATCCAAATAAGGGCGGTTGATATCGCGCCCAACATTACTTTTTTCAAGGAGCGCCATGTCATTTTCCATCGCCAATAGACCACCGTAATAAACTTGTGGTACTCCAGGGCAAAAGAACTGAACTGCTCTTGCTACTAAATAATAAAAATCATGCTTCCCTAAGGCTTCATAATAACTGCAATTGACTTGATACAAGTCGACATTGCTCGCTGCAGCGCCGGTTGCCTTGCGGCTTTGACCATTACTGTTGCTATGGATCTGCTCAACCAAAGCATCAATTTGATTGGCATCGAGTAACCCTGGTTTATCCCCTTCAGGCCCTGCGTCAATAATGCCAATTCCGTCATGAGTATCCAGCACCGTTAGACAATTACGCGGCGCAATGTCCAACCACTTGGCTAAAGCCGAAAAATCTTTATTGAATAAACTGTGTAAAATAAGCGGAGGGAGCGCAAAATCATAAACACGGTCGACTTTGCTGGCAACCTCTACTTGAGTTTTGTAATAACTGTGAATTTCGGCAATGGTTTCCATGCCAAGTTCATTGGCGCGCTTAGATAATTGATTGATAAAAGCAAAGGCCTCATCAGTCATAAAACAGCTGGTATTTGCGCGTTTGATTGCATATCCTGCGGCATCTAGTCGAATAATTTTCACTCCACTGTCTGCAAACAATGTTAAGACTTTTTCTAAATAAGCGCGCCCCGCTTCTGACTCAACATTAATATCAATTTGGTTATCAGTAAAAGTGGTCCAAAAATCCACAACTTCGCCACTCACTAACACCTTTTTAGAAAAGCAACTTCCTGGCCTCGGACGATAAATTGCTTGCGCTTGTGCTTGCGTGATGCCATCAGGAAAGACATCTTCTTCTTTTAAAAACATCGACCAAAACTGTGACTCTTGGCCATGAGCCAACACATCTGCAAATTCTGCTGACTCTCCTGACACATGGTTAACGATAAGATCTGCCATTACCTCATAGTGCTCAGCAATCAACTTAATATGTTGCCAATCGCCCAATCGTTCGTCGACTTTGGCATGGTCAATCGGGTCGAAACCTGCGTCACTACCATCAATTGGATAGTAAAAAGGCAAAATGTGGACACCACCAAATAGTCCAGCTAACGGGCCCGTTAGTAACGTATTTAATTGTGCAAGGCCGCCGCCAGACAGGCGGTCAGCATACGTGATCAACTGAACTTGGTTTTTCATAATTTACTCATTAAAAAAGTTGAGACTTAATCGATTAAGCTATATCTTTAATCATGAACAAACAATAATCAAGTTTTATCGTAGCGTTCTACTAAAAATAATTCGCTTAATGCAGATTAGTATTACACTCAGTCTTATGTAAAGAAGTAGACCAGCTACATAACAAAGCCCTTCAAGAGGTGAACAATGAGCAGCAAGTCGAATCACACTCAGCTCAACACATTGCGCTGGTTAACTTATATGATGTTTTTGATGTTTGCGATGACATCAGACGCCGTTGGCGTGATCATTCCAACACTGATCAGCGAATATCAACTTAGCATGACCCAAGCCAGCGCCTTTCACTATGCGCCAATGATTTTAATTGCCTTTAGCGGCTTATGTTTAGGATTTTTGGCAGATAAAATAGGTCGTAAGCTCACGGTGTTAATTGGCCTCATGCTATTTTCATCCGCATGTTTCTTGTTCGCACTGGGTGAAACTTTCACCATATTTTTAATGCTTTTATGTGTGATTGGATTAGCCATTGGCCTATTTAAAACAGGGGCCCTCGCTCTTCTAGGCGACATTTCTGACGGCGCACAAGAACATACTCAAACCATGAATAAAGTCGAAGGCTTCTTTGCCATCGGCGCGATAATTGGCCCTGCAATTGTCAGTTATCTATTGATACAGGGGGTGAGTTGGACCTATCTTTATGTGCTTGCTGGTGGGCTGTGCTTAATACTCAGTATCGTGACTTTAAGCACTGAGTTTCCCAAGTTTAATACCGCTCATGCACAAAACAATGCGGGCCTCTCACACACAGCAGCGATGCTCAAGAACAAATATGCACTTGGCTTTTCCCTCGCCATAGCACTCTACGTTGCAACTGAAGTCGCAATTTATGTCTGGATGCCCACTTTATTACAGGATTACCAAGGTGATTTAACTTGGCTTGCAACTTATGCCCTCACCATCTTTTTTATTTTACGTGCAGTAGGTCGCTTTATGGCTGTATGGTTACTCGCTAAGTACCGTTGGCAAAGCGTAATGCTAGCGCTGAGCTTTGCTATATTTGTATGCTATTTTTTAACTTATCTTTATGGTGTTAATGCCGCTATCTATACGCTCCCGCTAAGTGGTTTATTTATGTCTATGATTTACCCAACATTAAACTCAAAAGGGATCTCTTGTTTTGACAAAGCTCAGCATGGCTCTGTTGCTGGTGTGATGTTGTTCTTCACCGCACTTTCTGCTGCGCTAGCACCACTTCTGATGGGTATGGTGAGCGATTACTTTGGCCATGTTAGCTATGGCTTTGTACTTGCGACCGGGTTTGCATTTTTACTCTTTGCGGCCATGCTGTACAACTGGTTAAAGGACCCTGCCCGCTTACTATTGAGCAAAAACGCTAAGTTGCAGCGAGTTTAACCCCTCCAACCACAAATTTTTCGCGGGTTAAAATTCATAAAAACCAAAGCATTAAAATTTTGTTTGAATTATTGATTAATTTTTAATTGCAACCAAATTAAATTGTGCTAAAAATAAACTTAATCGATTAAGTTTATTTTTAATAGACCGCACGAGTTTGACAACGATAACAAGAGGCAAATGATGACAACAATCAAAACCACCCTATTTACACTCAGCGCACTCACGCTTGCAATCTCTCACTCGGCGGCCGCTGAAGAAAAAGCACACACTACGCCTGCCGATGGCTTCGAGAAAATAGTCGTAACGGGTGTACCAAAGCGAACAACCATTATGGCATCGAGTGTTTCTGTTAGCAGCATAGGACTGGAACAAATCTCTGTTGCAACCCCCAGAACTACCGCTGAAGCATTCAAACTAATTCCTGGTGTAAGGTCTGAATCAACCGGTGGTGAAGGTAATGCAAATATCGCTGTACGTGGTCTTCCTGTCGCATCCGGTGGCGCTAAATTTTTGCAGTTACAAGAAGATGGCTTGCCTATTTTGCAGTTTGGTGACATTGCTTTTGGTAACGCCGATATTTTTATGCGCCTTGATAATACCGTGGAGTCAATCGAGTCTATTCGTGGTGGCTCGGCTTCGACTGCCGCCAGCGACGCTCCCGGAGGCATTATCAACTTGATTTCAAAAACGGGTGAAAATGAGTCAGGCAGTGTTGTCACCACGTTTGGTGTAGATTATGACGAGTTTAGAACTGATTTTGAGTATGGGAGTTATTTAAGTGACAACATAAAATTTCATATTGGTGGCTTTGTGCGTCAAGGTGAAGGCCCACGTGACACCGGCTATACCGCAAATAAAGGCGGCCAACTCAAAGCCAATATCACCAAGGAATTTGAAAGTGGCTACGTTCGTTTATATGTAAAACACCTTGATGATAAAACAGCAGGCTACCTTCCTATGCCAATGTATTCTAATGGCGACTCCATCAGCGGCTTTGATGTACTGTCAGATACACCTCACTCTGTTTATTTCACCGCCACGCAAGGCTTAGGTGGTAACAATCAAATTCGTCAAGGGGATATGCGAGACGGAATGCACCCTGTTGTTGATAGTATCGGCTTTGAAGCAAATTTCAAACTAGGTAATGATTGGCAAATCGAAAACAGGTCCAGAAAGTCGAGTATCTCAGGCACATTTATGTCGCCTTTCCCTGCTGAGGTCGCTAATAGCCAAGCAATTGCCGAGAGCATAGCCGATACCGGTGCAACACTCACCTTTGCCAACGGACCAAAAGCAGATCAAGCGTTCAATCAAGCACTACTAATGCGCGTTCATACCTTCGAAGTGGAAATGAATGATTTCGACAACATTATGAATGACCTAAAGCTCACCAAGTCATTTGGTACTGACACGTCACTCACCTTCGGCTACTTCATGTCATCGCAAAATATCAATATGTCTTGGTTATGGAATTCATACTTGCTCGAGGTTAAAGGAGATAACGCAGCGCTTGTCAACGTGGCCGCTGCGGATGGCACTGCATATTCTGAAAACGGATTATATGCCTACGGTACGCCCTATTGGGGAAATTGCTGCCAGCGCAACTACGACACTGAATACGATACTCGTGCCCCATATATCGCCTTTTCAACAAAGCTCGGCGATATTTCAGTTGATGCGAGTGTGCGTCATGATTCAGGTAAAGCGACAGGTACATTTGCAGGTGCTGTAACATCTCGTGTAGATATCAACCGTGATGGCACTATTTCGAAGCCAGAGGAGCAAGTTGCAGCCATCGATCTCGCTAACCCCAATGTAGTTAATTACGATTGGAGCTACACAAGTTACTCTGTCGGCGCAAACTACCAAATGACCTCAAGCAGCGCCATATTCGGCAGATTTAGTGAGGGCGGTCGTGCAAATGCAGACAGACTATTGTTCGGTAAAGTGAATATTGATGGCAGTGTTGCTGATGAAGACGCTGTGGATGAAGTGACACAATATGAATTTGGTATCAAACAAAAGTTTGAACAAGGTCGTCTATTTGCAACTTTATTTTACGCCGAAACAGAAGAGCAAAACTTTGAGGCAACCAGCCAAAAGTTCTTTGACAGGCAATACGAAGCACAAGGTATTGAACTTGAAGGTGTCTATTTTATTGGCTCCTTCGACTTACGAGGTAGCTTAACTTGGACCGATGCTGAAATCGCAAAAGATGCACTCACTCCCGAAGTCGAGGGTAACACGCCAAGACGGCAAGCTGACTTTGTTTATTCCTTATTGGGTAAATATAACTTCGATCAAGGTGCTATCGGTTTAAGCCTAATCGGCACCACTGACGCGTACGCACAAGACAACAACGAGTTAAAATTTGACGGTTACACTCAGGTCAACGCGTTTGCAAGTTATGATCTGACTGAACGCTTCAATATCGCGTTAAACGTAAACAATCTCTTTGATACCACTGGATTAACAGAAGCCGAGGAAGGTGTAATTCCAACTAACAATATTATTCGCGCTCGCAGTATTAACGGCAGAACTACGTCTGTCACTTTAAAATACCGTTTCTAATTAGGGGTAGTAGTTATGCAATTAACATGTTTTGGCGAGATGCTTATCGATTTGTTACCTACCGGCGACGGTAGCTTTAAACCTATTGCTGGCGGCGCTCCAGCGAATGTGGCGGTAGGCTTTGCTAAACTTGGTGGCAGTGCTCGGTTTGTGGGAGGTTTTGCTGAAGATCCCTTTTCGCTGCAATTAAAATCAACCTTGGCGCTATATGCTGTTGGAACCGAATATTGTGTATCCATAAAAGGAGCGCAAACCGCCTTGGCTATCGTCCACCTAGACGCTCAAGGAGAACGAAGCTTTTCGTTTTACCGCAACAGTACCGCTGATATTGCAATCCGCCCAAAAGACTTTGAGCATTTGCAATGGCCAGATCACGGGATATTTCATTTTTGCTCCAACACGCTTACCGATGCAGAAGTGACAAGTACCACCATGGCGTTATTAAAGTCTGCTGCGGCTCATAATCAATTAATTTCATTTGATGTTAACCTGCGCTTGAATCTATGGCAGGACTTATCTTGCTTATCCGAGCGTATAGAGGCTTGCTACCCCTATGTCGACATATTAAAAGTAAGTAAAGATGAGCTGAGATATCTTGCTGAAGAAAAGAACATGAGAGAGGCTAGCTATTTAGATTGGTTACTTAGTGTCGGCGTACAAGCGGTGATCTCAAGCGATGGGCCAAACCCTTGCAGTATATTAACAGCTAAAGACTTTTATTCCGTCGCCTCTCCTACTATTGATGCGGTTGATACAACCGGCGCTGGGGATAGCTTAATGGCAGGGTTTCTATTTCAACTCAGCCAACATGGGATCTCAAAAGATACACTAGTGCAAAACTTCCCAACCGTAAAAAAGGCACTTAGCTTTGCTGTGAAATGTGGTGCGTTTACTTGTGAACACAAAGGTGTCATGCCCTTTATGCCAACGCTTATAGATGTGTCTGAACGGTTTTCTTCCTTCAACCCTGAGGCTTTGTTAGGTTAATACCTAAAGCGGGAAAAGGCTTTCCCGCTGTTTTATTATAAAAGTCGAGACTTAGAACCCTGTTTCATAATCAATATGAGCAGAGTTTGTCGTCTCGTATGTACCATCAGTATAAAGAATAGTTGCAGTCGCATTGTACTGACGATAAGCACGAATGGTCATGTTACACGTCGTACCACCGCTGCAGTTCGCATCACCATTCCAAATTACTTTACTAATCGCTTTAGTGGCATTTGCGATATAGAACTTACCAGAAGTTGAATTACCGAAAGAAAAATCAATTCCAGAACAATAGCTAGTATTATTACCCCACACATTACCGCCTGATTTCACGTTCAAAGAGCATTTTAAATCTGCCGCTTGTGAACTAAAAGACAGACCACCTAGTACAACCAATACTGAAGCAATTAATGTTGATTTCATTATTATTTCCTTTGATTAAGAATAAGTTAAGTAATTTTTAGTGACCAGTTTCATACGAGATACGTGATACATTCGTTTCTTCGTATGTGCCATCTTTGTATAAAATAGTCGCCGTTGCTGCATGTGTTTGATACGCATAAACAGTAAGTGCACATTCAACACCTCCGGAGCAGTTTGCATCACCATTCCAAATCACTTTGTTAATCGGCTTGCTGATATTTGTTAAGTAAAATTTACCTGTAGTTGAGTTGCCAAATGAGAAGTCCATACCAAAGCAGGTTTGTCCGTTACCGATGACGTTGCCACCTCTTTTCACTTGTAGGTCGCAATTCAACTCTGTTGCGCCAACGCTGCAGGTACCAACTAGTGCAATAGCTGCAAGTATCTTAGTTATTTTTTGTTTCATCTTGCTCTCCTTATATTTATTATGTTAACAACCAAGAAACCTTGGTTAAAAAATAAACTACACAATAAAAATAAAAAATTCAATTATTTTAACCCAATAAAAACATAAAATTCACAACAAGTTCAGAAGGCCATGTTCATTCGACTTGATGGCAAGGGATTTAAACGCTGAGAGTCAGCTGTAGAGATTATCGAAATAATAGACTAAATAAAAAAAGGCCGCAGCGGCGGCCAAACACATCATAGGTAAAACAATGAAGGGATGTAAGTGTGAATACACAGGCCATTCTATGCGAATAACCATAAATTAAAATCACATTATAAAGATTGTTATCATCGCTTTTTTCGAACAGTCAATTTTCTACGACACTCGTGATACAATTGCGGGATTAAAAATTACAACTAATTAACCATGCCATTACTTTGGATTGTTACTTTACTTTGGGCGTTCTCGTTTTCTTTAATTGGTGTCTATTTGGCAGGCCAAGTCGATGCTTGGTTTAGCGCTTTATCTAGAACCTTGCTTGCTGCAATTGTGTTTATTCCATTTTTGAAATTGAACTCAGTGAATAAAGAGTTGATAATCAAGCTGATGGCAATCGGTGCAGTGCAGATTGGTCTGATGTATGGCTTTTACTATCATTCTTTTTTATACCTAAGCGTACCTGAAGTGTTGCTATTCACTGTGATGACACCCATCTATATTACTGCACTCAATGACTTACTAAACCGCTCGTTCAATGCCACCTTTTTGCTGTCTGCACTCATAGCTATCATTGGTGCAATCACCATTAGATTTACAGAGCTTACTAGCGATTACCTTTTTGGCTTGCTACTAGTGCAAGGCGCAAACCTTTGCTTTGCGATAGGCCAAGTAAGTTACAAACGCTTAAGTAACCATTACCAGCTGGTACACCATCAAAGTTTCGGTTTTTTCTTTATTGGTGCGTCCCTCGTGCTCGCCATTGGGTTTATGTTATTCGGCAATACCCAGCAACTCCCAAGTACTAATCTACAATGGGGAATACTGATTTATTTAGGCTTGATTGCTTCAGGCGTAGGATATTACGTCTGGAACTTAGGACTGACCCGCGTCTCGGTGGGTGAACTCGCGGTAATGAACAATGTGCTGATCCCAGCTGGGATCATTGTCAATTTGCTGATTTGGAACCGAGAAGCTGACCTCGTTCGCCTTGGTATTGGTAGTGCTATTATTTTTGCAGCCCTTCTGTACAGCAAACTCGGAACTAAAGGCGAAAAATGAGTAAAATAGTACAGCTCTTTCCAATCTGGGCCGTTATTTGCTCAATAGTTGCCTATCTTTTTCCAACTCTATTTAGCGCATTTAAAGGCGGTATTATTCCGTTATTAATGTTGATCATGCTTACAATGGGTTTAACCCTCACTACAAAAGACTTTTTACGCGTGCTCGACAACAAAAAAGCCATTTGCGTTAGTGTGCTACTTCAATTTACTGTGATGCCGAGTGTTGCTTACTTGATTGCAACCACAATGAACCTAGAAACCGACCTACTAATTGGTATGATTTTAGTTGGCACGGTTGCTGGCGGCACGGCAAGTAACGTTTTGTGTTATCTCGCCAAAGGAGATGTCGCGTTATCGATTTCTATGACCGCGATTAGTACTTTACTCGGCGTATTCTTAACCCCACTACTAACCACATTGATGATAGGCCAGGTGGTTGATATTCAGTTTTCTGATATGTTGACGAGCCTGCTAAAAATTGTGCTACTTCCGGTGGCTGTGGGCGTTACTTTCAATACATTGCTTGCCAAGCCACTGGCGCATTCTATTATCAAAACAACTCCGATACTGCCTTTACTTTCAATGCTTTCAATCGTTTTTATCATTGCAGTGATCGTTGCTCTTAATCAACCTAAACTTCAAAGCATCGGGCTCGTTATGCTGGTTGCCGTGATCCTGCACAATACTACAGGACTACTTTTGGGCTATTTCATTCCGAAACGGCTCGGTTTTGACGAGAAGGTATGTCGCACCATGGCCTTTGAGGTGGGTATGCAAAACTCGGGGCTTGCTGTTGCGCTTGCCATGAAGTTCTTTACTCCTACAGCGGCCGTAGCAGGTACCCTATTTTCTATTTGGCATAATGTCAGCGGCTCGATATTAGCTGGAATATGGCGACGAAGCGCCACTAGCTCATCTGGTAACAATAAAGCCTAATATCAAAGGTTAGGCTTTTTGTAATTGCTTATAAAAGTGAATTTTGCAATCCGATGAGCCGTTGATTTGTTCACAATTTACAATCTGGTAATCGCGGCTTATTAACATCAATAGCATGTTTTTGAATAGGTTTCTCGACTTTACTCTAATGGCGCTATAGCCTTGCGCTTTACACCAAGTTTCTTGCATCACCAACAACTGCTTGGCAATACCTTTGCCGCGATATTCGGGGATGACCGCGCCTAACCAGCTATAAAACTCGTTGTTTGGCAGTTCGCGACCTAGCTTATACCCTACAGGCTTGCCTTGAGCGTATGCCACCAGCAATAAATGTTGTTTATCTCGCAGTTTGTCTACGACTTCCTCACCCTTTCTTGGCGTGGCAAATTCAGGAATTTGGTTTTCTATCGCAAGAAGGTCATCTATCGAGCCGACTTTATATTCTAGATTCATATTAATGTCTGTGTAATTGAAAAGGTATCGCCAACAATCACTTCGGCATAAGCGCCGTTAATAAGCGTTAAATTCGGCGCTTGATGGCCTATATCCACATCGTATAGCACGGGGAAATCGCAACCAGTAAAGACTTTTTGCAATGCATCTACGTGCGTCCAGTCACTATCTTGTGCTAGCGGTTCTGGATTTCGACCAATCAAAACTCCAGCGACTTTCGAAAACCAACCTCGTAATTTAATACTTTGCAGCGCACGATAGTATGCCGCTGGCGGCATTTCGCCATTTTCAAAATATAAGATAATCGACTCATCAGGGTGCGCCTGTGAAAAAGCGTCCAGATCAAAATATTCCGTACCAGCCAATAACATGTGAATATCCAAACAGCCGCCTAATAATCGACCAGCAAACTGCTGCCGGTTATTGTCATTGGCCAAAATACGCCATTGAGTGCTCGCGGACAAGTTAAATCCAGCATCGGGAAAATCAACAAAATTGAGTGGCTCAGCTTCAAAATGTGTCGAGGGAAACTGCGTAAAAGAGTTCTTAGGCGCGCGCCTCAAATGGTTAAAAAGTCCAACCGTTAATGCGTCTTGTTGATGGACATTTAATTGCATAAGGTTAGTTGCATGCACACTTGCCCAGCCTAGTTTGCAAGTCACGGCGCTCAGCAAAGTGCTGACATCAGAGAAACCGATGAGCCATTTTGGCTGAGCATGCGCCAACTTTTCCCAATTCAGTAATGTCAGTAAATCCATTGCAATTGCACCGCCCCATGGCGGCATAATCGCGTCTATTGTGTCATCGAGTAAGTATCCCATAAGCTCATTAGCACGGATTTTGACATCCGCGCTAACGTAGTTGTGGTTGTCTCGCAGGCATTCACCAACCACGAGTTCAAAACCTTGTTGCGCGAGATAATCCAAAGCGTTGTCTAATCTCGCGTGCATAGCAGCAGGTACGCCCGCTGAGAATGCCGTGATCGCAATTTTACTGCCCGCTTTTAACGGTTTGGGATACTTCATCATGATTTCCGTTATTTTTTGCTTATCCTACCTGAATTTCCGCTTTTGCATACTTCAAATTCTCCCTTTTCGGGCGAGCGATCAAGTATAGAAAGGTTAACGGCCCCAAGCGTCCAATCAGCATTAAAAATATGATTACCGCTTCACCGGGTTCAGACAATGAGCCAGTGATCCCTCGAGACAAGCCAACCGTGCCCAATGCCGACACAGCTTCAAACGTGATATCCGTTAAATTTGCCTTCTCGGTGATCGTTAAAATAAGGGTTGCGAGCATCACGGTAAAAAAGTAAACCACGGTGAGACTAAGCGCCTTAAATACCGTTTCAGGCGAGATCTGTCTGTGTCCAATAGCGACTTGATCTCTGCGTCTCAAATAAGCGTAAGTTGCCATTAATAGCACCACCACTGTGGTTATTTTAAGACCACTGGCGGTACTCATAGAGCCGCCCCCTATTATCATTAACCAAATGGTCAACACGGTACTTTCGTCATTCACCAGCGCAAAGTCGATGCTGTTAAAACCCGCTGTACGTGGCGTTACCGCTTGCATCCAGGCGGTGATCACTTGCTCAGACACCGGCAAATTTCCAAGGGTCTCTGGGTTATTTGCTTCAAAAAGCCAAAATAAGCTAAATGCCAGCACATTTAACACCGCTGTTGCTATCAACACTAACTTAGTGGCAGATCCAAACCGGCTCCAACGGCGTCTTTTCACTACATCCATCAACACCACAAATCCAAGTCCGCCAATCACAAATAATCCCGATATCACAAGATTAACGACCCAATCACCACGAAAACTGGTTAGGCTGTCATCATGCAATGCAAAGCCGGCATTGTTAAAAGCCGAAATAGTGTAGAAGAAGCTTTGCATTATCGCATCACCAAGCGGTAGCGTTTGATACCAATGGGCAAGCAAAATGGTAAATCCTATAGATTCGATGATCAGTGCATAAACTAACACGCATTTGGCTGTATCAACCAACTGATCAAATCGAGCTATGCCAAAGCTTTCTTTTGCGATAAGTTGTTTACTAATGTCCATTTGCTGCCCCATCCCCCGCAGCACCACAACCGTAATGGTCATAAAGCCCAGTCCACCGATTTGAATAAGACTGGCAATAACGAGATGGCCAAAGGTCGTAAAATCATTTGGCGTACTCAATACCGCAAGTCCTGTTACCGTTACCGCGGAAGTTGCAGTAAATAACGCTTGCATCACTTTGATATCTTGGGTGTGTGCTATCGGTAGCAACAGCAACATAGTACCTAAAGCTATCAGCCCACAAAACCCAATAAACAGAACTGCTGGGGGGCTTACCCTCAGCGGCTTTTTGCGGGCTTTGGGCTGGCTACTTGGATAGGGATAATAATGGGGACTCCATGTTTTCATTACGCCCCCAGTTTTAGCGCGATAGAATTTAACGCTTTTAACTGACCGCTGAGGATCACTTTATCATCTTCGTTGATCAAAAATGACTCTGCCGGATTGCTATAACACGCTTTGCCGCGCTGCACTAACACAGCCTTGATTTCGCCCTTTGCACACTTTAATAGCGTTGCCAAAGACTGCCCGCAGCTTAATTTATTCACGATGACTTCCACCATATAAAAACCATGCCCCAATTGCATATATTGATTGACCATGGGGTAATTCAGTGTTTGTGCGACCCTGATCCCCATTTCTTCTTCAGGGCGGATCACGCGTGTTACGCCTAAGCGGGATAAAATTGTATGATGCGCTTCTGAGCTGGCCTTAACCCAAATTTGCTCAACGCCTAAGTTCTTTAACGACAGTACACATAAAATGCTCGATTCTAGGTTTTCACCTATGGCGACCAATACCGCTTTGCTTCTCGTAATATCTAGTTGGCGTAATGCCGTTTCATCGGTCGCGTCTAAAGAGGTGGCATAATCAATATGCTCAACAACTTGGTTCACCACACGTTCGCGACTATCTACCCCTATCACTTTGTTTCCAAGCCGCTTTAATTCCAAACAAGCCGCAAAACCAAATCGACCTAAACCAATAACTACAAATTGTGCCATAACAACCTCTATATACCCCGTTATGAGAAATGCTTATTGAGCGGTAAAAGTAAAAACCGATAACCAACCCCGGGCTCAGTTTCTATGATTTTTGGTGTAGCAGCATCGTCACTGAGTTTCTTACGTAACTGGCTGACCACAATCCGTAAATAGTGACTATCTTCCACATGGCTTTCGCCCCAAATTTGCTTTAATAAGGTTTGCTGACTGACTAATTCTTGTGCTCTTTGTGCAAGCATACTAAGTAGTGCAAATTCCTTTTTCGATAGTGCTAATGGTGCGTTATCCATAATGACTTGATGCTTTTGTAGATCTATCATCAACTTGCCGTAGTCAATGGCGAGCAAGCGTTTGTTTGGTACTAAATCTCGTAATAGTACTTTGACGCGCACCACCAGCTCTTTGATGCTAAAAGGCTTCGTCAGGTAGTCGTTTGCGCCGCCCTCCAGCAGTTTAATCTTCTCAGCCTCTTGATCTCGTGCAGTTAAGATCAATACAGGTAGCTTGCTGGTTTCTCGGATCTTCTTCAAAATGCTATATCCATCAAAATCTGGTAGCCCAAGATCTAAGATTACTAAGTCTGGAAGCTCACCTTTTAGCACCGACATGGCTTCCTTTCCGGTGCTGGCTTCCACATAATTCAGCCCTTCAGCTTTTAATGCTAAGCGGATAAAACGACGGATCTCTTCTTCATCGTCAATCAATAAAATGGTGTGAGTCATCAATGCGCCTCCTCTTTTGGCAAACTAACTTCCATTGTGCAGCCTTGCGTCGTCGGCAAAATGCGAATATCACCGCCATGCGCACGAATAATACCTCTCGCCACACTCAACCCTAAGCCACTGCCACCGTCTTTGCTGGCGCTTTGTCGAAACGAACTAAAGGCGGTAAAGACTTCTTTTTGCCGAGCAACGGGGATCCCTGGACCATTATCCTGAATAAATATCAACAACGCTTGCTGCGTTTCTCCAAAGGAAATCTCAACCCGCTCTCCATCGGGACTAAAGGTGACTGCATTTTCAATTAAGTTAAACAGGGCTTGTTCAATGAGTGCAGCTTGTATCGTGAGAATTGGACTCATATTCTGTGGCATTCTCGAGACGCATGGCGCGCCTAGCCGCAAAATCACGTTATCGATCAAGATATCAATAGACGTAGGTTGCTTCAAAAGCGAAAGCTCATCCCCTTGATGCTGTAACTTGGTGGCTTGCAAAATGTTTTCGATATAGCGAAACAAACGGTGGCTTTCTGATCGTGCGGACCCCAACAGCTCATTTTGCTCGTCTTGGTCTAACTTATCACGATAGGTTTCTAGCGTTTCGAGCGCGCCCATCACCGCAGCGAGCGGTGTGCGTAGATCATGAGAAACCGACAACAAGATATTGGAGCGCACATTCGCAACTAAAAGCTGCTGCTTTTGCTCTTTGATATAGCTCGATAAATAGCTGGTAGCTAATGCCACCGCGATAAATACCACTAAATTGACCACGTCTTCGGTGTTATTCATATGAAGCGTGTATCTGGGCTCTGTGATAAAAAAGTTGAACACTAGACTGCTAACAATCGCCACCCCCAGTGCCATCCAACGTTTTGCGATGAGAGAAACAACAACAACGCCCAACTGTAATACCAACAGTACACTGATCGCCGAATGCAACAGCGAGTCTAAGGCAACAGCAAAGGCGCTGGTTAACAGCAAAACCAGAAAACTAACGAGATACTCGTTCTTGGCAATAAATCCATTCTCGGAAAACATAGTGACTCCAACTTGCGCTATGTCTTTATTCTATCCTTGTCGAAATTCCGTTGCCGTATAATTTGCGTAAAATTTACTTAGCTTTAGGCTATTTAGCACAAGAGCCTGTTTATCTATCAAGTTGGTTTTTGCATGTTGATGATAAAAAGGCTAAGCGCATATCTGATAAAGCCATTGTGATACGCTGGCACAAGCTGTTCAAAAGCAACTGGATAACTTAGAAATTCATTGAAGAATGGCCGAGAGCGAGTACTGACCACTTATTGTAAAACACTCAAAAAACGACGGCGCACAAACCTAGCAAATTGTGAACGTTTACTGGCTGGACCAAATAAAGGCTTTAGCAATAACTCCTCAAGCTGCGCTAACCGTAGCCTCCCCCATGCCGTGCGCGATAAGCTTATTTTGACTTCGAGAAAAACGTAAACGCCAAAAACTCGCTTATTTTAGAAACACTTTTGATATGAGTGATGAACACTTGTTTGTAATTCTAAGTCGAAACATCCCCTTGAGTAGCGCAAGATTAAGGTTAACCGATGAATGTCTAGTGGCCCTAAACAATAAGTTGTATCGACTGATTTAGGCAGCGATGAGATCGCAATAAGAGATTACGGCGTAACGCCCCTATATGTGTTTGCCATAAACGATTTAACGGCTAACCGACATAACGAAGTTGAACAGGTTTAAGCGTTGCCAATACAAATTAGCTGCTTAAAAGCAGCTAAAAAGAATCGTTATGTTTACTTGACCGGCTAAGGTTCATATGTGTTAGGCATTTTCTATATGCGTCACGACGAATTTGATTCGATACTTTTCAGCAGCAAACCTCATAGCACCGTAAATTAATAACCCTACAGAACTACATATTGTTAGGTAGATCTTATGGTCTTCCTCTAAACTCAGTGAAGAAACATAAACACTGAGCAACGAAATTAGCATTCCTATTAAAATAAAAGTAGCTTTCAAATTTGAGTATTTTTTATTTAGATTTTTATTCTCTATATTCCATCTTCTTTCTAATTTATTAAATGCTTTTAGAGACCTTGCTCTTAGAGCACAATCAGTATGTTTACGATATGAAATACATGCTATCGGATAAAATGAACCAAAAAACACAGCTATACAGCCTACAACTGAAACTACTTGGTGATACATATAGTTGAAAGAAAGGTAATACGCCACTGCTCCACACAAAGTAACAAAATTAAAAACAAATAGAAGATAAGGCAAAAACTTAAGTAAGCCAGGCATTCTTATATCTCTTATTTCTTTAGGTAAGACGTATTGGTTTTCAGTTTGCTCACAACCAAGCTTCTTTAATCGAGATGATCTAATAACGCTCATATGTTTATATATGAGAATTAACATAGATATTTTATGTGAAACAATAGATAAAAAAATCCAACCTAGGAAAAAAACACAGATAGAAAATGTTATCCCTAAAAATAACTCACTGTTAGTCATTCCTTCTTTTGAAAAATAACTCGACAAGCTGAATAAACCTATAATAGCTACCATGTAGGATTGAAAATAATATTTAACTTGTTGATGTTGGTTATTGATATTCTTATAGCATTCATCCATTTCTTTGTTAAGAATTTCGACTTGCTCCATACGTACTCCCTAAATGCCTAACGCCTCGCTTAACCGGCGCAAAATAGCAGGCTAAAATTAGCGACGAAGGAGCGCAAGCCTGCTGTTTTGCGTCCTTTATGGTTAAAGCGTTTGTTAGTGGTATTATGCCCCAAGAGCTAAATCTGCTTTTGTTATTTCTTTACCGCAGTACCAAAGTGATAAACCACTATCAATTTGTTTTATAGCCCCTTTTAAGACAGGAGCGCTCCCCACCTTTGCATGAGCCAACTTATTTTTAATATGACGATTTAACTGACCAGATATAGATCTTAATTTTTTCCAATCAACTTCATCGGTTGGGTACATGCATTTCGCCTTTGCACCTGCTTCATTCCAGTGGCTTAAAGTAGAATTGAAAATACGATTGTTTTCAACCCGACCATGCTCTAACTGTATAACTCCAGCGCCTTCCAAACTTGTTCGGAATTTACCGATATTTGGGTTTAGTTTAATACTCTTAAACACAGGCTCGTTAGTCACACTCGGTGACCAAAAGCGTAATAGGAAAGATGAGTTTTTTCTTTCATTAGCTAAATCCACTAAGTCTTTAGTAGCCACTATTTGTCTAATATCGTGATCTATGCGTGAATAAGCTTCAAAAATTTTAAAATCAGTTTCGGTTAGCAACCAATCTACAAAATTGCTGAAATCATCATCGGATGCAAAGAAATCAACCTGAGCCATGAAATACCACTAACGCTTTGCTAATGGGCAATTACCACTTGGCTATACTTGCGCGAAGCGTCAAACTGACTGGTAATTGTCCCAGTGAGTTTACGAACGAATTTGAGCAACTTGTTAGTTGCCTACTACTGGCAAACCCTTTGAAACATGCAATACGTCAGCTACCCAAGAACCTCTTTCTTGACTGGATAGGTAGGTAGATGACGATTGCCCCTTTAACTCTAATACTTGGTGTGAATCATCAATAAAGACAAAACTGATATCTTGCCCTATTAAATTACGCCAAATTTTCCAGCTAGTGGTATCTACTGCATGATCTGGTTCGTTTGCGTTGAACCTTTCAGGCCTGAACCCAATGCAATATTGAACAGGTTCACTACACCAAGAAAAGTAGATCTTTTCACCACTTTCAAACTCTAAAAATATTTCACGATCTATTTCGTGAAAATCAGAATCTGCCTCACCTTCAAGCGAAACAAAATCAACTTCATATAATTCGTAAACTACACGCTTAAGTTTCATAGGCAACTAACGCCGCAATATGGGGCGTATAAATGCTTGGCTAAAATTAGCGAAGAATGAGCGCCAGCCAAGCGTTAGACGTCCCATTTATAATTGCCTTGTTAGCTATACTATGCACCAATATAAGAGTTGATTAAAACACCAGACATACCAACTACGATAAAACCGAAAAAGAAAATAACGACGGTTCGCTCTGGTATCGCATGCACAATTAAAGACGGCATTTGTTTAAAAATGACTAAAGGCGGAACAAACAATACAGAATGACATTCAAATTTTTGATATTGCTTCCATACTTTTAAAAGAAACAACTTTACGCCTGTTAAATACATTAATACAAAGGTAGAAGCACCCAGCACCTCGATTACAGCCATTAACTCCATGCCCATCATGATTTCAGGGCCAGCCATTAAGAAAACAATAACTATTGCTAGTGAATGCCAAATGCCTTTTGACATTAAATCTTTGATTCGTTCAAACACTAACCCCTCCTTGTATAGCTAACGCCGCAAGCAGCGGCGAGCGTTAGCGAGTCCAGCACCGAAGGTGCGTTGCTGACTTGCCTTGTTAGAAGTCATAGCCTCGCTCTTTTAATATAGCCAAGACTTCACCATGGCCATGCAAGTATGAGGATAAACGCACTTTTTTGCCGGACTTAAATTTAAGCGTATACCAATACATAGAAGCGTTGAATTTTGCTGAAACTAGGTCATCCCAATTTTCTTTTTTTGTTCCCGTCCACGGCGTATGAAACTCAATACCGCGCGAATCAAAGCGTCCTTTGACTTTGAAATACTCAGCGAAACACGCGATTGCTGCAATTCCAAAGCCCAAAAACAATCCTAAGACAGCGACAAATTCGCTAGTTTTTTCATGCACATCTTCATCATTGAAAAATGCCCAGACGGCAAATAATGAAAATGCTAAACAGGCGAGTGCAAGAATAAGAATAAGTAGGCCGTGTTTAAGCTCGCCGTTGGTTGCCCTCCCTCTGGCTGCATTGGTAAAGATTACTCCAATAACAACTGCAACCAATCCACCAATCAATCCCGAAGAAATCCATGACTCCAAAGCTTACTCCTTAACTTCTAACGCCGCAAACAAACGACAAAAATTAGTTGGCTAAACTTGTGAGGAACGAACAAAGCCAACTAGTTTTTGTCCGCCCTTTTAATTTGCTTTGTTAACTGGCTGTTGGCGATTTAGTGTTACTTACTTAAAAGGGTTTTTACCATACTTTGGCTTATATTTGTAAAATAAATACAGCTCGACAACCAAGTAAAAAATATAAATACTGAACCCAAAAAACAGACCTGCTTTTAAGTCTTTTGCCCAAACAATTACTGAACTTGTGAACAAAATGCTAACCAAAGCCCATAAAAGTTCATAGCGCTTCGTTCTTAAGAATTGACCCACAACTCCTCCCTTTGAAAGTTGGCAAATATTATGGAGACAGTTAACGCTTCAAGAAGAGGCGTGCTGAAAGCACGTCCTTCTTGCTTGACTTGTTAAATTGACGATTCTATCGAACGCCTAAAACCAGCAAATACAGGGGTATCAGTTGAACTAAAATGTATACCTAAATCTACTGCAAGCACACCAGCTGTAACTAAGAAATTAGGGGCAGAGCCCATCAACATGACTAGTGCCGCTTCAGCTCCAGTAGCTAGCACAGCCGCTCTGATAATAGCTATAACATTGGCGTTACGGTTACTATCGCTCTGAAGCTCTTGAATACGCCCACGTAATTTTGAAATTTTCTGACTTTTGGTTAACTTTTCTGAACAATTGACTAATAGCTCTATAAATGACATTCCTTCAAGATACTTAGACTTTTCGTATATAAGTTTATGAAGCAGCAACCTATCTTCACCTGATATCGACTTAACTGAGTTTTCAACTAGCTTTTTGGTATCCATAGTATTTATGGACTTAATTAATGGATTGTTTAGTAATTCCTTTTCGCCAAGCTCTTTCTTTAATGCCTCTACAAACAATTTTACGGCTTCTAACTCAAAATATTGATAAGAGTTGTTCTGATTTTTACTTTTTGCCATAAAGTGAGCTATTGTATCGTTTCTAATATCGCTAACCTTTCCGCCAAATGTCTCAGCAGTTGTTAAGTTTGTTGCAAGTGTTAAAGCTTCCTTTAACTGAACGATAAAGGCTTTTCGAAAATTTTCAGGAATTAAAAGTGACCAATCTTGATCTATTTTGGGATACAGATCAGATCGAGAAGCTACATTTATTTTTGTTGCTAAAAATGCCCCAATACTATTTTCCGCAATTTCATTTTCAGATAAATACTCTCTTGATATAGTCCAAATTGAAGCCCTGAACCTTTCGTTTAATCTTTGATTTCTTGTTGAGTCAGCTGTGGCATTTTGTATAGGTGCGTTTTTCCAACCGGACTTTTCCATTTTTTCCGCTCGGTCAAATGTTCTCCGTTTTACTTCCTCAATATCCTTTGCAGATCTTACTTCTTTTCCTCTGTCGAAAACTACTTCCTTGTTGAACCGCCAATTAGCTCTATCTTCAATTGACTTTTCTGCATCTAGTGCAAGAGATGCCATTCCGCAGTTCATTAACTCAAACAGAATTCCACCTTCTTTAACAGCGCTGTCAAAATAAAAATCCTCTCCCTCAAATAATTCTGCTGGCCTAATAACTAGATGACCACCTAGGAAGTGATTGGCAATGACTTTTTTATTGAAAGCTTTCTTTGATGAGGAAAGGTTTACTATGCCTTGAAAACTCGTATCCCAAAATAGAATTTGATCGACAAAATTGAATGACATACATACTCCCTTTGGTCAATTTAACGCCGCGTTAAGGTGTGAACAACGCCACCATCCAACCTAAACCATTATGCCGTAAACACTAAAGCTGATACAAACCGAAAATGCCAAGCGGTGAGAATCACTCTTAAACGCCTTGTTATGTGAATTGTCGATTGAAGCGCCGAACTTTTGTACGCATATTTTTCATAGGTGATGACGTATTAAACTGAATCATGCGCCCTAGAGTCCATTGCTCATACCATGCTACACCATACAACTCATAGTCACTTAAACTGGAAATAAGTAAAAGTATCTCGTTAACCGTAGACTCTAGCTCAACAAGCAGATCATCGTATTTCCAGTCACGATATTCTTCGTGGAAACTTTCGGCGAGTAACCCCAGTTGATTCCATTTATAACCAGTTTCAGGGAAATCCACATGCTGATTTTGAGATTTTAGCCGATACCATTTAAGAACGAGTTTTCCCCAACCAATCAAGTAAGCCACTGTATCACTAACGCTAACGATTGTACCTTTGACGTTTCCCTCGACGCCAGATTTACGAGCTTTGCTTTCTGGAATTGAGCGATAGTCAGCCATTAGTTTTGGAAATATTGACTTTATGGCTAGCTCTAATTCATCCTTATTTCTAGGTACGGAAGACATTTTGACCTCCATTCACATAACGCTCCAAGCAGCGGTGAGTGATATTGGCGGTTTTTTGCCCGCGCAGCGGGTGAGAAAAAAGCGCAACAATGTTACAAATCCGCCTGACTTGGCTTGTTAGCACTTTTCCAATCCATTTCGACTAAGCCGAACAACGTAATTTCAACGTGAGCTTTAACGCTACTCGGAGGAACTATTATTGGTTTGTTTTTATATTTTTTAATTGTAACAGTTCTAATTTCACTATACTTTTGCTTCAGCGGGTACTCTTCATCTAGTTCAATGCTTTGCTCGATGTTAAATAAAATATGTATTAACCCGTTATCCTCTACCTTGCTAAGATACTTAATATTTTCCGTGGTCGCACCAGGTAATGAACCAGTATAGAGTTGATAATAATCAACGAAAAAATATTTAACCAAATCTCCAATCAACCATTCAGATAGATCTTCCTCTGGGATTCCCATTTCAATAAATTTATTTTTGAATTCAGCCTTACTTTCTTTATTTAGTTGCCCTTTTTTAAAGCGCATTTCAATAAAATCAGATAGAGTCAACTCATGATTTTTTGTGTATGCAGAAACTTCAATAAACTTTTCTACATTCTCATAATCTTTTAAAAGAACAGCTTCCAAATACTCTTTTGCCAACTGGATAGATTCGTTATTTGCTTGCACTGCAAAACTCCCTACTAAAGCAAATATTAAAAACAACCTCTGAATCACGAGTGTTCCTTTTGAGTGCTAACGCTCGATTAACGGGTTAAAAATAGTGGGCTAAAATTGAGCGAAGCGAATAGCCCGCTGTTTTTAATCTCTGTTTAATTGCTTGTTATGTTGCGATCAGTGCAAGCGATAATGTTCATTTAACCTATCAATAATATGACAAGGATCCCAAGCGGAAGCCCGCTCTAATCCAACGCATTCTTCCTCAGTAGCCAAAGTGCTGTTAGCCCAAGTATGATCTAAGATATAAAACTTTCCGTTGATTTTATCTTGCTTAAAGTTAAGCGGGAAATTTTTAAATTTTTCAAGATACTCAACTTGACCAGCTAAGGGCCAACCATTCTTACCGATGGCATAAGTCATTACTACCAATTCGAACAGTATCGGTAACTCTGCAACTTGCTCCGGAGACAACTTCTCAATATTACAATAATCCATTATCGCTAATCTCTCTGTAATAGTAACGACACCATAGCAAAAACGATTACCTGATAAAGGGATTTCTACGTAATTTCCGGGAGTCCAATGTTTACGCTTAGGCATGATTCCTCTAGCAACATAACGCCGCAATATGAGGCGTATTAAGCTTGGCTAAAATTAGCGAAGAATGAGCGTCAGCCAAGCTTTAGACGTCCCACGCATAATTGCCTTGTTAGTTGTTTTTATTGCAATAAATGAAAACAGTATCACCTTGGGATTGAAATGGAACCTTTAAGCTTTGTAAGAGTTTAATAAATTCGACTTCACAAGAAATCACTTTTGCAGGGACTAACCGACCAACACTTTTTAGGTATTGTGGACGAACACAAAACCACTCAATTTTTGAATAAGGCTGCAAACAATGAGCAGACCAATCACCCAAATAATCTACATTTTCAGAGAATGTTAAAGGAAAAGGTGCTTCATCAAATTTTTTATATTGAAATGGAGGTGTAAAAGGCAACTCAGCATTTATTGAGTCAATTAAAACCTCTATCTGATTAGCATCCATACTTTTTGTTTACTCCAAACTATCGAAACAACTAACGCCCGCTTAAGTGGTGAGCAACACAATCCGATGTTTCCGCATACCACCTAAATCACTAAGCTTAACGCATGGTAAAAATGCCACGCGTTGCGAATCCGTCTTAAAGCGTTTGTTATGCATTATTTTTGTAAGCTTCCAAAAGCTCGCTTGCTGTAGGTGGAAAAACATCATACCAGTCAAATTCATATACCTCTTCCCTTGCAGCATCATATTCCTCTGGGTCTAGGGGAATATCTAATCCAGGAGTTCCTCTACTTTTTCCTACAACAATTGTTGTTAGAGGCGGCAAGTCGTTATCGGCACAATAGAAAGCAATATGACCTAGTGTTTTATCCAGCACACCCGCCGCATTTTTCTGAAACATTTTTTTAGACAATAATAAATATGTGAGGGTTTGTCTGTTCATAGCAGCACCGATTAATATTTGCCACGCTTGAAGTGCTCTTTCTTCTCGTTTTGAAGATGGATTAAAATACTTCAATTTGATACTCCTTACTCGAGATAATGCATAACAATTTAATATCGACCCAATGGGTCGTTTATCTACCGAGTCATGGGTCATTATTCTCATTGTACCAGTTTTATCACAATAACTAACTTGTTGCTACAGATATATTTTTCATCATTATGAAAAGGATGAAAACGACCCAGTGGGTCGTTTTCTTGACTATAGGAGAAATACGCCAACACTGTATATAAATACAGTTTCTTTTTAGAGCTAATTCAATGAGAACTCGTTCACCATTTCTAAACCACATCGCAGAGTTTATGCTGACTAAGCAATATTCGCTCAGAACAGTTGATACATATCTTAAGTGGATTTCTTCCTATATTCATTTTCATGATAAGCGTCACCCAGCTTCAATGGGCGATAACGAGGTTGTCGAATATCTCGACTACCTTGTGCTTAAACGTAATGTGTCGCCTAAAACACAAGCGACAGCGTTAAATGCATTATCTTTTCTGTATAAGCAAATAATTAAACAGGATTTGTGCCCCAATCTAACGTTTATCAGAAGCAAGCGCCAATCTAAGTTGCCAATTGTTATGACCCCCGAGGAGGTTAAACGTCTCATGTCGTTTTTAAGTAAACGATATTATTTAATTTCAGGCTTAATGTATGGTAGCGGCTTACGTGTAATGGAAGCTGTTCAACTACGAGTTCAGGACATTGACTTTGACTATAAGTGCATTCGGATCTGGAATGGAAAAGGGAATAAACATCGGGTGGTTACTCTCGCCACAGAACTTATACCTTTGCTAAGAAATCAAATTGCTCAGGCTGATGAATACTTAAAATTAGATTCCCAGAATGAACGATATGCAGGTGTTTGGATGCCAAACGCACTAGCAAGAAAATATCCTAGCGCCAATAAGTCAATTGCTTGGCAGTATCTATTTCCCTCATATAAGTTAAGTGCAGACCCTGAAACTGGGGAGATCTGCCGACATCATTTTCATCAAACAGGAGTACGTAAAGCGGTTAAAGAGGCAGCCAAAAAGCACAAATAACAAAACCTATAACGCCCCACACTTTTCGCCACTCTTTTGCTACACACCTGTTACAAAGTGGGGCAGATATTAGAACAGTACAAGCTCAGTTAGGCCATTCAGACGTTAAAACCACTCAGATTTATACCCATGTTTTACAGCTAGGCGCAAACGGTGTTGTAAGCCCTTTGAGCAAAATTTTGGGACATACATGAGTTAGTGGAACGTGCGCTTTGTAGAACAAAAGTAACGTTGACGACCGTCTTTTGTTCCACAAAGCGCATGTCAGGTAAAGTCTCGCCCCGTTCTTTTTAAACGGTTAGATTCGGGTATGGGCTACTACATTTTATACTTGGTAAAAAGTGTAAATCCCAGCAAACAATAATGATCACTGCAATCAAGTCGCGCCAGTTACTGGCATATCCGAATCAAAGCCAACACTGGTAAATAGGCTATCTAACTCAAGCTCAAAATCTTTGCGATTTACATCCAACGCTTTTAATGTTGTTCCACCAAGTAACGCCTCTTGGCCCTTCTCTAGGCGTGCATGTAAACTTGCAATTACCGCACGAATGCGATCTCTATCTTGCTGCGCCAATGCTTTTTGACTTTCAGTTTCATGGTCAAGCTTTGCTAACATTTCCAGCCGCTCAGAGAGCTCCTTGTACGCTAAAAAATCTAACTCTAAATTTTTAAACAGTAATTGCTGCGCTTGATCTTTACTACTGATATCAACCTTTACAGGCCATGTCATTATATCAGCCAACAACGCTCGGAGCTTTTCGTAAGCAGCCTCATCTTGAGAGTTGATGCTTGTAAGGTCGAATAGAACTTCGTGATCTGCAAATTGGAACTGCAGTAACGCTTCATTTTTGTCATGTTGCGACGTTTCGCTAGCCGAGCCATTGCTCATGGCATTCATAAAGTTTTGTTTAAAGGTGTGAGCACGACCCCCACCTGCAGTATGGTGATTGTCATTTACTGTAAGCTGATTATGAGCGCTCGGGATCACTAGTTTATCTCGCTCTAAGGGTGAAAAGTTCAGTGAAGTAGGCTCTATGAGCGCTACTTGATGTCCAGTTAAAAACGTTGGCATTGGGCAAGTCTAAAAAAACAATCTCGGTGAGGGATCTTTGCAAGCATTATTCCAAATAAATATTTTCAACAATCAGCCGATGAATTGATATCAATAGCCACTGAACACGGAAATATTTCATTTTCTTAAATAACACGTACAGCTTCATGGGCAATTCATTGCCGCTTAGGTACGTTAGATTGCCCTATTTGAAGGCTAAATGGCAACGAGTCTACTGCTGAACAAATTGCAAAGCCCGTACTTAAAAAAGAAACGCCGCAGTAGCAATCAAAGCGGAATTTGGTATAAACCTTGCTGTATAAATATCAACCACCCAATGGATGTGCTTAATCATGAAATTGACGAAGGAAGAATTACAATTCATTAACCGAACCCTAGCCGGTAATCGCGTTGCAGGTTCGCTATTGCCGGAAGCTAGGGATCAAAAGCAGCAAACTCACAGCGAGATTAAAAAGTTACTTGCGAGTATTTCAAATAGTTCTCAGTTTAGTCTCGTTGCCAAAAATGCCAACGAGCAGGTCGAGTTTCCACTTAGCGACCTATCGGCATTGATGGCGATTTTAGACAACAACTTAGAAGCACCTAATATCGTAGAAGCCGCTAACTCTAGTGCCCCACGTAGTTGGCGTACCTGCCCATCAACACCGGTCAGGTTTAGATTGTCTCCTCAAATGATGCCGTTTAACATGGTCTCCATATCCCAATCCGGTGGACTGATTAATACTTTTCCCTACCAAGCAAATGCAATCCAAATTAATGTGATCAGTCGGATAGCTAAATTATATCTTGCCGACCCTATTCCACTGTTTGCAAACGTCCACTCAATAAAAGTGGCAAGCCCACTGGAGCTCGCCGTATCCTTTGCAATGAATAAAACCGATAACGAAAAACTCAAAGCATTTATTCTTCATAACTACATACAGCGCAAGGGGTTAGATTAGTTCAGCTTGATGGGCACAAAGATAGAGCGCCTACCAAGAAGTGCTTACGATGGCTACAAGGATTGGTAAATCACTCGTATGGCGAGCAGTAAAAAGGCACAGCCAAGAATTTTATCAATCACAGCTCGCTTAGCCGTTAAATCGAATTTATCTCTTGCTGAAGCACTCAACATTGAGACAATAAAATACCACAACGCATCTATCGTTAGCACCGTGATACACATGATAAAACCTACCGTTAATGTCATCTTTTCTGGGTCGATAAACTGCGAAAAGAGCGCAACGAAGAAAATAGCTAACTTCGGATTCAAAAATGCAATTGCAAAACCATCCTGCGCAGCTTTGGCATACGACGTTGCCACTTGAGACTGTGATACCGCCAACCCTTGGCTCTTACTCATTAGGATTTTTATCCCCATCCATGCCAAGTAGGCAGCACCACCGTAAACCAAAAATTGGTATACAATCGGAAATTGATGAATAAGCCCTGACAACCCTAAAATTGCTAGACTGGCATAAATTCCAACTCCCAAACCATGCGCAAGGCTTGCGACAATACCGTGTTTGGCACTATGAAATAGGCTATAACGCAAGACAACCGCTAAACTTGGGCCAGGTGACATCGCACCAAAAGCACAAATAGCAGCAAGGCTTAACCAGGCTGTAAGCTCCATAATTTTTCCGTAGAGAATTGCAAAACGAGTAGGATAACAGATTTGAAAAAATAGATGGCACTTTGTAAGTAAAAAGGAACTACCAGCCCCTTTCTACGTGTTTTTATACAGACTGCGTTTGTAATTCACATTCTGTTTTATGCTGACCAATAAACCAAATGCTATTGGCTTCGCCATAGTAAGCCCTATGCTTTGTCTTATCTGCCATTCGCCAAAAAATAAAACCTAGGATCATAGCAGTTAACTCCAAACCAATAGAAGACCAAGCTGTCGCAGGCCAAATACCTAAACTTGGGATTGCAAACGCAATCATTGAAGTCAGTGGCAACGAGAAGCACAAAATGGCAATCGCCTTTTGTGACCAAATTGCCGTTTTACTCATACCGATAACGAATGCTGCAATCAAGGTAAAACCAAAACACAGATAATAGACCCACATATACACAACATTGATGTTTATTGTGGTCAAGGCGGCCCATTTTGTTACAGCAAACGCGGCAGCTACACCAAGTAATGAGCCCATTGCCACGCCAATAGTCAATTTACCCATCACTCGGGTTGATTTTGACTGCTCCGGCTGCTTTTGCTTACGGCGCTTCTCAAGCCACAATAAGTTACCCGTATAAAACAGCACTGCGCCTAAAATACCCATAATAAAATAAGCCCAACGACCAAACTCACCACCGTAACTCCCGAAGTGAAGACCGAATAACGTGGTCACTACCGCCCCCCATACCCCTTGCGCATCATCTGCAACACTGCTTGCCGATACTTCAAATGTGTAAGGGTTCATAAACAAATAGTCAGTTTTAGGTCCACGCATCAAGTGTTTATCACTTAACAGTTGAATTGACGCAGAAGGCATGGCGCTATTTAATCGACTCAGGGTTATACCTTTGACTTGGTAGTCAGGTGCGTAGTCTTTCGCTTTTTTCAAAATTACGTCGAGACTTGGCAAGTTTTCAACCTTGTATTCAACGGCTGAGGGGGCTTGACGTGAAAAAAGAGGTTTATCTCCATATAATTTACCTAACCCATCGTACAAAATATCGTGGAATGCGAATACAATCACAGTGATGGCGATAATAATATGAAACGGTAAGCTAGTGATCCCAATTAGGTTATGAGTATCAAGCCAAAAACGGCTCGCGCCTTTTTTATCTCTTAGGGCAAAAAAGCTTTTTACTAAGCTCGGCAATAAGAAAATAACGCCCGAAACAAGCGCAATAAAATACAAAATTGCCGCAATACCGAGTACATAAACCCCTGCCTGATCATGGCCAATTTCCCCCGCAATGCCTGCACTGCGGTGAAGATAATCCACTAGTGATGATAGTTCATTAATATAGCTGGTATGCGCATCAAGCTCCCCTGCTTCATTTAAAGTGCCGTGCCAGAGCGTTTTATCAAGGCTCAAGCCCCGAGCGCCACCTTGCTCATACCAATTAACTGGAGAATTGTCTGCTTCGAAACTAATATTGATACCACTTAGAGCTTCAGGATGTTGTTTAAATACACGGTGGATAAGCGCATCATATTGGCTGGCATCGACTTGAGGCAAATGGTGAGAAGGAGGCGTTGCCCACTTGTCGATGCTACCTGCAAACATGGTGATAGCGCCAGCAAAGAAACCGATAAACAGCAGTAGACCGGTCGTTAATCCCGTCCAAGTATGTACACTTTGATAAATCCTTAATATATCGGCGCGGATCTTCATGCCATCCCTCTTACAACAAATAAAATAACGTAAACAACTAAATTAGCGCCGCCAAGCCAAAGTACTGCTTGTTTTGAGTTTTTGAACATAAAAACAAAACTCAAAATGAGCAACCAGATAGGAGAAATCATCCACATACTAAATTGAGTCCGCCAACTTTGTCTCGCAGGAGTTAACGTCTCCATCAAACCATCACTGCCCACCCAAGCGAAAAGACCAACGATCCCAAAGCTTAGTGCCAAGCCAAGTATGACACCTGCAAGTGTCTTCCCCCACCAGTCAGGCTGGATTTTATCAGCATGTGACAACCTGCTCATTGTGATTTCCTAAAAAGTATTAAAATGGTGAAGGGAATAAGCGCGGTAAGTACCATGACACCGATAAGCCAACTAAATACGACCGCAGCACCAGTGAAAATTTGTATTGCAAAAATGAATGTAATTGCCAGAAGAATGTAGCCAGCAGTTCTAGCATTGTTTGGCAGTGGTCGCTTTAACAAGCGCTGATGCTTGTTTGTGCAGTAAATTAACGTAATTGCAAGGCTCAGAAGAGCGACAAAAAACACACTTAACAAGGTAAAACTCCGTTTTACAGTTAGATTGAGGATTAAGGTGAGGTTAAGATTATAGCGAATGTTTTATTTTCAGCAACACAAAATACAATTGATATGATAATCATTTCTATTACACACCAGGATATAACGAATAGCCTGGTACTTCTGGATGCAACGGCCAGCTAATAGCGGCCACATTGAATTGATTTATATATAAACGTAAAACAGTCATAATATGTTCTTTTGTTGCGCTTTTTCCAATCTATCATTACGCTTAGAGAAGGTAATTTAGGACAAACTTGCCGATGCGCATTATTTTTATTTTGCTACTAACTCTCTCCAGTATTTGTACTCAGGCAAAAACGGATAGTCGGGCGGTACACATTTGCTTTGAACGGTGGTGGCCTTACAGCTTTGTTAACGAGCAAAAACAAGTTCGGGGCATAGAGGTTGATATAATTAAATCAGCACTTATAGGTACTCCCTATCGAGTCACATTTCATGAACTTCCTTACCGTCGCTGTTTAGCAGGCGTTGCCGATGGTACATTTGATTTTACCTTACATGTGGATGAGGCCGATGGCTTTCCAATTATCGATGTGTCATTCACCACCTGGCTGCTTTCTCTTGCGGTAAAACAAGGTCGCTTCAGCAACCCTGATGACTTTTATCAACTTGCCGCCCCAAGAGTCATGATCTCAGAGGATTACAGCTACCCGGAAGCGGCTGTACAAGGGCTGAAAAAAATCAACGCAGCCATTGTCAGACGTTCGTTTTATGAGCAAAACCATGATGACGGAAAAAAGTTTTTTAGCGTACTCAATAACAACAGAGTTGATGCCATTTTAGTCGATAAAGTGTGGGCTTTAGAGATGATCCGCCGTCATCAACTCGAGGTCACTTTTCTACCGCGTCCCTTTCATGCTGAGCAGCAATTTATGGGATACAACATCGCGAACCAAACTATGGCGAGGCGTATCGAGTCGCTCTTAGAAAGGGTTCCAGATAAAACAATTAAAGCTATTGAGATTAAATACTTAGGCGATGATTTTTAATTCTCAACGCAATAATTTCATGTTCAAATAACAAACAAATAACCACACTACGATGATCTAGTCCTACACTTATAATATCCGTTTATCCATTTGCCTAGCACTCGAAGGAGCTCATATGAAATCCTTATTTTCTTGGCTCATCACATTATTATCTTTGATTGTTCTTGGCGCTTGTGGCTATTGGTTTTGGCTAACGAGTGAGCAAGAAGAAATTTACAGTGTAGAAAGAATAGCAAGCAGCGAAAGTAATCCTATTCTTGAGTTTTATCCGCATATTTCAAAAGTTGACAGGCCCGTCGATACCTTCGTATTTCCGATTGCGCTAGGAGATATTGGTCCGAATACCAACCTATACTCTGGCCCTAACCAATATCCTTTTTACTGTATGACTCTGGACTCTGGCCTTGGTCAACCAGAAATAGATAACCACTCGGGACTCGGTGTGCCGGTGATGGATGAGCAATCAAATCAAGTACTTGGTTTTAGTAAAGATTGCATGGCAAAAACGCGTTTACGCTACTTTGCGATAACTTCTGACAACCAAATCAAGCCGCTAGACGAAAGAAATAAAGCGATAGACACAAACTTACTGTTACGCGTTGAGCAAGGCACCATCAATCGCTTCATTTACACTATCGTTATGCCAATTACAGTTGACGAAGTGGGTGATAGACAGGCTAAGTCTCAATGGAATAACCGGCTTATCTACCAATTTAATGGCGGTTCAGGGATTGGCTTTAGACAAGGTAGGCAAAAACCGGAGCGTGTAATAGATAGACAGCTAGAGCAGTTAAAGCTTGGCTACGCAGTTATAAGCTCTAGTGGCAATAAAACCAGCTACACCTACAATATGTTACTGGCCGAAGACACTGCAAGACGGGTGAAAAAGCAATTTACTAGTTTATACGGAGAGCCACTCTATACAGTTGGGATTGGAGGCTCTGGCGGTGGGCTCGCTCAATATTTGATTGCACAAAATAGCCAAGGGATCTTAGATGGCCTTATCCCACTTTATAGTTACCCTGATATGATCACCCAAACCACTTACGCGTTAGATTGTGATTTACTGAATAATTACTTCACCTTTAGAGCCAATGACAGAAAAGCATGGCGTGATTGGACCCGCCGCCGCCATATTGAAGGCATGAATGCAATCAACGACTTTCCGCAACGAGCTGGTTTTTTACAACCACTCAACCAATTAATGTCCGGGTTTGTGCCCTCCTTTCCTGACGGCAATAGTGAATGCATCAATGGTTACTTTGGATTATCTACTTTTATTAATAATCCGAGGCAAGGGTTTTTAAGGGCCTTTTTTGAGGATGAGGTAGTAGAGAGAACAAACTGGAGTTACTGGCAAGACATGGCCAACGTATTTGGCACGGATCAATCAGGCTTAGGATTAAGCACTTGGGATAACGAAGGCGTTCAATATGGACTAGAAGCATTAAAGGCTCAGCAGATCACGATGGCTGAATTTATTGATCTCAACAAAAAAATAGGCGGATGGAAGCCCCAAAACCAAATGCAACAAGAAGAAATTGTATTACCGTTTGGCCACAAAGTACCTATTTGGCTCACTCTTTGGGGTAATCATAATATCACCACGCCAGATGATAATGGTATAGCACCAAGGCACAGCGGCAGCCTTGCGGCGATGGAAAAAGCGTATCGCTCTGGACAGGTATTTATTGGCAAGGTTGATATCCCTATTATTGATGCCAGACATTATCTTGAGAACGAGTTAGATATGCATCATATGTCTGCTTCATTTTATACTCGATTGAGAATGTCCGCCGCTGATTCAACCCCAGAGAATCAAGTGATTTGGGTTGCACATCAAGCGTTTAATCCAACTCAACTCGCATTTGAAAAAATGGATGAATGGTTACTCAACCTCAAAGCGCAGCCGAATTTATCCGTTACAGACGCAAAACCGAAGACACTTGCTGATACGTGTTTCGACGAACAAGGTAAAGTCATCGCCAGCGGCAACGCAGTGTTTAATGGTATCTGGAATAACCAGCCGCAAGGAACTTGTACCGCCAGATATCCAATGTTTTCTACCAGCAGAATTCAAGCTGGTGCAAACTGGGCTGGTGATATATTTAAGTGTCATAAAATTTCGATTGAAGCGGCGCTCGCGCAAGGGATCTACGGGGATGTAGATATCTCAACACAACTCACCACACTTAAACAAATTTACCCTAAGGGCGTATGCGATTATAGCCAGTCCGATATGGGTAGACCGCAAGATCTTGATTGACCATGAAAATGTCGCAGCTTAGACTTAAAACTTACAGGAGAGCAACGGATTAGAATTAAGTGATGCAAGCATTATTTTCGTACGGCACACTGCAGCAGGAGCAAGTGCAACTTGATACATTCGGCAGACGATTAGAAGGCGAAAAAGCGGTACTTTGTGGATTTAAAATTGGCCAAGTTAAAATAACAGATCCCGCTGTTATTGCCAGTAGCCAAAAGGACATTCATCCCATTTTAATCACGACAGGTGATGCAGAGGATAAGGTAGAGGGCACTGTATTTTTAATCACGGAAGCTGAATTAGCTCATGCAGATGGGTACGAAGTGGATGAATATCAGCGCATTTCGGCAACGCTAAGATCGGGAAAAATCTGCTGGATTTACTCGGCGGCTCCTAATGCCCAATTAATTTAGTTCCCAACTAATCCTCGAGTTATTCGTTGTGAATAACTCCGCTTTTCCTTTGCTTGCTATTCAGAGCCACTCTCAAATGTAGATTTTACGTCCCACGAATAAAATACAAATATGCCCTGTGTCTTAATTCTTCCTGTGTCTTAATTCTTTAAACTTTTATTAATTGAACGTTCAATAAAAATGGCCTGAATTGTCATAAAAGCTCCCCATACTTGCGCCGACTCTTTCAGCGATCACAATTAACCTAGAAGTTGGAACAATTATGAAAACGCAGCGCAAGCTAAATCTGATCACTACCGCACTACTATCCACCCTAGCAATTAACGCCTATGCTAACGATGACAAGACTAAAGACGATAAAGTCATTGAAGAAGTTACGGTTGTTGGACAAAGTGTTTCCTTTGCAAATAACGCAACAAGTGACGAAATGAGCAAGCAACAGTCTGCTATGACATCGGCTTTGGCTGTTATCGATAATTTACCTGGTGTACTCATCAACGAAGGGGATACTTTTGGTTCTGACGACTGGTCAACCACCGTTTCTATTCGTGGCTTTCAGCTGAGTTTAGACGAGCAGCAAATCGGTATTACGGTTGATGGCATTGCCAATGGTAATTCAAACTATGGTGGTGGTGCGAAAGCAAACCGCTACATTGATACTGAAAACTTGGGTGCAGTGCAAGTATCTCAAGGTACCGCTGATATTGCCTCACGCTCCAATGAGGCATTAGGTGGTACACTTAACTTCACTACCATTGACCCCACTGAAAAGAAAGGTTTAACGCTGTCTATCACCAGTGGTGACTTTGAAGCGCAAAAGTACTTCGCTCGTTATGAAACCGGTGAAATAATTGAGAATACCTATGCTTGGATCAGCGTTTCTAGCTCAAGCAACTCAGACTGGATCCAACAAGTCGCGAATAATGAACGCGACCATTTAGCCGCTAAAATAAAACACCAAAAAGGCCCGCTGACGGTAAAAGCTTATGCATCTTATGACGATGTGGTTGAAGCAAACTACCAACGTGTAAGCCAAGAACAATTTGAAGCAGATCCAGCATGGGATAGACTAACGGATACTATCACCGGCATTCCACATATAGACCAAGTATACCGCAATGGCTGGCGTACGCACCGCGAAAACATTTTCGGCTACATAGAAGCAACCTATGAACAAACTAATTGGGCACTAACGAGTAATGTCTACTATCACACCAATGAAGGTCGTGGTGATTGGGTTCCTCCCTATTTAGTTGATATCAACAACGACGGATTAAATCAGCCTCATTCAGAAGTAACAGGTACTGCGCCTTATACTGGCGGTAGTCCTATCGGACGCATTTACTTCGTTGATAGCGAAGGTAAAGCACTAAAACCAAATGCAAAATGTACCTCAAGCCTGACTTTCCCATACGGTGGTGCTGACGAAGAGTATGACCCAGCATGTTATGGTGCAGGCGCCATTCCGGTAGGCTCTTACCGACATACGCACTACGGTAAAGACCGTCTCGGGATCAATGCTGATTTTACTTTCTACGGCAAAATTGCCGATATGGATAACACCATTCGCGCAGGGTTTTGGTATGAAGACTACCAACGTGAAGAATGGCGAGATTGGCACAAGCGTATTGATGCTCGAGTCTCTGCTAATTTTGATCATACGCCATATTGGATCCAATATAGCCGTGAGTTTAATGTCGATACAACCATGCTCTACATTGAGGATGAATTAGACTTTGGCCTAGCTCGACTGCGTGTTGGCGCTAAGAAATTCTTGGTCGAGTTAGAAGGTGTCGACAAGTTTAGTGGTCAAAAAGTGGCGCTAGACTCAGACTCTGACGCATTACTAAGCGCAGGGATCGTCGCCCCCATGCCAATTGAAGGCCTAGAATTATTTGCAGGCTATGCCGAAAACTTTGCAGCTATAAAAGACAACGTACTAGAACGCGAAGCCTCTGCACTTGAACAAATCGAGCCTGAAACTGCTGAAAACATTGATTTAGGTTTTAGGTATTCATCTACCGAATTTAATGCCAGCCTGACCTATTATGATGTAACGTTTGATAACCGAATTAGTTTTATAGCTCCAGATTCACCAGATGGTATTGATTATCTGATTGGCACAAATGGTTCATACGTGAATGTTGGCGGTATCGAGTCGAACGGTTTTGAAGCTTCTGCAACTTGGTATGTAACCAACAGCTGGGGTATTTATGCATCATATACATATAACGACTCCATCTACACGGGTGGTTTGAATGACTTCCCGGCGGGTAACACAGTATTTGGCTCCGCAGAAGATTTAGCCGTTATTTCTATTGATTGGGCTGAGGGGCCATATTTCGTGGGTCTTTCAACGAAATGGGTGGGCGAACGTTACATAGATGCAAAGAATACTCAAAGAGTCGATAGCTATATGACTTCAGATTTTTATGCCGGTGTTGCGATTGATTCACCACTATCTGGTGTTGAAAATATGGAGCTAAGGTTAACTATCAATAACCTAACCGATGAAAGTTATATGGGTGGTATTGCTGGTCAATCTGCATGGATAGGTGCTCCACGCACCGCTGCTGTGAACTTTAAGCTCACTTTTTAATAATAAAGCCAAGTAAATAAGGGCACTTCGGTGCTCTTTTAACACCGATACGCCCTAATGTGGATTGGGAGATAAAATGAAGCGTGCAATGTGGTTATTCATACTCACTTTTAGTGTATTTACTCAAGCAAAGCAAAGTGATCCGAACCTTATTCTGGTTACAATAGATGGTGTTAGATGGCAAGAAGTTTTTTACGGATTGGATAATCAGTTAGTTACCGATAAAGAATCAACAAGCGATCCAAAAGCGCTAAATACACTTTTTCAAGGACACAACGCTCAACAAAGCCGTGAAAAGCTAATGCCATTCTTATGGCAATACGTGGTCGAAAATGGCGTCATTCTCGGCGATAGAAAACAAAACTCAACAATGCGAGTTTCCAATCCATGGTATTTTTCATACCCGGGTTACAACGAAGTAATTACTGGTATTGCCGATCCCAATATTGACTCTAATGACAAAAACCCGAACCCAAATATATCGTTTCTAGAATGGCTGCAATCTCAGCCTAGTTTCGAGCCAAATCTTGCCGTGTTTGGTAGCTGGGACGTGTTCCCTGCGATTTTTAATCGTGAAAGGAGCAAATTGCACATAAACGCTGGATTTGAAATTGCAAAACACACAACTAATCCCAAGCTGCAATTTTTAAATGAATTACAAGAGCAAGTTCCGAGCCCTTGGTCCTCTGTGCGCTTAGATGCCTTTACGTATCAATATGCAAAAGCCTATCTTCAAACCCAAAAACCAAGAGTGATGATGCTAGCACTGGGCGAGCCAGACGATTATGCGCACGGTGGAAACTACGACGAGTACATCAAAAGTATTCACCGTGCTGATAAAATATTGGCCGACTTATGGCAAACCTTACAAGCAATTCCGCAATACAAAAACAACACCTACCTACTCATTACTACCGATCACGGCCGAGGCATGGATCGTGAGGATTGGAGACATCATTCATCAAAAGCAGCGATTGAAAAGAACTACCCCAGCATGCTTGAGAAGCAGCCTGCGGGGATCGTAGGTTCTGAGCAAGTTTGGTTTGCAGCAATCGGACCCAAGATAAAAGCCAAAGGATTAGTGATCCCAAAGCAAGAGCAAACCTTGTCGCAAGTTACCGCGACTGCACTTCAATTACTTGGGCAAAGTCCTTCTACCTTTAACCCCAAGATAGCACCACCGCTTGAAGGCATAGCGCAATGACCAAACTAAAACGACCTAAACTCTCTGAGCGCAAGCGTTTCACTTGCCTAATGTTATTTCCTTTAATGGCGTTTGTTGCAATGAACGTGTATGCAAACAAGCAAGCCCCTTTGTCAACAATTCTCTTTGGTTCATGTTCTCATCAAGATAAGCCTATACCTATATTAGCGGCAATTAATAAAGAGAACCCAGAGCTATTTATCTTTCTCGGAGACAATATCTATGGTGACACCACGGATATGGATGTGCTTAAGAAGAAATATGAAAAGCTTAACGCAAACGCGGGTATACAAGAACTAAGGCAACAATCTCAAGTTATCGCCATTTGGGACGACCATGACTACGGTGAAAATGACGCAGGTTTGGAATATTCTCAAAAAGAAGCCTCACGAAAGATCATGTTAAACTTTTGGCGTGAACCTGCAAACTCTTTGCGACGCACTAGAGACTCCGGAATTTATACCTCGTATGAATACGGCCAAGGAAATCAGCTAATTCGCGTCATTATGCCCGACTTGAGATGGAACCGACCGGCGTTAACGTCAGTATCAAAATCAGATTACGACAACAAACGTAAGCCAAAAAATAGGGAACCGTATAGCCCGGTTCTAGATGCGAGTATGCTGGGTGAGCAACAGTGGCAATGGCTTGAGTCTGAGTTAAAAAAACCTGCCGCTATTCGAATTATTGCCTCTAGTCTACAAATATTACCCGAGTTTACTGGGTGGGAAGCTTGGGCCAACTACCCTACTGATAGAGCACGCCTTCTGAACTTCATCACGCGCGAAAAACTTGGTGGCGTTATCATGATTAGCGGTGATACACACTGGGGTGAAATTTCGAAGGTAGTACATCAAGGCTACCCGTTTTGGGAAGTCACCAGCTCGGGGCTTACAGAAGAGTGGAAACAAGTCAGCCCAAATCGGCACCGAGTGTCTGGGTTTACTCATGATGTGAACTATGGGTTCATCGATATTGATTGGTCTCAATCAGATCCCACAATCACAATCGGCTTAAAAATGTGGAAGGTAAAGAAGTGATGTCAAATATGCTTAAGCTATCTGATATTCAATAAATGCCGCCAGTTAAGTCGTATACCTCCATTGTTTCTTCATATTTACGCAGTAATATGACAGCGTTTTTATCTAGGAACATGGAGGTTCCCTTTCTACTTTGCATCACAACAAATTGTTATAAATTGTTAAACCCTATTCTAGAAACATTAAAATAGCGCTACACTCTTTTTGCACATATTGAAGAAAAGGAAATATTCGTGAAACGAGCCAGTGTTTTATCGAGCTGCATTGCTTTAGCATCACTAATTGGTTGTTCAACTGAATCAACACAATCAGATGTAGTAAAAACAGAAGGGATTTGGGCGGATATTCGTGTTACTTCAAATGGTGAAGGCTCCGTAGTTGTTACTGAGTTCAATTTAAACAACAGTTCCGGCGCAAACATCATTCTTTCTGAAGGTGATAGTGTGGTTGCCGAACTAGGAAACGAAAAGAAGCAATTAGAAAAAGATGACGACTTATTTGATGTCGATTATCAAGGCTATTTTACAGCGACCGAAAAAGACACTGAGTTAACTCTTGAGTTTCTTCGAGATAAAGAAGATGAAACGCTAACCTCCAAAGTTAGACTTCCTACTCCAATTAAACTTTACTCTCCTGTTTCTGAACAGTTTAATCGTAATGATGATCTTTTAGTCGAGTGGAAACCGGAAAGTGACATAAATACCACGTTACTTATCAGCTTAAACTCAACTTGTATAGCGAATAATGGCGCTTCACATTTTGTTAATTTTGAGTCTGAAATCTCTGAGTCTAGCGGCCAATATAAAATCCTGTTGGGTGAATTAACTGGCTTTGATAACGAAGCACTGGATAAAACTAAACCGTGTGAGACAACAGTTAAGTTGTTCCGTATCCGAAAAGGTACTATTGATAGCAAGTTTAAACCCGGTAGTCGAATTAATGCGATTCAAGAAAAAGAATCTGAAGAATTCAAAATTACTTTAAATTAGTTTATTAGCGTAACTTACCCCTCTTCTAAAAGTTCGTTCGAATAACTAGTCTAGAGTAAACATAGCCCAAAAGCTCTCGCAAGAGAGCTTTTTCTTTAATGTGTATCCCACTTCTTATCCGCACTTTCCGATTCAAAGCAGCTGAAGATTTCCAAATAAGCTATTGAAGAGACTTACCTCGTATCAAAATGGCTCCATCATGAAACAAGCTGCACCGAGTGACAGCCAATATAAAAAGGCCTCAACATTTAGTTGAGGCCTTTTCAATGCTAAAACTGCAGTTAAGCTTAAAAACGATAGCTCAAATTAAGAGCTAGGTCATTTACATCATTTGCTGAAATGAAATAATGGCTATAATCGACTCCAAGTGATAATGATTCACTTAACTGATAGTGAACACCACCACCTATGTAACCGCTAGTACCGCTGTCTTCATAACGAGTGGAAAATTGACCATCCCGAACGCTGTTAATCTTGTAATCCCAATTAAATGCGCCCAAGAACATCTTCCCTACAAATTTGTCTGCAAATGGTTTTGAATAATTGAACTGCAACGCAAGACCCTCAGGCAAGACAGGAGCAACTCGTGCCAAAGTCATTTGGCTTTGTTCAGGATCAGCACTTAAGCCCGAAAACTCAACGCGACCTTGGCCAAGATCGATATAACGAAGTCCAATATGCCAATTGGGTATTAATTCGTAAAATGCGCCTATCGACCAACTGCTACTTTCCTCATCTAAGTTGACAACGTTTAGCTCAGTAGAATTGATTTCACTGTCTGCATTTGACTGCCCAAATGTCGCCTCTAACTCCCAATTACTTGCCTGTGCCTGTGTTGTTAATAAACAACTACTACTCACCAATGCAAAGGCAGGTAAGAGTGATTTTCTGCGGCGAATCACCACCGCGCTGATTAATAGTATCAACATTCCTCCCATAGTCCCTGAGGACTTGTTAGTTATTGATGTAACTTGTTTCACCGCTACAGTGACATTTACTTGGCCTTCAGCCGTCGCACCAAACTCATCTTTAACAACATAGTTAATTGTATCTGTACCTTCAAATCCCGTTTTTGGTGTGTAGCTCAACGTACCATCGATATTGACGGCCACAGAACCTTGGCCTGCTGTTGCAGAAACAATGCTTAGCACGCCACCTTCAGGGTCACTATCATTTGCAAGTACATCAATGATAATTTTTGAGCCATTTGAGGTTGCCGTATCGTTCGCAACTTGTGGTGGTTGATTAGCAATAATAGAAACCGTTGCGGTACTATTACTCGATCCCCCCTGACCATCAGTGACACTATATTGGATAGTAGCATTACCCATAAATGCAGCTGGTGGTGTGTAATTTAATTGATTATTTTCTATACTAACCACACCAAAATCAACGCTTGCACCAGTTATGGTGAGTGCATCATTATCACTGTCCGTATCGTTTGCAAGTACGTCAATAACAATAGTTTGCCCCGAAGCAATTGTCACACTGTCGGCGTTAGCTATGGGTTGTGCGTTATCCGTAATTGGTACTGCAACTCCACCAGGATCAACAATACTGCCATTGGCAATACCATCGTCATCGTTTGGACCACCATCAACTATACGTAGTTGCACACACCAGTCACCATCGCTAAGACCAGCAGTCCATTCGTTACTTCCAGGAGGTGGACAGAAGCCAGGTTCACCTTGAGTTGAAAGCAACTCGTTCCCCTCTCCAATCACAAAGTCTTGCCACTCACCACCAATTAGCTTGCGATACATCGCATTGAATGGAATTGGTTTACGCTGAGGTAAAACGATACTATACACATCACCAGGCTGTGGTAACCCCGTCGCAATAAAGTCAAACAAACCACCTGCATTATTTGCATCCGGATCTGAAGGTAACTCAGACTCTAACAGCTGTAAGCCACCCGTATTGTTCTGCGGTACAGTTGCACCTTTACGTAAGCAGACACCAGGGTCACCTTCCACCAAGAACTGATTTGATTCTAATGCTTGTTCTTGCACCACATTACAATCGGTGATCGCATCCATGAAGTCAGGAATACCATCACCATCCTGATCGACATAGCCTTCTTGATCATCAGGAATTAAATCCCCATCAGTATCTTCTCCGGACAATAACCCTAATGACGGAACAACCTCAATAAACACGGTTCGAGATGTCGACAAACTTGGGCTAGCATTATCTTCTGCCGTAACCCCTACTTTATAAATACCCGTAGGTACATTTTCAGGGTTAAACTCAAAGATAAATGGATCATCCGATGTATTGACTAACACTGCATCTGGCTGCCAACTGACACTCACTTGATCATTTGGATTAGGATCAGCAACCAAAGCTTCTATGGTAACCACATCATTAGAGGCGGTAATTAGGCTACGCTCTTCACCACTTTGCTGCACGACTGCCGTTAAGCTTGGTGCCACATTCTGCTCAACAATTGTTACTGTTGAAGTGGATTTAGCGCCTATGTTAACTGAGTCACTCAAGGAAATCACAATGGTTTCGTTATCTTCACTTATACCATCAGCAAAGATATTAAAGGTGATGGTAGCACTAGTACCTGCGTTTATTACCACTTCACCCGACTGCAAATCGTGATCACTACTATCGGCTGTACCAGTTACGGTATAAGGCACCGTTACTGGGTAACTTGGTGCTGTGCCATTTAGATACACCTTCACAGAATGACTACGATCTTCGGCAACTCGACTATCTTTTTGCAGCGAGATCAGAGGATTGACGTTTAGATTTTGGCTCGCAGTCGCTTGTTGTCCTTGATTATCAGTTGTCTGCCAATAAACAATATGTTTACCAGGTGCAAAGATAGGAGTACCTCTAACCAAAGATACTGGCAGTGGGTTTCCTGAGCTATCTGTAGCGACAGCAATACCAAGGTTCACTTTTGTGAATAACCCAGTTGCATCCACTGTTAAATCACTTGGCGTAGTGATTGAAGGAGCATTGCCGGTGCTTGTATTATTAATCGTAATACTTGCATTAGCCTTTGCTCTGGCTTTACCTTCATCTTCAATCATATAAGTAACAACAATTGGCCCTTGTGTATTTTGCACAGCTTGGTAAGTCAAGGTGTTATTTGAAATAAACACAGAGCCTATCGATGCTTTTGCACCTATAATTCTTAGCGTTCCGCCATCTGGATCACTATCGTTGCTCAAGACTGGCAGAACATACTGATTAGAAGCCACAGCATCGAAGGTGAAACTGTCATCAACGGCAATAGGTGCATCATTTACGGAAGTTACTGTCATCGTGACTGAAGCCGTATTTGACTTAAATTCACCGTCTGACACAGTGTAAGTAAATACATCGGAACCATTAAAGTTTGGCAATGGTGTATAACTAAACACGGTGCCTTGAATTTGAACTGCACCATTTTGTGGCTGCGACACTAACTCCATTGTTAATGCATCACCATCTGGATCGCTAACATCTGCTGAGAAGCTTGTCGTTCCATCTTCAAGCACGCTTCTTTGCATATTGTTTGCAATCGGCGCTGCATTAACTGCCTCAACATTGATTTCAAATGCAGGTAAGCTTGCTTGCAAGGCACCATCGCTTACACTAACGACAATATTGCTATAAGTACCTACATCTTCTCTAGTCGGCGTCCCCGCAATATTACCAGAGGACGTATCAAAACTTGCCCAAGCTGGTAAGTTGGTCACAGCAAACGTCAATGTTTGAGAATCTACATCAGATGCCGTCGGCGTAAAGCTATATGCTTCGTCTTGTTTAACACTTGTTGATGGCGTACCTGAGATAACTGGAGCGTCATTCACAGCGTTTACCACTATGCTGAACGCAGGCAACGATACATCAGCTTGGCCATCTGACACCGTAATAACAATACCGCTATATGTGCCATCTTGTCCTTCAGTAGGCGTACCTGTAATAGCCCCTGTTAAATCGTTGAAATTTGCCCAAACTGGAAGGTTTGTGACGCTAAACGTTAAACTATCACCATCTGTATCCGTCGCCGTCGGTGTAAAGCTGTATGCATCATCTTCATTGACAGAAGTTGAAGGCGTTCCTGAAATAACAGGCGCATCATTTACTGATGTCACGGTGAGATTCACTGTAGCCGCGTTTGAAACTAGCCCTTCAGTATCTTGTACCGTATAAGTAAAGCTATCATTGCCGAAGAAATTAGCATTTGGTGTATAAACAATATTACCTGTTGTGAGTACTTGTAGTGAACCGCCTTGAGGCTGACTAACAATAGCAACACTTGCGACATTGAGCTGGCTATCTACATCCGTATCGTTACCCAATACGTTGATTTCAATGTTGCCATCTTCAAGTAATTGAGCCGTATTGTTAACAGCAACTGGCGCATCATTAACTGCTGTGATATTGACTGTAACCGTCGCCGGATCAGAACGCAGCCCTTCACTATCTTCTACGGTATAAGTGAAGGTCAATATACCATTTTGGTCTTGTTTTGGAGTGATCGCGAGCACACCATCCGAACCAACTGTAACGGTTGCAAGGTCGTAGTTACCTGCACCATCGCCTTTATCTTCAAGCGCAATATCCGAACCATTAAAACCTTGGTCTTCAACATCAGAGTCATTTGCAAGAATTGCCAATGTTGTCGCGGTATCTTCGTTTGTTGTTACCGTGTCATTACCCGCTATAGGTCGGTCGTTTACAGCGCCAATATTGACGGAAATAGTCGCAATATTTGACTTCCCACCCTCACTGTCAAGAATCGAGTAAGTAAAGCTATCACTCCCCGTCTCATTGGCATTTGGTGTATAGGTAATAGTGCCATTATTCAAGTCTATTGCCGCTTGACCTTTACTGGGCTGAGACTCAAGTGCAATAGTACCAGTTGGGTTGGTATCTTCGACATCCGTTGCATTTGCTCTGACGGGCAATGCTGAAGTTGGCGTGTCTTCGTCTATATTCGGTGTAAAGTTAGCCGCGATTGGTAAATCATTTACAGGTGTAATGGTTATACTAACCGTTGCCTCATTAGATTCAGCCAGAGTCGAGTCTTTAACCGTATAAGTAAATGAATCCGAACCATTTTCATTCGCGGTTGGCGTAAAGGTCACTACCCCATTAGTAACGCTTAACTGTCCCTTAGTCGGTTGAGTTTTGATAGTAACCGATGAGGCAACCATGTTGTTTTCAGGGTCACTATCATTAGCAAGCACATTCACTGAGTTTGAGGCATCTTCAAGCGTAGTCAGCGTATCATTCACAGCCGTTGGTGCGTCTTCAATCGCGTTCATATTGATTGTTACGGTGTACACCGGTGAGCTGGCATTAGCACTGTCTTCAACATGATAAGTGAAGCTATCGGTATGATTCTCACTCCCCCCATGAACATAACTAAAACTACCATCGGCATTCAGGGTTAACGTACCGTATTGCGGATCTGTGTCTTTTACTATCGTTAGACTATCGTTGGAATCGAGATCATCGTCACTCGCAAGCGACAGTAAGCCATTGTTGAAGTCCCGCGTTAATGTTGCGCCTTCATCTATAGTGAAGCTAGTGCTTTGCCCCGTTGGCGCATCATTGGTATTAACTACTTCAATATTAAATGCTGTGAGTGTATCGCTATCCGTTCCATCGCTCACCGAAATTTCAATATTAGAAGTCGTGCCAACATGAGAGTCATCTGGAGTACCTGAAAGTTTACCCGTTTGCGTATCAAATGTTGCCCAACTTGGTTTATTCGTAATACTAAAGGTATGAGTATCGGCTGTGTCAGAATCAGTCAAGGTCGGCGTAAAGTCGTATTCACTGTCTTCATTGACGCTCGTTGCCGGTGTGCCTGTAAGCACAGGGGCAACATTATACTTTTTAGTGACGGTGTCAGTTACTGCACTCGATTCATTCCCAGCGTTATCAGTTACAGTAACAGATAACGTCAATGTTCCTTCGTTTAATGAGGTGACATTAATTCCAGTCTCTTGGTGGGTAGTACCCGTTATAGATATTGCACTTGAGCTAGTTACTGAACTGCTACCGTCTGAGATTTCATAAGTAAAACTACCCGCTGATTCCAAGCCCGTTAATGTGAAGCTAAATGCAGTTTCATTACCTGCATTGATTAAATCTTGGTCAATCTCAGCTGAAATCCCACTTGGTGCAGAGTTGTCTAGCGTGACTGTCGTGCTCGCTGCGCTTGAGGTATTGCCTGCAGCATCACTTTGCGATGCCGTTACCGTCAATGTGCCATTGTTAAACGTACTAACATCAAATTCTGAGCCACTTATTGTCCATTCGCCGGAACTATCAGCAGTGACAGTACGATCCAAACTATTCGCACCATCATTGATAGTGACAACTACGCTATTTCCAGCTTCCGCTCCCGTTCCTACTATCAAAACATCATCATCTTCTGATGCATTTATTAAATCATCGCCTTCTATAGGCGTTGTGATCGCAGGTGCTGAAGGTGCTGAGTTATCCAATGTGATCGTGGTGCTAGCTGCACTTGAGGTATTACCTGCTGCGTCACTTTGAGTAGCTGAGACAGTCAATGTGCCATTGTTAAACGTACTGACATCAAATTCCGAGCCACTTATAGTCCAGGCCCCTGAGCCGTCCGCAGTGACCGTTCGATTAAAACTATTTGCACCGTCATGAATAGTAACGGTTACACTATTACCCGCTTCAGCGCCCGTTCCTACAATCAGCACATCATTATCTTCCGCCGCATTTACTCGGCCATCACCTTCAATTGGTGTCGTAATTGCCGGTGCTGAAGGTGCTATATTATCGAGTGTAACAGTGGTACTTGCTGCACCAGAGATATTTCCTGCTGAATCTGTTTGCGTCGCCGATACAGTTAATTCGCCATTACTAAATCCGCTAACATTGAACTCACTGCCACTGATAGTCCAGTTCCCGCTACCATCGGAAGTTACATTTTGATTCAGCGTTGCTGAACCGTCAGTAATACTCACGCTAACAGTCACGTTAGCATCGGCACCAGAGCCAGCAATCAAGACATCATTGTCTTCAGCGGCATTAATTTGACCATCCCCCTCAATTGGAGTCGTAATACTAGGCACTGAAACACTCGTATCAATGACTATTGATAAGCTATTGCTATTGGTAATATTACCGGCGGTGTCCGTTGATCGCGCTGTGATTGCGTGCGTACCACTGGTCATCGCCGAACTAGGAGTAATAGTCCATGCACCTCCCGCAGCTGTGGCTGAACCAACAACGCCATCAAGATCAGAAATTAGTGTCACTGTGTCGCCCGTAGATGCACTTCCTGTGAATGTGGGCGTTGTATCATTAGTAATGTTATCTGCATTTGAGGAGCCGGTATCACTCCCAGCGGTCAGATCTGGCGTGCTTGGCGCGGTAGGGGCTGTATTATCGATCGTTACGCTTAAAGCACTAGAGCTACTACTTACGTTCGTGCTCGCATCCGTGGCGGTCGCAAAAATCGAATGTGATAACCCAGCAGTCAACGGATCCGTTGTAATTTGCCAATTACCACCAGTTGCTGTGCCAGTACCAATGACCGTGGTACCTCCGCCTACCTGATCACTATATAATTTAACCGTCGCCCCGCTCTCAGCAGTACCACTGAAGGTTGGAGTAGTGTCATTGGTAATGTTGTCTGAGCTTGAAGCCCCAGAGTCTGAAGCCGCATCCAAGTCTGGTGTCGATGGCGCATTTGGGGCCACGTCATCGTTGACTGTTATCGTGAATGACTCTTGATAACTTGCGGTTCCATCACTCGTTTGAATACAAATAACATAGTCACCCGGAGATGTTGATGCTTGCGTTTGTAACGTAGCTCCTGAAAATTGGAAACTGCCGTTACCCGTATTTGCGCTACATGTACCACCATCGCTACTGCCAGCCGTAACCAAGCTATAGGTATGACTGTCACCACTTTCCACATCTGTGGTGCTGGCTGTCGCCACGGTCGCAGCAGTTCCGGTATTCGATTGGTCTATGCTTGTTGCTGTCAATGCAATATCGGTAGGGGCATCATTTACAGGAGTAATAGTAACTGCGGCCTGATTTGTACCAGTACTGTCTGCCGTACCATCATTAAAGGTATAGTTAAGTGTTACAGATGAGCTTGGATCCTCAGAGCTGTTACCATAGCCAATTGATTGCAATACATTATCCACTAGAGCAGAAGTAGCACTGCTGTTGAAAGTGAGTACCAGTGTGCCTGCAGAGTTAGTTGTTACTGTACCGACCTCAGTGCTATCGTAACTTAACGTGCCTCCCTGAGTCAGCGTACCAAGCAACCCTGTGTTACTAAAGATATCTTGACTGTTAGCGCCACCTGAGCGTGAGATTGTTAGCGACGCACCATCATAGTTACCATTTCCGCTATTAAGTGCGTCAAGTTCAGTATCTGAAATGGTTACATCGCTGTCTATCGCAATCGAAGTTCCATTTTCAGTAAAGGTATTACCACCATTTAAATTACTAAAGGTAGGCTCATCATTCGCAGCTTCAAAGGTGATCACTGTATCACTGCCAGAGTCAGCGACCGTAAACGCAAGATCGTTCCCTGCGGCATTCGTGAGCGAAATACTTATTTCTGGGTTAACAAAAGTAGTAGCGTTGGTGTCCACCTCCAGCGTACTAGTACCATTAAAGCGAATATTGCTGGTTGATAATCCTGTTATACCTGTAATTGTTATCTTATCTCCGATGCTAAGATCGGCTATTGTGTCACCATTTAAGTCACTTTGCGCTCCGATAAAATTATCGTTACCATCGTTACCTGTCATGGTATCTGTACCGCCGCCAGGACGTATAGTGTCTGCACCACTACCACCTGTGATCGTATCAGAACCATCCAAATCTGTTGCCGTTATTTCTAGCACATCACTAGAAAAGGCAGAAGCGTCTATGACTAAGTCTGACGTGATTGCACTGCCGCTGGCATTTGCAACCGATACAGTTTGACCGTCGGCATTAAAGTTATCAGTAAGGGTGATCGTTGCTGCGCTATTGGTGCCAATTGAAATGCCTTCAACAGCAGAAACCGAGGTGGTCGAGAAGTCAAATTCTCCACCATCCATAAGTTTTAATGTCTCACTGCCCGCCGCCCCTGAAATCGCTGTTGCAAAATCACTCAGATTGGCCGTATCAATCGCAACAGTTGCACCACTTGATAGACTAAGGTTTCCTATATTGAAGAATCCACCTCCAGTTACATCCGCACCATCTGACGCTAAAACAAGATCTGCTACGTTCGTGTCACCAGTTAAATCGCCAGTGTAGGTGCTACCACCGATATTAAACGTTACAGCATCATCGCTCGACGTTGCAGAAACATCAGTGGTACCGTTACTGATGGTAATAGTCCTAGTATTGCTAGAATCGTCACCAACACTATAAACTTCAACCGAAGAGAAGGTTGTGATATCCCCATCACCAGAAATATTGATAGTTTCTGATCCAGCTGCTGAAATATTACCAGTAAAACTTTCATGTTGAGCTACTGTCATGGAAACAGACGCGCCGGAGGCTATCGTTAAATTACTGACCGCGTTTATACTTGCTGCCGTAATATCAGCACCAGAACTTAAAGACAAAGTATCGGCAGTGGTATTTTCGCCAGTAATTGTTCCAGTATAGGTAAGCGAACCTAAATCGAAGGTAATTGCATCTGAAGTTGAAGTACCAGTAACAGAATGACCCGCACTGCTCACGGTCACCGTTCTTGAATTGGTTGAATCATCGGATAAAGTATAATTTTCAAGCGCTGAGACCGTTGTAATATCACCATTGCCAGAGACAGTTAGAGAATTAGTGCCGTCGCCAGAAACCGAACCAGTAAACGATGACAACTGAGATACTGAAACTGTTGCAGAGCCACCAGTTGCTACAGAAAGGTTTTCAAAACCGCTTACTGACGCGCCTGCGATATTTCCGCCATCACTAATTGAAAGCGTATCTGTACCACTGCCTCCTGCTAGAGTACCAGTAGCTGTGAATGTACCAACATTTACGGTGTCGTCACCACTGCTGCCTGTCACACTTTGCCCAGCAGCGCCAAGCGTAAAGGTATTAGCCGCTGAAAGTATGTAAGTTTCAATTGCACTGTTACCTGTTAAGCCATCACTCACATCACTGATTGTAATCGTCTCGGTTGCCGCTGCTGTGATTGTTGAGAAGCTGTCATGCTGAGCTTCCGTCATAGTGACTGACGCATTATCACTTAAGGTCAGTGATTCGAAACCGCTGAGCGTAGCACCACTGATGTTTGCACCATTATCTGCTTGTAGAGTATCTGTGCCTGCGCCAGCTGCGAGCATACCTGATGGCGTAAACCCGGTTACATTAACCGTGTCATCCCCGCTGCTACCCGTCACATTTTGTGCTGCTGCTCCCATGGTAAAGTTCATTGCAGCGCCTAACACATAGGTTTCAATATCGCTATCACCGGTTAGGGTTTGATCTCCATCAGCGCTAGATATTGTAAATTGGTTTGTACCTGAACCATTGATGGTAGTAAACGCATCATGCTGCGCTTCGGTCAGCGTTAAAGAACCGTCATTGTCTGGGGTTAATGTTTCAAAATTAGCTAGCGACGTAAAGTTAGCTAGATTAGAGCCAGTTACTACAAATAGTGTATCGGTACCTCCGTCCCCATCCGCAGTTGAGCCAGCAATATGGCTAGTATCAGCAATCGTCAGTGTTTCATCGTCGCCAGTAAAGGTGATTGCTGGAGATAAGTTTGCGCCGTTTGTTGTATTAAAACCGGCTGCGACACTGCTCGCAGCAGTAACATTACTTACGGAAATAGTAGCTGTACGAGAAGTGCTATTATCTGTGCCATCATTTATAACAACAGTTACGGTTCTTGCGGTTTCGTTGGGAGTACCGGAGGTATTGTTGTAAGTGATCGCCTGTAGGAACGTTTGCACTTCTGACGCTGAAGCAGTTGCACCAGTTATAGAAATTGTATCTTGTAGCGAAATATCAGAAGAACCCGAAATTCCCGTCAATGCATCTTGAGCGGATGCACTGACATTCAGGCCTTCAGATGCACCGTCTTGATCGTTGGTAAGACTTACTGTTATGGTGGTAATTGTGTCGCCATCAGCTTCCGTCACAGCAGCATTCGCGGCGATATTTACCGCACCACCACCTTCAGAAAATGAAGCACTACTATTATCGCTACCACTCGTTGAATCTAAATCAACTGCAGGAGCGGTGTTAACCGTCGAGAAATTAAAGGTAGTATCGTCACTGATCCCCGCAAAACTGTTTCCCGCAGAGTCATCAACAGCAGTTGCATCAATACGAATGGCGTAGTTGCGATTACCGGTTAGGTCATTAGTAGGGTTTATATAAATTTTATCATTTGTAATGCCAATACGACCTGCACTTGGGCTAGTCGTCGTACCGTCGCTTTCTGTCGCGACATCAAACACTTCAAAATCACTACTACCACTGACGTCACGAATAGTAATGTTACCAGTTCCAAGGGCTATATTTTCGTTGAAGTCAATAGTAATATTACTACTTCCTGAGACCCCTGTCGCATTGTCATTCGGTGTTGAGTTTCCACCATCGAACGTAGGTGCAACCTCATCGATATCTGTAACCGTAATGGTAATATTTTGTGCAGCCGTGTTGTTGCTACTTCCACCGTCATTGGCAGTAACCGTAATATTGTAAATATTGTCGCCGCCATTGTCTCCCGGCGATTCATAGTCCGGTGCAGTCTTAAACGTGATGACACCAGAGCTTGAGTTAATATTGAACTGCGAAGCGTCTGTACCGGATAAGGAGTAAGTGATCCCTGAGTCATTGCTACCGCCATCACCATTGTCAGCATTAACATCAAGCACTGTGCCCGTGTCATTTTCTGCAAAGTTAGTCGATGCGCTGCTGTTAAAGGATGGAGGATTATTACTAGGTGTTCCAGGATCCCAACTACAAAGCGGAGCGTTGGCATTACAACTGGCCTCGTCTGGAAAGCTGGAACACCCTCCGACACCCGTACATTGTAAAAACTCAAGCCGTCCCCAATTTGGATCGCGCGTGACCGTAATGGCTTTGCTAGTTAATCTTGACTGTACATAATCGAACGCTTGCTGATTGACCGTTGTATCAGCCACTACGCCTTGTAGCGCCTCTGCATTTGCTAGCGTTGATGAAGCCACTGCCACAGGCAACTGAATAGCAGCACTGCATAGCAATGCGGCCTTAATATGGGTTTGTAGTTTATTGTGCGTAAATACCATTGCGCTGTTATATTCTGTATCCATAGTTTTATCCACATTTTATACCCAGAAGCTCACTTCCAAGGTAGGAACGACCTTTATCCAACTTGTTGTGTTATCAGTAGCTAACACAGCCGTTTAATTACTTTGCTTACTCTGGTTGTCCAACGCTAAACCAGACACTTGAGCCAGCTTTTGTTTGACTTTACTTGCCGTTAGTCTGGGTTCAGCGGCCAACAGCAGTGCAATCATGCCCGTGCAATATGCCGCTGCGTAAGAAGTACCACCAAAACCACTGTATGCATTATTTCTTGCAATACCCCTAGCACTATAACCTGGCATCCAAGCACTAACCGATTTACCAAAGTTGCTAAAACTTGCCGGCATACCGCTGCTATTCATTGCGCCCACCACCACCGCAGATGCAATACTCGCCTCTGTGCTGTTTGCTTTAATCATCTTCCCGCTGTTTCCAGCGGCTATAACTACCAGCGCACCTTTACCGCCTCGGCCGGTTTGTGCTAGGCCATCAATGGCATCTTTTATTGGTTCCAGTAGTAACTGTGTTCGCCAACTCATGTTAACAACATCGGCTTGCGCCAGTTGCGCAATATGTAACGACTCCAATGTATGGCTTGTCCAGCTTTTTGTTTGCCTTATTGCAATAAGCCCTGCGTCGATTGCAAGGCCCGCCATTTCAGCTGGCAAAGCGTCATTTGCTCTGGCAAAGATCACTCCGACTACCTTAGTACCATGTTTATCAAAGCGGTTTTGCGGCTGTACGTCCTTGACTCTTCTTTCAATATCGTAGGTGAGTAATACCTTAGTTTTACTTAAGGCCTCATGTTTTAAATCAAAGCCATCATCGATAACAACTATTTTTACTCCCTCACCTTGAGTCAATTGTTGTAGTTGTTTTTGCCATTTCTCTAACTGAAATAAACGAAAGGGTAAGCTTTTCATAGAACCTGATTGCGACAAGGTTTTTGTTAACCATTGCGCAGCGTTATGATTTTCAACTTCGAGCTTACTTTTTATTTGTAAAATATCTGGTTGGGCATATATTACCCCCTCTAAACCACTGGCAATCGCTAGTGCAGCAGTTAAGCGCTTTGCGGACGCGTCTTTTAGCGATACCACCATAAACTCGTGCTCTGCAAATGGCCCAAAGGTGGCTAACTGACCCACCTCTATTTTTTGTTTTAAGGCGTTTGTAACGCCACCGCCCATCCCAGCCTTTATTTTTATGATTATTCTGTTATTCAGCTCTAACAATTGTTCTGAATTAGCAAACTTATACACACTCTTAGGTTCAGCGCTGCTCTGTTCAAGCTTTATCTTGTTGCCAAAATTAACAAGCTCAATTCCCTGTGCATTCGTCGTACCAATAGATAAAACAACAAATATAAAGCACAGCACCAGCTTAAATCTTGTTAGATAAAAAAGCTGACAAACCTCTTTTTTACACATTGGTTACCACTCTTACAAACACCACAGTAAGTTACTAATTTAAAAGCTATAATAACACCCAATTACCGCCGTAAAATATAAGTATTAGTAAGGATCAGCACCAAACCAATCTCTTACCAATACTTTGCGCCTTACTAAGCTAGTTCCTTGGTGGAAATGTACCATCTAGTGCCAATGCAAACTGAATCGCCAAAAATGGCTGACGGTTTTCATGTCCAGCATTTGCCATACCATTGGCACCAAGCGCAGTATAGTCCATCTCTACCTGCTCTTGCGCATTAGGAGCGTTATCATAAATAGCACCAACTGTAGACTGAGCGAGTAGATTTCCCTGCCCCGTATCAACGGTTCCAGCTAGCGAAGTCGTACCATTAAAAGTGTGGGTATGAGCAGGTAAGTTCGACTCATATAGCACGACTTCATTTTCGCCTTGCTTTTCAGTTAACATATTTGGTGTCAGGCCTGGGCCTGTCCCCGTCCCCATCGGTACTCTACATTGTAAATTTGGCACCCCCATGGTGGTGCGACAATCACCACCAAAGTTACAGCCTATTACCGCAAAAAGTGCTGAATTTTGCGATATAGGTAGTAGCTGTCCTCCACAACTGGTCCACCACTCTGGTGTAAAATTGCAAACAAACATTCGAACTTCACCTAAAAAACAATCAGCCATTATTCTTCTCCTTAATTTCTAGGTGGATATATGCCATTTAGGCATATGATAAAATTAACCCCAAGGCTAGGCATTTTGTTTTCATGAGCCTGATTGCTTCCCGTGGAGGCAATGATGCCATCATACATAGCTGAAGGGCCATCATTGTGCTGGGCCGTTGCTGGTTCACAGTAAATATCAGCTTTACCCAACACTTGCCCACCAGGGTTTGTACCCGTCGCGGTATTGTTACTTACCTGAAAATTATGGCTATGCGATGGTATTTGACTGATATCTAAGGAGACCGTTTCTACCCCTTTCATTGTTCCTATCTGTGTTGGCGTTAACCCGGGACCATTGCCAAATCCCATAGGTAATCGACCTCGCATATCAGGAAACCCAAAACTACTTCTTCCATCACCACCATAAATATTCCCAAGCAAAGAGAATAATGCTTCATTCCCTGTAATTGCAGTGATCTGCCCATAACAAAACGCCCATTTAAACGGCGAGTAATTGCCGGCAAACATCGTTATCTGTCCAATAAACCCTTCCATTTACGGCCTCCTTAGTTTCGGCTTGGATAAATGCCAGTTAGTGCGATGGCAAAATTAAGAGATAAGCTGGGTTGCATATTATTGTGGCTCTGACCGCCGCCAATGCTTGATACCGTAGAGCCAGAGGCATTTACCAAATTCGATGCTGCAGCATATATAGGCTCTGCCGTCTGCGTCGCCATTTGGTTTGGTGTGGGAAAATTTGCGAATGGAAAGTTAGCCGTTTTCGTACTTGCTTGCACGCTGTGGGTGTGTGCAATATTTGCTAAGGTTAAGGTTACGTTTTCAGCGCCACCAGCATTGCCTCTATCGTAACTAGCGTTTCCTAAGTCACCAAGCCCCACCGGTACTCTGCCACGAAAGTCTGGTAGACCAAAGGTTGTTCTACCATCACCACCATACGCGGTGCCGGTAAGAGAATAAAGCGCTGGATTTTGGCTAATTTGAATTAGCTGACCATTACATAAAGACCAATTTTTAGGTGCCCAATTGTAGCCATAGAGGGTAACCTGTCCAATATAGGGTTCTGACATTATTAAACTCCTTTATGCTTCTTTTTTTATACTGATAATTATTTGATACTTGTCTTTTTCGTATGCAGATAAAAACAGTGGCATTTCACCCAACTTTTGATGCTTTAATGTATACGTATCATCCGTAAGCGGAAAATTTGATTTGGCGGTTAACGTTACAGAAAATCCTTCAAATTCATTACTGTTTAGCTTGCACTCATCAATAGCATCAACTTGCAACTCGTTTAGCTTATGCTTGCCATCGGCCGTAAAAACTTCAACATCCTGACCGATTAAGTCTTCAAATAAACTACTAGTTAGTTTCACAACACTTGCTCCTTTGCTCATTAAGTTAGACTCGCTCTTGTTAACTAAAAAACAGTTATTAATACCAATGATCAAGCGAGGCGCTTTATTACCTTTCGTTCATTACCCCTCTTTTTAAATTAACCTAAAACTATATTCCTCAACGCTGGCGGATACCAAATTAGTAACTCATAAGGAGCCTTAATTGATTCAATTTTAAAGCCTAGCTTCTGATATAAACGCTTTGCATCGTAATTATTTTGCAATACCGACAGAGTCATCGGCACGCCGGATTGAGCAGCAGCTTGCTGGAAAGATTGAACAACTGCTGCACCGAGCCCTAATCCACGAGCTTGAGGTATTAAAGCAATTTCTATTAATCTCACTTCATTATTACCAAAGTCAATTGTCGCCTTGCCTATTCGCTCATGGTGTTTTTCAATAATGAAATACATAGCGTTTGGAAATTGATCTCCATAGCCATTACTTTGCGCTTTAAACTGCATTTCAATAATTGACTCTATAAAATCCTTATCTCCATCAATCAACTGCAAATCTTGCCGAGTGCTATGGTGTAAGCTTTCCAGAAAGCCTTTATCTTCTGGTTTTGACGGTCTAACATATAAACCATCTGGAGGCGTAAACTTCATCACTCTTACCTTTATATTTTAACTATAAAAACCAACTACTTTTCGATTAATAGCACCAACTAATTTATCATCAAGTCGATTACCAATTTTATCAAGCAGCCAAAACTCAAATTCCTCAAACAACCTAAACCGATACAAGGCTTCTAAAACCAATTCTAAACTTAACTCAAGTTCACCCCATATTTGTGTATCCAAAGACCACTCACATTCATGGTTGTTAATATCAAGCTTATTTACTTTATTTAATTGGCATTTAACGAAGATACGTTTAATTTGGAAAATTCCAGACTCACCCACCTCATGATAAGCGGGAAGATTTGGTAAACTTTCATCAGGGAAGCTAAAGATGAACTCAGGTATTGGATCGTTAATATACTCAAAAGTAATCCGATCACCGGCCTTTAGATTTTTATCTTGGTACTTAATTGGTAAATTCAAGCTGCATTGGTTTTCGGTGAGTCTATGCTCCCTATAGACTTTGATTTCCGTTTTCAATTCCAGTGTATGATAAACTTTCCCGCAATCCGGTACCTCAAACGAACCAGATAAAACATCTAGGTTATTCTCATTGAGTGCGCTTGCTGTGTTTTTATCGAGACGGAAAAACGAACCAAGCTCAGCTGGGTTGACTCTTTGCTCACTTTTCGTCAGAGAACTTGGATTGCATAGCCAAGCAGTAAGCTCAATTTCTTGAGGTATGAGCTCTCCATCTGGCTTTAAAAACTGTTGAAGGTGACTAAAAATCCATACTTGAGGCTCTCTGCGTAATAAGGTATTCATGGTCTCGGAAATAATGAGATCAAACTCTATTGGTTCTTCAGGTAGCCAAGTCGTTGCATCTGCGTGCACTATACGTTTCACCATATGAGCGATATCAAGTTTAGTTACCAGCTCATGTATTGCTTGCGTATTTTCTGGATGAATATCTAAAAGTGTTACTGAGACTGGACTCGTTTTGTGGAGCGCGAGAAAAGGTAATAGTAATACACCATATGGCCCGGTCCCTGCGTAGAGGATATTTATATTATCTTGCTGATTGATTTTGTCTCGTATCGCGCTCGCAACGCCCTGCATAAGTATCTGACTACGTAGCGTTTCTAGTAAACATTTAGCTGCCTGAACAGGTGAAATCGCGACCCCTTTGTCAGTGTTTATATCAGACCAATCATTCATATCGAAGTCAGTGGATACGCCTGTTAGCTCAGCTAGAGCCTCAGACATAGATAGTGCGTGAGGTCTATTTAGCCCAGCATCAATATCATTTAGGAGCAAAGCTTGAGAGTGCTCTAGCAATTTTTTTACTTGGTACACGCTGCCAGACGTCATTACAGATCCTTCAACCTATTATTTTTAAATCGCTTGCTAACGAAACACACTGCATTTTTTAGCTTGTATACTCTTCACAAGGAACGCCCATTGACCCTGACTGGCAATCTAATAACCAATCATTTACTTTGCAATCAATAACGATATTGACTCTATCAAGGTTTCCTCGGTTAGCGACACTGTGTATTTTGTCCGCATTTATGTACCACACCTCTCCTTCTTTCATTGGTACTTGCATACCATCAACGACAAACTCAAGAGCAGTGTCGATGACCAAAGGTATATGAAGTCTTGCTTCACCATTTTCGATACAAAGGCCGCCATCTCTGTGAGGTTTTATAAAAGCACCTGCTTTCAATCGCATGATTCTTACAGAGAGAACTTCACAGGGGAAATTATCAACGAATGATTTAAGTAGCGGCTTTTCTTCTAATATAGGTAAGTTTTGCCAGTGAGTGCCTGACTCAATCGCAAAGTTTTGTAAGATCGGGTGAGCAGATAAATGCTCTGACAAACAACGCAACGCAACTACGTCCCACCCGCCGTCGTAATTTGCTTTATTTACATGGTCAGTCCAGGCCAGCTCATTCAGCGTCCCAAGCTCGTCGAGTACTTGTTGATGTTCAAGAAAAATTGGAAGCTTAAAATAAGCTAACCGTTCCTTACTATATGGCATAACCATCCTTAAGTTCACAGATAACTAACCTAACGTAACTCAAGCTCCAAACTGCTTAAGTGGCAAAAAAGTAAAATCCGATCAAGCCCTTCCTCAGCTTAGTCCACCTCGATAAAATTGCGAATATTTTGATCTAATTTCCATTGGCGATCTGAAAACTTCCCACCATTGATAATAATCTGATTAGCGCCATCGATACTTGTAACTGTGCGTTTTTGCTTTTGACTCAATGTATAGTTTTTTAAAAATACTCCATTGCTTTCAAAAACTTTGATACTAGAACTGCCAGAATTCAAAACAAATAACTGATTAGACTTACCAATGGTGATGCTCTTTGGACCATTAAGTTGATAGTCTTGCTCAATTCCGAACTCACCAAAAGTGCCCAATATTTCACCGCTAAAGTCGGCTAACACTATGTGGTGCTTTCCAGGTTGCAATAAATAAAGCTGTTGTTGTGTCGGATCTACAGCAAAATCTTTAAGATCGCTAATGTATTTAGGTAAAGGCAATTCATTGGAAGCAGGGTTACCCTGGGTATCAAAAACCCTGATCACCCTCTCATGTTCGAAGTAAACGTAGAGAGAATCTCCGTAACGCCTAATTATATTGGCTCTTTTTTTAAAAGAAACTCGTTCCCCTGAAGGGCTTAGAACATCCCTGATAGGTACTTGAATACCGAGTTCATTCAATAGATTTTCAGGAAGCCTTTCCGTTGTATCTTTTGATACTCCAGAAGCAGTGAAGCTTTGTCTAGCAAAACTAACAGGAGGCAAGACTGATGCAACCGTGAGTGCTGCACCAGCAAACATAAACGTTCGGCGTTTCATTCATTTTTCCTTTTTATTCTTATAGGTAAAGTATGCCAACTTTTTCGAGCAGAAGGAATTACACTCCATTACAAGCAATATTCCAAAAAAACCACCCAAATAAAAATAGAATATTTTCAAATACTTACGAAATCCCACAGTCAACCCAGACTGTTAATTATCCAATTTTAAAAAACAATTAAAATTCTCATGCTAGACAAGTATTTACATTCCAATTACCCTATACCATTAACAAAAAATAAGAATTAGTAATCATATGTCTCTGACACAGTTTTCGGATAGCCATATTGTCGATGTATTCCAGTCTGACAAATACCAACTACTTGAAAAAATTGGAGAAGGTGGATTCGGTAAAGTTTTTAAGGCGCGCCAAATAAACACAGGGCAAATCGTTGCACTAAAATTTTTGGCGTTAGAACCACAACTAGAAGCGACGAAAAAACAAAGATATGCAGAACGTTTCAATCGTGAAACCTTACTTTGTAGTCAATTAAACCACCCAAATATCGTACGATTATTAGATAAAGGACAATTAAATGAAAATTTAATGTTTGGAGTCTTCGAGTATGTGGAAGGACAAACATTAAGGGACTATCTAAGTCAAAATGGCGCGATTGATTCTGTGTATGCAACCGACATCATGTTGCAGGTGCTAGATGCACTTATTCATGCCCATCAACAAGGCATTATTCACAGAGACATAAAACCAACCAATATTATGCTAAGCCAATCTGGTGCTAAGACTTACGCCAAAATACTTGATTTTGGTATCGGTACACTTGCGCAAGAAAGCCGCCAACATGACTTTGAAACAATCACGCTTACGCAAGAAACATTGGGCACGCCTTCTTACAGCGCACCAGAACAATTACGTGGCGAGCCAGCTTCTGCCAAATCAGATCTTTATGTATGGGGTCTAGTATTCTTAGAATGTTTAACAGGCGTGCCTGCGGTGACGGGCACTAGCGTCGCATCGATTTATCACAAACAATTAAGCGATGTACACATTCCAATTCCCAGCGCCCTACTTGGCCACCCCCTTGCGGGACTGCTTAGGCGTGTACTCAATAAAAGTGCGTTGGAACGTGTGATCACCGCAACCGAGGCATTTTCTGAACTTGCTCGGATGAACGTATCGAACCTTGTTGGTGTGCTAAATGATGTTAAAGCCCAGCATGGTTACGACGAAACCACAGTAATGATCCGTGATGACGATCCTAATCATCGCGCCATTCAAGAATATACTGCGCTTACTGAGCGCAAGCAGCTAACCGTTCTTGCTGTAAGGTTAAGTGTCAAAGCACTCGACAACAATGAAAAAGACTTCGATGTCATAGACACGGTTTATAAATCTCAACGCAATCACTTTATTGATATCGCGACTCGTTACGGCGCTTATCATGTGGGTAATCTCGCCGATACCAGTTTGTTTTATTTTGGCTACCCCGTTAGCAGCGATAATGATGCGCGATTATCTGCCCGTACCGCACTTGAAATGATAAGCGAGCTTGCGAAGCGTAACGCGCTAATGCAAGAAGCTCACAGAGTCGCGCTTAACGCCCATATAGGAATTCACACTGGGATATTTATTACCTATGCTAATGCCGTACCTGAAGGACATCACGCGAATATTGCAGCAGCACTCTCCCGTGAAGCTGGCGAGCGCCAAGTCTTATGTAGTGCAGAGTCACGCTCACTCCTTGATGCTTTTTCTGAATTCAATCTGTACGGCCAAGTACAAATAGGCCCGTTATTTGAACTAACGCCGGTTTATAACTTGCAAGGAGAACGTCGCATCGAAGCATTTGGCTTTATGCGTGGTACAAAGAACCATCACGAACTTGTTGGTCGTCACCTTGAGCTTGAACAGACACTTTCACTCATTAATAACGAGGTCGAAGGTGCAACCCGCATCGCTCACATTCATGGTGAGGCTGGCATAGGTAAATCTCGGCTGCTGCAAGAAATTCGTGCTAATGCACCGCAATATCAACATTTAGTCGCCCAGTGTTTACCAGAGCATCAAAATAATGCTTTGTATCCAATTTTAACGCTGGTCAAGTATCTATTTAACACCGAGCAGCTAGATGCTCATTCAGCCAATACCGTTTTTAGTTATGTATTATCCAACATGGATAGTAAGCTCGATTTAGCACAAGCTATCCCTGTGTTGCTAGTTTGGCTCAATATCTCACTTGATGATGAAATCACGCCTTCTACACTTTCTCCCGATGAGCAAAAGCAAGTGTTGTTTAAAGGGCTTTGTGCATTGTTATTGTCAAATCGCCATGGACTCAGCAAGTTTAAGCTTTACATTATCGAGGACATTCACTGGGCAGATAGCACCACCTTAGAGTTTTTACATCACTTTGTCGGTGCGCTCGCTTCAGGTGATGTTTTACTAAGCACTTCAAGACAAGCGGTACCAACTCAGTTAAAAGACCTCACCTTAGTGGATGTTTGTCTGAAAAAACTAACCGAAAAAGCCACAGAAGATTTTATCATTAATTTGTTTGATGGCCGCCGAGTGTCAGAGCAAGTTCTCAAATTACTTACCAGCCGCACCGACGGGATCCCGCTATTTATTGAAGAACTCGTCAACATGCTTAAACAAAAGGCATTAGTTGGAGATAAAGGCGGAGAGATTGACTTCCTCGCACCAGATAAACTTGACCATGTACCTACGAGTTTAAGAGAGTCATTACAACAAAAACTAGATAGCCTCAGTCACGCCAAAGAAACAGCCCAACTAGCAGCCACAATTGGCCGAGAGTTTGAATATGATTTACTCGTTGCGGCATCTTCTTTAAGCGAAAACCAGATCCAAAACGATTTAAATGAGTTGATAGCAAACGACCTTATTGTGCAGCAACGTCGTGTTGATAACGATAGCTATATTTTTAAACACGCTTTGGTACGTGATGCTGCCTATGAAAGTATGGGTAAGCATGAATCGCATGCACACCACATGAGTATAATTGAGGTACTCAACAATACAGGAATGAGCCAAAAGCAACCACTGCTTACAACCCACCATTTAGCAAAAGTGGGAGAGCATGATGCGGCTGTTGAATTATTACTAACATCAGCAAAAAGCGCCGCTGCGATTTATTCTGTCGCAGAGGCCAGTATTTACTATGCAGAGGCATTGAATTTCTTCCAAAATGGTTTAATCGATAACCAGCCTTTACTCCATAAGATTAAAAATGCACTTGCCTCATCTAGGATTGCATACAATGGTTGGCTAGATACGTTGGCAAAAAAGCACGTGCTTCAAAATATCAGTGAACTCGCCACAATTTTAGACCCTAAAGAGCGCTTCATTACGATGAGAGGCGAATGGCTGCACGCCTACGCTACCGGTGATATTTTAAAAGCTCATAATATAGGATTACAGCTGCACGAAAACAAAAGCGAATATCCACCTCACCAACACCCAGTGATCTTCGAGCTTTTATCGCAATCCTACTTTTCACTGGGGGAGTTTGACAAAGTAATAGCGCTTGTCGATACGTTACCAAAAGAAGGCTTTTTCGATAATAGCTCTCAAGCCATAACTGATAATTACGGCTTTTGCTCTGAACTCACTTGTATTGCTTTTAAAGCTCTATCACAGTTGCTCACTGGTAAGGTTGATTTGGCACACAGCGCTATGAATAATTTAGCTGAACTTTCCAAAGATATAAATATAAATGATATTAGCTCAGCAACAAATGGAATATGGGCGTGGTTTAAGCTAATACATGCTTCAATACAAAACGATTCCATTAATTTTAAAAAATATAAAGATGAAGCAAAATATTACTCATCAACAGGGGTAAGCCTTGCAAAAAACTCTAATAACGCTGGCTGGTTGGGTTATAATAATATGCTCAACTACTTGGCAAATTTAGATGATATAGGTAGTTTACAAGAATTCGAAGAAAAAATATCAAGCTTTGCTGGGTATCGTTCACATCGAACTTTTTATTATTACTTTTTATATAAAGTATTACTATTTAATAAAAACACAATGAAAGATGATGCTTATAATGAATACTTAAATGATAAGGCTAGCACTAAAACCTTATACCTCCAAAACTATGAAAATTAGGAAATGAAAAATGAGTGATAATACAAAACTACCAACCGGTTTAATCTCTTATATCTATAATGTAACTAACGATGAAGCTTTGAAACAACGAGCGACCGATAACTTGGCTGAAGTGATGGCTGAGTTTGATTTAACAGCAGATCAAAAACGCATTATTACTGAAATTTCTTTAGAGACTGGATTGACAGATGATCTGTGGGATCAACTATCTGCAGAACTAAGACCTGAAGTTCAACACACTATCAAAACAATTTGGTAATACATAGGAGCAGCGGGTGATTTTTAGCTTAATCAAGCGTGTATTTTTTTGTAGTGAAACTCTGTCAACGGTACAGGAACGATTTAGTTGTTTTACTTTGTAAAATTCTAATGTTATTAACATCAGAAACAGAACAAAAAATAGACCAAAAATTAAGTTAAATTGGTATTTCACCCGCATTCATCATGAAATATAGTAAAAGTGAGCTTTATAGCATTGCACTTGATAGTGAGGTTCAACATCTCAATCGCACAATAACGGAAAAGCTTCAGCCAATTGTAAATGGCATTCCTGAAAATATACATGCAATATGTTTTGAAAAGAGAATTGAACAGTTTGAAGAAGCAGTTGATTTCCTAGTATGCTATTACTGCTCTCCTCATAATTTAGATAGCGTTTTATCTTATATAAACCAAAAACTTCCAAATGAATACGCCCACAGAATAAACAAGTTTATAAAGAGGAGGAAGCTTTCTTCTACTTACAAACCTGTAAACTTAATATGGTTTAGCTTTGACTGGGAAGATGGTCGTTATAGCACAGTCCCAACATTTTGTATAAGTACACAACATTGTCAGTTTGCTGACTTCAGCCTATTAAGCGCATTTATAATTAACGCATCTGAGTTTTTAGCTCCTGAATTTTTAAATAAAACAAAAGAGTTACTTCCTAGTTTAGAGAATACTAGGATAAACCACTTCAGCTTTACATTTGGACGAAAGGAATTTAGAGCTAAATTCGTTTTTAAATTAGAAACATTGAAACTTCCCGGTTTACTCAAAGATCTAGACTGGAAAGGAAACTTATATCTACTGGAACAGTTATTAAATGCTATTGTTCATGTATCAGATGAAATACAAGTTGGGCTTTCCTATTCAACGGAGTTGTCAGAAAAAATTGAAATTGAACTGCCTTGGATCACAAACCTTGACGAAAATTACCTACATGACAGCTTTTTGAGCGCACTAAGAAAAATAACAGACAAAAAATTAAGCACTAACTTAACTCCTTGGCTCAACCTGAAAGTACAAACTGGTTACTATATAAAAATAACCCTCACATCAACATCTGAATTTAATATCAAATCATATTTATATTCTTCACCTTATAAGAAAAGGAAATAACCATGAAAAGTGTAATAGCGAAGCTCTCTTTACTATTAGTAAGTACTGGTACTTTTGCTACTGAATACAGCATTTTTCCAGATTGGCTAGTCAAAGACGAATGCACATTAACTGAGCCCTTTCCTTTTCCTAGCGACTTGACTCAGCTAAAACCTTACCCTCTTGACGCATACAATAAGTTAGTGAAGTCATGTGAAAAGTTAAAACCCGTAAAACCCTCTGAATCGAAGAAGCTTGACTATTTGGATCATCGTTACGCACTATTTTCATGGTTGAGCTTTATTGCACTAAACAGGCAATTGGACGAAAATTATAAGCTCACACAAAATAATCTAAAAGTGTGTACTGCCGACTCAGGCGCCAACTGCCCGCTTCCACTTTGGATAAACTGGCGTGAAACCGAGACCATTTTCACAGTAGATGCAACGCCTCCGGTAAACTGGGATATATCCAAAAACTTTGCCATGATGCAGCCTTTATCTGCTGTGGAACAAGTTGCGCCTAAAAATGAACCGAAAAAACATGCTATTTTAACCGATCAAAAAAACAATCCTGTTTATTATCAAAAGTTCGTCAGTCCATATGTTTTCAATTTTATTACTAAAAACAAACTATATAGCATAGATGGCCAAATTGAATTCGCGAATAACCCGACTTATAGTTGGGCGTGCAAAAGTCAGCAGGCAAGTAATATGTGTATCAACATGAATACTATTGGCTTTTTAGCTTGTTCCGACAAATCTTCACTACCAACTTGTAACTTGCCACAAAACTTGACAAGTTTTGACCCTAAGCCGCCAGGCCTTGCTATAGAGATAAAGGTAGCTTGGAAATTGCTAGATGAGTCAGATGACCCTAGTAAATATATTCGAGCCAAACTACCCGTAAAGCGCTACAACCAGATACAAAATGGCGAAGCTGGTTCATTTAAAATCGAAGAAAAAGAAGTTGGCGTTGTTGGATTTCATATAATGCAGAAAACTGGCACGTCTAGTAACTGGATTTACGCAACCTTTTCACATCAGAATAATGTTTGGGGCAACTCACCAACATTTTTCAACAAGCAATGCCCAACATGCGCAATCAATCATCCAGTAGGAGGCACTAAGCCTACTCAGGTGGTGCGATTAGAGCAAATATCACCTGTTGTTGAGCAAGTGAACCAGCATATTTCTAAGTTGTTTAAACAAGAAAACGCTGTCCTTCAATATTACAAACTGATTGGTACCCAATACTCAACTAATAACCGAAGTAAGCCAATGACTGATATTAACGGCCAAGCAAGTGATACGATTGAAACCAAACTCATTAATTATTCGGGAGGAATGCCTCACCCAGTTTATTTGACCAATGAAGTGATTGAGACATTTTTACAACTAGGAAACCAACCTCAAGGTAAAGAAGAAGCGCTTTATTATAAAAGCTCCTCTTGTATGAATTGTCATGCGGCAGGCGGGATCGCAACTGAATGCGATAAGAGTACTGGCAAACCAATATTTACACCACGTACAGCAGATTTCTCTTTTATATATCACGATGCAAAGACACAGTTTAAAAACCAAAACTGTATCAAAGAGGAAAAATCAAATTAAGGTTTTTAACCTGAGGTTCGGGGCTTAGCTACTACAGTTAATGTGTAACCACTAAATACACACCAGTCTATCAAACAGTAAAAGCAAGATAAGCAGTCATGCTATCTTGCTTTTACTTAGAAACATAAAGCTTAGCGCTGCGCTAATTTCCCTCTTGCTGCATGAAGCTTCTTATAACTTTCAATAAGACGCAGGTGCTTATCTAAACCTTCCAACTTCATGTTAGTTGGCGTTAAGCCATAGAATTTCACATCGCCATTAATTGAACCAATAACCGCATCCATCACGTCTTTAGAGAACATGCGAGTGAAGTTATGAATGTAATCTTCTATTTCTAGCTCTTCATCCAACGCAATTTCAAGCGTGGCATGCATTGCTTGGTAGAATAAGCCACGCTCAACCGTGTTGTCATTAAACTGCAAGAAGGTTTCAACTAATTCAATGGCCGCTTCGATATCGCCAAGCGCTAGATAGATTAAAATCTTAAGCTCAAGAATTGTAAGCTGACCCCACACCGTATTTTCGTCAAACTCAACGCCAATTAGGGTGATAATATCAATATAGTTATCAAGCTGGCTGTCTTCTAAGCGCTCAACCAAGTTAGCTAATGCTTCGTCATCTAGAGAATGGATGTTGAGAATATCTTCGCGATATTGCAGTGCTTTATTGGTGTTGTCCCAAATCAGATCTTCGGCAGGGTAGACTTCAGAAAAGCCCGGAACCAAAATACGACAAGCGATCCCTAAGTCTGTAAATTCCGCAATATAGGCTTCTTTACCTAACCCTTCCAAAATGCCAAATAACTTATCGCATTCTTCTTCATTAGTGCCTGTAAAATCCCACTCAACAAAATCGTAGTCATGCTTCGCACTAAAGAAGCGCCAAGAGATCACCCCCGTTGAATCGATAAAGTGTTCAACAAAGTTCTCCGGCTCAGATACCGCCATACTGTTAAACGTAGGTTTTGGTACATCGTTTAAGCCTTCAAAGCTACGCCCTTGTAACAACTCGGTTAAACTGCGCTCAAGTGCCACTTCGAAGCTAGGATGCGCCCCAAAAGAAGCAAACACACCGCCTGTTTTAGGATTCATCAGGGTTACGCACATTACGGGGAATTGACCGCCAAGAGATGCATCTTTCACCACCACAGGGAACCCCTGCTCTTCAAGCCCTTTGATCCCTTCAACAATACCTGGATATTTAGCAAGTACAGACTCTGGCACGTCAGGGAGCACGATTTCCTGCTCGATGATTTGCTTTTTCACCGCGCGTTCAAAGATCTCAGATAAACACTGCACCTTCGCTTCAAACAGGTTATTACCGGCACTCATACCGTTACTTAGGAATAAGTTTTCTATTAGATTTGACGGAAAATACACAGTTTCACCATCAGAATGGCGAGTATACGGAATAGAACAAATACCGCGCGCTACATTACCTGAATTTGTGTCGATTAGATGTGAACCGCGTAGTTCACCTTCAGGGTCGTAAATTTCACGAGTGTAGTCGTCTAAAATCTCAGTAGGAAGCGCATCATCAGCTTCAGGCTTAAACCACTTTTCGTTCGGGTAGTGAACAAATTCAGCATTTGCGATTTCTTCACCAAAAAACTGATCATTATAAAAGAAGTTGCAATTTAAACGCTCAATAAACTCACCAAGTGCTGAGCATAGCGCGCTTTCTTTGGTTGCCCCTTTACCATTGGTGAAACACATTGGTGAAGCAGCATCACGAATATGCAAAGACCAGACGTGTGGCACGATATTACGCCATGATGCAACCTCAATCTTCATGCCTAAATCCGACAGGATCTTGGTCATATTTGCGATAGTCTGTTCCAGCGGAAGATCTTTACCTAGGATAAAAGTGCTGTCGCTTTCGCTGGTATCAACCATCAGCATAGCCTGCGAGTCATCTTCAAGGCTTTCAACCGCTTCCACTTGGAATTCAGGTCCTGTTTGGATCACTTTTTTAACAGTACAGCGATCAATTGAGCGCAGGATACCTTGGCGGTCTTTTTCAGAAATGCTTTCCGGAAGCTCCACCTGAATTTTAAAAATTTGGTTATAACGATTTTCAGGATCAACGATGTTGTTTTGCGCCACACGAATTCCATCCGTTGGAATGTCACGCGCATTACAATACACCTTCACAAAGTAAGCTGCACAAAGCGCTGAAGAAGCTAAAAAGTAGTCAAATGGACTTGGTGCTGAGCCATCGCCTTTATAGCGAATTGGCTGATCTGCAATGACAGAAAAGTCGTCAAATTTGGCATCAATTCTGAGATTGTCGAGGTAATTTACTTTGATTTCCATTGGAAGGTTCCGGTGTGTTGCAATCGAAAACGCCAATTGTACTTGAGGATGCAAAGTGGTGCCAATGGAAGTTTCTGTTTATTCGAGTTGAGTTAATATAAACAAAATCCACAATGTAACCCACCGTAATTGCGCTAACTGGCATTTTACGACACTATAGTCAGTGCTGTAGCTGAGACAGACTCTATTGGCAGGCGAGTGAATATACTCGACAAACAACACTTAAGTCTCACAAGCAACAAAATAACTAGGAAGTACACGCATGACGATTGTGAGCAAAAGCAAACTCGATTTTTACGAAAACAACGGCTTCGTTTTATTTGAACAAACTTTACCCGACACACTGCTGGAACAACTGAAGCGACTATCTAATGCGCTCGAGAGTAAAGCAAAACAAGCACAGCAAGATGGAAAAGTCGCGACTCAATACCATTTATCAAATGAATCAGGTGAGCCAAAACTCTTTCGTTATAATGATTTGCTTTTTGAAGCGCCCGAGTTAATTATCGAACTACTCGCAACACCAGCAATGTTAGCGATCAGTGAACACCTTTGTGGTGTAGGCAGTGTTCCATTGCAATGTGACTTAGTCTGCAAATATCCACATCCCCACCCTCACATAGCTTGGCATCAAGATGCTCCTCATTCTCGTCATTTTGCATATTTAAATGTCGGTATCTATCTTGATGATGCGAATATAGATGACGGGTGCTTACGCTATTTGCCAAATTCCCAACACCAAATTTTGGATATTTATTCTCTCTCGAGCGAATATGGCTGGAACATTCCAGGGGTTGTACAGCAACCAGCTAAAGCCGGAGATATCTTAGTTCAAGACATGATGGTTTTACATGGCTCTGAGCCGAAACGCAGTGAAGGTCCGAGAAGGACAATATATGTAGAGCTTCGACCACTTGCAGGTGTCAATGAGAATCAAAGTAGTGAATGGGCTGAGCTTAGAAAGCAGTGGATGGCACACGTTATTCAGGCTGCAGACCCAGAAGACGTGCCTGAGAATTGGCTAGCCGTTTATGGTGAACCCAATTATGATTTGAATACGCTAGTAGAGCGTATCAAACAGAAACGAGAGGCCGTTATCCCAGCTGTTTGGGCACCGAAAATTGTTGAGCACCCAGACTATCCTACACCCGCCGACCTACGTTAGTCTGCATGAAGTAATTGTCACCGCTTATCGATGACAATTACCTCTGACCATACGGTGTTTGAAATTTCCTCTCACTTCACCTTAGCTAAAATCAAAAACACGATTTACTTCAATGCCATAGCACACTTCTTCAAACCTAAATCGTTTCATTGTTATCCCTTGGGCTTGGTCGAGGTTTACCGCCCCATGCTTTTCGTAAAAGCGTCTTGCTTGTTGGTTTTGTTCATAGATCCAGGTGTAAGCGCTTTGACAACCCAGCTCGTAAAGCTTTAACAAGCGTGCTTTCAACAGCGCCCTACCGAGCCCGCGGTTTTGGTGACTTGGTAAAATGTAACCACGATAAAGCTCGCCAGCATTCGTTCTCGATACTTTTTGGCTAACCGGGTTATACATTCGGCGATAAATCCCAGCTGCGCCGCAGCCTAATATTTTCCTGCCATCAGTCACAAGCAATGCTGTTTGGGTTGTCGAATTTTTGATAATCTCAGACCAAATAGTTGCAAAAAATTCGACGTTTCCCCTTTTTAGCACGTGCTCTGGTAAAAACCCGCTAAAGGCCGCTTGCCAACTCACCTTGGTGACTAAAGCCATTTCCTCTATATCTGCGGTGCTAGCAGTCTTTATGGTGATTTTTTCTGGCAGGTTAAATACGTCAACAAATGCCTTTTCATCTAACTCAGTGATATCCATATAAACACTCAGAAGCTCTTTTAAGTAACAATTAACACATTATTGTTACAACTTGTGATTTATACAAATATTTATTCCAATTTCCTTCTTGCTTGGATATTTACCGTTTTTCACAAGGCCGACCACTATCAAAATTTATACCCAAATTGATAAATATCATCTAGGAAAAGCTCCTCAGCCAATTTTAACGCTAAATCAGAGTAGTAATGACGGTAGTGCCTACTTGATGCTTGATTATAATAAGGTAAATAATAATCTTTGCTCCCCAACTTCCTTAAAATTCGCTTACTGTCTTTTTGATAGTTTTCAAAGCGGCAAATTTCATTAACGAGTGAATTTCCCAAATGGTCAGATAACTGGGACCATTGACTCCACGCTATTCCGCCGTGCTGCTCTGCAACCATCTCTTGTACAAATAGTTCAAACCTCTCTTTCTCTGCATAATGATGCTTCTCAGATACCGCTTCTGAGTGTAGACTTTTACCTTTCTCTAATAGTGAATACCAAGAAACGAGTCTTTCCCATGGGTTACGTACAAAAGCAAATTTAAACGTACTCTCAAACGCTTCCGGCAATGCCGCTCTAGCCTCTAGAAGCGATGCATGCTGGCTGCATATCATCCTTAGGTCTGGCGCCGTTTGCCTGAGGACACTACATAACGACGTACCGCCAGTGCGGCTAATATGGCAGAACAAAAAATTGTACTTTTTAGAATAAAACATAAGCCTCAATCATTTCAGACTACAAAATGCATTTTCTTCACTTTGTTAAAGCATCCTTGGTCAAGAATAACTACAAAGTCGAAATCAGGTCTCGCTGACTCACCTTACCAAGTTTAAGCTGTTCGTAAGAATGATAGATAGCCTTTTTGCTATCTTGCAGTCGCTGGGTAATGTCTTCACCTTCAAGTAGCGCCGCTTGCGCGGCTTCTAGCCTATCTTGCGTATCAGTAATAATTGCTGTTAATTTTGCTTTATCTGATCTAATTAGCGTACTGTCCTGCTCGACTTTTTGCTCAAGCATAGTTAACAACTCTGAGCGTACAGTTACCGTTTTATACTCTTTAAAGTCCAATCCCAGATGATTAAATAACAGTGCTTGGTTCATCTCTTCTGGTGCAATTTCTACTTCAATTGGCATCTCTACAATGTTCGTCATCATTTCACGATACATCTCGATGTTATATTCGCGGCTGCCTATTTTGTGATTCGAACTCACCAGAGCTTCATGGGCTAGCTTTTCAGCTTGCTCAAAATGCTTGGTAAGGTAGGTCGATTGGGTGTTGTTCGGGGCTTTTTCTTGAACGGCCTTTGCGGCTTCCATAAACGAAGGTGTTCCTGAATTTTTTGCCACTGAATTAGAAATGTCTTGATCGCTCACAGCATTATTGTTCTTTCGACTATAAAGATCGTTCGAACCATACATTTGTGAATAAGGTGAATTTTGAATGTACATACTCGCTCCTTGGTGCATTGGCTGTTCTAGTACAGCAATAAGTGCGCCAAGGAAGCGTTATTAACCTGATCTCGGGTTAGTTAGAGTCCTAGGAGTCTTTTATCCAATTTTTCGATGTAATCGGGTTTTACCAAACCAAAGTTTGCCGTTCAAGCGCTTAATATTACTGCGCTTGAGGCAAACTTTTTCCGCTATCGATTAACTAACCTGAGCTTCGGATAATTAATGCCTTTCTAGCAGCCAATTTTAGCGCTAACTGCGTTGAATTCACTTCCAATAGCCAGCTATTGGTGCGTAAATTCGTCTAGTTATCCCTAAAACTCTCTGGCTAGATAAGGGAATAATTTAATGTGTGTTTAAAAACAATTAGTTAGTTCATTCCTTATCCAAACCTCAGGTTAATCATTAACTTTCTCACGCCAACGGATCATCAACATATACACTACAGGTAACACCACTAAGGTAAGTAATAGTGCGCTTGCCATGCCGCCTACCATAGGCGCGGCGATGCGGCTCATTACCTCAGAACCTGTGCCCGAACCGTAAAGGATTGGCAATAACCCGATAATAATTGTTGCCACCGTCATCATGACTGGACGAATGCGTTTGCCCGCACCTTCTAAAATGGCATTATTAATGGCTTCAAGGGTTATGATCGGTTGTTTCTCCTTAAGCTCGCTGATGGCTTGGTTGAGATACACGAGCATGATAACGCCTATTTCAACGGCAACACCAGCAAGCGCTATAAAACCAACGCCAACTGCGACCGAAAAGTTAAACCCCTCAAGGTATAGTAACCACAGTCCACCAATCATCGCCATAGGTAACGTCGCCATGATAATTGCCACTTCGCTAAAGCTTCTAAAGTTCAAATAGAGTAAAACGATAATGATCCCAAGCGTGAGCGGTACCACATAAGTCAATTTAGCTTTAGCACGCTCCATATATTCGTATTGACCAGCCCAACTGATGGAATAACCTGCAGGTAACTCCACCTGCTCGCTCAGTACTTGTTTAGCGGCTGCCACATAGCTGCCAACATCGACACCATCTAAATCAATAAACGTCCAGCCATTAATGCGAGCGTTCTCGCTTTTAATGCCCGGTGGCCCGTTTTCAATATAGATAGTTGCCACATCACCTAGGGCAATATTTAATCCCTCGGCGGTGACTATAGGAAGCTTCCGCAGTGCTTCTGGAGAATCGCGTAAGTCTTGCGGGTAGCGCAAACTAACCGGATAGCGCTCTTGTCCTTCAATGGTTTGCGTGACGTCCATTCCACCAATTGCAGTTGCGACCACTTGCTGTACATCAGCAATATTGAGCCCAAATCGCGCGGCTTTATCACGTTGAATATCGACCTTAATATAACGACCCCCAGCTACCCGCTCTGAATAGACCGAAGCGGTGCCCTCTACCTGACTCAAAATACGTTCAAGATCTTGACCAATCTTTTGGATAGTATCTAGATCTGGACCCGCGACTTTAATTCCAACAGGCGTTTTAATCCCCGTCGCGAGCATATCAATACGCGTTTTGATGGGCATCACCCAAGCATTGGTTAAGCCCGGAAACTGCACTAGCTTATCGAGCTCTGCTTTGAGCTTTTCAGTGGTCATTCCCGCACGCCACTGATCTTTAGGTTTTAATTGAATAAAGGTCTCGATCATCGTCAACGGGGCAGGATCGGTTGCGGTTTCCGCGCGACCAATTTTACCAAAGACATTTTTTACCTCAGGCACCGTCGCTATCAACTTGTCGGTTTGCTGTAAAATTTCTCTGGCTTTACCAATCGAAATACTTGGATATGTAGTCGGCATGTACATTAAATCCCCTTCATCCAAAGGAGGGATAAACTCGCTGCCGATTTTATCCATTGGATAAAAACCAACGACAGTAATAGCAGCAGCAGCCAACAACGTCAGCTTAGGAAAGCGTAAAACTTGTTTCAACAAGGGCATATACGCGCCAACCAACATTCGATTGATTGGATTTTTATGCTCGGGCACAACTTTACCGCGAATAAAGTATCCCATCAGCACAGGAATAAGCGTAATGGCAAGCCCTGCCGATGCGGCCATCGCATACGTTTTAGTGTATGCCAGAGGGGCAAACATACGCCCTTCTTGCGCCTCAAGAATAAACACAGGTAAGAAGCTTACGGTAATAATCAGCAAACTAAAGAACAGCGCAGGACCAACCTCAGAAGCCGACTTTGCGACGATTTCCCAGCGATTTTCATCATTGAGTGGCGTTTTTTCCATGTGTTTGTGCATGTTTTCAATCATCACGATTGCACCGTCGGTCATCGCCCCGATAGCAATGGCTATACCACCAAGGGACATGATATTTGCGTTCACCCCTTGAAAATACATCACGATAAAAGCCACCAGAATGCCAAGTGGCAAAGTGATCACGGCAACCACGGAAGAGCGAATATGAAATAAGAACACCACACACACTAAGGCCACCACCACCAGCTCTTCGAGCAGTTTAGACCAAAGATTATCAATGGCTTTGGTGATAAGCTCGGAGCGATCGTAAACCGTCACCACTTCCACCCCTTCAGGTAAGCCTTGTTGTAGCTCAGCAAGTTTTTGCTTTACGCCGTCGATGGTTTTTTGCGCGTTTTCTCCAAAGCGCATGACTACAACACCGCCAACAACTTCTCCTTCGCCGTTAAGCTCAGCAATGCCACGACGCATTTGCGGTCCAATATTGACAGACGCAACATCTGCTATCGTTAATGGCGTGCCTTTGACAGCTTGCCCAAGTGGGATAGCTTCAATATCTTTAACGCTTTGAATGTATCCCGTACTGGTCACCATATATTCGGCTTCAGCCATCTCAATCACGGAAGCGCCCGATTCTTGGTTACCCCGCTGCAGCGCCTGCTGTACATGCGTAAGCGGAATACCGTAAGCGCGCAATTTGTTGGGATCAACCTGTACTTGATACTGTTTCACCATACCGCCAATCGGCGCTACTTCTGACACGCCAGCAACCGATTGCAACTCAAACTTTAAAAACCAATCTTGTAGGCTGCGTAGTTGGCTAATATCGTGTTTACCGGTTTTATCAACTAATGCATAAAGATATACCCAACCCACCCCAGTGGCATCTGGGCCCAACTGCGGCTTAGCCGCATCGGGTAATTGTGGTGCGACTTGACTTAGATACTCGAGCACCCGACTGCGCGCCCAGTAAAGATCCGTTTTATCGTCAAAAATAACGTAAACATAGGAATCCCCAAAGAAGGAATAACCACGTACGGTTTTTGCGCCCGGCACAGAGAGCATGGCAGTGGTCAGCGGAAATGTCACCTGATCTTGCACCACTTGTGGTGCCTGTCCTGGATAAGGTGTTTTGACAATAACTTGTACATCAGACAAATCCGGAATGGCGTCGACAGGTGTGTTTTTAAGGGTAAATAGCCCAGCCCCCACCAGCATCAGTGTCAGCAGTACCACAAAAAAACGGTTGTATACTGACCAGTGAATTATTGCTTGGATCATTGTAAATGCTCCTTAGTGGCCAGAGTGCATATTCATCGACATCTCGCCTGCAGGTTTGATATCAGTCACCACAAATTCGTCACCCACTTCAAAGGTGAAAGTCACCTTCATTCCTGTCATAAGCTGGCTTAAATCAATGTGCTCAGCTGCAACAAAGTCCATCGTTGTTGCGGGACGGTCCCATTTTTCAATGGCATCGCGAGAAATATTAAGCACTCGGGTGTCAGGGGTGATGGTGTTTATCACGCCACCCACGGTTGCTGTTGGTAAGGTATTTTTGGTCGTACTTCCTTCGGACATAATGTGAATGCCTGTCAGTAATACGCTACCGTCATCCTGTTTCGTGGCTTCAAAATGCAAAGTCTGTCCAGCGTTTAATTCGTCAACATCGACACTTTCAGCCACGGTAAAATCCATCACCATTTCAGGCCATTCCCACTCGGGTACGGGTTGATGATCGATATTCACTACTCGACTTTGGTAGTTCACGCTTTGAATTTCTCCTTCAATCCAAACTGACTTAGTCTCAGCAACTGGCGCCATACGCATAAAATCAGAAGTAATGCTCGATTGAGAATCAATCAGGAATTGGGCTGACGTAACAATCTTGTCTCCTTCGTTAAGGCCTTTGAGGATTTCAATGTTTTCATCACCAATTTGACCCAGTTCAACGGCAACCGATTTAAAGCTACCGGGTGCAACTTCAACGACAACACGATTTTGTTTGGCAGTGCGGATCACAGCTTCACTCGGCACTTGCAATACATCGTCACGAGAATCGGCATGAATGTTCACTTGCGCAAACATATTTGGCTTTAATAGCGCATCACTGTTGTCAAACCTGAGCCTTACTCTAAGTGTCCGTGTTTTTTCATTGAGTGAGGGGTAGACGTAATCGACTTGCCCTCGCCACGTTCTGCCGGGTAAAAAGTCTAACCTCATGGAAACCGCTTGCCCCTGAGCGACCAACATAGCATCACGTTCAAATACATCAGCTTCGACCCAAATTTCGTCAAGTTTGGCGATACTCATGAGCGTTGTGCCTGGTTTTACGTAAAACCCTTCTCGGATCTGGAGTCCATCCAACACCCCAGATTGACGCGCATAAAAGGTAATGCTTTGATGCACTTCACCCGTTTTTTTAAGCGTATTGATAAAGTCATCACTCAGGTGCAATGCCTTGAGCCTTTCATGCGCTGCGTTTATCAGCGCCTGATTATTACGCTTTCTAGCAATAAGGTATTCTTCTTGCGCATTAACCAGTTGCGGCGAGTACAAGGTATACAGTGGTTCACCTTGCTTCACCGGATCTCCTGCTGCTTTCACGTAGAGCTTTTCAACCCAGCCCTCAACTCGAGGATGAATGTGAACTAAGCTATCTTCGTTGTACTGAACATACCCAACCGTACGGATTTGGTGAGACATCGCTTGACGCATGGCCACCGCAGTACGAACGCCCAAGTTGTTTTCAACGTGAGGCGCTATCTCCACAACCCCCTCACCAAATTTTGCATTCGCAGACTCTTCTTCGTACACAGGTACGAGATCCATTCCCATCGGAGACTTACCTGGCTTATCACGACGATAGTTCGGATCCATAGGTGCAACCCAATAAAGTGGCGCTTTCTCAGCGTTTTGCGCTACCGCAGACTCGTTACTTGAAGAGAGATTTATCCCAACTAGCACGCCTGCCGTTAATGTCGTGACGGCAACCAGCGTCATTTTTAAGTTGTTATTCATGGCTTGCACCCTCTTCAATTTGAGCCAAATAGTAGTTACTGCGTACCACCGCTTTTAACAGTGCAATATCAATGGAAAGTGCTGATAACTGCGCATTCAGTTTCGCGATACGCGCCCTCACTACCTCGGAAAAGTCGCCATCATCATTGGTATAAGCAGTCAACGCAGCTTCGGCCTGTTCAGCGCTTTGTGCCACAATTGATTTTGCGTATAGCGATTGCCTCTCTTGCAATCGTTGGATAGTTTGAATTTCTCCATTTAAGTTTGAAAACAGCTGCTTTAGCACCAGCAACCGGTCGGTTTTACTCGCCTCAACTTGTGCAGTCGCTGCCGCTTTTTGCTGATCTTGTTTTCCATCTGTGAATAACGGAACGTCGAATGACACACCAACGCTAAAAAAGTCGGTGCGAGACATCTGATCTGGTGCATCATCCCGATACGCGTAACTCCCATTGACTGAAAACTGTGGTTTATATGCCTGCTCAGCTAACTTTACCCCTTGAATAGCACGGAATGTATCAACGTCGGCTGCAACCACCAACGGGTGATGAGTCAAATGTTGTACTACAGCTTGGCTATCAACTGGGCGTTGCTGCATCAATTTTGGCGCAATTGAGCGGATCAACGGCAGTGTCACTTCGTTTTGGTCAAGGACACTCAGCGCATTTGAATTAGTGAATGCATCATTTAACAGCCATTGCGAAAGGTTTGCCTTAGCAGTGTTAAGCTGCTGATAAGCCGCGGAACGCTTGTCATCTAATTGCATCACCTCAAGCTGAGCACGGATCACATCTTGCTGGCGTGTTGCACCAAGCGCATTGGAGTAGCTAGCATTGGCAATTTCTACCATTTGGTCAAACAACACACTATCGCGTTCAATCAATTCTAACGTCTTTTTGGCTTGTACAATATCAAGCCACACCTGAGAAACATCGCGGCGCACTTGCGCTTTTCTATCCGCTTGTAAAATCGGTTGCTTTTTAGCGTCAAGTGCCAATTGTTGGCTCTTAATTTCGAGGCTATCTCCTCGCGGCAACATCTGCATCACACCAACTTTAAGCTGGGTCATCCCCTCTTGATTAAACTCCCAACTATCAACAGGCAGGTTCATCATGCCTATGGACACCTGAGGATCAGGATAGCTTAGTGCTTCTCGGCTCATCGACTGCATCGCAGATCGCTTGTATTGGCTAGATTGAAGCCAAGGATCGTTGCTGATGGCTGCATCTATCGCTTGCTCTAACGTTGCAATATTGGCCTGTGCTATCTGTGGCAGTATCAGAGTTGCAATAAACAGGGAAACTTTGATTGTCATTAGAATTGCTCCTCATAGCTGTCGATTTTAGCAAAAATCTCATAGCTCCCATCTTTTTTGAGTAGCAATACTTGATAAGGCATAAAACGCTCGCCAACTTCCATACCGGGCGAGCCAAGTGGCATCGCAGGCACACTCAAGCCGATGTTTTGTGTGTCTTGAGTTAACGTTTCGTTTTGCAAAAACAGTTTAATAAACTTGGCAGGAACATGCCCTTCAAAAATAAAGCCACTTTTAGAAACCCCGGTGTGGCAAGATTGATAATTTTGCTTAATACCAAACTTACTCTTAAGTGAGCCAAGATAATTTAAATCGGTGGCTTTGTGCGCGATACCTTGTGCAGTTAAATGGTTTAACCACAGCTCACAACAGCCGCAGGTTGGGGACTTAAAGACTTCCAATTCTATATTAGATTTACCATATGCCATGGCGCTCATAAGCCATAGCGTCATCACTAAATAAAGCTTTTTCATGCTAACCTCGCATGTAATACCTATTGCGTTACTGCAACTGGTATCAATCAATTCGTTGAAAATTACGCCAAAAAAGACGATTAATCGTACAAAACTTTGAAATTAAGGCAGATCTGCCCTGAGGTTAGGCAAGTATTGGGGGTTTATAAAGAGAGCGAGGGTAGTCGCTAAGCTGACCAGTTGTGAAACTTAATTTATCGTTTTTCAGTACAATAGGCGCTATCCACTCTCTTGGCGAAAACGCTGCAAGATTTGTAGAGCACATATGTGTAGGGCAAGTGCAATCGCTGCATTGTGCTGTGTTCTGAGGGTCACAGCAATCCATTTCAATCATCATTTCATGGTGATGAGGATCAGCCAATTGCACGTCACTTTGAAGCATTTGATGAGATGTTTTATGACTTGCAGTACCATGCATTTCACATGCTGCCATGGAGGCAGCCGCGTTTTGACCACTGAGTGTAGCCAACACGAGCAATGTGATAAGTAAACGTAAGAATACTCGCAAGGTACTTTTCCAAATCAAAAATCAGGTTAATAATAAAAACCTAACCAAAGAAATGCAAGTAAATCACCCAACCTCGTTATTATTTTCTTTCATCATTGATATACTAGCGCCCAAATCTAAAAAACTCCTCCAACTCAAGGAAATGAACTATATGAAATTAGTTACAGTAACAACTATTTTAGCTTTGGCAGCATCTTGCAACGTCAGTGCTACAGATTTCGGAGACTTTGGTATCTCTATATATGGTGGCAAAACTTATAGCAGTGATATCGAAACTTCTCGCCACCAAACATACGAATTAGAAGACGATTCGCATTTTGGAGTGAGCGTAGACAAATATGTGCCTGAAGGCCGTTATGGTTTCTACTACAGTAAAACCGAGACTCAGCTTACCGCATACCCTCTAAATAAAGTGGAAATGGAATACCTACTATTTCAAACTGCAGTACTACGCCCTATCAATGATGATTTAGATGTTTATCTAGGTTTACAAATTGGTGCTACCTTCATGGATCCAAACTTTATCGACTCTGACACTTTTTTTGCATCAGGGTTATACACGGGTTTTGAATACAACCTTGGTGCAGGTTTTCATCTCGGTGCTGAAGCACGATGGATTGCAACTATCCTTAACAACAACTCTAAAGTCAGTTGTGATGTCGACCCAGACACCAAAAATACTTGTAGCTGGCACTTCGACAGTGAGGTAATGAGCCAATATCAAGCGAGTGCAACATTAAGTTATCGCTTTTCACTGTAATTATTACGAGCGGGTTTTAATATACAGTAAAACTCAACAACCCCTGGTGAGTCTCTGTACAATAAAGTCAGCAAAAACACTTACTTTTGCAGGAATATGGCGAGTAGCTGGGTATAGCATCCACAGCTCGCCAGAATAATTCGTTTCAAATTGCCATTCAGGTAATACCTGTATCAACCCCCCTGACGCTAACGCATCTTTAGCTACAAACATAGGTAAGCTTGTGATCCCAAGCCCTTTCAACGCAGCATCTAACCTTACTCTAGTGTGATTTGCCTTATAGCGCCCGTTAACTGGGGTTGTGTGTTTTTGTGTGCCTTTTCTGAATCGCCACTTAGCATCGGCATCCGTTTCCCCCAAAGCAATGCAGCTGTGTTGTATTAGTTCTTTAGGGTGAGTAGGAATTGAGTGTGTTGCAAGATATTTTGGTGATGCCGCTACTATATGTTCTATCGTCATTACGCTTCTGCCTATTAAACCCTGCGGTGGTTCGTTAGTAATTTTAAATAGAATGTCTATTTCATCTCGGATCAGGTCCAGTGCGTTGTCATCCAACACCAAATGAACATCAATGTTTGGAAATTCGCCTAGAAACGCCATTACACTTGGATGAATTAGTGTGTGTGCGACCGCTTTTGGCGCTGCAATTTTAACTGTTCCTTGTGCCGTTTGATGATGGCTTTCACAAAGCGAGATGACGTCTTTGGCGGCTTGTTCCAACTGAGTACAGCGCTCATACACAGCTCGTCCTGTTTCGCTCAATCTTAAGCTGCGGGTGGTACGCTGAAGTAAACACACCCCCAATTGCTGCTCAAGTTGTTTTATGGCACGACTCACTGATGACGGCGAGACACCTAATTGCCGAGCGCTTTTGGAGAAGCTTCCAGTATTCACTACCGAAACAAAAATCGACATTTCTTGCAGTAGTTCAATATGTTTACTGGTCGTCATAACCTTCCCATTTGTGCGTTATACGCAAAAGTTATTTCTATTCTTAGATTATTATCTTCCTAGGAGAATGAAAATACAATGTTCTCAATTGTTCAATATTATATTGGGAGCTTATTATGGTGCAGTATTGGCCAGAGTTTTTGTCATTAGCCATCATTCATTTTGTTGCAGTGATCTTGCCGGGCCCCGACTTTGTTATTACAGTCAGACAGAGCTTAAAATACGGCAGACTACATGGCGCAATGACAGCCTTGGGAATTGGCGCTGGACTTAGTGTTCATATCTTATATACCTTACTTGGTGTCGGCGCACTGATGCAGGCCTCACCTTGGGTTTTACAAGTAGCTAAATTAATCGGCGCTACGTATCTTATCTACATCGCTATTCATCTGCTCAAAAGTGCAGGAACGATTCAACTGGATACAGAAAATGCCCAAGCTGATGTAAGCTCACAGTCGCTCAAAAAAGCCTTTAGTCTTGGTTTTTTAACTAATGCAACCAACCCAAAAGCAACCCTGTTTTTCTTAGCCGTGGTAACCAATGTCGTCAGCCAAGGAACTCCGTTACATATTCAACTTTTTTACGGCGCTTGGATGTGCAGTGTTAACGCTTTATGGTTTATCTGTGTCAGCTTATTATTCTCAGCTCCATCTTCTCGCGCTTGGTTCTTGAACAAGATGAACTTGGTTGAAAAGGCACTTGCTGTGTTGCTTATGGCCTTCTCATTAAGGCTGTTGATTGCTTAACACAAGAATGCTGAATAAGGGTTTCAGCCTCATGCGTTAGCCCTTATTCAATTACTAAAATACGGATATTAGGGCATCAACGCTTCCCACCAGCTGCTACTTGATAGCGTTTCTGAAAGCGTCAATACTTCACCCACAACAGGTGTTACCAGTGCAACTTGATTTTGCTCAGCTGCGATTTTCACTCTTGCGAGCGGATCAAACCAAGAGTGAAAGGCCAAGTCAAAGGTACCATTATGAATGGGGATCATATGCGTTCCTCGCAAATCTATATGAGCCTGTACGCTTTGCTCTGGCGTCATGTGAATATCAGACCAATCTTTATCATAGGCACCAGTCTCTACTAAGGTTAGATCAAACGGACCAAGCCGTTCACCTATTTCCTTAAATCCAGCAAAATAACCAGAGTCTCCACTAAAAAAGATATTTTTGTCTGCTGTGCGAATAGCCCACGCTCCCCAAAGGGTTTTATTTGCATCTCCAAGTCCACGTCCAGAAAAATGTTGAGTAGGTGTAAAGGTGAGTGTTAACTCAGCGGTTTCTTCAAACTGCCACCAGTCAAACTGCTTTATTTTTTCAGCGGGAACTCCCCACTTTTGCAAATCCCCCTCTACACCCAAAGGTACATAAAATGCCCCCACTCTGTCTGCTAATCGCTTTACGCTTTCCTTGTCTAGGTGGTCGTAATGGTTATGTGAAATCAGCACCTTATCAATTTGAGGCAATGATTCAATTGTAATCGGTGGTTGATGAAAACGCTTTGGACCAATAAACGAAAATGGCGATGCTCGTTCAGCAAAAACGGGATCAATCAGAAGATACTGCCCTTGCGCTTTAATGAGTACTGATGAGTGTCCCAGTTTAATAACGTGAGTTTGCGTATCTGAAAGTGCCTTTAAATTCGCCTCTGTGAGCTCTTTTATTGGCATATCAACCTTCGGCACCGTATTGACTTTTTGTTCGGTAAAAAAGCGCCAAAAAATTTCCAGCGTCTTACCTAGGCTCGTTTTATTCGTTTCATGAGTATTATGAAATTTACCATCACTATATTGGGTTGATGAATACCCACCTTGATTTACCGCAGCATTTAAATTAGAAGCCATAATTCCTCCTACTCCTATCAGCAAGACCACAATCAATCCAAACCATGTTCGCTTTTTCATATAACCACCAAAAGTAAACTACACAGTGTAGTTTACATATGAAAAATAGAAAGTAAACTAAGCAGTGTAATTTATTTTAGTTTTGCTAAAATACGGAGTATCCACTTGTAGATATTCCCTTGCCTGTAATAGAGAAAATGAAACAATCAGAAAGAAAGCGACTGCAAATTCTAGAAGCTGCGCAGCAATTATTTGCTCAGCACGGTGCTCAAAATACCAGTATGGATCTCATCGCAAAGCACGCTGAAGTGTCTAAACGAACGATCTATAATCACTTTGAGACCAAAGAGCTACTACTGTATAACGTACTTGAACACATGATGCTTCAAGTTGACCAAGGTGATATTTATCAATATCGACCCGATGTCTCGATTGCAAAACAACTTCAAGAAATCGCTTTACGAGAAGTCAATCTGCTCACTTCTGAATCATTTATCAAAGTGGCTCGCGTGGCATTTATCGAGTTGTTGCAAAATCCTACATTGGCTGCGCATTTCAATAACAGTAAAGTAGGTTGTATGCGTTATTTAGAAACGTTTTTAGCAGATGCAGTTGCGAATAGTGCACTGTATATCGAACATCAGGCATTCGCAGCACAACAGTTCTTATATCAACTCAAGTCTTTTATCTTTTACCCACGGCTTTATGGATTTGATCTCACAAATATGGAGGAAATGGACTTTATTGTAGAGCAAAGCGTTGCGCTTTTTATGGCGAGATATGGGACTGAACAACGCGCCCAAGATTAATGATAAGGTATGCTAATACGAGGATTTAAATAAATTTCATACCAACTTGCATAAGGCTATATTTCAAACAAAAAGCTTCCCTGATATAGTTATCCACGCTAGCAAGAGTAAGGAAATCAGATGAGCGAATTAATTGCAATTGGTAAAAACATTTGGATCCACAACGGCCCCGCGGTACCATTCTTTGGCATGCCGTACACTACCCGAAGCACTATAGTAAAGCTTTCCTCTGGCGCATTATGGGTGCACTCTCCTGGAAAATTAACGGCAGGATTACTCCGTGAATTGACGCAACTTGGGCAAGTCAAATATCTAATTTCTCCAAATAAACTACACCACCTATTTATGGGAGATTGGCAGGAGAAGTTCCCATATGCAATTATGTTTGCTTCTCCAGGTGTCGACAAAAAACGTCCTGATCTTACTTTTCAGCGCCAACTGGGCAACATTGCAGAACCCGAGTGGCAAGAAGATATTGATCAACTCATTTTTAAAGGCAGCGCGGTTATGGAAGAAGTCGTATTCTTCCACAAAGAGAGTGACACATTAATTTTGACGGATCTTATCGAAAACTTTCACCCTAATCACTTCTCCGGTTTTAAAAAAGTATTAGCGAAAATCACCGGGATTATTAGCCCTAACGGTAAAACCCCCATAGACTGGCGAACTTCGTTTATGTTTGGGAAGCAGCAAGCCCGAGCCTGTTTTTCAAAAATGGCCGCATGGCAACCCCAATATATTGTTATTTCCCATGGTGAATGCATTACAACAGGCGCTGGGGCATTTTTACATCGCTCATTTTCTTGGCTGGGTATCAATAATACCAATTGTATTAAGTAAATGAGCTATTTTGAAGCGGGGAAATAGCTTTAGTAGCAAGGCAAAAATTTTGCTATTTAGTTGTTCTAAATGAGAAATTTTTAACGAAGCTAATATGATATTTCACTCTTCAAATTGATTGGAGAATTAATTCAATTGGTATAAGGCCGCGTAAGGCGCAGAACAAATAGCAGTATATAAAAAGCGCTGTCACTTTACTGAACAGCGCTTTTTTTACTTAACCTAAAATTACATACCAGCAGGGTATGTATAACTTGCTTGTAGACCTAGCGGAATACCAAGCATCCAATAGATCAATAAGAAGATGCTCCAACCAATCAAAAAGGCAATTGAGTAAGGCAACATCATCGCTATCAAAGTGCCTATCCCGGTCGACTTAACGTATTTCTGGCAGTAAACCACAACCAACGGGAAGTAAGGCATAAGCGGCGTGATTATATTTGAGCCGGAATCACCAACACGATAAGCCGCTTGTGTTAAATCTGGTGAAATCCCCAATTGCATTAACATCGGAACAAAAATCGGCCCCAACAACGCCCACTTCGCAGAGCTTGACCCTACAAATAGGTTTACAAATGCGGTGAGGAAGATAATACCAACCACGGTAACATAGCTTGGAAGCGCCAATGCCTTTAATATTTGTGCCCCTTCAATAGCAAGCAGTGCGCCCAAATTTGAATGGCTGAAGGCACTGATAAAAAGTGCACAGAAAAACGCCATAACAATATAGTAAGACATGCTATTCATGGCTTTAGTCATGGCATCAATCATGTCTTTTGAAGTTTTGAACGTACCAACAACGAAACCGTATACCGCACCTGGGATCCAAAACAGTAGGAAAATAAGTGGCACAATTGATTGCATTAACGGTGCACTAAAATCAGTTAAAGCACCCGACGGACTGCGTAGTGCTGAATCTTCACCGCTTGATGCATAAACCAATAACGCGATACCTGCTAACATCACCATAGACGCCACCACAAAGCCCTTCTTTTCTTTGCTTGTGATCTCATCAAACGAAGGCAAACTATCGGTATCGCCGTCAATTTCAGTCGCTTTTAGTCTTGGCTCTATGATTTTATCGGTGATATACCAACCTAATAAAATAATGAATAAACTCGATGCTGAAGTGAAAAACCAGTTATTTAGCGGGTTAATCGCGATTTCTGGATCGATGATCTGCGCTGCACTTTGGGTAAAGCTTTGTAGCAACGGATCGATACCAGAAGGAATAAAGTTCGCGCTAAATCCGCCGCTTACACCAGCAAATGCCGCAGCAATACCCGCAAGAGGATGTCTTCCCATCGCATAGAAAATAACACCAGCAAGCGGAATAACTAACACGTATCCAGCGTCTGTCGCCGTGTGGCTTACAATTGCGATAAGAATAATAGAAGGAGTTAGTAGTGCTTGAGGCGTGCGTTTAAGCATGATTTTAAGGCCAGTATTAATATAGCCAGAATGTTCAGCAACACCCACACCTAGCATAGCAACTAGCACAACGCCTAATGGCGCAAATCCCGTGAAGGTTTTTACCATCGTTGCCATAAATCCGGCAAGCGCATTTGGGTCTAATAAATTGTGAACGACAATCGCCTGATTGGTTCTTGGATCAATAGCGCTAAATTCTACGCCTGAAAATAACCAAGATAGCAGCCAAATCAGCAACATTGCTGATAAGAAAATGATTGCAGGATCAGGGAGTTTATTCCCCACCCGCTCAATCCCGTTTAAAAAACGGGTGATCGCAGAGTTTTGCGAGTTCGCTTGTTGTGTTTCGTGCATACCATTGCCCTAAGAAAAAAATTGCTTAACCATAACTTAATATTTACATGTTAAGCAAGAAAACGTGCCTATTGACGAGACACTTTGCCGAATTAGTAGCCGACTTGGTATTTTTTTGTCTCAAGTCAGTGTTCAATAAAGAATTTACGCTATGCTTTTTATATGTCTGAAATTAAGGATTTTTAGATGATAGATCTAGACGACAAAGTGTTAGCTGACGTCAAACATGGTTTCAATTTACCACCTAAACCTGCGCTGATAAGCGAATTGCAAGCAGCACTTGCTACAGCAGATCCAGATCTGAACGACATCGCTTCTATTATCGCTCATGATGTCAGCACCTCAGCCGCGGTGCTAAAAATCATCAACTCGCCCCTATACGGCTTGGCAAGAACGGTCACTGATGTAAAACAGGCTGTCGTCTTTCTAGGTCTAGACTCTATTAGTAAGCTGGTGACCGGCTTTTTGCTCAAACAAACCTTTGACCAACGTAAATGTTGTATCAGTTTGGAGCGGTTTTGGGATAACGCTTCAGACATCGCGGATAGTATCATGGTGATTGGTAATAAACTTAAATCGCGTGTTCCTATCGAAAACTTGCACTTACTAGGCTTATTTCACGACGCAGGGATTGCCGCTATGGCAGTAAATTACCCCGATTATATGGAAACGCTCATTGCCGCTAACAAAGATTATGACAAGCTGTTAGTCGAACACGAAGAAGAAAAGTACGAGACCAATCACGCTATTATCGGCTACTTTCTCGCGGCTTCCTGGAACTTGCCACAAAGTATTTGTCAGATGATTTTATGCCATCATGACCCCGAGTTTTTGGGGAACTGTAAAGATGAAGAACAGAAATTAGCTTTCTCTGCTCTAAAAATGGCGGAAAATTTTGTACATATCAATAAACGTTTTGTTGCAGCGCCTGATTGGCACTTAATGAAAGCGGATGTATTGAAGGTTTTAAATTTAGATGAAGATGATTATCAGGACATCAAAGAAGACCTAGATGAATACTTCTTAGAGCAGGATGGGGTAAGCAACTAGTTATCTCACACTCAACATCGCCTGTGAAATGCGACTCAACGACACTGTTGCGGCAATTCTTAAAACTTCGTAGACTGGCAGCAAAATTAAAATAAAAAAACTTAAGGAATTTACATTGCCAGCGCTGCTATCTCTTAAAGGCAAATTTGCCATCTTTGGGCCTGGAATATTAATGGCAACTGCTGCTATCGGTGGTTCACATCTCGTTTCATCAACTCAGGCTGGAGCACTATTTGGTAGTCAATTGATCTGGTTAATAGTTGTTGTTAATTTGCTCAAATATCCCTTTTTTAAATATGCAGTCGAGTACACAAGCCACTCTAAGCATAGTGTCGTCGAAGGTTATCACGCACATTACCGCTTCGGATTTAAGGTTTTTGTGCTACTCAATATTTTCGCAGCCATTGTAAATACCGCGGGTGTGCTATTACTTACCGCAAGTCTCTTGAGCTACTCGCTGCCATTTCCAATAAATATTGAATTGTTAAGCTTTATACTTTTGACTAGTTGCTTGGCAATCTTACTGGTTGGACACTACAAAATACTCGATGTAACAAGCAAATGGGTGATGATAATTTTGACAATTTCCACTATCATAGCACTTGCCATTGCGGCTAATAATGGACCGGCCCATCCAGCTCCCATTGATCCGATATCCCCGTACGACATCGCGTTACTGGGCTTTTTAGTTGCCTTAATGGGTTGGATGCCCGCACCAATCGAGATTTCAGCCATTAATTCCTCTTGGCTAAAGACGAAGATGGCTAAACAATCACTAACAAGTGGCCAGATCCTACTGGATTTCAAGGTGGGATATTTTGTTACGCTGGGTCTTGCTGTCGTGTTTTGTTTACTGGGTATGCTAATGCAATACGGTCAAGATAAGCCTGTGGAACTCGCTGGTGTTGCGTTCTCACAGCAGCTCATTGATATGTATGCCAATACAATCGGCGAATGGGCCAGATGGCTAATTGCTGGCGTCGCATTTTTGTGTATGTTTGGAACAACGATCACAGTGTTAGATGGCTACTCCCGAGTGCTTAGTGAATCACTTCAGCTGTTACGACCGAACACAACGAAAAAGAGTTACACGCTCATTGTATTGCTACAAGCAACGCTTGGTATGGCCGTAGTGCTGTTTTTTAAAGCCGACTTAAAGAGCATGCTAATGTTTGCCATGAGCTCAGCGTTTGTCACTACTCCTATCTTTGCTTGGATGAATTTAGGATTAGTGAAAGGTGAGATCTATCGCAGTCAACCAATGTACACCAAGATTTTGACGGGACTGGGGCTGATTTATTTAGTGGGCTTTGCACTGTTATTCATCTATTGGCGATTTTTGATGTAAAGCCAAGCGAGGCGGAGTAGCAGATGCAAATTAGACTTCTAGGGCCTGTTTATCTTTCAAGTTTGTTTTTGCAGCAGTTTGATTGGTATTTATACAAGGCAGAGCCTGCGTAGCATAGTTATTCTATGTGAGTCAGGCGATAAAGACTTTGTGCTCCTGCAAAGTCACCTTACCCCACATCCTTGTGGGGCAACACAGTAGAAATGCTAATCAAGCGCTGCCCTTTGGGTTCACCTGAGTGCGCTTTGTTCATTGTTGCTTAACTCTTGCCTAGATTACTAGGCGGCAAGTCGAGCGTCGCGATCAAAGCACACTCAGGTGAACAAAAATCAAACAGCAAAGGTCAACAGGCCCTAGCATCTGCTACTCTCAGGTGAGGTGCGGTTATTTTAGATTTTGCACCTGCTCCCAAATAGAAACCACGTGCGCTTTATCATCGTCATTTAGCTCTCCATTTCGGTATGCTTTTACCAAGCTGCTTTCAACTTTGGCATTTAGCTCATCAATCGAAAGATCTGCTTCCTCTACTTGTGCATAGCCTACCGCTAAATCAAAGTGACCGCGTAAATAGCCACCAGCAAATAATTCATCATCGCTCGCTCTATCAACAAGCTCATCAAAAAACTGCTGCGCTTTCTCTACATATTCTACTAAAGACATAGTTATTCCTAAATTATTCTTGATGGCCTATGGCGTACATTACATGGTCATTGAACCCAGTGATCACTTTAATAAATCCAGCTAAGGACTCATCAAGTTGTTCGTCACCGGTATCAGCAATTAAAGGACGACCATTTAAGGCCTTTAATTTCGATTTTGTGGCGATAAGGATAATATTATCTTTGCCGATTTTTTTGATGAGGTTAGGACTTAGCTGCTGATTACCGCGGCCAAAAATATGTCCTTGCCCACCAATTAATGTGATCACTAGCTTTGTTTTGTTATCAGCAAGCGACAACAATTGCTGCGCAGTTTGATCTTGGGCGATCAGCGCTTGGTCCCTTACAACATCAACACCTAGAAGTGTATTATCAAGTCCCATCTCTTCCATCACTGCTGCAACGGTAGAACCAGACCCCATAATGTAGGTTTCATCTTCTTCCATTTCGGCAACCACGTAGGCAGCGATATCGGCTAACACTAATTCATCGCTTTCTTTACCACCGTTTTTCACCGCTTGTACATATCTCAGCTCGGTCGGCACTTGCATTTCACCAAATCGCTTAGCGCGCACAGTCCCTTCACGAAATGCTGCTTCATCAATGTCCATCACATCGGCTTCGCCAATGGAGACGAGCTCTCCGGTAACCAAAAGTTCAACGACTCTACCTGCTGCTTTTGGCGTTATCGCGTATACGCCGCTATGAATTTTGCACCCAGCAGGGATCCCAAGTACAGGACATGAATCACCCACCGCGTGGCAAATGTTGCGGGCAGTACCATCGCCACCAGCAAACAAAATCAAATCGACACCATGCTGTTGCATCATTTGCGCTGCGGTCTCGGTATCTTCAGGACGAGTTGCCGTACTTTGAGTTTGATAAATCACTTGGGTGTTAAAACCCAGCTCTTTTGCCGTACGCTCCCCCATCTCACCATTAACAGTGTATATTTCGATATTTTCTTGATGTGAAAGCAGTTGTGTTAAAGCCGTTTTTGCTCGCTGATTAGCGCGAGGCTCTGCACCTAACGCCAAAGCTTGTTGAGCTGTTTCTGCGCCATCGCTACCTTTTAGTGCAACGCTCCCACCAAGTCCAGCTAAAGGATTGATGATAAGTCCAAGCTTAAATTGCATCGTCAAACTCCATGCTTAGCTCTGTCGGGATATCCCAGTTAAATTGCTGCTGGCGTAAAGGCCAAGGTGTATTATAAAAATTGCGTAATGCGTTGAGTAGTTGAGTTGTTCTGGTATTAAATCCGCTTTCTAATAAAGCTAGCACTTGCTGATGCACCCGTTGTTGAAAGCTGAAACGGCAAGTTTGTTCACCGTTGAGGTTATCAACGGAAACATTAAATGAAAAACCAGCTGCGACGCTTAACGCCCACTCAATCGCTTGTGGTTTCACTTCCACTTTTTCAAATTCGAGCTGCTGCGCTTTATCTCGTCCATCGGGACAATACCAGTAGCCGTAATCTTCGAGTTGACGACGCGCTTCACCCGCAACAAGCCAGTGCGCAACTTCATGCAAAGCACTAGCATAAAAGCCATGAGCAAAAATAATGCGGTGATGAGGGTATGATTCATTTGCAGGTAGATAGATGGGCTCGTCGTCGCCCACTACCAGCTCCGTGTTGAGCGTGTGCAGGAATAACCCATTAAAAACAGCAATGAGGTCTTCTATTTTATGCATCAACATCCGCCACAAGTCTAAACTGGGCGCAAATTGTAAAGTTTTTAGCGGCTAAAGTAAAAGATCTCGTTTTAGACTATGCCTTTTTGTCCAACGAGCTGCGTGGCGCGATATAAAGCGAAGCACGATCTCGACCTGACTTTTTCGACTCATAGAGGGCTAAATCAGCTTCTTCAAAACATCGTTTGTGATTAAAGCTTTCGCCAATAAGCTCGTACCCCGCGACGCCAATGCTAAATGTCAGTCCAAAACTGGTGAAACGGGTAAATTCATGCACCAGTCGTTGTGCAAAATTAAGCGCGGCATCCGGCCGAGTTTCAGGGCAGATAATCACAAATTCATCACCGCCCCATCGTCCAATATGGTCGCTTGGGCGTGCTTGCTCTCTTAGAAACTGCCCAACTTCCTTCAATGCATTATCACCATCTTGGTGTCCTGCGGTATCATTTAATTGTTTAAAATGATCAACGTCGATTACCAGTAGCGATAGCGCTCGATGATAACGTATGGCCCGCTGCACTTCTTCTTTCAGCAGCGCTTCAATCTTTCTGCGATTCATAACCTGAGTTAAGAAATCCAGTTCAGCTCGGTTCTTCAATTCTTGTTCTTGACGTAAATCTCGGATCACCGCAATGAAAACATCATTTTTAGAGACGGACACCGTGGATAACGCGATATCCACCGGGATCTCCACACCTGATTGATGTCGCCCTACAATTTTAAGGCCATCATGCGTCACTCTGCGCATCGTAGAGGTACCTTGGAACTTTTCTCTGTCCGCGACGTGTTTACCGGTATACCGTTCTGGGATGAGGTCTTCAACCTTCATACCTAGTAGTTCTTGAGGTTGATAACCAAACAAGTCAGTACACGCCTTATTGACTTCTTTAAGCCTACCGTCTTTGTCACAATATAAAATGGCATCAGGAGTAGAATTGAATAACTTTCGTTTCTCGTTGATAAGTTTAACCACAAAAATGAGCGTGAAGATGTTTAAGCAAGCAAACAACAAGACTATTGGTAGTAACAACAATACACCGGTGTTACTCAACTCTTGGGTTTGAGCAAGCTTTACAGATTGATTTTGCTTTGCAAGCTCAAATTTTTCTCCAATCAACTTACGCAAATAGTTAAATGCAACTTCTGCGTCAGTGTCATCTACTCTCACTAAGCGGTCCACCACTTCAGAGCTCAACCTACCTGATGTAAATTTTGACTTAGCAAGCGCAAGCATTTGTGTATATTCATCAAAGGTGTGTTGAATAACGGCTAATGCCTTTGTCTCTTGACTGCTTAGCGCCGTACTTTGCAATTTTAAGATGGTCGCTTTGGTGGCTTCAACATCAGCTAAAGCCTGTTCGTAATAAATCTCATCTTGACGTAGTACATAATTTTTGAAGTGATGAATAAAGCCGTTATAACCAAAACTACGCTCTAGCTCAGCTAGCAGCTCGGCACGTTTAATTGCAACTTCAGTTTCTGATTGCCATGACTGATGAAATGAGGAAATGGAGTGGTTTAACAAAGTGGACCAATAAAATAGACCACCACTCACCAAAATAGTAAATATAACTAAGCCACTGATCTGCAAAAAAATACGTTTATTCATATACTCTGCTGTCCAAATTCAGCAAATCCTAGAGTGCAGTAAGCAAAAGAAGAAATTAGAGGCCGTCTAGGTGCTGTAGAATCCATGTCGATGGTACAAAAGTTACATACCATTACAGCTACTAAGTCTAGACCAGAGAACGAAAAAAGCCGCATTACAGCGGCTTACAGATAGGATATTTTCAATTAAGATAAATTGGTATCGTTACTCGTAATAAGCTTTGCCTTCTTCGGCCATTGCGAGTAGCGGCTCCGCAGGTGTAAATACAGGGTTGTCAGCAGCGTATGTTGATAGCTCTGAACACACCTTATTGGCGCCTTTTTTGTCCATATAACTAAATGGGCCGCCCAAGAATGGTGGGAAACCAATGCCAAAAATAGCACCGATATCACCATCTCTTGCATTACGAATAATACCTTCATCAAGACAGCGAGCAGCCTCATTGAGCATCTGTGCAACGCAGCGGTTCGCAATTTCTTGTTTATTCAATTTAGGAGAAGGCGTGACACCGAGTAACTCATAAACTGACTCGTCCACTTGCTTGCCTTTTTTACCTTCATAGGTATAGAAACCACGACCAGATTTGCGACCAAGACGTTTGCTATCTATCATACGTGCAAAAGCATCCGGCGCCTTAAAGCGAGCACCTAATTCTTTTTCTAGGATTGGCGCAATCTTAGAGCCAATGTCTACACCTACTTCATCAAGAAGCGCAAGAGGACCAACAGGGAAACCAAACTCAACCAAGGCTTGATCGATTTTCTCTATCGGCTCACCGGCAAGCAAAAGATTTGCCGCTTCGTTGACATAAGGAGCCAGAATACGGTTTACGTAAAAACCAGCTTTGTCTTTTACTACGATTGGGGTTTTCCCCTGCTTGCGAGCAAACGCCACAGTGCGCGCAATAACCTCATCACTGGTGGTATCGTGCGGAATGATCTCCACCAGCGGCATTTTTTCTACTGGCGAGAAATAATGCAAACCAATTACGTTTTCAGGACGCGTTGCTTTTGCCGCGATTTGGCCGATTGGTAATGATGACGTATTACTTGCAAATATCGTACTCTCACTGCATTCGCGTTCAATATCCGCTACCATCGACTGTTTAAGGTCTAAGTCTTCAAATACGGCTTCAATCACCATGTCTGTGTGTTTAAAACCAGAGTAATCTGTTGTCCCCGTGATCATATTCAAAGTTGACTGCATCTCTGCCTTTGAAATAATACGTCGCTTTTGGCGTTGAGTTAGGATCTTATAGCTGTAATTTAATGCGTTGCTAATGCCTTGATGCGCAACATCTTTAATACGTACTGGTGTGCCTGCTTTAACCGCACTAACATGGGTAATACCCGCCCCCATTAAACCACCGCCTAGCACTGCAACACGCTGCACAGGAGCAAGATCTTCACCTTGGAAATCCTTTTTCATTTCCGTTGTCGCAAAGAAAATCCCACGTAGCGAGCGGGATACTTCAGACATCACTAAATCAGCAAAACCCTCGGCTTCGGTTTTATAACCTTTAAGCTTGTCCAGCTCTACAGATGCACGTACCGCTTTGATGATAGCGAACGGCGCTGGATAGTGACCACCCGTTTTCTTCTCAACATTTTCTTGTGCTTTTTTGAAAATGATATTGCGTCCGAACGGGTTAGACTCTAGCAATTGGCTAATTTTGTCTAAATTCGGTTTGCGAGGCTTAGGCTTACCTTTTCTCGCAAGCTTCACCGCTACGTCGAGTAAAATACTGTGCGGCACGGAATCGTCAACTAGGCCCGCTTTTTTCGCTTGCTTAGGTCGAACTTGTTTACCAGTTAGCATCCATTCAAGTGCTTTTTGAATACCAACTAATTTTGGTAGACGCTGTGTACCGCCACCACCTGGCAATAGACCAAGCTGTACTTCAGGAAGACCCAGTTTAGTCTTGCTGTCTTCGGTACAAACACGGTAATCACAAGCCAGCGCAAACTCCAAGCCGCCCCCCAGTGCTACACCGTGGATCGCGGCAACGGTTGGGAATGGTAAATCAGCCAATTTAAAAAAGGTTTTATGACACATTTCCGAAATCGCGAGCGCATCATCACGGGTTTTAGCGCTGTCTAACATTTTAATGTCTGCACCCGCTATAAAGTTATCGTCTTTACCACTGATAAAAACCATACCCGTTACGTCGTCTTGCTTACTCTTTGCGATGATCTCTAATAATTCATCAGCAAATGTATCACGTAGGGTGTTCATTTTTTCGCCCGGCACGTCGATTGTAACGATGGCGACTTTATGGTCGTTTAATTCATAAGAAAATACTGACATTATGCGCTCTCCAATACGAATGCGGCTCCAAGACCACCTGCAGCACAGGCAGTTGTCAATGCAAGACCACCGCCGCGGCGTTTAAGCTCATGTAAGCTTTGCGTGATCAAGCGTGCACCGGTTGCTGCGAATGGGTGACCATATGCAAGTGAACCACCAAGCACGTTAAACTTATCCATGTCGATTTCGCCAATTGCTTTACTGCGACCAAGTTTTTCTTGCGCGAATTTGTCTGAGCCAAACATTTTCATATTGGACAGCGCTTGCGCTGCGAAAGCTTCATGCATTTCTATCAGGTCAAGATCAGCAAGGGTAATACCCGCTCGGTCAAGTGCTACAGGCGTTGAATGTGCAGGACCCATCAACATATCTTCGTGTACGCCGATTGCAGAGAAGGCGAAACTACGCACATAACCTAAGATATCGTAGCCAAGCGCTTTTGCTTTGCTTTCGCTCATCATTAATACTGCCGCTGCACCATCGGTCAGTGGCGTTGCATTTGCTGCAGTTACTGAGCCGTGCTGTCTGTCAAATACAGGCTTTAACTTGGCGTAGCTTTCCAATGAGGAGTTTTCACGGATGTTATTATCTTTATCAATAAAGCTTTTGTATGGCTCAACATGGGCAGCCATCACTTCATTGTTTAATAAGCCTTCTGACCATGCTTTTGCAGCTAAGGTATGTGAACGGTGCGCCATCGCATCTTGATCTGCACGGCTGATCCCGTGAGTCTTAGCCATTTGCTCAGCGGTTTGCCCCATTGATAAGCCAGTTGAATATTCCGCAACTGCCGGTGGCACTGGCAGTAAGTCTTTGAGTCTTAGCTTTGAGAAAATCTGTAAACGCTGTTTAAGCGTACGTGCTTTGTTCAAGTCAACAAGGCTACCGGCAAGCTTTTTGCTCACGCCAATCGGTAACACTGATGAAGAATCCGCACCACCAGCAACACCGACACTTACTTGGCCTGAAATAATGCTCTCTGCAACGTTAGCAATCGCTTGAAAACTGGTTGCGCATGCACGTGATACAGAGTAAGCATCAACAGAAACGGGCATGCCAGTGCCAAGCACGATTTCACGCGCAATGTTTGGTGCTTCCGGCATTTGTACAACTTGGCCGAATACCAGTTGGTCGATTTCTTTACGATCGAAGTTCAAACGCTCAAGCATTTCGTTGACGACGATTTTGCCTAAATCTAGGGCTGGAACGTGGTGAAAAGCGGTAGCTTGCTTTGCGAATGGCGTACGCAGGCCGCTCACGATAGCGATTCGGTCGCCTTTTGATGTTTTTAGTATGTTTTGTTCAGACATGAATTTTGCTCTCCCGCTGACAGGTCTGACCTGTTAATTTCCTCCGATTCTAAACAACCAAATCGAAGTTGCCAATAGCAAAGCACGAAATGGCTGCTTTTTAAACCGTGAAAACCAACTTTAGATGCTTTTTCAAGCAATCTCAAAGTATTTGAAATTGTTATTTAAAATTTATGAACTTTTCTAAAATTATGGGTCTAATCAACTTGATTATTCATTCAGCGTCCATATAACTATTTTTATTTTTGTCGGCTTAAAAGGCAGTCTCATGGCAGTAAACGAGTTTTCTCAACTAAAAGAATATTTAGACACCCAAATTTTAGGACAAAGTGCACTGACCGAATCCTTGCTTATCGCGCTTTTAGCAGATGGTCATTTATTGGTTGAAGGCCCCCCAGGTCTAGCTAAGACCCGCGCAGTAAATGCGCTAGCTAAAGGCATTGAAGGGAGCTTCCAACGCGTCCAATTTACCCCTGACTTATTGCCTTCTGATGTAACTGGTACAGATATCTATCGCCAACAAACCAATGAATTTGTATTTGAGAAAGGCCCGCTTTTTCATCATTTGATTTTGGCTGACGAAATCAACCGAGCGCCAGCCAAAGTGCAATCAGCGCTACTAGAAGCAATGGCCGAGCGCCAAATAACCGTTGGCAAAACAACGTATCCGTTACCTGAGCTGTTTATGGTAATGGCAACGCAAAACCCGCTTGAACAAGAAGGTACATACCCGCTACCTGAAGCACAGCTTGACCGCTTTTTACTCCATCTGAATATCGATTATCCGGATGCAGAAACCGAGGTCGATATTTTGCGCCTCACTCGTGGCGAGGCGTTGGAGGAGTACCAAGCGACCTTCACACCGATCAGTCAAGCAACCCTATTTGAGGCCCGTAAAACCGTACTAAGCATGCACCTTGCTGAGCCTCTGGAGCAATATCTTGTACAATTAATTATTGCGACCAGACAGCCACAACGCTTTGATGCAACACTTGCGAGTTGGATTGATTATGGCGCGAGTCCTCGAGCTACAATTGCACTTGATAAATGTTCTCGTGCTCATGCTTGGCTACAAGGCAGAGATTTTGTCACACCAGAAGATATTCAAGCTGTGGTGCATAACGTGCTACGCCACCGTATCGTGCTGAGTTATGAAGCACAGGCCGATGGGATCACCAAAGATCAGGTGATCAGTAAGATTTTAGAATTGGTTGCTGTTCCATAATACTATGAACGACATCAAGCAGTTTAACTCGGCCAGCTGGTTTAATGAAAGCCACAGTAATGGTGTCGAACTCAGCCTGAAAGAGCTACTTTTTTATAAGTCCAAAGCGCATTTACTTTCGCTTAAACCGAGAGGAAAAGTGAAAAGTGCTCAATCAGGTCAATACCTTGCACCGCATAAAGGTCGGGGTATGGAGTTCGCTGAAGTCAGACAATACCAATATGGTGATGATATTCGTGCGATTGACTGGCGAGTTACCGCGCGTACCGGTGAAGCACACACGAAACTCTTTCAAGAAGAGAAAGAGCGACCCGTTTTTGTATTTTGTGACTTTTCCTCAAGCATGCTATTTGGTTCAACGCTGTTACTTAAGTCAGTACTTGCTGCGCACTTAGGCATTTTAGTGTCTTGGGCTGCATGCCAACGCGGCGACCGTGTTGGTGGTGTGGTATTTAATGACAGCAATCACCACGAGCTAAAACCGATTGCTCGCGACCGTGGAGTGCTTGCGCTAGCTCATCAGTTCTGTGCCCTACACGAACAAGCATTAATTCAAAAAGAGACTCACCCCTCGGGGGATCGTTTCAATGAGAATTTAAAACGACTTGTGCATCTAGCCAAACCTGGCAGCCTGATTTATCTCATTTCGGACTTTACGGAGTTGAATGATGAAAGCTTTAAATTGCTAGAGCGAGCCACTCGCCATAACGAAGTCATTGGTTGTATGGTAAGCGATCCTTTTGAGCATCATCTGCCTGAATACAGTCAAGCAATTGAGGTCTCTGCTGGTGAACAAAACTGGACATTGCCCTTGATGGACAAGCAATTTAGAGACAAATTCTCGCAAAATGCGTCTGACTTTTTCAATCGAAGATTAGCGCTACTTAAGCGCTCTGGCATGTCGTTACAAAAGTACGATGCGTCATTACCAATCGAATTACAAATCATGAGGGGTTAAATGCAAGTCAATCCACTCGACCAGCTTAATGATGTGGTCATCCCTCAAAGCGTGAGCTGGTGGCCACTTTCTTATCCAATGTGGGGAGCCATTTGTGTTCTACTCACAATATTTGGGGCTACGTGTTGGCTATTATATCGTCGCCAGCAATTTTTAAAGGCAAAAAAGGAAGCCGTAAAACTGAGTCATTCGCAGGATAATGCCCAAGCATTACACACCATACTCAAACGTTTAGTAAAACATTATTACGGTGATACCGCTGCGAGTAGATCGGGCCAAGAATGGTTAACGCTGCAAGCAAGGCTCACACGCGTTGAACTCACTCAGCAAGAGCTCGACTCGTTATATGCTCCGACTCAAGACCCCGCACTCAGCGATAAACTATGTCGTGCGATTAATACCTTCAAAGTGAAGGAGCGTCTCGATGTTTGAGTTTAGTTGGCCCCTTGCCTTTTTATTGTTACCTCTGCCTTGGCTAATTGCGAAGTTTAAACCGAGTATGGCGCAGACCAACATCAATATTCGTATGCCAAGTGCCGCAAAGTTACAACTCGCGAGCACAAATCAACTCAATAAACGCGCAAAAGTAAGCCTAGTAGAAACACTCATCTGGCTACTACTGGTAACCGCAGCGGCAAACCCGACTTGGCTTGACGACCCAATCGTTGTGCCAAACGAGGGGCGCGATATTATGCTAGCCGTTGATTTGTCGGCTTCAATGACAGAGCAAGATATGGAATACCAAGGTCGTTTAGTTGACAGGTTGTCTGTCGTCAAAGCCGTTGTTAGCGACTTTATCGAAGCGCGCCAAGGAGATCGTCTAGGTCTTATTCTTTTTGGTGACACCGCGTTTTTGCAAACGCCACTCACCCGAGATTTAGCGACGGTTAGCCAAATGCTTAGTGAGGCACAAATTGGTTTAGTTGGACGCGCCACAGCGATTGGCGATGCTATTGGTTTGTCGGTAAAGCGTTTTGGTGAACGTGAACAAAGTAACAAAATCTTGATTTTGCTGACCGATGGTCAAAACACCGCGGGCAACCTTCAACCAGAAGAAGCACTGATCTTAGCCCGAGAAGAAGGCATAAAAATTTATACCGTTGGTGTTGGCTCTGATGGTAGACGCGGTTTTGGTTTATTTGGCTTTAATTCAATGGCCGGTAGTAGTATCGACGAGAAAACGTTGCAACATATCGCCAAAGAAACTGGTGGGCAATATTTTCGCGCAAAAGACGTGGAAGGCCTACAACAGATCTACGCTATGCTCGATGAGCTAGAGCCAATAAGTGATGAAACACAGACTTTCCGTCCTAAGATTTCACTGTTTTATATTCCTCTCCTCGCGATACTCGGCTTGCTTTTTGTGGCTCAGCTAAGTCTCGTATTAAGAACAAAATTAAGAGGGTAAATATATGGAATTTGAATTTATTCGCCCACATCTGCTTTGGTTACTTATTCCTTGGGTGATATACAGTGCACTGCAATGGTCTAAAAAGTCCAATCAAAAATCAGCGCAACTTATCGCACCGCACCTGATGAAGGTGGTGATGGGATCCAGTGGTCAAAAACACCAAAAACAAAGTAACTCTTGGCTTAGTATTGTGTTCTTTTTGTTGGCCATTATTGCGGTTGCGGGACCAAGTATTGAAAAACAAGAAGTACCAGTATTTAAAACTCAAGCACCTAGAGTGTTAGTGCTCGATATGTCTTATTCTATGTACTCAACCGATCTCGCGCCAAACCGCTTAACACAAGCGAGATTTAAAACTTTAGATATGCTCAAGCTTTTTAAAGAAGGCGAGACGGGTTTAGTTGCCTATGCAGGTGATGCATTTACCGTGTCGCCACTCACAACGGACGTCACCACACTTGAGAATTTGATCCCGAGCCTTCGTCCAGAGATCATGCCCTCAAAAGGCTCAAACGTGTATGCAGGCATCGAAGAAGCAGTTAGCTTGTTAACAGGTGCAAGTGCAACCTATGGTGACATTATTTTGGTAACCGATGGACTTGAGCAAGAAGACGCTGAAGATGTGCAAAGCCTCCTTTCTGACAGCCCATTTAAGCTAAGTATCTATGCCTTAGGCACGGCGCAAGGCGCCCCCATCAAATTACCTGAAGGCGGCTTTTTAAAAGACCAATATGGTCAAATAGTCGTGCCAAAACTATTCCCTACTCGACTCGAAAAACTCGCTAGAGTAAAGGGTGGAAAGTTTGCCAGCTACACAACTGACAGTAGCGATATAGATACATTCGAACCTAATTTGGATGCAAATACATCTGTGGTAAAACGGGACAGAGAAAATGCTAAGTGGCGAGTAGATGCTGGAATATATCTGCTGGTTGCACTTATCCCACTCGCACTACTACTGCTTAGAAATCATGCTGTTATGCTCAGTACTTTGATTGTTTTTGCCATGTTGCCAAAGCAAAAAGCGCTGGCGAATGAATGGACACAGTGGTTTAAAAATAGCGACCAAAACGCACTGCAGGCCTACCAAAATGAAGCGTTTGATGAGGCAGCCCTTGCCGATAATCCGGTACTAAAAGGCGCAGCCCTTTATAAAGCCGGAGATTACGAAGGAGCGGTAAAAACACTCGAACAAACAAGCTCAGCAGAAGGCCAATACAATTTAGGCAATGCACTAGCACGGCTTGGTAAGTTAGACGACGCGATTTCTGCCTACGAAAAAGCCTTATCCTTAGATCCTGAGTTTACGCAAGCGAAGGATAATAAAGCGCTAGTCGAAGCGTTAAAGGATCAACAAGGTCAGCAAAACCAACAAGGTCAGCAAGACCAACAAGGTCAGCAAGACCAACAAGGTCAGCAAGACCAACAAGGTCAGCAAGACCAACAAGGTCAGCAAAACCAACAAGGTCAGCAAGACCAACAAGGTCAGCAAGACCAACAAGGTCAGCAAGACCAACAAGGTCAGCAAGACCAACAAAGTCAGCAAGACCAACAAAGTCAGCAAGACCAACAGAATTCACAAGCAGGAAGTGAGTCAGAACAAAATAACAACGAGCCAGAGCTAGATGCTGCCCGCCAAGACCAGCAAGCAGCCGAGGAACAAACTCAAGAGCAAAAACAACAGCAAGCGCAAGCCGCACCTACGCCCGATCCCGAACAATCACCGCAGGATGAAGAAAAGGCACAGGCAGCAATGATGCAAGATAGTCGGCCACTTACCCCTGAAGAAATTGAGAAAGCGCAACAGCTTAATCAACTGCTTAGAAAAGTACCTGATGATCCAGCCATATTATTGAGAAATAAAATGCAATTAGAAGCACAACAACGTAAACAAAGACGTCTGCCAAGGGGAGCTGAAAAATCATGGTAAAACGCATTATACTTTTTCTGTCTTTGTTGATATTAAGCCAGACATCGTTGGCTTTGGATAATCTCACAGCAAGCGTAGACAAAAACCCGGTACTGACAGGCGAATATTTCACGTTGTCGATTATCGCTGAGGGTAAGGTCAAAGGCACCATTCCGGATGTTTCAGCGCTTAGTAATGATTTTGTCACCAGCCCTGTAAATACTAGCTCTAGAACCAGTATTATTAATGGCAGCGTTTCAAGTTCCACTACCTGGCAGATGCAGCTCGTTGCGCGCACTCCGGGTACTTACACCATTCCTGCGCTAGAGGTAGATGGTGAAACGACCCAGCCGATCGAAATCAAAGTTGTCGCTCGTGATGATGAACAGCAAAGCAACGATATATTCGTAAAAACCGAACTCAAGACAAAAAACCTATATGTTCAACAGGCTGCGCTCTATACCCTTAAACTATATGTAGGAAAGGAGTTACTAGATGGCCAACTAAGTGCTCCAGTTTCAGACGGTGCTAACTTCACACAATTGGGCAAAGGCCATGAAGAATATGAAGTTATAGATGGCCGACGTTTCATGGTGCTCACCCGAGAATACATGATCCAACCGCAAAAGAGTGGCAATTTCACTATTGAACCACCTATCTTCAACGGGCAGATCAGAGATGGCTATCGTAGAATGGCAACTTCTGCGGTTGGCAATACCATCGATTTTTCAGTGTCCCCTATCCCAGCCAACGCTGCTGACAACTGGTTACCAAGTGAGTATTTAAATTTTTCTGAAGAGTGGCAGCCCAAAGACGCTGAATTTACCGTTGGAACGCCTATTACGCGAACATTAACACTCACTGCAGTAGGTGTTACTAAAGAGCAGCTTCCTGACATTCAGCTTGAAGACGTTAATGGATTTAGAATTTATCCAGACGCGTCAGAGCGCAAGCAAATTACCCGAGATGGGAAAGTCATCTCACAGTTAACCATTTCATTTGCTTACCTACCGCAACTTGCAGGTGATTTTACTCTGCCCGAAGTAAAACTCCCCTGGTTTAATACAATCACTAAACGTGAAGAGTTTGCGACGTTACCAAGTAAGTCTATCAGCGTGATTCTCGATCCAAACCAGCCTACTTTACCACAGACAGCTCCAATCCAGCAGCCGCTTTCAAGCCCAAGCGTAAACCCATCACCTGCTACGCAAACCAACGTGGTCACAGAACAAATTATCCCGCTGTGGATGTGGGGACTCGCCGCTTTCGGATACGCATTATGGCTAATAACATTACTAATATGGCGTCTAAGAACAAAACCGACCGCAAGCCCCATAGTAAATACGGTCACTGATGAAAATTCAGCACCTTTTATTTCGTTTGAAAAAGCGGTTAAGCAAGATAACCCAGCGGGCTTTTATCAAGCGCTACTGCACTACATCAAACAACAAAATATCACCATGGCACAATGGCTAGCACTTCAACCCAGCTCATTGCGAGCACAAGTACAAACGCTGCAAAGCTCGTTGTATGGAGGCAATAGAGAAAAAGTAGACTTGTCTCAACTATATGGTGAAGTTAAAACCAGTGTTAAAAGCACTGTTCACACAAATAAAAGCCAAAGTTTAGGTAATCTATACCAATAAGCGCCTCAGGGCGCTTTTTTATTGCAAGACGAATTAGATTTGTTAGTAAATAATTAACAGATCAATTATGCTTGGTGTGAGATACACTCCCAGAATCAACTAAAATAAAATGAGTTTTTGTTGAAATAAACCTGCAAAAAGATAGGTCTCATAGATATGGCCAGTAAACAACATCACTACGAGTCACTGGTTCGGATGTACCACAAAGAGCTATATAAGTTCGCTTATTGGTTGTCTGGCGATCCGACAATAGCAGAAGACTTAGTACAAGAAACTTTTTTGCGGGCTTGGCGCGCACTCGATTCATTACAAGATGAGAATGCAGCAAAGCCTTGGTTATTAACTATTTTAAGACGAGAGAATGCACGTCGTTTTGAGCGTAAGCAATTTGACTATGCGGAGGTTGAACAAGATACGCTGGTCGACGATACCAGTTCGGCTTTGGATGATGCAATGGAGCAAACCGTTGTGCAACGACAAATAGCCAACTTAGCACCAGAATATCGTGAACCACTGCTTCTGCAAGTGGTGATGGGATGTTCTGGGGATGAAATCGCCGATATACTTGAGCTGAATAAAAACACGGTGATGACAAGATTATACCGTGCTCGAAACCAGCTGAAAGACGCTTTAACGACTGAATATGAACCAATAAAGGGGGCATCAAACTAATGGATGAACTCGAATTTCGACGCCGCCTCGTTGCTGATCCTCATGATGAAGAGGTCAAAAAACAGGCCGAACAGCAACCTGAGTTGCAAGTACTGGTCGAAGAAATGCAAGCTTTCGACGATTTCTTGGGTAAATCACTCGATATTGATGTGCCAGAGGGGTTGGCTGACAAGATAATTGCAAAACAAAAGGAGCTTGAAACGGAAGAACAAAAAGTGGTGAAAGCGTCTTGGTTTAGACGCGCTACCGCACCATTTGCGATTGCCGCCAGTGTATTTTTTGCCGCCGTGGTCTTTTACTTTGGCGGTTTTGGACACCCTGTCGATACCGGTGAACATGCGCTTGCTCATGTGTATTACGAAGAAAATGCACTGCAGAAGCAAGAAACAGTGTCACTGCAAACCGTGAATGAGAAACTCGCGATGTTTGGGGGTAAGTTCGACAACTTGCCGGGTAAAGTGGTTTACGCGACATTTTGTAATTTTAAAGGTCAAAAAAGCCTTCACTTGGTTATGCAATCCGAATTTGGTCCACTCACGGTTTTTGTCGTGCCAGCAGGTCAACAAAGTACGATTGACGGCAAAGATAGTTTTGGTGATAGCCGCTTTGAGGGCTTAATTGCCCATGATGGTAAAGCCAATACCATACTGGTGGCAAACCGAGGTGCGCCAATTGAAACCTTCCAATCAGAAGTGACAAGCTCACTTCGCTGGTTATAATGCTACCGCCCCACCCTTTGGGGCGGTGTCTCAATATCCTTACTAAACCTCTCAAAATACAAATTTAATTGAGGTACATACCTATTTAAATAGCCATGTTAGTTCTTTACAATGGCGACAGTTATTTTGGTATATAGGAACTTTATGAAACATTTCATTGTGTTACTTTCCCTTGTTTCTTTTTTATTTACAGCCAGTTTTAATGCTGAAGCGAGAAAGAAGTTTGGTAGTAAGAGCTCAGGCAAAACCCAGCAAACGCAAACGACTCAGCAAAAGCAACAAACTGATACACAAGCATTAAATGCAAAATCTACAGCAAAGCCTAAATCGAGTAAAAAAGGCATTATGGCCGGTGTACTTGGCGGATTACTAGCCGGTGGTCTAATTGCCGCGATGCTTGGCGATGATTTTGAAGGATTCCAATTCCTTGAGATGATTCTGCTTGCCGCTGCTGCCTTTTTAATTTTCAAATTGGTTAAGGGCATGCTTGCAAGAAAACAGCAGCCAACTTATGCCGGCGCGCCACCTATGGGTGGCTACAACAATACTCCACCACAGCAATTTCAAAGCCAAGGACCAATTGGCGGTGGTTTTGGCGCAAGTAGCGTGCCTATGAATTTGCCGAGAGATTTTGACATCAATGGCTTTTTACAAGGCGCAAGACAGCATTATCAAACCATCCAAACCGCTTGGAATAACAACGACTTTTCGACGGTTTCTGAATACTTGAGCCCAGAGTTGGTTGAAGAGTTCAAGCGTGAACGAGAGCAACAAGGTGACGTTAACACTGAGGTGATGTTTGTTGACGCTGAGTTAGTTCGTGCTGATACACGTCCTGACGTTTGGGAAGTAAGCATTAAGTTTACTGGAAAATATCGTGATCTCGGCGACATGCAAGAGGAACCTATCCACGAAATATGGCACTTAGAGCGTAAAACGACGGGAGATGCACCTTGGCTAATCGTTGGTGTTGAAGTGTAACTCCACCCAATTTAGTACAGCTATTTCATAGAATTTTATGCAGCCTCAAGATAGCCAATTGGTGTCATATCGCCAAGTGAATCATGAGGTCGCTCATAATTATAAATATCTAACCACTCATC
>NZ_JAKKCW010000029.1:0-19307 GCF_021728455.1 Pseudoalteromonas sp. L23 | reverse complement strand
TACATTTTTTGCTAGATCAATTGAAAGCGTGCTAACGTTATTCATGATGGACTCTCCTAATAACTGTGTTTGCAACTATCAGTTTGGCGCATTGACGCCGATTTGGGAGCGTCCATCTCATCACCCATCACAATTAGCAAGCGGCGAAACCCACTTCGTATCCCGAGGAACAAACACGTTCAAAGCCGGCGGTTGTTGAGAGTTTCTACCCGGCGATATCCACGGCACCCGCTGCTTAACAGATAACTTAGTTCAATATCGTCTAACCAGTTGTGACTTTAAAGAAGAGAAACACTCAGGACGGATGATCCAGTATTTGAGTGAGGTGTAGTGGTTCGCATAAACGCAAGGCGATCGTTGGTTTAAGTGTCGTCGCTCAAATCTCGGTTGTTCAACAGCTCGTTTTAGAGCCGAAGGATGGCTCTGTGCCAAAAGCTGACGGCGGGCATCTATATCATGCACGGTGCAAAACTTGACCCCAGGTCTCAAAGCTCTGTAGATTTTTAGCTATCACTGAGAATGTATTAACTGTTTTTGCTAGTAAGCGACAAACCATATTTAGTGAGTTTGCGATACAAGGTGCGGCTACTGACACCAAATTTAAGGGCCAGCTCTTCGGTGCTACCTTGGAAATGTTCGATCGCTTTTTTTAAGTAGCTTTGCTCGGCCTGCTCTAACGATATTACATCAAATACCTTGTCATAATTCAGTTGTGCTAAATCTGCGTTAGGCTTTGCTGTATGCTGCAAATTAGCTGTATTTTCGAAAGGGATGTCGGTGTCGTAAATGACATCGTCATCGGCCAAAATAGCTGCTTGTAATACAATACTTTTTAGCTCTCGAATATTACCGGGGTAGGCATATTGCGCGAGCTTTTTAAGTGCCGCTTCACTGAATTGTTTGTCTTTAAATTCAGAGTGTTTTAAAAAGAACTTAGCTAATAACGCGATGTCAGCTTGACGGGCTTTCAGGGACGGTAAATTTATCGGGAAAGTGGCGATCCGATAGTATAAATCTTTTCTAAACTCGCCTTTTTCAACCATTTCTAACAGGTTTTTATGGCTTGCACAGACTAATCGAAAGTCTGTGCGTTTTTGTCTTAGGCTGCCAACCGCACGAAAGCTTTGTGTTTCAATTAATCGCAGCAGTTTTACTTGCATATTGAGTGGTACATCACCAATTTCATCAAAAAACAAAGTGCCACCTTCAACAATTTCGACCAAGCCTTTCTTTTGGCTTGTGGCGCCAGTAAACGCGCCTTTTTCGTGACCAAATAACTCAGACTCAAATAACTGTTCGGGTAAGCCGGAGCATTCAATTACAATAAACGGTTTATCTTTACGCCTACTTGCATCGTGCAACGCGCGAGCAACTAACTCTTTACCTGTGCCGGTTTCGCCTTGTAATAATACCGAAATTTCGGTTTTGGCAGCGCGGTTTACTTTATTGATCAGTGCTTTAAAGGCGTCAGACTGACCAAGCATTTTATTCTTTTGCGCTTTTACTGAGGCAAAGTCGATTTTATCGAGGATCTCAACAAAGCCCATTAATATATCGTTTTCGTCAAAAATAGGCTTCATCACAATATCGCAATATTGCTTACCTAAATGGGTATCGTGAATATGCACGACACTGGTTGGCTTATTGGTTTTTTTGCACTCTAGCATGGGGCAAGCTTCACCCATCTGATCGCAGGGTTTACTGGCCTTATGCGATATGGCAAAGCAGGTACTTTTACCCAGCTCAATCGGTGTTTGATAGGTATCACGATAGGCGTTATTCACTGCCACAATGACATAGTTTAGGTCAATAAAAATTGCTGGTTTATCAATAATATTGATTAAACCTTGGATCACCGAATTTGCCATATCGCACACTTGCCCAAGTTAGTTCGTTACCGTTTTACTAAAAATGAGTGTACTGTAAAAAAATAACCGTGACAAAAATGTCTTCACATTCAATTTGTCTGACAAAAATGTCGATTGGTAAGTTTATCATTTATCGAATGAATTTTTGAAATGTAAAATTAACTATTAAAAACAATGCATTATTTATTTTTTGACTATACCCAAGATTGGTATGTTTTCTGCCATATCAGGAAGAGACCTAATCTAAAGGAGTTCGAAATGAATGAAGCATTGGTCGAATTGTCTCGTTGGCAATTTGCACTCACCGCCATGTTCCACTTCATATTTGTACCGCTGACCTTGGGCCTGAGTTTTATGCTGGCCATTATGGAATCGGTTTATGTGATGACGGGCAAAGAAATCTATAAGACCATGACTAAGTTTTGGGGAAAGTTATTTGGTATTAACTTCGCCCTAGGTGTGGCAACGGGTTTAACGATGGAGTTCCAGTTTGGTATGAACTGGGCATATTACTCGCATTATGTGGGTGATATTTTTGGTGCGCCATTGGCAATTGAAGGGTTAATGGCGTTTTTCTTAGAATCCACGTTCGTTGGCTTGTTCTTTTTTGGCTGGGATAAAATGTCAAAGGTCAGGCACCTTATGGCAACCTGGCTTGTGGCGTTAGGCTCTAATTTTTCGGCGCTTTGGATCTTAATTGCCAATGGCTGGATGCAGCACCCAGTAGGTGCAGAGTTCAACTTCGAGTCGATGCGTATGGAAATGACCAGTTTTGCTGAGGTGATGTTTAACCCCGTTGCGCAAGTTAAATTTGTACATACCGTATCAGCAGGTTATGTAACAGGCGCAATGTTTGTGTTAGCTATTTCAAGCTATTACCTTTTAAAACATAAGCATATTGCCTTTGCGCGTCGCTCATTTGCGATTGCTGCAAGTTTTGGTTTAGCGTCAATTTTATCGGTGATCGTGCTCGGTGATGAAAGTGGCTATGAGCTTGGCGATGTACAAAAAGTAAAACTCGCGGCAGTTGAAGCCGAATACGATACCCACCCAGCGCCTGCACCATTTACGCTTTTTGCTATCCCCAACGATGAAAAAGAAAAAGCCGAATATGCGGTGCGCATCCCTTGGCTGATGGGCATTATCGCGACGCGCTCGCTTGATGAAGAGGTGATGGGCATTAAAGAGCACAAAGTGCTGCATCGTGAGCGTATTTTATCTGGATTGGTTGCTAAAAATTTACTCGATACCGTGCGCAGTGGTAACGCAACTGAAGCGCAAATGGCGCTGTTTGAAGCACATAAAAAAGACTTGGGCTATGCCATGTTATTAGAGCCATTTACCAATGACTTTGTCAGCCCAAGTGAAGAAGTCATCGAAAAAGCGGTAAATTACAGCATTCCACCTGTTGCACCACTTTTCTGGAGTTTTAGAATAATGGTGTTCTCGGGCTTTATTATGCTATTCGTTTTTGCCGCTGCATTTTACTACAGCACTAAACATCAAATCACCAAACCTAAATGGTTGTTAAAACTGGCGCTGTTCTCTTTACCTCTGCCTTGGATTGCCTCTGAAGCGGGTTGGTTTGTCGCAGAGTTTGGTCGCCAGCCGTGGTCAATTGCCGAAGTGCTGCCTGTGCATGCTTCGGTATCAAACTTAAGCGTGGGTGAAGTGTGGTTTACCTTAATTGCTTACACCAGTTTTTATGCGGTGATGTTTGTTATTGGCTTCTACTTGATGAAGAAATACGCCAAAAAAGGGCCTGTACCAGAGCAACAAAGCACGCCTTTCGATGGCAATGCGCAACTATCGGCTGAAGGAGCACAATCATGATTGATTATGAATTTTTACGCTTAGTGTGGTGGGGTTTAGTAGGTGTATTGCTGATTGGCTTTGCCATTACCGACGGGTTTGATTTAGGCGTGGGTGCACTGCTTACGTTAGTTGGAAAAAGCGATGAAGACCGTCGCGTGATGATCAATACAATCGGCCCTCATTGGGATGGTAACCAAGTGTGGTTTATTACTGCTGGCGGCGCAATTTTTGCGGCGTGGCCACTTATTTATGCAGCGGCATTTTCGGGGTTTTATATCGCTTTAGCGCTGACACTCATTGCCTTATGGATGCGCCCAATAGGCTTTGACTATCGCAGTAAATTGCCGAATAAAACCTGGCGCACAGCATGGGACTGGGCGCTATTTTGTGGCGGTTTAGTACCTGCGCTTATCTTTGGTGTGGCGTTCGGTAATTTACTACTAGGCGTACCATTTGAGTTTGATAACACCTTGCGTCCGACTTATACCGGCAGCTTCTTTGGCTTGCTTAATCCGTTTGCCATTTTAGCAGGAGTGGTATCGGTCGCTATGTTGTTGACTCATGGCGCTAACTGGTTGCAACTTAAAACCGAGGGGAATTTACTCGCGCGCGCGCGAATTGTGTCGTTCTATTTGTCATTAGTGACTGTGTTGCTCTTTATGTTAGCGGGTGTGGTCGTTGCCAATATTGACGGTTATGTGATCACCTCAAGCGTTGACCCTTTAGCAACATCAAACCCACTGACCAAAACGGTTGAAGCGGTATCGGGTGCGTGGCTAAACAATTACAGCACCTACTCGTGGATGCTAATTGCCCCTGTACTTGGCATTTTTGCGGGGCTTGGCTCAGCGTGGTTTAGCAAGCAACAACGCGGTGGCTGGGCGTTTTTAATGTCGTCATTGATGATGGCGGGCATTATTTTAACAGCAGGCGCTGCCATGTTCCCGTTCCTTATGCCAAGTAGCAGCATGCCAAACGCGAGTTTGACAGTGTGGGATGCCACATCGAGTTATTTAACGCTCAAAACCATGTTTATCGTTGCCTGTATTTTTGTGCCAATTGTATTGAGTTACACCGCATACAGTTTTTATGTGATGCGTGGACGCATTAAAGCGCAAGATTTAGATAAACCACACACAATTTATTAAGGAGTGGCTTATGTGGTATTTCACTTGGATTCTAGGTGTTTTATTAGCATGTTCTTTCGGCATTATTAATGCGATGTGGCTAGAAGCCACCGAAGACATGGACAGAGACGACACAAGCGATGGTTAAACACAATCACGCAGCAACTGGCGACATGGAGGTCGCCGCTACCGAGTTGTTACATAGCCAGCAGCAAAAGGTAAAAAATGCGCTGATGGGTGTTTTAGTACTCAAAAGCAGTGCCTTTGTATGCCAGCTGGCGGCTTTCGCAGCATTTAGCTTTTTAGTGGCCAGATTGCTCGCAAGTGATGCAAATACTCTGGTAATGAGTCATTTCTTTAGCGCCAAAACAGGCTATGAGTGGGCGCTTAATCTATTAGCTGGGGCGTTAGTTTCAAGTTTAGTGCTGAACCTTTTTGCTCATAACCGCCTAATGGCATTACAAGCAACCAGCTTAGCCGATTTAGAAGCGCAATTACATGGCGCTTTTAAGCAAGGGCAGCACGCGTTAGTTCGTCAACATAGTCATTTTTACTGGCAGCAACTAAGCACCGAGCACCTTCATGCGATGTTGAAATTTATCAGTGAATTTCAATTGCAAAAATGGCTTGCGGTGGTTACGCCTTTGTTATTGCTTGGCGTGATTGCTTATGTGAACTGGTTTGTATTTATTATTTTATTAGTCTGTTTGCCTGTGGTGCCGCTGTTTATGATCATCATAGGCAAAGGGACAAAGCACTTACATAACACCTATTTTGTGGCATTTGAGCGTTTAGGCAGTATGTTTGCCAATCGCTTGAGCAATATTGAATTGATCAATGTATTTTCTGCCAGAGGCTCTCAAACACAGCGCCTTGAGCAAAGCTCAAACACGCTTAATTCCAGTACTTTGAAAGTGCTTCAAGTGGCTTTTTTAAACCAAACTGTTTTAGATTTTTTTTCGACGCTGTCGATGGCGCTAATTGCCGTTTATGTCGGGTTTAACCTATTAGAAGAGATAAACTTAGGGCCCAAACTGGTGTTTGCAGATGGGTTATTTTTACTCATTGCTGTGCCTATGGTGTTTAGCGAACTTAAACAGTTAGGCAATTTATACCATCAAAAAGCCGCAGCCCAAGTTGCGGCATCAGAGCTGGCTAGTGTGCTTTGTAACAGTCAAAAAAGTTCTGATATATCACTTTCTCCTAGCATTGATTGGCATGACTTTCAGGTCGTTAATACGGCGGTTTTTGCAAAGCATTTATTTGTTGAACGTGGCCAGCATATTTGGTTAAGTGCTCCCTCAGGTGCTGGGAAAACACTGTTATTTGAAGCGCTTAGCAAACAGCGCCAAGCAAGCCACCAAACCACACAAAAAGTGGCGCTGCTGACACAATCTCCCTGTATTTTACGCGGCACTGTGCGCGACAACTTAATGCTCAACAGACCAATCTCTGATAAAGCGCTTTTTACAATGTTAGAAAAAGTTGAGCTAATGGCTTGGTATAAAAATTTAAAACAGGGACTTAATACGCCTATGGACGAGTGTCCGCCACTTTCTGGCGGTGAAAAACAGCGCTTGAGTTTAGCAAGGCTATTATCGTGCGATGCCGACCTTTATTTACTCGACGAACCCACTGCGTTTTTAAGTGACGCGCAACATTTGCGACTCTGTCGTTTAATTGAAACGGTTCTAAAAGATAAAACCGTTATTTGGGCATGTCATAAGCCGCAGTCACAGCGCTGGTTTAGTCATATTTGGCACATCAACGAGTTTGGCGAGGTGCTTTGTCATGCAAACTAATACATTAAAAACCAACTTCTTGGCGCTGCTACTGAGTGTGGCTTATAGCCTAGCGGCAATGGGGTTATTGCTGGTTTCAAGTTGGTTTATTGCCGCGGCAAGTGTGATGGGCAGTAGCTTAAATTACATGTTACCCGCCGTTATTATTCGGGCCTTAGCGCTTATTCGAATTGCATCTGGCTATGCGGCACTATTAGTTGGTCACAGTGGCTTTTTTAAATCGTTACAAGCCAAACGAATGACGCTATTTGCAACAAGTTTGAATAACTTAAGCTTGCTTGAACAGGTTAAAAACAGCGCGCAGGTTGAGGCAATGAGCACCACCACAGAGCAACAAGCTGCGCTTTGGATTGCTTGGGTAAACCAAAATGCTGCGATGTTTATTACCTTACTGTTGTTAAATGTCAGTGTTTACTTGCTTATTCCAAGTCATCTTATTTATGTGCTGTGTGTAACGATTGCTTTTATTATAGTTTATGCGCTGCTCATTGTGTTTGGCTTAAAACAAGCGGTCAAAATTGCCAAACAAAAAGAGAGCTTTGTCACTGTATTTGACGATAAGTTACACAGCTCACCGCTTTGGCATCTTCAAACTGAGCTGTTAGACAACCAATTTGCATCAACCTCTAAGCTGTTAAAAGCGCAACAAACACAGCAAAAGGCGATGTTTTACGGCCAACTCTGTTTACAGCTTTTCGCCATTTTAGCTTTATATCTGCTTTTTAAGCAGTATGCTGGCGCGGCATCGCAAAATGCATTGTTTATTTTAGTGCCCATGTTATTGCTAAGCATTAACGATTGGCTGGGCAAGCTACTGCAATCGCAAACAGGGCTGGTAGATTTTATTCAAGCCAAGCAAGATAATGCTAAAAAAGCTGTCGCAAAGACTGTCGATAAACAGGCACAGAAGCAAGCACAATCATCGTCACCAAAAATTACCCGACATAGCCAAGCAATTCATACGCTGAGCCTCGATAATGTAACCGCTTGCAGCGTGCAACGATTTCCCATTTCAATCGAAATAAATAATGCCGGTTGCTATTTATTTGAGGGCAGCTCTGGGACTGGTAAGTCTTCCCTATTAAAAGCAATTGCGGGACTACAGCCATTTCAAGGCAGCATCTCGTTTAACCAAGGCAACATCGTCCAACAATTAGGCAAACTACACGAGCGCATTGTGTACTGCGGGCAATCATCACCCGTATTAGATGGCACCTTAGCTGAAAACCTTTCTTTAGGTCATGAAATAGAGCAAGACATACAAAAGCAGGTACTCAATGACGTTAATCTGTCTTACCTAGGCGTATTAACGCAATGGCTAGGCTCGGGTGGCAGACAGCTCTCTGGTGGCGAAAGACAGCGGCTTAACCTCGCACGAGCGTTATTATTTAAGCCCGATGTGGTGCTACTAGATGAACCGTTTGAAGCGCTCGATAATTACAATATTTCACTTATGGTTAAGCTTATCAATCAGTTGAGCAAAACCGGTATCGTGGTGATTGCTAGCCATATTGTGCCGGATACACTAACGCTTAATCAGCGTATTGATATTGAGAATATCCCCTTGCTTTCGAAGGAAAATGGCTCGGAGGAAAAGTGCTATGGCTGAGTCATTAGGTGTAATTGAGATAGTTTATGATAACCAGCTAATTGCTTATCTGATTAGAGATACGTTAACGCCTTATTGTGCGGTGATTGCATTGGGTATTTCTGATCAGAAAAAACACGACTATATGGTTGAGCGACTTGAAAACTGCCCGTGCGAAATACAGTGGTGGCTAATCGCCCGTGATGTAAGTTTACAACTAAGTTGGGTTAACAAGTTAGTGCTGCGATTTACAGGGCAATTGATGCTAGCAAAAGCGTGTTTAATAAATACACCAAACAATGCCGCGTTAGATTTAAGTAATAGTGACACGCTTGAGCATAATGAAATACTGCACTTAGGCCATTTGATGCTCACGATTCAATATATCAAAGCAAATAGCCTGAAAGTATCGCTACTTGTTTGTGACAACATGGTGTTTTGTCTGCCATCAAATGCACTACAGCTTTCATCCACTTGCATGGGCAATGTGCTTAAACAAAGCAACATCAAGTGGGATAAATTTAGTGAAATTTACAGCCCTTCCTTCACAGTAAGTCGGCCTTTATCGACTTCAAAACTTACTTTTTGGCAACTCGAAGCACGGCTAAGCCGTAATAACTTAACCGACACTTTAAAAAACTAGCTAGGTAAAGAAAATAAGTGACACCTATCACTATAATAATTAGTGGTGGGTGTCAGTGATTTACATCCCTAATCAAGCATACCCTCCTTGGCTAATATCAAAGCGCATCCATGCGCTTCTCGTTCATTCTTTTTAAACAACGCGATCGAGCAAACCAAGAAAACGTCGCCCCAACATCACACTTAATCTTCAAATCCTAAGCCGATATATAATACCAATTGCACTAAGTCTCCAATCAATTTGAAGGGTGAAATACCATATTAGCGTCGTTAAAAATTTCTTATTTAGAAAAACTAAATAGCAAAATTTTTGCCTTGCCTATATGGATATAGGTACCTTGGCGGTAGCAGGACGCGAGAGCGGAGCTACTAAAGCTATTTCTCCGCTTCAAATAGCTCATTTACCTAATACAATTGGTATCGCAATCGTCTTGTAAGGCACGTCCTTGTACCAGACAAGACTTGGCCGACATCCTGTCGGCACATTGCATATCGACTTACGCTTTTCGGGTGTGATGGAGGGGGAATAAGTTGCTTGTAAGATCTTCTACGATTTTTACGATGAAGCTGTTTGCAAGGGTTGCAAAAACTACCAGCATAGCTTCCTAATTCGCAGTGCAGATAGCTTTGTGGGAGGCAAAATAAGTGACACCCATCACGATTAGCAAGCGGCGATATCCACGACACCCGCTGCTTAACAGATAATTTTTTTCAGAATCGTTTAATCAGTTGTGACTTTAAAGAAGAGAAACACTCAGGACGGATGATCCAATATTTGGGTGAGGTGTAGTAAGCATCTATAGTCGAGGGTGTAATGCTAAAGGTTTTGCTGTTGATTTTGTTGAATAAATAAAATAAAAAAGAAACTTATATCTATTAGTCATATTTCGTGTATAGTGGGTGACTCAATAAGTTACCTATTAATGTAACATTTAGTTCAAGTTCTTCTCAGTTTCCTTTCGAACCAGTTCGTCATATATGCTCTGCGATATCTTTTCCTTTATTACATACTTAGTAACTAATATTTTTTAATATATCGAGGTATATATGTCTAGCAAGATTTTAGGTTCAGTAAAATGGTTTAATGAGCTAAAGGGTTTTGGTTTTATTACACCTGAAAATGGTAGTCCAGATGTTTTTGTTCACTTTAAATCAATTGTAAGCGAAGGCTTTAAAACACTGAATGAAGGTCAAAAAGTGGCCTTTGATGTTGAGCAGGGGGCTAAAGGTCCAAATGCTGCTAACGTTACTTTAGTATAAGTGGCGAATAGACTGGAGAGGACTTCCAGTCAATATCCACCTCTCAAAGTAAAAGTCCATTTCAATATTAATACCATAATTTCATAAAACTCCATTTAATCGATGTGCGTTTTTTAACTCACATAGAAAGGGAGTTTTATGCGTTTTCGTTCATATTATTTTGTTTTGAGAGGTAGGATTTTAAATTGAAAAAGCAGTCGAAAAAAAGAGTGGCGAAGACGCGGCTCTTGATAAAAGTAAGTCAAATAATATTCACGTTGTAAGAAGAAAAATCGAAGATATTCTGTCTGAACGAGAGCGAAAGAAATTATTGGGGCTTTGATTTAAAGAGAAGTGAGTTATGGCTAGACCAAGAAGACAAAGTAGTAAAAAAACACGGAAAGAGGATTTTGAAGGTAAACTTGAACAAGTGGTAGGTGAATATCGTCAAGCAAAAGAAGTGCTTGATGCTCTTGCGGAAGATACGGTTGAGTATAGCGAGCAGAAAGATAAGTGTGACAAGCTCTTTGCGCGTGCTGAACGTTTCATCAATAGGCAGTCTTAAGACTCATAAACTTCAACATTAAAGAAAATGACAAGGCATGTATCTGCCTTTAATCCCGCTTTAAATTTGCTTACCTTAGTTGCAAAGTTCAAGGAATGAACCAAAAGCTAATATAGAAAAGTTAGCGTTTATCTTAACCAACTCATCTGAACAAACCCTACATTAGTTCGTTCATCTAAACCACTTCTTTGTTTGTATAAATAAGGGTAGTGGATCATGCTTACACTAGTTTTTATACACTTCCCTCTGATTCTATGACCAAAATTCTCGGCGCTCCACGAGGATGAGCAACATGCTCAGTGCCAATTGATGCATAAAAAATATCACCAATTTGCAACAGGGCTGATTGCTCAATACCATTCTCTTTATAAAACATGTCAACAACACCATCTAACACGACAAAGACTTCTTCACCGTCATTAACATGCCACCTTATAAGGCTGATCAGAACGTTAGTTTATAAGTCGAGTGTACTCACAAACTAGGTTGGGTTTTGGCGAAGCTTATCTTGGAGCGGGGTAATTCGGAGGCGTTTACCTTTGATACACGTCGAAAAAGGTGCCTTTTATCGCATCAAAATGGAAGTCTAGGGATTTTCCCTTCTAAAGTAACATCGAACCCCATCTAGCTATATATCGATATTCAAGTTTGGAAGTCCTGATATAACTAAAATGGGGGGTTATCTTCTGCAAAGTCAATCAAGCAAAACAAGATAATTGCGGCTCTCCCAACGAATTTCAAGTCAGCTTGAATGTAATACTATGTAATATCATCATGAACGGCCTTGTGTTAATTTTTTTATATATTTGTTAGTCATTGCGGTCAACAGTACGTTGGCAGTTAATCAGGGGCGGTTTGTTATGGTAAATGTAGTCCAAGTTATTTTATTTCTCTCATGTCTTAGCTCTTTCGTCGTTGCAAAAGAGGCTAACAGTACTCAACAATTACCTGATGGGTATATATATTCAGGGCAGGGTGACCCTATAACCAAAAGGCGACCAGAACCAACCACTATCGAAGTTTTGATTAATAAAAAATACTTTGAAATTTGTGAAGAAGAGCTTGGTCAAATCCCTGTTGAACAGGTTGACTGCACGTTGGCTCAGCCGATCCCTATGACCAGGACTATGGCAGACGGTTCAGTTGTTTCTCTGAACCGCCACAACATACCAGCAAGTATTCCAAGGTTTGGTAGTGGAAGTGAGCAAGTCAGTTTTAATAGTAGTGGTTTTGCTGATGTTACAACTTGTGATAAGCCCAGTGCTATATTTCGCGATATGAAAAATGTTGGCTGTGTTCCTGGTGACAGAATTAAATACATTAATAATGTATTGGCTAATGGTAATAAAGTTGATTGGGTTTATATATGTAGAAAAAACAACAAAATAATGGATGACCCACATCTTTATAATGAGCTTGGCATGATAGGTTACAACAGAGATACTGGGAAAACCTGTTTTTTTGCTGGTCAGCCAACATTAGAAGCGGAAGTTAAGGGGAAATGGATCTTAACTTCTGTGAATGAACAAACGGAGGAAAGCAGTACAAAAATTGAAAATATAGCGGCTATTCCTCTGGTTACTGGTAAGGAAATTCCACCGCCAAACTTTACCGACTTTGATCCCGAGTCGGTCAAACATTGGTCATTACCTGTTGGTGGTTGTGTCGGCTGTCATTCTCAGGGACCATTTGTACGTTTTCCTTTTACAGAGCCCGTTGCTTGTGCTGTCGATCCTAAAACTCAATCCTGCTCTCAGCATTACAACAGCATAAAGGAATGTGAAGTGGCTAGGGAAAATATGCCTCGTCGCGAGCGCCTAAATACCAAGTGTGAAAGTGTTATCCCAAAGCGTCGACCCGGTATGTTGTACGATCCTATATCACCGTTTGATCAGAAAGGAGAGCTTGCAGCTTATATAAATGAGTTAGCTCAATCTGAAGGTTTTGACATCGGAGATAAGTATTATAACAACTTGATGGCGGCTAAATGGAATCACCCGATGCGATTAATGGACGAGGAAGCCAAGCCTTGTACCGTTTGTCATGCCATCGGTAACGCTGACTACGGTGATCGATTTGTGCACGCAGGCTTTGTACTTGGGCAGCTAAACCCTGATGATGTTAAAAAGTATCACATTCGCTCAAAACTTTACTTAAGTAATGTTTCCAAGTCATTGAGAAACGAAGGCTTTCACGACAAGAAAGTACTAATCGATGGGTTACTGCCGCTTAGGCTTGGGTACGATTCAGTGGCTGAACGAAACGCCGAGCGCGAGAAACAAAGCATCGCTCGTTATATCAAGGCTATAAAACACATCAAAGGTTGTTCTGCGAAAGACAATAACTGTTCATGGGACGAACACTGGACTATGACCAGGGTAAAAGAACAACCGCTTAAATATCTCCAGGACCATTGTAGCTTCTGCCATACCAGCGATATGGCTTCACCTAGATTGGTCACGGAAACCGACTTTAAGCGGCTTGAAATACGCGAGCGGATCATTAACCGTTTATATGAAACCGTCAACCCTATGCCGCCAAGTGGGCAGTTTCCCGATGATGTAAAAGCTGTTCTAACAGAATACTTGCGTGCAAAATAAAGGGGTAAAGATATGGATACCGAATTAAAAAGACAGATCAAAAACAGTATTGAAGATAAACGAGCTGACATAATAGAACTGATTGAACTCGGTCGAGATCTTGCGTCAGATGAGTCAGGCCATATCAATCACGGCCCCAATACTTCAATGGGAGTGCCCAAAAATACCTTACCTAAGTGGGACGATATTCAGTTGTTAACTGCCCAACTCGCAAAAAAACCGCTATTTGACGGAGAAACCGTCGATACTCAGCTGGTTATTGGTCCCAGAGCTAAAAGCCCTTTAGTGTTGGATATACCCATGTTTGTTTCAGACATGAGTTATGGTGCCTTATCAAAAAACGCTAAAATAGCGTTAGCTAAAGGAGCAAACTACGCAGGAACTGGCATTTGCTCTGGCGAAGGAGGAATACTGCCAGAGGAACTGGCCGCCAATAATCGTTACCTGTTTGAAATGGGGACTGCTCGAAACGGTATTAAACCAGGTAAAGAAGCAGATTTTTTTGAAAAATATAACGGCAAAGTTGAAGCCTTCCACTTTAAAGGCGGGCAAGCCGCGAAAACGGGTACCGGCGGTCATTTACCAGGCGCTAAAGTTACCAAAGAGATTGCTGAGGTGCGTCATATTACAGAAGGCCAAACAGCAATCTCTCCTCCTACCTACGAGGACTTTACAAGTCCGGGTGAATTCAAAGACTTTGCTGACCTGATAAGGGAAGGGCTGGGCGGCGTACCCATTGGTTTTAAAATCAGCGCAAACCATATTGAACGTGATATTCAGTTTGCTTTGGATGCCACTGCTGATTACATCATCCTTGATGGTCGAGGCGGCAGTACAGGTTCTGCACCCAATATATTTAGAGATCATATTTCTGTTCCAACTATTCCTGCGCTAGCCCGAGCAAGAAATTATCTTGATGCTCAGGGAATAAAAAAGGGAGCCTCAGATTCAGTAACCCTAATCATTACAGGTGGGCTAAGGGTTCCGGCTGATTTTATCAAAGCTATGGCGCTAGGAGCGGATGGTATTGCTTTATCAAACAGTGTGCTGCAGGCAATCGGTTGTGTTGGCGCAAGAATTTGTAATTCAGGTAACTGCCCGGCAGGAATTGCTACTCAGGATCAAAACCTGGTTAATAAACTGAACATAGCTGATAGAGCGGATGATCTGGATAGTTTCTTTTATGCCAGTACACACCTTATGCAAATTATGGCAAGAGCCTGTGGCCACGATTCATTAAGTAAATTTTCCATGGACGACTTAACTACTTGGCATAAACAAATATCGGAATTAACCGGTATCGCTTATGCCGGAGTTACAAACGATTTTACTCCGGTTGAATTACCCGATAGTGCGGGTAAGCTGGCTTTACATAACCTAATCAGTCAGAGCAAAATAAAAATATCTGCTGTCAAACAGTTGGAAAGCTTTGAGCAACTGTGTAAAGGTGTGACATTAGCGAGCGGCAGTGCACAGGCCTATTTAACACAAAAACAGTATGTTGATGCAGGTTACCCATTAGAAATAGTCCTGAATACCTTAGGTGTTAGAGCATTGATGCGGTTGGTGCCACCTTTAATGAGTGGAAGTGAGCACCGTCCTCACTTGGAACCTTATTACGTAGGGAAATTTCAGATTAGTCAAATAGAATGGCAGCGAGTGACAGGTTCGACACCAAGTGAGTTTAAACTTGATGATAACCCAGTGAATAAAGTAACTCGTCAAGAGTGTGTTGACTTCGCTGCAAAATTGAATAGTGATCTGGTGGGCACTGGTTGGGAAGTTTCTTTGCCAAGTGTAGAAGAATGGATCCATGCTTGCCGTGCAGGTACTACAACACAATATTATTCCGGCTCTCTGCCATTGAACAAACAAGGCAAGGAGTTATCTGGTATGTCCCCAGCACAAGCCCATAGCAATGATATGCTTAGAGTTGGCACAATAGCGCCACCTAATGCTTATGGTTTGTACGATCTTTATAGCTATATTTACGACTTTACCATGACCAACGACTTTTCTGGTCAAGATATCTATTTGCGGGGTGGATACTATGGCGGTTTCTTTGGAAGCGAACAACACAGTGGTTCAGATCCGAATGGACCCGCAGCCAACTTTAAAAGCTTTAGATTGGCCCTAAGATATGTTGGAAAGTAATAACTTTTTGTTGGCATATGTATATGTTTTAACAGGTAATGCCACCAGCTAATTAGTATTAGAGGGGTTCTATGTTACTTTCGAGGGGAAAATCCCTAGAACCCCAAACTGTGGGATTTTTTGCAATATGGGGGTTAGCTTATGAAAAGTTCAAATGTTATCGGGTTTGTTTTAGCTACTTTATTGTTTTTTATTGCTAGTTTTATTGACGGAGAGTTTAATGAACTCTTTTTTAGTATTGCTATTTTGTTGGTTATCTTATCTTTGTTTTACTTTTATAAATCAAAAAATGAATTCTAATGATTAAGTGTTATTCTGGCGAGATTTATAAAGTTTTTTAGGTTTTAGGGCATCGAAGGTGTTAAGCTGACATCCTCCGATACCTCTAGTTGTTCTATGATTTGGTTTGTAGTTTCAATAGTTATAAATTGAATGCGTCAGTAATGCGTAAACGTTTTCCTTTCCATTATTCAGCTGAATAGCCTTCACCAGCAGTAGACAACACGCCCTTTGGAACTTCTCCATATACAGAGTTAATAAGTGTGGTCACAGTTGTATTTGTCGTCTTTGGGTTCGCGTGCAACCAAATTATCTGTGCAGAAGCCGTAATTGGATCAACTGTGTTTCCTTCTTCTCGATTGCGGCAGTTTGAATCAAAACTGGGCCACTTGTCCGACTTCGTATGAATTTGTGTGTTCTGATCCTTGTAACTCCGAAAAGCCTTTACTGGATCACATTTAACAGAAGGTGAAACTCCAGGGGCTCCTCTATCAGTGTGGCTTTTTGAATATGAATCTTGAATCAAATGTAAGACTGACCCTAATGCAGCCATCCGAACCTCATCTTCGTTTTCAATAACCGTACAGCTAGCGGAAATAAACATTCCGTCACACGCTAAGTTGAACGTCGTTGCAACACTGAATCCCTTGAAAGTCTTTTGTTTGCCATTCCAAAGCTCAGTGTTAAATAAACGAGACCAAAAACTAATAGGTCTTTCCTCACACCAGCCTTTTGCTCTTACATTGTCTACCCCAAGCGCTGGTTCAATATTTGGGTATTCACCACTAGACCAGTGGTCGCAATACGGTTGACTAAGGTCGCTTGAACCAAGAGATAGATTGAAAGCAAAATTTGACCATTCGATAACCTTATTCAGAGTCTTCTCGCTTGGTATGCCGTTAGCTGATGCCATGGAGTGTAAAAATTGTAATTCCCCTAAATGACTGGCACAAAGTAATCCGTCATCTGTAATATCAATCTTGTTATCAGGGTCATCATCCAGTCTGCGGTTACAAACACGCTTTATGGTAGCTGCAAATTTGGCTGCGGTTCTATCCTTATTCTGCACTTGCCGTGTCGGATCATCAGACCATCTAATCGACTTTACCAGTTGGTAGTAATCTCTAATCGCCTCCGGATACTTATTGGGCGATGAATATATGTCAATGTTGTTATTCTCTGAAATCTGTGAATTGCATTCGTTCGGCATATTGGTGATTTCAGTTTCATTGATATTTGCTTCGGCCAAACACTGTAAAGCTAATACAGTCATTTTTTCGTGGTTCCGCTCCCATTCGATGCCGACGATTCCTAATTTATCCGTATCAAAGGTGGGGGCGGACTCGTTCTTTACTGCTTTTTTCCCTATTTCATAAGAAAGTGCGGATGTGGTAATAGCAAACAGAACAGCTGAAAACAATGAACAGATGACTTTCATATTTGGTCCCCTAAAAATTAACAAATTTATGATCCTTAAAGTGTCGAAATGAAGGCCGACAAAATGGAGCTCGCTACAGTATAGTAAATTTCGCCATGATTTCAGGCTGTAAATATCTGGTTGTGCAAAGCGAAAATAGCAACATATTTATATTGGCGAATGCAGACCTCAGCGATTGCCTTCTGCATCTAAAAATAACGCGAAGAAAATGCTTTCGTTATCGAAAAAATTTCGAGAATTTAACTCTTATGAATGCTTTAAAGTCCTTATTAAAGTGAAATTGTTATAGCAATTACTTTTGTACGCGATGTTAGTGAGGCTGTCTTTACGATTAGTGTTAAAGTGCTTTGCAAGCGTACAAGTTTACTTAAATGCTTTGGACTAATACCAACAAAATCTAAAAACTTCCGCTCCAGTAGGCGCTTTTTAATGGGATTTGATGATTGTATTAACCGATATATCGTTATCTAGTGCAAAGTAAATATAAAAGTTCACTTATTATTTATCCAACCTCTATATTTTCATTCAGCGCAAAGCGCTTGTTTGACCTGCACTTCTCACATTGTTTCCCTATGAGTTCTCCTGACAGTGCTGTGTTTATGTAACTTCTGTAACCGTAGAGTTTGCGAAAGAGCGTGTAGGCCATTTCTGTCACCAGCTTTCGATCATCTACGTTTGTTAGCTTCAACGCCACAATTTCACCTATGTGATTGACGATCAAATGCAGTGTAAATCTAAACGATCAGACCATGGTGCCTTTGCTATCCTGAGCAATGCTTTCAAATACCTTATTTCTCTTGGCGCGAATGACGTGACAGACCCTCGCAATAGGTTTCAACTAACTTATTCACGCTCGTTTCTTTTGGTCGAATGAACTGGTCAGGAAGTGAGCTATTCGTTCCTTTGATTTTTTAAATTCTTATCCGAAGTCAAGATTAAGTTAAATTGGTAGGCTTAACTTATGACTCTATCGCTGGATAGTACTTATTAAGCCAGTCTAATTCTGCTAACTCTGAGTAATCTTGTTGCAACGTTTGCTCTCTAGTTTGATGTCTAAAGTTTCTTTTTAGACTTATTAAGTAGCTTGAATACATTTTTGCAACGCGTTCCATTGAGTAGTTGTTTTCAGCCCATTCTCTACAATGTTTTGAAGAAATTTTATCTATATTTTTGGTTGCCCAGTAAAACTGCTCTTCGTTACGACACCTAAACCCTGTGAGGCCATGTAGATTATTTTCTGGAATGCCGCCCCAATCACTAGAAATTACAGGTGTACCACTCAACATGGCTTCGATCATAACGCCCCCAAACACTTCAAGAACAATAGTTGGCAGAAAGAGAGCTTTGGCCTTTTTAAGTAAATGCTTTCTTTTATTTAAATCAGCATAACCCACAAACTCAACATGGCTTGGAATTGTTTTATAACTTAGGTGATTGATATCTCCCGGACCTGCGACAATAAGCTTAGCGTTGGCTTTTCTCGTTGCTTCAACAGCTATTACTAAACCTTTATTGGGATCCATCCTACCAAGATATAAAAAATAGTTATCTTTAGCTTCACAGTATTCGAAATCATCACAATCAAAATAGTTTGGTATTACTGCGTCGTAACGTTTGGGATGTGTTATCCCCAATTGACCGTAAACATAGCTCATATGAGCATATGACTCGAATATTTTGAAAGGAGCAAAACATCCCTTGCCATCGTAGCCGATGCCTGGTTCTATGATGAAACATTTTTCCTCGAACATGGATACCGCTTCTTCCATACTATTACCCCAAAAGCATAAAATAGCGTCTCCAGCTTCAACTCTAATTTCTAGTTCTCGTTGAACATTTTGTTTAAATTTATGATGAGCGATGTCCAATGTGCTGTGATTGCAATAACTATCTTGCCAACTTTTACCGCCGTATGCTTTAGTTAAAATGTCGTCGGTCGTCACAGTTACATGTTCATGGCAGTCAACCTCTGATCGTTCATGACCATAATGAATGATCTTAAAAAAAGGTTTCATCATTTTGCAGAATTTGACGACTTTTTGCGTGAAGGCGCAAAACAGATAGTGTAACTCCCCCAAAAAATGAAACAGTTTATAAGTAGAATTTTCCATTAACTAAAATAGGAAAATTTAAGATGAGAAAAAGCAAGTTCACCGAAACTCAAATTGTCAGCATGATCAAGGAAGCTGA
>NZ_JAKKCW010000028.1:0-20268 GCF_021728455.1 Pseudoalteromonas sp. L23 | reverse complement strand
AGCCAGGGCCAAATAAGAGGTTGATGAAAAGCGTTCATCCATGAACTTCATCGACATTCGAACATCCATGTACATCAAAACCCGTTGCAGCAATGCGACGGGTTTTTTGCTATGTGTGATTTAAAAATCTCGCGAGGTAAACTCGCTCCTACCACAGTATAGGCACAGTGCAACATGGTGAGAGGTGGTTCACCCACCGATGGCTTGCAATGAAGTTCCAGCAAAAAATGTACCTCAAAACCCGTTGCAGTAATGCAACGGTGGGGTATAGAGAGTCACGCGAGGTGAGCTCGAGCCCACCATATACATTGCTAGGGTGTGAAAAAACTCCAGGCGATAAAACGGCTTGTCTTATTACCTTGCTCCATCTCGATCACTTTTACTTGCTCTGCAGCGAACTGTTTAAGTTGCTGTTTAAGTGGTTTGACGTTGTCTTTATTAGAGATAAGGGAAGTAAACCAATAAACTTGCTCTTTGAAAGTGGCACTCTCAGAGATCATATCCAGTATAAAACGCTTTTCTCCACCTTCACACCATAACTCTTGAGCTTGGCCGCCAAAATTTAGCGAGGCTTGTGGTGCTCGGTTAAGGTTTTTCCACTTTCTTTGCGTGCCCTTATTTGCATCTGCTTCACTGGAATGGAAGGGCGGGTTACACATTGAAAAATGATAAAACTGGTTTGCTTTTATTATTGTTTTAAAAAAGTGATTAGGCTGCTTTTGTTGCATCACTTTTACCGGCAGCTTATTTAGTTCTGCGATGGTTTTGGCACACTTCACAGCAAGAGGATTGATGTCAGAGGCCACAAAGCGCCAGTTATATTCTCTTGATCCCAAGATGGGATAGATCAAATTGGCACCAGTGCCAATATCTACGCCTTGCACCTTATCTGGCAAGTTACTTTCATCTAACAGATCTTTCAACGCATGGATATAGTCTGCTCTGCCTGGAACCGGCGGGCATAAAAATTGTGCGGGGATATCCCAAACTTGTATATCGTAGTCTGATTTAAGCAATGCTTTATTTAACAGTTTTACGGCATCTGGATTAGTGAAGTCGATGCTTTTTATGCCATCAGCTCGGTTGTAAGTAAAATTCTTTAAAGCGGGTTCAATCGCTATAAGCTTGTCTAGATCATAGCCTGAATTATGCTTGTTTCTTGGGTGCACAGGATTCTTCGAATAAATAAAAAGGATTATAACACTTTTAATCGAACGCTTAAGTCTTGAATACTGGCTTTATCTTAGAGGCATATCAACCCTTTTATTTGCTTCGTTTAAGAGTTTACTTATCAATCAGTCAACTGGTACGATGAGGTTAGTGTTAAAAGAATAAAAACAAAGAAATGATAGAGCAAAAATCACTATTAGTAGATATAGCAGATGGACATAAACTCCACCTCAGATATATAGCAAAACCGGATAGTAGCGGCCCCGCTGTGTTTTTTATGCATGGTGCGGTTGAAAATGGCAAAATTTTTTATACTGAAAGTAATAAAGGGCTAGCGCCTTTTTTAGCTGAACACGGCTATCGCTGTTTTGTTGGTGATCTTCGTGGGCGAGGAGAGAGCATACCTAAAATCGACGCTGAAGCGGATTATGGTCAAACTGAATCAATCTTGCACGAAATCCCTGAAATGCTGAATTTTATCGAACGATATACCGGATCTAGAGCACAATATTGGATTGCGCATTCTTGGGGAGGAGTATTGATGAATAGTGTTTTTGCACGCTTTCCTGAAGAAATTCAGCATGTTAAAGCATGTGTTTATTTTGGCTCTAAGCGTAGTTTACATAACAATCACCCGAGCAAATTACTTAAAGCAAACCTGATATGGTTTAACGTTGCGCACTATTATTCGAAAAAGCATGGGTACTTACCTGCGAAGAGACTTGGTTGGGGAAGTGATGATGAGTCTTTAAAGTCACATGCACAAAGCGCTGACTGGGCACAGAAGCACCCATGGGTTGACTCGGATGACGGTTTTAATTATGCCGCGGTATTACAAGACATGACGTTGCCTCCAATCTTGCACATTGCTGGCGTTAAAGATAAAGCACTGGCACAACCTGTCGATATTCAAGCGTTTATTCGTGAATCTGGAAAGGGGATACAAGAACTCAGAATTTATGGAAAAAAGCACGGCCATCGGCACAATTATGGGCACATAGACATGTTAACCCATAAACATGCACGTGATGATCAGTTTAAAGATTTGCTGGCGTGGTTTGATCGCTTTGTGGTTGAGCAATCATCTTCTCAATAAATGCTTCATAGCGCTGCCACTTTTCCAGTGGCTGCGTACTGATTGGCTTTCTGACCTGCGCCTTACTTAGGGTATGCACCGGCTTTTTAGATTTGTGAAACTCCAAGCATTCAGGTTCGTATTTTTGATATAAAAAGCTCAAGCATTGTTTGAGGGACTTTTCAGGCTCTGCAATAAGTTGTTCGTAACTGAGCGTAAAAATATCTCTTTTCATAAATTGGTTAAAATGTGACATCAAGTCGCTTTGCGCTTGCGCATACAAGGCAAATTCACTTAAAGAGCAAAAGTAGGGCTCGCTTTCGGCGAAATGATTACTGTAGACCGACCAGGCTGTTGCATTGAGGTTGCGAGTTAAATGTATAATTCGCGCCTCTGGGAAGAGCTTGTGGATTAAGCCCAGATTTTGAAAATTAGCTGGAAGTTTATTGATCACCACTTCTTCCGACACTCGATGCCGCTTTATCTCGTCGACATAGAGTATGCGGCAATGATCTAACATAGAGTTACTTAGTTGGTCTAAACAACCTGGGAACTCTGAATTGTTGCGTTTACTGAGGTAAGGGACAATTTTATCGCTGATCACGGTATTCTCGCCTAGTGTACCAACATGTGAATGTTGTACTAGCATTTGTTCTAGGAGAGTCGAACCTGTTCTTGGCAAACCAACAATAAAAACAGGGGTAAATGTTGTCTTAACCTTATCACTAGGTTTATCAAAAAACGCTTTGCCACAATACTTTTTGATTGATTCAAAAAATGGCAGCATGTCTACAGTACGAAACTCGCTCATCAGCAGCTGTGTATCATTCGCTAAAGCATAGTTATCTTGGGCTGCATTAAAGTTACCTAATTGTTCATGACACTTAGCAAGAGCATAGTGGACCACGGTTTTTAGTCTCGGTGCTTCAAACTCATTTTCCAATTTTTCTAAAATCGCTAAATATGTAGGTAATTCTTTGACTGAGGACATTTGTACCAGTTCGTACAGCATAAAGGCAGTCACTGTACTATGAGGACAATCTAACCCCGCTTTAAAGACATTTTTGGCTTGTTCAATAAAGCCATAGTCCAGATAAAATTGACCGAGTTGGTAATGGGCTTGGGCATTATGTTTTGCCACGCTTAAGGTGTATTCAAGTACGGTTTTTGCGTCAACCGGTGAACCTACGGCTAAAAATGCATCGGCCAATGCGAAGAGCGGCTCAAGCATTTTTGGTAAATGTTCGCAGGCTCTTTTTAAATAGTAGATTGCGTTATCATACTGCTCTAAACGCATGCAAATGCGGCCTAGACCAAATAGAGCTGGACCGTTGTTAGGTGACTGTTTTAGTACAGACTTGTACATAAACTCAGCTTCTCTAAGCTTGTTTTCGGCTAATAATTCGTTGGCTCGCTTTAATAACAACATGTTTGTATTCAAAATTAACTGCTTTGTTATATAGGATAAAAATAAAAAGGCGAAATAGCTAATGCTAGTTCGCCTTTGTTTCTGGGTTACAGTAAAAGTTAGAACGTATAGGTTGCTTTCACATAGTAGAAACCACCATTAATACCGTATGGTGAAGTTTCATAGTATTTGCCACCCCAGTTGTTATTTGGGATACCTGTAGCGTCAAAGAAGTCTAGTTCTTCAGCATCTTGGTCAAAGATATTATTTGCACCAACAGATAGACTGATCGAATCTGTTGCAAAGTAGGTAAGCTCTGCATCAAATGTGATTGTCGCGTCCGCTGTTTTTGCTGTTGCATCATAATCGACGTGAACGCCTTGGTATTCGCCAAAGTAGTTCATACGAACAAAACCTGAGAAGTTATCCCATTGCTGAGCCCAAGTTAATGTGCCTCTGTGCTTCGGTAAGTCGTTTTCTAAACGAGATACCTTGAAGTCACCTGTGATAGCAGAGAAGCGGTCTACTTCGGTTTCATTCCAGTTGTATGCGGCACTGAATGTTGCATAACCACCCAGCATATCCATAGAATAGTTACCAACTAAGTCGATACCTTGAGTCGTGGTATCGAAGTCGTTAGTGAAGAAGCTCACCTGCGCTAAGTTATCAACGTTAGGAACACCCGCCGCTTTAAGGGCTGCTTTGTCAGCATCACTTAAAACGATTTTTTCAGACTGGCTTAGACGGTCAGTTACTTCAATGTTGTAGTAATCTAACGTAATAAATAAGTCGCCAGAGCGATATACCGCACCTAGTGTGTAACTTTCTGACTCTTCAGGAGTCAATTCAGTACCACCAAGCTGCTCTGAAACAGGGTTTGTTGGTGGTAATAGTGCTGAATCTACCAATACACCACTGCTTAAGTTTGTCTGCACGTTAGACACGTTAGCTTGACCTACCGTTGGCGCGCGGAAACCGGTACTGATTGAACCACGAACCGAGAAGTCTTCGGTAACATGATATTGACCCGTGATCTTAAAGTTTGTAGTCGAACCAAATGAATCGTAATCTTCGTAACGAAGCGCCCATCCCATCATAAACTCTTCAGTAAATGGGGTCTCGATATCCACATAAGCAGCATAGTTACGACGAGTGTATTCTCCTGCTGCAGAAGGTTTGAAGCCTGGGAAACCATTTGAACCTATCCCAAAGCCTTGCTCAGTCAGTGGCCCTGCAATAAATGATGCTTCATCACCTGAAAGTACTTCAAATGTTTCTTCATGCCACTCAAGACCTGCTGCAACGTTTACATCGTAAGCTAGGTCAAAGTCATAGCCTTTTGACACGTCAAAGTTAAAATTCTTTTCCAGTTGGATGTATTTACCTGGGCTGAAGTCCATAGGCGTATCTGCGCCAAGTGAAGCGTTTACCGTGTTAGTGATGAAGTAACGTGATTCGTTACGACCAACCGAGCCACTTAAGTCCCAGTAACCCCCCTCCAAAAAGCCGTCTTTAAACTCACCTTCAACGCCGATAGTTAGAGAGGTATCAGTGATGTTACCACCAAAGTTCGGCGTGAAACCTCCAGGTAAAATTTCATTAAAGGCAAAACAGTTTCTACCTAACTCGGTATCAGCAGCAATTAATTGATACGCTGGGATGTTCGCTACATTTTTATCCGTCAAGTTAACTACCGGACATTCGATACCCACACCTACACCATCTAAGTCTCCCACTAACAGCGTTTCACCACCGTCGTTAGAGTATACACCAGGACGGGTTTGTGGATTTCGATAATAGAATCCGCCTTTAACGTCTCGCTCGGAGTAGTTGCCAAACATATAGAATCGAGCATTGTCAGTGACATCTACGCCAACATTACCGAAGATACTTATATCATCTTTAATTTCTGGCGCACCCCAGATCTGCGCTGGGTCACCAACTCCTTCAACTCCGGCACCAATGTAAGCTGCTGCATCAGGACGCTGAACACTGCGGCTAGTCGCATCCGCTTCTTTGTACTGAAAGCTTAAGTTAGCAAAACCATCATCTGTAAATGGCAAACCTACGTTACCTTCGATAACCGTCGTGTCGCCGTCACCTTCGTAGTATTCACCTTGACGAATAGAGAACGAGCCCCCTTCGCTAGCGTCTTTAAGTACAAAGTTCATTACACCCGCGATTGCATCTGAACCGTACTGCGCGGCAGCACCGTCGCGAAGTACCTCCACCTGTTTGAGCGCGATACTAGGGATCACTGAAATATCAGGACCTTGAGCACCGTCGTTAATACCGCCACCTAAAAAGGCAATAACCGATGAACGGTGGCGACGCTTACCATTTAACAAAATCAGCGTACTGTCCGCAGGCAATCCGCGTAAGTTAGCTGGCCTTACTAGAGTCGCTGCATCACTGATTGGGTTTGCATGTACGTTCAAAGATGGTACAGATCCTTTCAGTAATTCCAGCATGTCAGAGCCCGCAGCTTTCGACATATCTTCAGCACCGATGATGTCAATTGGCACTGGTGACTCGCCTACAGAGCGAGGAGCAGCCCGGGAGCCAACTACCGCGATTTTTTCAATTTTTTCATCTGCTTTTGCTTGGTTGGCTTCTTCAGCCATTGCGGTGGTAGTAAGAAGTGACGTTGTTGCTGCTGAAGCGAGCGCGAAGCGAATTGCACGGCGCACCGTGTTACTTTTTAGTTTCATCCTGTTTCCCCAGTTGATTGTTGTTGTCATACCAATAAAAAGGCCATTTATAATATTTTTACCTTTAATACACATATAATTTAATTTGCTATGTGTTGGCAAGCGCTTTTTTAAAATTAGCAGTGATTTCTGAAACTGCAACTTTCTTAATAACTTTTTGTTTAGGCTAAGAAGAATTGCAAAGGTTGAATGATAAGTTATTGTTGAAGATGAACTTTTGGACGGTTTAACTAGTTTTGAAGAGAAACACCCAGTTGCTTATAATTTGTTGTTACAAAGTTTAGCGAGATTACGGAAATTTCATTATTCAGTTTTTGTAGATTAATTGAGCAATGCTAGGTGCTAGTCTTTGTGTGAGTGATTATTGTACAGTTTTGTGTGGTAATTGAGGTTGATTTTGTTCTAGTTCGTTGTTTTGCACACTTTACGTATAACTTTACTCGTTAGAATAGCTAATTTGTACCAATGGCTAATAGCTAAAGTGCTAAAAATTTTGATAGACTCTGGACAACACTATCTTTGAGTTTATTAATGAAACTGATCAAAGTTGTCCATAAAGCACCGATGCGCGTTGCTCGGATCAGTAAACGCAGACAGCAAATAAGATTGCGCAGAGCAATGATTGCGCTCAAATGCGCACTAGAACAAGAGAAACAAGAAACGAAAGAAATGCTTGAGATATACAAGCGATATACTTTGGGGCGAGCGCATAAGGCTGAGTTAAAAACAGCAAACGCCCAACTTGTGGATATTCTCAAAGGATTAGGATTGGGTGTGTTTGCCGTTTTACCTTTTGCCCCCATTACCATTCCGGTAATCGTAAAGGTCGGTCAATTAGTGGGCGTGGATGTTTTGCCTAGCTCATTCAACTTGAAAAAAAAGCCAACAAAAACCGAGGAACAGTGAATTTTCTTTTTAGCCTTGGTAATCTAAGTACGAACATAATAAATTTGAGGCCTACATGAACAACCTACTCGTTCACTCTGCGAAGGGTACACCCATTTCTATCTTCTCTGCTGCAGAATTAGCGTCATGGCAAGCGCAGCAGTCAAGTACGACACAGCTTTTCGTAAAAACCGCACAACTTCAATCGCAAAAAAATATTCTTATTCCGAATGCTGATTCTGGAGAAGTAGAGCGAGTTATTGTTATTGCTGAAGACGATGATTTTTGGCTATTGGGCGATCTTGCAAAGCAGTTACCAAAAGGTACTTATTTTATTGATATCGCTTCTGAGCAAGTTGAGAGCCACGCTATTGCGTTTTTACTGGGGGCGTATCAATTTTCTGCTTATAAAGAATTGCCAGCGATTGTCGCAAAGCTTGCTATCGAAGATGCTGATATATATGCCAAAGTAAAAGCGGCTGTCGAGTCTATTAATCTTGCAAGAGATCTAGTAAACACACCGGCTGCCGATATGATGCCTCAGCACATGGCTGAAGTAATGGAAGAACTTGCCGAGCAATATGGCGCATCATTTGAACAAATCATTGGTGATGAGTTATTGGAGCACAACTACCCAACAATCCACATGGTGGGCCGTGCGAGTGACAATGCTCCGCGTTTGCTTGACTTACGTTGGGGTAATGAAAACCACGCAAAACTTACGTTAGTTGGTAAAGGCGTATGTTTTGACTCTGGTGGTCTGGACTTAAAACCTGCGTCTGGAATGCGTAATATGAAAAAAGACATGGGCGGAGCGGCTCATGTTATCGCGTTGGCCAATATGATTATGGCGGCAAAACTGCCTGTAAGATTACGCGTACTTATCCCAGCGGTAGAAAATGCGGTTTCTCGCAATGCCTTTAGGCCAGGTGATGTGATCAAAACACGTAAAGGTATTACGGTTGAAATTGACAATACCGATGCCGAAGGACGCTTGGTTTTATGCGACGCATTGGCAGAAGCGCAAACAGAAGCGCCTGAGCTATTGATAGATTTTGCAACCTTGACTGGTGCGTGTCGCGTTGCACTTGGCACTGAACTACCTGGTTTTTATTCTACAGATCAAGCGATTGCTTCTGAGCTAATGGAAATTGGTCTGGGTAATGCGGATCCTATTTGGCAACTGCCTTTGTTTGATCAGTATAAGGCGCTGTTCAAGAGCGATATCGCCGATATTGCTAACTGTGGTTCGACGCCGTTTGGTGGTTCAATAACAGCTGCACTGTATCTAAAAGAATTTGTTGAGCCAGCCACGACACCTTGGCTACATTTTGATGTGATGGCTTGGAACGTGAGAGCGTTACCGGGTAGACCTGTTGGTGGTGAAGCATTGGGTCTTAGAACCATGTTTAGTTATCTTGAGAAAAAGTTCGGCTAATCACAATCACAGAGCCTGAAATCTATGAAAAACCCAGCTACGTAAGCTGGGCTTTTAGTTTGTCTAATAACCGAATTGGTATAATTAATTTTAGATTAGTTTTACTGCTTTTCAGGAATGTTTTCTAAGATCCCTTTCATTTGCTGCCAATATAGGCCAACGCTTGAAATTTCTACTTTTTCCTCGGGAGAGTGTGGAAATTTGATGGTTGGACCAAAAGAAATCATATCCATGTTCGGGTAAGGTTCTTTGAACAAACCACATTCAAGACCAGCATGAATAACCATAATATGTGGCTTTTCACCGTAGATTGATTCATACATATCACGGAAAATAGCTAATACTTCTGAGCTTGGATCAGGTTTCCAGCCTGGGTAAGCACCACTAAATTCAATGTCTGCTTGTGTCAGCTCAGCCAGTGAACGCAACATACCCTCGACATCACTGCGACCAGAATCAATTAATGAACGGATCAAACATAGGACTTCTAAACTGTTATCTGTAGTAGAAATTACACCCATATTAAGTGAGGTTTCAACAACACCTGGAATATCGTCGCTCATGCGTACAACACCATTAGGGCAAGCATTGAGAAGCGCTAATACTTTGCTTTCAGAAGCTTGGCTCATTGGCAACGTGGTACTTTTTGAGGTGCTGAGCGCAAATGTGATCCCGGTTTCTATGGCACATAATTCTTGCTTAATGATGGTTTCATAAGCTTCAATCAGCGCCTGGAACTCGCTTATTTGCGTTTCATCAAAACTAATGACAGCGTATGCTTCGCGCGGAATTGCATTGCGTAGGGAGCCGCCTCTGATCTCGATAAGTCTTAGATCAAAGTCTGCAATATGGTGTTTTAAGAATCTTGCGAGCAATTTATTAGCGTTTGCACGACCAGTGTGAATGTCGACGCCAGAGTGTCCGCCGCGTAAGCCTTTTAGAGACAGCTCAAAGATTTGATGGTGTTTAGGTAACGCTTCTCGCACGAGTTGTAGAGTTAAGGATGCATCTACACCACCTGCGCAACCCATATAGATTTCGCCTTCTTGCTCTGAATCGGTGTTGAGCAGAATTTCTCCTTCTAACCAGCCAGATTGCAAACCAAACGCGCCGCTCATGCCTGCTTCTTCATCAACGGTTAGTAACACCTCAAGTGGACCGTGTTTGATATCGTCAGCGTCTAATACGGCCAAACATGATGCCATGCCGATACCATTGTCTGCACCTAATGTAGTGCCAGTTGCAGTTACCCAATCATTATCAACATATGGTTTGATTGGATCGGTAACGAAGTCGTGTGCTGTATCGTCATTCTTTTGTGGCACCATATCAATGTGTGCTTGTAGTACAACAGGCTTACGATTTTCCATGCCACTTGTTGCAGCTTTTTTGATGAACACATTACCAGTGTTATCACGACGTACGTCTAAATTTTTGCTTTTAGCCCAGTCAACAATAAAGCTTGCTAGCGCTTCTTCGTGTTTTGAAGGGTGGGGAATGGCACAAATTTGGTCAAAAAACTTCCAAATTGCTTGTGGTTCTAATTGACAGATCTCGGTATGCGCTTTGAGCACAATAAACTCCTTGGATGAGCGATAATAATATTGCAATATTACCACCCACCCAAGGGCAAGATCGAGCAATTAACCTTAATTCGGGAGAGTAGGTTAGTTATTGAGCTTGACTCGCGGCCACTGCTGGTGCAATCAACTCAAGACCTGTTTTATCGCAATCAGGTAAACGTGCATCCGACATCGCAATTGGGGTCGTTCTTTCTCCCCATTTTAAATAGCTCGCAGCCCAGGTTAATCCAGCGCCAAATGCCGCCGACATAATATTAGCGTGTGGCTTAATAAGACCACTTTCGACAGCTTCACACAGTGCAATTGCAATTGTTGCAGCTGAGGTATTACCGTACTTGTCGATATTGACCATGACTTTATCATCTGAAATTTCCAAACGATTTTGGATCGCTTGAATGATACGAAGATTTGCCTGGTGCGGGATAAGTACATCAATGTCTTCTAGTGATAGCTGTGCTTGGTTGAGTACATCATCACATGCTTCACTCATACCTTTTACAGCACGCTTGAAGATTTCACGTCCCTCAAAAGAGAGGTCAGAAGGTCCGGTGCCTGCACAGCGGTCCATATCGGTACCATAGTTTGGAATGTGTAATATACTTCTGTCAGTGCTATCACAGCCAGTTTTGGTGCCTAATAGGCCGGTTGGTTCCTCACTTGCTTCAAGCACGACAGCACCAGCACCGTCGCCAAATAATACTGCGCTGTCGCGCTTTGCCCAGTTTACATACCAAGTCATACGCTCAGCTGCAACAATGACTGCTCTTTTAATCATACCGGCTTGGATCTGTGCGGTGGCATTTTGTAATGCATACAAAAAGCCCGAACAGGCCGCATTGGTATCACATGCTGCAGCACCCACGGCTCCAATATTCTTTTGTACTAAAGAAGCTGTATTTGCCACCATAGTTGACGGGGTGCAGGTTGCAAGTAGAACAAGATCGATGTCTTTACCTTCAAGTCCTGCACATGCCAAAGCGTGTTGGCTTGCAACCGTTGCAAGTTCGGCAGTGCTAACATGACTAACGCGTCTGGATTTTATACCTGTTCTTGTACTTATCCATTCATCATTGGTATCAACGATGGTGCTAATTTCATCATTACTGATGCTCGCTGGTGGAATGCACTTACCCCAGCCCGTGATTTTTGCATAAACCATAGTGTCTCTTATTCTAATCCGACCAGTTGGCCAATTTTTTATTTATACCAAATCCTTCACAGTATTGCCATAAAAGCGAAGCTGTGGCTTGTAAAACGGCGATATAACTGAGTTCGATCACACCTATTTTCGCTAGATTAGGTATAATTCTTTTATCTTAGCTTAGCTTCTTATATTTTCATGAAAATTGCGTTTTCTCCCAGCTCTGCATTGGGTCAACTGTTGTTGTTGCGATCTGTGGCAATCATCATTCAAATAGTGATGCTCGCTATCGCAGCTCTAGTTTTTGGTAAACAATTTGATTTTGTTGCAGTGGTTGGAGTGGTGGCAGCGGAGTCGGTATTTCAGCTATTAAGTATTTACGCCTACCGTAACACAAAAGAAGCCGCGTCTATTGGTATGACAATGCAATTGTTGGCGGACATTTTGTTTCTTACTATTTTGTTGGACCTGACGGGTGGAGCGACCAATGCGTTTGTGTCCTTGCTGGTATTGCCAACGGTTATTGCAGCAGTAACTATTCCAACTATCAACATGTTGATGGTGTCGGCTGGGGCGATTGGGGCTTATCTTTATCTTTATATAAAAATGTCTCATGAACATGTCCACCATATGGACATGAGCACTCACTTGCTCGGGATGTTAGTTAACTTTACTTTCACTATTATAGTCGTTGTTACCGTGGTGAGCATATTGGTAAAGCAAAATCGAAAAAAAGAGCGGGCAATTGCCATGTTACGAGAGCAGCAGCTACAGCAAGAGCAATTAATCGCATTAGGTAGTGCGGCCGCACAAGCAACCCATCAACTCGCCACGCCAATCGCACATTTGGCGCTATTACACGAAGAGCTGGAGGAGTCGTATCCAAAAGATCCATGTGTTCAAGAAATGTCGGAACCTCTTGGGAAATGTAAGGAGCAGCTTAATGTCTTTAGAGAATTCACTGAGTATTTAAAGTCAGCGTCTAAACAAATGATAACTGCAGAGCATCTTGCAGAGCAGTTAAAAGAATTAACGAATTTACAATTTCCACGGCAGCATTTTCGATTCGATATTACTAATGTTCAGGGGGGGCTGTGCGATGATCCTATGTTGATGCCTTCGATTTTGAACCTTATTAGTAACGGTGTGCGAGCAAATGAGCAAGCAAAACAGACGGACATAGAGGTGATATTTACCTCCGAGCCGACTGAGCATGTGATAACCATTCTTGATAAAGGTGAGGGAATAGCAGAAGAAAGGCTAGCGCAGCTGGGGCACAATGTAGTGAATAGTGAATCTGGGCTTGGCATGGCAGTACTGCTTAGTCATGCGACAATTGAACGGCTTGGTGGACATCTGCTTATTGAAAGCGACGTTACCGATGGGACAAAATGTACGATTAAACTACCAAGGGTGAGTGATGAAGTTACTGCTTGTTGAAGATGACGTGCCTTACGCACAAACATTGATGAGGCGCTTGGAAAAACAAGACTTTGGTGTTGAACACGTCACTTTAATTGAAGATATGCAGGTGGCTTGTAAACGAGAAGCTTTCGACTACATATTGTTGGATATGAAGCTGGGTGAGGCCAACTCAATAAACTTCATAACACAAATCAAGCAGCTCAATCCAAGCGCTCGCATTGTATTATTAACGGGTTATGCTAGCATTGCAACTGCAGTTGAGGCGATAAAATTGGGTGCTGATGACTACCTAACTAAGCCAGCAAGTACCAGTTTGATAGTACAAACGCTATTGGGAGAGAAAACTCAAGAAATCGTAGAAGAAGTCATGTCTCCAGAACGACTTGAGTGGGAACATATTCAGCAAGTTCTAAAGGCAAACGAAGGTAATATTTCTGAAACTGCACGGCAACTTAATATGCACCGAAGAACGCTGCAGAGGAAATTACAAAAGAAACCTGTTTATAAGTAGGTTTTCACTTATACTCATTATTAAATAAAATGAAATATGCTGAGTTAGTCGATGATATTCTCATTTGAAGCATTGAACCTTTGGGCAATTATTCTCGCCGCTTTGTCTTCCTTTATGTTAGGTGGTATTTGGTATTCGCCTATGCTGTTCCAAAAAACATGGATGGAGGGGTGTGGGTTGACAGAGCTTGACTTACAAACGAGCGATCCCAAGATGACTTTTGGCGTCGCATTTCTGTTATCTTTGTTGTCCGCTGTGTTTATGGCTGTGATGCTTGATCTATCGCTCTCTTTGTTAGCGGCTACCGGAGTTGGGCTTGGTGTGGGAGTTTTTTTCGTCGCCTGTTCATTAGGAATAAGCTATATATTTGAGCAGCGCCCGATGAAACTGTTTTTAGTCAACGGTGGCTATCATGTGTTACAGTTTACGCTCATTGCATTTGTACTTAGGATCATGAGCTAACTCGGTATGGCAAAACCCAATAAAAAAGGCCCTGTTAGAACCGTCGATATTTATTGTTCTGGATGCCGCCAGCAGCTATTTAAGTATCGTAAGGGAGGCAAGGGCAGCCTCGTCAATTGTTTTAAAGAACGGATCACCCAGGACTTTACCACCAACCAAGTAAACTGCCCCAATTGTGAGCAAGAGTTTGCCCGGGATACATTAGTGAGAGGTGCGCCAGCACTGAAAATGATTGGTGGCAAGGTCACCTTCAAGTAGTTATTACTTCAATTCTTATTGCTCACCTTTTTTTGTTATCAGACAAATGTCCTGTCTTGAATTTCCCAGTTTGTTACTATTTCGCCGTTTGGCTTTGCTGTTTCAATGAATGAAAATGACCCTTCCCATGGAACTGGGCCAGCCTATTGGGTCTTGCTAAATGGAAAAAACATGATCGATTTAATGTTCGATATCATCGGTATGACAGGCACTTTCTTGGTTGTTGGTGCATTCTTTATGCTACAGCTGGAAAAGGCATCTCCCGATAGTTTAACGTATAACTTGATGAATTTAAGTGGTGCGATCCTACTACTGATTAGTCTTTGTTATAACTTTAACCTTGCAAGCTTTGTGATAGAGTTATTTTGGATCGCAGCGTCTTTAATTGGTTTATTTAAATATTTCAAAGCGAGAAAGTTGGCATCTGCTTAGGGTCTAAAAGAAAAGGCTAATCAAAAACTTGCGTAGTGGCTAGGAGCAAGTATTATTAAGTTAATCATATGCTGCTACGTAGGTTAGAGTAATCTAACACTACGAGTGAAGTGTGGGAACATAGAGCTCGTATAATATGAAAAACTTAAGCGCGTTAATTAAAGTCACTCCATTCTTAATTCCTTTTGCGGTAGTCGCTGAACCAGAAGCTATGGACGCCGACCTTTATCAGCTGTCGTTTGAAGAGCTGTTGAATGTAAACGTCTCTATCGCAACCAAAACCGATGAGACTAGAGCATCGGTTCCCTCTAGTATTACTGTCTTTAATTCAGAACAAATCAATAGCCTAGGTGTCGACAATGTTTATGATTTAATGAATTTTGTACCTGGCTTTCAATCTACTCGAGGCGATTGGGTTGGAGCCGTGCCAAAAGAGCATACCCGTGGTGTGTATCTGGATACTGGACATGTGTTAGTGATGATTGACGGGCAAAGGCTGAATGAGTCTTCATTCGGTAAAGCGTCGGTCTACACCCCGTACATTCCCATTGAAATTATCAATAAAGTTGAATTTATTCGAGGCCCGGGCTCCGCACTTTATGGCAGCAATGCCTTTCTTGGTGTAATGAATATTATTACCAAAAAACATAGTAATCAGCTTTCTGTTGGCTATGGTGAGCATGGCAGCGCTCAAGCGGCGATCAATATTTCAAAGCAAGTGTCTAACGAAACACTGGTCTACGCTAATATTGCATTTAATAAACGCACTGGTGATAGCTATTTTGGAGGTGCCGTAAAAGACCCGTTAGAATCACTTTTTGCTGTGTTTGGCGGCAATCATCAAGCGTTAACATGGCAAGTAAGGTTTAACCGCACTCAACTTGACGAGTTTTTAAATCTTTCCCGTTATTCCCCTGAAAACGAACACAAAAGTGAGAACTATGCGGCAACATTTGAGTATCAGTGGCAAATTACTGAGTTACTCGAGTTAACCCATAAACTGAGCTTTATTGAGCATAACATTGAAAGTGCAGGGCTCATCGTTACAGCAGCAGAAATAGGTATCACGCAAGGAGGTGACTTTTTAGTTGGCCCAGCTTGGCAATCTAGAGACTTAACTTATAACCTAGATGGTGGTTATAAACAAAATGACCATTTACAATGGAATTTCGGCATTGAGTTGTCAAAGGAAGAGCAAAGTAAAGCAGGTGTAAGAACTACTTACTATGACCAAACTGCTGGTGACATCATTATTTATAACCATACCTATTTGGGTGGTGTGCAGACAATATCTGACTACGCGCCATTTTATTCGCTACGTCAGGATTTTGATTCTTATGCGGGTTATGTTCAAGCTAAGCATCGATTTAGCGAGCAACTTAGTATGTTTGCAGGAGCACGATATGACGAAGTGAAAGACATAGACGATAATTTATCGCCAAGGCTTGCATTCGTTTACGGCTACGATGAAGCAAACACTTTTAAGCTACAATATGGAGAGTCTTTTCGTACACCAGTCAGTAATGAGCTTAACTCAAACGATGACGTTACATCAGGTAATTCGAACTTAACTTCAGAATATGTAAAAACGACAGAGCTGGTCTGGCATTATCAAGACGAGTCCAAACAATTTGACGCGGTACTGTTTAACAATGAACTAGAAGATTTTATTAATCTTGTATCCATTGATGATGAGCAAGCTGAGTTTACATTTGATAATGTCTTTGAGACGAGTATGCAGGGTATTGAAGTTAATGCTAATTTTAATTTAAGTGACTCAACATGGATACAAGGTGCATACACCCAGTTATTTGACGAGCCATTAAACGGCAGTTTTAAAAAGTTTGCTGCGCTTGCCTTTACTCATAAAAGAGGGGCGGTAGAAGTTACTTTAAATGCAATTTGGCGAGACACAACATTGATACTTGCACCCCCAGAGTCAACCGTAGATGATTTCAAGCAGTCAAGTTACTACCTCATTGGCGGTACCGTTTCTTTTAATTTGGATAACAATACTAAAATTCAACTGAAAGCTGAAAATCTTTTTGATAAAAAATACACCGCATTTGATCCAAGATTGATTGATGGTCATGTGCCACAACAGGGCAGAAATTTATTGATTCAGTATATTAAGAATTTTAATTAGCTGATGGGGTAGGTGTTTATAGAATGAATGTGCCACCTATGCGGTGGCACATTTTTTATTACTTAAAAGAAGGTATAATCAACACGCAGGCTGATTGTGCGGCCATTTAGGTAGTTAATATACTCTTGAGCTGCTGAATTATTGGCGTTTCTAGAGCGAGCACGCATATAGGTAGCAGTTTCTTTATCAAATAGGTTATTAACGAATACACTTAGTTTTAGACTATCACTTAGCTGAATACGTCCTGAAACGTTAAAGACACTATATGCTGGTGTTTTATCTTCATCACGAACATTAAAGTGTGTTTTATATTCGTCATAGAAAGAGTATTCACCTCGGATGTACGCATCTTTACCGAACAATTGAATATTTTGATCAAGCGCTAGATATGCATTCCATTCCGGTACCATTGTCATCTTATCACCAGCGCTTGCTGAGATAGAGTCATTGTCTTCTGTGATCTCAGAGCTTGTGTACGATGTGTTGAATGACATCGTTAGGTCGTCAGTTAAACGAGCTGTTGACTCAAACTCAAAACCTTCAGACTTAGCTTCACCACCGTTAGCTGTATATGAAAATCCACAAGTGTCCATATATACTGAGGTTTTAATATCAGTCCAATCGATACGATAGATTGCAGCAGAGAAATCCACTTTTCTGTCAAGTACACTTGCTTTAAGACCTAGCTCATAGTTTTCGATAGCATCAGACGTGTAACGGTCTTTACGATTTTTAGCAAGCGGATCAGCCTCACATGAAGCTGCTAATGGACCATTGTTACCACCTGGTCGATATCCTTCTGAATATAAGCCGTATACAGACATTTCTTCACTTGGACGGTAAGAAACACTGAACTTATAGCGGTTACCTGATTCTTCACCACTTAAATTATCTTCAGAAGTTGCCCAAATACCTTCTTGCGTGTAGTGAGAACCATCTTTAAGTTCAAAACGGCGTACACCACCATTCACTTCAAGGCTACCGGAATCACCTAAATCAAATTCGTATGCAACATCAGCGAAGAATGCGAGTTCTTCCGAGTAATCACGAATGTTGGTAAGGTTCCAGTTGTTCTGAGGGTTGCCAAATGTGTCTTTACCAATTTGTGTAGCATCTGCCCCCCACCAATTAAGTGCTAGCGCAGATACTTTGTCGCCTTTTTCATGATATTGATTTTGGTAGTCTGGATCGTAGCCGTATTCAACTTCGTCATAGTAAGCGCCGAGAGTCCAAGATAGAGGCGAGTTTACATCAATATTTTGGAAGCGCAGTTGGTGAGTCACACGCTCATATTTGCGATGGTCAATGATCCAAGTACGGAACATATCTGATGCATCTAAACGACTCCATCCGGTTTGAATGCTGTCTTCTTCATAAGTACGGTGAGAGCCTGCGTAAGTTAAAGACGCTATATCTAGGAAGTTATCATCCTGAATATTTAAAGTGAAAAGATCATTAGTTGAGTCAGACCATGGGTCCATTAAGTCCCACACTTGGTATTTTTGTGGCACACCTTTGTTAGCAATTGGTGCGTTGCCCGCGTTACATTGAGGGCGCTCAGCTGTCTCAGGACAAGAAACTTTAAAGAAATCGACATCATATCCGTAAGCTGCTTCCTCATTGGCTGTTAGGCTGTAGTCCCAATAATAACCTGGTGTAGAACGGTCACCTGTTGTCGTACCTGTGTCGCTGAATGTCGTATGTGCGTAGCCTAGAGTAACAGAAGTTTCTGGGTCCACTTGCCACAATAGTTGGCTGCGGATAAAGCCTCGATCTGCGTTACCCTGAACACCAGTATTCATATTAACCATTTGATAACGTTCATGTTCTGTATTACCACTTACACGCAGTGCTAACGTATCATCAACAAGTGGAATGTTAACACCCATTGAAATATTACGATGTAGACCATCTACATCTTTTTCACTTCCAACCTGTGTAGACGCGAAAAATTCAAATTCATCAAGTACAGGCTTTTTAGTGATGATCCTAACCGTACCACCGATAGCGTTTGAGCCATAAAGTGTACCTTGTGGTCCTCGTAAAACCTCAACTCGCTCTACGTCGTTTAAGTTTTCAAAAGTAAAAGGAACGTCGTCGACAAAAACGCTGGTTGTATCTGGAAATGCAGTGTTACCTCCACTTAAGCCACGCAAAATAAGTTGACCTCTAGGAGAAGCAGCCCCAGCGAGCGTTCTATAAAAGTCTTCTGCTGATACTAAGTTACGATCAGCGATGTCCATTGCTGAGATAGTAGAAACCTGCATTGGAATTTCTATGATGGTTTCTTCTTTACGACGAGAGGTAACGGTAATTTTTTCTATTTGTTCTTTAGCACCGTTTTCTGGTTGTTCTTCCGCGGTTACGTAAAAGCTTGCTGATGCAGCCAGCATGCTAAGGCAGAGAGTACTCTTAGCAAATGGTATCTTCCCCAGTGGTTTCATTGTGATTTCCCTTATTGTTTTTGTGTGAAAAATACAATAGTACCGATATTTGTACTATTGCCTATGTATCAATGAAGGGTAAAAATAATTTATTAATGTAAATTATTCAAGTTTAATGTAACTTTATTTTTGTTGTGGAGTTTTTGTTTTATTTAAGTCTATACTAATCATACGGTTATTAGTTTGAAAATTAATACTTAGAAATATGGAATTAGCCAAAAGTCTAATAGGGTTTGGAATATTTAATTCTAATAAAACGTTAGTCATCGGAGTTTCTGGCGTTCAGGGTTCTGGTAAATCAACACTAAGCTATTCTCTTTGTAAACAACTTAGGGAAGTTGGCATTACTTGTAAGTGTGTGTCGCTTGATGATTTTTATTTAGACCCAGAAGAGCGGGCATTACTTGCTTCAAAGTTTCATCCGCTGTTTCAACAAAGAGGCTTACCTGGTACACACGATCTTCAACTATTACAAGATGTTATGAGCAGATTTAAACGCGGTGAAGCATTTACTTTACCAGTATTCGATAAATCAATAGATAGGAAGTTGCCAAAATCAAAATGGCGAAAAGTTGATGCGGGTTTACAGGTACTTATTATCGAGGGATGGTGTATGGGAGTGGAGCCGCAGTCTAGCGATGAGTTAGCACCTCCCGTTAATCAATTTGAGCAAGAATTTGATAAAGACGGTTCGTTTCGCTTAAAAGTGAATCAAATTTTATGTGAAGAGTATCAAGCTATTTTTTCACAATTAGATAGTCTCATTTATTTAAATGGAATGAGCTTCGACAGAGTATATCTGTGGCGGCTGCAACAAGAGCATGTGCTCAAAGCATCGAACGGAAAAGGGATGAGTGATGAGCAAGTTAGACAATTTATTCAGCCATTTCAACGCCTATCGGCATGGGGAATACGAAGCTTGCCAAGAATCGCGGATATTGAAGTGTGTTTGGGTGAGAATAGAGAAGTGCTGCAAATAAACACTCAGCTTGGCGAATACACAAGCTGAGTGTAATTTTTGTTAAAGTTGATGAGTTATGCTGCTAGCTCTTCTGTAACTCCCCCAAAAAATGAAACAGTTCATAAGTAGAATTTTCCATTAACTAAAATAGGAAAATTTACGATGAGAAAAAGCAAGTTCACCGAAACCCAAATTGTCAGCATGATCAAGGAAGCTGA
>NZ_JAKKCW010000027.1:0-21859 GCF_021728455.1 Pseudoalteromonas sp. L23 | reverse complement strand
TCAGCTTCCTTGATCATGCTGACAATTTGGGTTTCGGTGAACTTGCTTTTTCTCATCGTAAATTTTCCTATTTTAGTTAATGGAAAATTCTACTTATGAACTGTTTCATTTTTTGGGGGAGTTACAAGAGAAACGGACTCAGATGCAGCAGGCTTAGCGGCAATAAAAGATGACTTAGGTGGTTTTTTAGTGCGAAGTTTACTTCGGCGATTATAAAAAGACTTGGTACTAAGGTTGTGCTGCGTGCAGAAGTCAGTGACAGACAAACCACTGAGTTCCTGTTGTTCGATAAGTTTCAGCCATTGCTCTGCGGTTTTGTGTTTAGGCATGGTCAGCTCCGAATTGAGGTCAGAGCTGTACTTTATAGGCTGAGCGTATTCAGTAGCTAGGTGTGGTTCTGGCGACGCTTACGATACATTATAAAAGTAAAACATAGCAAACCAAGCATGTCGCACAAGTGGTTTTGACCCGCTGCGCTCAAATACAGAGCACAACGCAACAATTAAATAAGTTTGTAGTTAGTTTTAAGATTTGTTCTCGCATTTTATCGTCTCTTCCCCAAGACGATAGGCATTATTTGCCAGCACATAAGTTCCCGAAATAATAGCAGTAGTAGGAACGAGTATCGGCGTTAATATAATTCCACTCACGGAATAATACGTATTGGTTTCATCTGCAACATCGACTATCTTTAGGGTTTTTCTATCCGATGAAATCTCGCACTTGTTGGTGTGAGCAGTATCTTGCACAGGCATTACTACACAAGCGCTGAGTGAGATTATCGGTAACATAATCAATCTGTTTAACTTCATCACCTTTCCTTGAATTCAGTTTGCAATACTTTCATGACATCGCTCTTAGACATAACCTCCCTATAAAGGTTCCCTGTGCCTTACGCTTAAACTGCGCCAAACTGGTATTGTTCTCTACAGTTTTCAGTCTTGATCCAACAGCTATTGTGGCTCAATAAATCCGAGGTGCCTCGTTAAAAGTGAAGCACCCAATACTGATCGAGGTTTTAAGATTTACCGAGGTTTTGTTCATAGACCTTAAGTGCGTGTTCTAAATCTTCTAACAAGTCTTCTACGTCTTCAAGACCTATGTGAAGGCGGATCACGGGGCCCAATGTCCAACCAGTGGTTGATCGCAAATGCTCCATGGTTTTATTGGCTGTAACTAAACTTTCATAGCCGCCCCATGAGAAACCCATTTTAAAATGGGATAAAGCATCTAAGAAGCGGTTAATCGCCTTTTGGCTACCTTCTTTCATTACGATTGAAAATAAACCATTACTGCCATCAAAGTCTCGCTTGAAGAATTCATGGCCAGGGCAAGTCTCAAAAGCGGGATGTCTAACGTGATCCACGAGCGGATGCGCTTCGAGCCATTTCGCCACTGTCATTGCCGACTGCTCATGTTGTTTTAACCTCGCAGGCATAGTACGTAACCCACGTAGTGCTAAATAAGCATCATCTGCAGAGGTACATTGACCAAGTAAATACGAGTGCTCTCTAAGCTCAGGCCAATAGCGCTCATTTGCAACGGCAACCCCCATCATGACATCCGAATGCCCAACAATATACTTGGTTGCGGCTTGAATGCTGATATCAACACCATGATCGAGCGGACGAAACTGCCAGCCATTACCCCACGTATTATCAAGCATAGTGATAACGCCACGGCGCTTTGCAACTTCAACCATCGCTGGCACATCTTGAACTTCCATGGTGATTGAACCTGGAGACTCTAAGAACAACACTTTGGTATTGTCTTGAATTAACGCGTCAATACCAGCGCCAACCATAGGGTCATAATAAGTGGTTTCGATACCATAGCCTTTTAACAGCTTATCGCACAAATCTCTGGTTGGTTCATACGCAGTATCCACCATCAGTAAGTGATCGCCTGCTTTTAAAAATGACAGTAGTGACTGTGCGATAGCAGCAGCACCAGACGGATATAAGGCGCAACCCGCACCATTTTCAAGCTCAGTAATGGCATCTTGCAAGGCGAAATGGGTATTGGTGCCACGGCGGCCGTAAAACAAAGTGCGATGTCCACGTCCTTTTATCGCTTCTTGCATTTCGGCAACGCTCTCAAAAACTACGGTAGAGGCGCGCTGAACAACTGGGTTTACTACCCCTTTGGTATATTCTGCTTTTCTTCCAGCAGCAACGATTTTAGTATGCTTTTTCATAATTACTCTTCTGATTGTGCACGCCAGTATTCAACTAAATATCTGGAGATCGAGTCTTCTCTGGTGAGTTTATAGCCGGGCTTTGTATCGCCCCACTCTGAAAATGTATTAAGCTCCGCCCGTGAAAACCATTTAGCTTGCTCAAGCTCATCTTGCTCGACAAAAATCTCTGTGGTTTTTGCCTTCGCGATAAACCCCAGCATAAGTGATGACGGGAACGGCCAAGGCTGTGAGGCAATATAAGTGGCGTCGTATGCTTCAACACCCGCCTCTTCCATCACTTCCCTTATCACGGCTTGCTCTAACGATTCGCCGGGATCAACAAACCCAGCCAGCGTCGAAAATACCCCTTCTGGCCAAACAGCCTGACGGCCCAACAAGCAGCGTTCAACGCCATCAGGGAAAACATGAGTGACAAGCATGATAACGGCTGGATCTGTACGTGGAAACGTCATGTGGCGGCATTCAGGGTTAACACAACGTCTTGCATGACCTGCTTCAACCATTTTATTGGGTTGCCCACAACGTCCGCAAAAACAATGGGTTTTATGCCAGTAACATAAGCCTCGTGCAAGCACGCCAATTGAGCCTTGCTGCTTTGGTAAGTTACGACCCACTTGGCGCATATCGATGAATTCTGACTCGGAGTCAATAAAAGAAAGCTTGTCTCGTTGTTTAGAGACGTCAAGCGCAAAATAGCTGTGCGCTTCGTCACGACCTAAGAATATCGCGTCTTGGAGCGCTAAATCAGCGACTTCTGTGCGAGAAAGATAGTGTAATTCATTATCTCGGGCACGCACTAAATTAGCGTCGTCTTGAATTAATAACCAGCGACTATTGTCACCCATTTGAGATAATAACCAGTTTTGATCTTTTCTTTCGTTAGACGCTCTGTCTAACGTCATTTGAGTGTAATACAGCAAGCCCCTATTCCTTCGTGTTCTGGAACATTTTATCCACCTCGGCGAGACCTTAAAGCTACCATAGCACAAAGGTGCAGGCAAAAAAAAAGCCCATAAATGGGCTTTTGAAAACTACAGTGTGATTTCACACTACAGAGAGGCAAGATAGTCCAGCAGCTTTTGATTTTCGTTTTCAATATGCTTATAGAATTCAATATCTTTTAGCTTAGATGCCGCAGCTTCATCGATGACGATTACAGCATCACGATGCATTTGTAGTGCCGAAGCCGGACACGCTGCAGTTAACGGGCCTTCCACCATAGCAACAACGGCATCAGCTTTGTTTTCACCAGTCGCTAATAACACGACTTTTTTAGCATCTAAAATCGTGCCAATACCCATTGTGATTGACAAATGAGGTTGGTACTCATCAGCTTTAAAAAAACGAGCATTATCATCAATCGTCGCTTTCGTTAGGGTTTTAACCCGAGTGCGAGACGTTAAGCCAGAAGATGGCTCGTTAAAGCCAATATGGCCATTTCTGCCAATTCCTAATAGCTGTACATCAATACCACCAGCAGATTTAATACGCGCTTCATACTCGCCGCACGCCGTAATTGGATTTTTTGCATCCCCCGGCGGTACGTGCGTGTTACTTTTATCAATGTTGATATGGTCAAACAGCTGCTGCTGCATAAAGTAACGATAACTTTGTGGGTGCGAGCCATCTAGGCCTAAATATTCATCTAGGTTGAAGCTGGTAACTTCAGCAAAACTGATTTCGTTCGCTTGGTTACGCTTAATTAATTCTTGATACAAAGCGACCGGTGTTGAACCCGTCGCTAATCCCAACACAGAGTTAGCTTTACGCTTTAATTGCGTTGTAAAAATGTCTGCACCATATGCTGCCACTTCGGCAGCGTCTTTTAAAATGACTACTTGCATACGATTAACCAAATGTTGAGATGATTAGAATAAAATGGGATCTGAGCCTTGCCTCGCGTGCAATCAAAGCAAGGTCAGATCGAACCTAATTGGGATACACAACATTAGGTTATTACCATTATGACAACGCTGTCATTATTATCAGAAATAATTCGCTTGTAAAGCAAAAGTGAAAAAAAATATGGATATTTTTTACTCTATGCAATCGAAAGGTGTTAAAAAGCCCACAACGGTGGGCTTTTTGAAAGGAGGCTAGTGAATATTATACACTTACAAAAATACGGCGTTTATACATCCAATGCAGCACTAAAAGCTGTACCGCCAGTAGCGCAAAAACAGCAATTAATGGTTGCCACGCAGTTGGCACGGCGGCAATCACGCCACCAAATACGCTTTTACTAATAAAGGTCCAATTCACTAAGCTTGACGCTAAATAAATAATAATGGAGTTAGCCCCAATAATAACAAATGGATACGCCCAACGTTGAAAGCTGAGTACATCTACTATCGCGTAAAATACCGCAAGTAGAATTGCACTCCAGCCAACGGTTACTAGCACAAATGAGCTTGTCCACAGTTCTTTATTAACTGGAAATTGCATGTCCCAAAGCCAACCTAGTGCTAAAACAAGTACACCAGAGCCTGCCAAAATACCAACGGTTTTCCACTCTCCCTGCGTTTGTGCATTGGCAATCGCACGACCAGCAAATACACCTGCGATAGCATTTACAATGGCAGGTAAGCTTGACAGCACACCTTCAGGGTCAACCGGACGATTTTGATAACTGATCCCTGGCAGTAAATACGTGTCAATGAACGCATTCCAACTACCAACACCATTTGCACTTAAGTCCCCCGCTTGCCCACCAGGAACCGGGATAAAGCAAAGCAATACCCAATAAAATATCAATATGCCTACACCCACATAGGCCAAGGTTCGCAAACTCGTATGCCAAACCAGCAAAGCACAAAAGAACCAAGCAAACGCAATGCGACCTAATACACTGGCGTAGCGAACACCGTCAGGATCCATTGGGATCCCAGTTCCCCAGCCATGGTTGTATAACACGCCAAAAGCACACAGTAACAAAAGGCGCTTCAGTGCTTTGAGATAAAACGGTTTACGTTCATTAAAGGTCAGATGGTCGATACGTTTAGGCGACAAGCCCATCGCCACACCCGATAAAAAGATAAACAGTGGAAAGATAAGATCATAAAAAGTGAAGCCATGCCAAGGGCTGTGTAGCGTGTGCGCTTCAAACGCCTTCCACCCTTGCCATCCGGTCAATACAAACAGTGCCGCAAAAATAGACTGGCCACCTAAGATCCAGAACATATCCATGCCGCGTAAGGCATCTAAAGACGCAAGTCGCTTTGGCTTATTATTCGTTGTCATTGTTATTTATCCGCGTGAAAACATTAACTATGGATCGCTCAATCAAGCAAATCCATTTGCCTCAAGGTTAGTTTTGATGCGCGTTGCAATCATGACTCTATCATTACGCACACGACATTAACTTCCTGAGTTGTCGATCCACCCATGCTTAACCAAATACCGGCTAAGCTTAAAAAACAAAGCCCCGCGGTACTGCTGCGGGGTTTTATCAGGGAAACTTAAGCGGCCGTTTCCGTCCACTATTCAATTGCAAATCAGTTACAGCAACTGACCACCAATATAGGTTTGCTTCACAATCAAATCGCTGTTGAGCACCACGAAATCAGCATCAGCACCCGATCTTAGATGCCCCTTTTGAGACAGGCCAAGATATTGCGCAGGGTAAAGAGAGGCCATGCGCAAACTCTCCGCTAGGCTCACGTTAAGCGTATTGACGGTATTTCGCACCGCACTTGCCATATCCAATACACTACCAGCAAGCTCACCGGTTGTTGAATTTAACCGATCACCAGTACGAATAACTTTTCTGCCATCAAAAAAGTCAAACTCCGTATCATCTGTCCCAACCGGAGGCATGGCATCCGTCACTAGCATCACTTTGCCGCGCTGCTTAGTACGAATCGCAAGCTGCGCCGACAATGGATGAACGTGATGGCCATCAACAATCAAACCACACCAGCTATTGTCATTCCAAAGCGCGGCACCGACAACGCCCGGCTCACGGGAAGTGAACGCAGACATTGCATTAAATAGGTGCGTAAAGCCATCAACGCCAACATTAAGTGCAGCGTTAGCGGTGTCATAGTCCGCATTTGAATGACCGATACACACTTTCACACCCAATGAAATCAAGCGTTCGATATCGCTAAGTGGCACAGTTTCAGGTGCTAAAGTCACCATTTTGATGCCTAAATCTTGACGCGCGTAAACCGCAAACTCTTGCTCTGAAATTGGTCTAATGAACTTTTCGCTATGCGTACCCTTTTTAGGATGAGATAAGTGTGGACCTTCAAAATGGATCCCAAGCACTCCGGGCTGTTTAGTAACAATCGCTTCTGCTGTTGCATCTGCCGCTTGTTGCATCACTTCAATTTTGTCAGTGATAAGGGTTGGCATTAATCCCGTAGAACCAAATTGACCATGTGCTTTAACCATAGTCGCCAAGCATGCCGTCGATTGCTCGGCGTTAAAAAATGCACCGCCACCACCATTAACTTGTACGTCAATAAAGCCTGGTGCAACTAACCCTGATAGCTTAGATACATTGGTCGCTTGCGACTCATTGATATAACCAATTTGGCCGTTGTTTATTTCGAAGTAAACGTCTTTTCTAACACTTTCACCATCAAAAAATTCTGGAGCAAAATAACATTGAGTCGTCATTAGTTCGCCTTTTTTAATTCTTGACCTGCACTTTGAATTGCAAAGTAAATTGCCCCCATTTCAGGAGGTTGTTTCGGTAATTGGACTTGCTTTGCAACTTCTGGGTCGAGCCATGGTTGTAGTGGCTCTGATAATCCGCCGATCATAGAGAGTCTAGGCGGGTTTAGTTCAAGTAAACGCTTTGCTAAACGACTAATATATTCCGCACCAGACTTTACGATAGTAAGAGCAATTTCATCATTTAGCTTGGCTTGTTCTAATACATAACGAGCCAGCTTTGCATAACCACTAGACGGCTGCCCAGCCATTTGTTCAGCAATACCCATCGCCCCTTTCGCACTGAAGTGCTCTAGTAATACTTGGCTCAATGATGTTTTTTCGCCAAGGCCATCAAGATCGAGTAACGCAGCTTTGACCGCCTCTAACCCCATCCAAGCGCCGCTGCCCATGTCGCCTTGCGCAAAACCATGGCCACCATAGTTCACTGTTTTACCATCAACTAAGGCAAAACCACAGGAGCCGGTGCCCGTAATAATCACTGCACCATCGCTACCCTCATGAGCACCAATACACGCGGTGTGTAAATCTGTGGTAAGGAACATTTGTTTAAAGGGATGCTCCCATTGCATGATTTTGTCATAGAGCGCGGGTAAGTTAACACCTGCAAGGCCAAGGCCTGCATTTAGCTCATGTACTTGTTCAACACGAAGACCCGCGTCTTGTAACGCCATTTGTGTCGACACCATGATAGATTCAAGCGTGCGCTCTAAACCATGTAAGGGATTCGCAGGACCGCCTAGACCCGTACCCAAAACGCCATGTTGAAGAGAATAAATTGTAGCGCGGCATTTTGTTCCACCACCATCGACGCCGATGTATAGTTGGTCTTGGTTAACCTGTTTAGCCATCATGTAAAGACCCCTACCTTGTTCTGGATTAGACCGCGTTATTATTTTCGTTAGACACGGTTTTTCATTCATGTTGAATTGATGTTACACAACAAATGACAGCGTTGTCATTAAGTTTTTCAAGAAATTTCTTCATTTTGAAAAAAACTAATATTGCACAGATTGTGAGGATTGTCAGTGAAAAATTGCAATAATCGTCAAATTACAAGGACTAACAGAGATTAGGGATTGTTAGACACATAATAAAAAAGCGACTCAATATTACATCAAGTCGCTTTATCGATTTAACCTTGTCGTTCAGGTTATTCGCTATCGTAAGTCTAGATTACTTAACCCCAAGTTCTCTCAAACGCTCTTGCAAATAGCTATCTGCAGTGTAACGCTCTGACAACACAACATCCGGTCTTGGATGTAAGAATAGCGGCAATGAAATACGAGATTTCGTCGATGCTTTGCCCGTAGGGTTAATCACACGGTGAATTGTCGATGGGAAGTAATCACCCGACGCCTCTTGCAGCATGTCACCAATGTTAATAATTAGCGAACCAAAGTCGCAAGGTACGTCTAACCAACTGCCATCTTGTCTTTGCACTTGCAGACCAGGCTCATTTGCCGCAGGCAATACAGTAAGTAGATTGATATCACCATGCGCTGCGGCGCGAATTGCACCTGGTTCTTCATCGCCTGTCATTGGTGGGTAATGAAGAATACGCAGTAATGTCTGCTCTGATTCTTTGATCATATCTTTGAGATCAATAGAGAATCTCGCTCTCACATCTGCAGGCGCTTCTGCTTGTACCCAGCTTAGCAACTCTTGAGCAAACTCGCTCGCTAAACGGTAATATTCACGAATCTCTGCTTCTAATTGAGCCGGTACGCGACCTTTTGGATAAACGTGAAAGTACTCTTTGATGTCTTTGACTGTAAAACCTTTCGCAACTTCAGAGACTTCTGGTGGGAAGTAACCATCTTGAGTTTCTTTATTGAAAAGGAATTCGTGTTTTTCTTCTGAATTAAAAAATTCTTGCCAATGTTTGTAGATTGATTCAACCAACTCTTGTGGAATTGGGTGATTTTTTAGTACACCGAAACCCGTGTTTCTTAAAGATTCTACAAATTCTTTCGCAGCATTTGGCGATTGATAGTCTACGGTAGGTAACTGTTGCATAATGGTTCCACCAAAATTATTAGTAATTCATGGTTATTTACTCAATTGCACATCGGGGTAAATAACGCACTTCCCGTGTCATCTCAACACTGCGTACCTAGTAGAAGGTAAGGCGTATGTTATCGGGTCTGTTAACCTAGGGGGTTGTTTTTAAGCAGTAAACTTGTATTTAACAAGCCTCACTCAAAACAGCAACAGCAAAGGCTAAAAAGCCCTTATACGATCGTGTTGTCGATAATTCTTCAAAAAGTGTAGCTAATTACATGGTCAGCAGGGTACTTTTTAAAGATTACGTTTTAACAGCGAGCGAGCTTATTGAATTAGGACAAATGATATAAGGACTTATGTCCGCTTTTATGTATAGGGCCTGAGACTTTTGATGCAGATCAAGCATTATCGGGGGTATCTATCGGTATTTGGATATCCCACTCCAATCCTTGCGGTGTATTTTTCACGCTAAACTCTCCATTGAGTGCCCCTGAAACCAAGTTGGCAGTTAAATTTGCGCTTAACCCAACATGGCCTGCATTACCTCTTTTTGTCGTCACAAATGGTTTTAATAACTCTTGTGTACTAATTCCTCTAAGCCCTATTCCATTGTCAGTATAATTAACATGTAAATTGTTACCTGAGCGCGTAAAGGTGATGGTGGCAAGGTGATCATGGTCAATCCAGGCATGCGCAATAGAGTTTTCAACTAAGTTGCTCAATACCTCAACCAGTGCTTGACCATCCACGTAAACTTCCGTTGTTGTGTTACCAACAAACTGAATTTGTACGTCTTGCTTTGAAAAATCTTTTTTCAGTCTTGTTTCTATTTCTTGTAATTTAACGTCAGCACAGCTGCTATCTCGCTCAGACTGAGAGACCGATTTTAATAAGCTGACAAACTTAGCCACTTTTTCTAGATTACGGCTGCACAGCGCACTACTGTCTTTGATCTGCTCAAACCCCGTTACCAGCTCATCCTGCGTAAGCGTACCTACGGTGAGTGCACTTTGTAGCTCCTGCATGACGCCTTCTAAAAAGGTGTTGGACGTAATACTGGTACCAAGCGGGGTATTAATTTCGTGTGCAATCCCCATCACCATTTGGTTTATAGCCTTAGATAGCTGCTGTTTTACCGCTAACTTTTGCGCTTCAATTAACTTAAATTGGGTGTTTACTCTGGCTATGATTTCAGCGGGTTTATAAGGTTTGGTGATATAATCAACACCACCGACTTCGAATGCTTGTACCAAGCTCTCGCTGTCCTCATAAGCACTCACAAAAATAACCGGAATGGCCGCTGCCGAATTGTCGGACTTAAGCACTTTACATAGTTCAATCCCCGACATATTTGGCATTTTTATATCGGTAATAATTAACTCAGGCTGGTGCTTTTTAACAATACCTAAGGCAATGTCCCCACCCCGTGCTGCCAATACTTTATACCCTTCCTTTCTTAGTATGAGCTGCAATACTTGGAGGTTTTCCGGCATATCGTCAACAATTAAAATGTCTGACATGTAACGTTACTCAAGTCCTTAAGATAGACACTTTTTACAGCATAGCTTGAGATATTGTATATCGCGACTATGTTTATATATAAATTCACGCGTAAATAATAACTTATGTCCTCAAAAGCATTACTAAGTTGGATCGCACTTTTCGCCTTGATGGCTGCCCTAGGAAGCGCAACGCTTATCTACTACTCAACAACTACTCACAGCACTCTCGCGACCGACGTTAATACCGCTTACCACAACCACCTATCACTAGAGATGTATAGCAAAGATAAAAACGTCCAATGGCTAGGTGAAATCAAATCTGCACCAAGTCATCCATTACCACTTCCGTTACAACAAATCTATGAAACCCAAGCAAGACTAAAGTCTCAATTTTTAGCAGATACGGTTGAGCAGGCCGATTTGCCTCAAAGTTATCAAAACGCCATCTCACAATTGCCTCTCATTGCAAACGCTGAACTTGAAACAAGCACAAATCAACAACTCCTAATACTGTTGATTACCGGCCTTGCCTTCGCGGTATTAACACTATTTTTAAGCTTTTATGTTTGGTTTATGCGCACCAAACATTTCTCCCCGCTATATCGCATCGTCAATACGCTACGTGCACAAGCGTTAAATGGCGCCCCTCTTTCTGTGGTGCCTACAAACAGTGACGTCGATGTAAAACGGCTCACGCAAGCGATCCATGTTGCCACCACCTCTCAAAGCCAAAAGTTGGCGTCAGCCGCAATTATCGAAAACTATAATCGCGAACTAAAATCCATCACTGGCTCCGAGCCTATCGTGCGCCATGCACTAGAGTTTATTGCCAATGAGTTCAATGCACCGAGTGTTTGCCTCTATGCCAATTTAGAAGACGACGCCTTGTCGTTAGTGAAAAGCCATGGGGTGACACCAAGCCATTCAATTATTGCGTCCACTCTAGCGCATTGCGCAGCAAATAATGAACCACAAGTACAACAAGAACCGTTGTGGCTCAAAGAACAAGAAGTTGAAGTGAAGTTACAAGGCCGTTATTGCTTTCCACTAGCCATCGGTAATCATGTTGTCTATGTGCTGCTAGTAGGTAGTGCTCAGGTGTTGATAGACAGCCAATTTGAAGCGCTCGAGTATTTGTGTAAGGACTTAAGCCTCGCGCTTGCCATCAATGAAAATATCGAAAAGCAGCAAAAGGCAGAATCGGCCTTAAGCGAACAACTCGAACTTACTCACCATATTATCAATGCTATCCCAAACCCCACGTATTATCGTTCGACTGACGGTGTATTTATGGGCGTAAACAAGTCCTTTTTAACACTGTTAGATCAATTTGAAGTAGATGTGATTGGCGCCAAGTTAGACGAGGTTTTTGATCTAGGAATAGCCAGTCTATTTGAATCCAAAGCCCACGAAATTACCACCACAACCCAGGAGCAAACCTATGAAGTATTATTGCTCGATGGCCAAGAACAGCCGCGGGAACTGATTGTATACGAAGCGCCATTTTTTAATGAAAATGGCGATGTAGCTGGTATTGTTGGCATGTACCTTGACGTTTCGGAGAGGAACCAACTACAACGTGAACTCATAGAAGCAAAAAACTTGGCCCAAAACTCGGCAAAAGCGAAAAGCGAATTCCTCGCCAACATGAGCCATGAAATTAGAACCCCAATGAACGCGATTATTGGTATGTCTCATCTCGCGCTCGCGACAGAATTGAATGCAAAACAGCACGACTACGTATCAAAAATAGATACAGCCGCAAAGCAATTACTGAGATTGATCAACGATATACTCGATTTTTCAAAAATCGAAGCTGGCAAAATCGAGTTAGAATATCAGGCCTTTTCAACAGAAAAACTACTCGACAATGTCGCCACCATCGTCAGTGTAAAAGCCCAAGAAAAACAACTAGAGTTAGTCTTTGATATCGACTCACAAGTGCCCTACTGCGTGATTGGCGATCAATTTAGAATAAGCCAAGTACTCATCAATTTAGCGGGTAACGCAGTTAAATTCACAGAAACCGGTGAGGTTGTTATTCGTGTCGCCCTTGTCAATGTCGAAAAAGGGTTAGCAAAAATTAAGTTTAGCGTAAAAGACTCTGGTATTGGCATGAATAAACGCCAGCAAAAAAACCTATTTCAATCTTTCTCGCAAGCAGACAATTCGATCACCCGAAAATATGGCGGTACAGGGCTTGGCCTCACGATTTCGCAACAATTGGTCAAGCTTATGGGGGGAGAAATATATGTTGAGAGCGAGGAAAACGTCGGTTCGGAATTTTATTTCACATTAGAAATGGAAGTCAGTGACGAGCTGAGTCAGGCGAAAATGGCCTCTACCCACTTATCAGAACTATCAGCAACAATTATTGACGATAACCAACACGCATTGGACGTGTTAAGCGGTATGCTAACAAACTTTGGTATGCAGGTTTGTTCTTATTTAGACCCTCATAAAGCGTTAAATCAATTCGTCCTGACACAAGAGTTACCCGATCTTATTTTCGTCGATTGGCATATGCCAAAATTAGATGGCATTGAGCTGATCACTAAGCTGCAATCGCAGGTCGATGTGTCGCAAAGTAAGTTTATTTTAGTCACCGCTTATGGTCGGGAGCTAAACCTGAACGACAGCCAAGCCAGTTTAGTTGATGGTGTACTTTTAAAGCCGATTAACCCGTCAAACCTTGTGGACGTTATTCAAAATGCCGTGTTTGACTCACCGGAAGTAAGAACCACTATCACCAAAAAAGAACAAACGATTAGTAAACAAGCACTAAATGGCATATCAATTTTGGTCGCGGAGGATCAGCCAGTCAATCAGGAGATAGCAGCGGAGATCTTATCTAGCTTCGGAGCGCAAGTAGCGGTCGCAGACAATGGACAAGAAGCCATTGATCAAGTTCATAGCAAACACATAGATATTGTTTTAATGGATATGCAAATGCCAGTGATGGACGGCATTACCGCGACGCAAAACCTTCGCATAGAGTTCGATAAAAATACACTCCCTATTCTAGCGATGACCGCCAATGCCATGGAAGAAGACATACAGACTTGCATCGATGCTGGTATGAATGACCACGTAACCAAACCCATCGACGTTGAACAACTCGTTAAAAGTATTTTGAAATACGCATGCACCGAAGCCGATGGCCTTTTAACAACGCCAGAAGTTAACCCACCAAAAGTCGTTGCAGAGATAGAGGAAATTGATGAGATCATTGAGTTTGAAGGTATTGATATTGCCGAGGGTATTGCTCGAGCAGCTGGCAACCAAAAGGTTTACTTCGATATCTTAGAAAAGTTCCTGTCTCAGCAGATTGAAGAGCTGATCAATTTAAAACAGGCTTTAGCCATTGAAAATTTTGAACTGGCACATAGCATGTTACATGCATTAAAAGGTGCTAGTGCTAACCTTTCGATTGTTAGGCTGACCGAGGAATTTAAGCACATTGAGGCTTCTCTCAATGTCCGCCCACCTAATGCAAGCGAAATTGACGAGCTGATTAAATACGTTAAATATGCACTGGAACAATGCCAAAAGCGTCGTAAAAAAGAAGCGTCTCATCAGGTAAAAAGTGTAACGAAAAACAACGAAGAAAAAGGTGGCAATAGTCAATTAGAGGAACTCATCCAGCTCGCATGTGCATTAAGAGATTATGATACTCAAGCCACAGAGCTAGTAGACTCAATTTCAGTAAGTAGCTATTTGACTGAACCAGAACTACAGAAATTAAAAACCGCCATCGCCCGCTTTGAGTTCAATGAAGCCTTTATGATGCTAACATCCATAAAGCATGTAGAAGAAGCACCGGAGCTTAATGCAGGAAAAGGCGCGCTGCATTAGTGCCATTACTATATATTTTATCCGAGGACGAAATGAAGATTTTTACCTAACAGAAAGGCCACAGATGTGGCCTTTCTGTTAGGTGCTCTAAATACGGTTTTACAGTCCTAACTGATCCATAAAGTCGTCATCTACAACATCTTCTTCCTGCGGCTTCGCTGGCTTTTTCTTCTCAGCCTGACTTGCAATAATATCATCTGGGTCTACCGACTCTGCAATATCAAAGTCATGTAGCTTAATGAATTCAGTTTTATCCATTGCCAATTCAAGATAGAAAATATTCTGGCCTTGCGTGGTAAAGGTAACGCGTCTCGCCTGCGGGCGATCCATCGTTGTGTCTACCGAGATCTGCACCTGTTTGTTGATAGCCATCATCTTAGGCTGGTTTTGCGTGATAGAGGTATGTAGCTGCTCACGTACTTTGTTGGTGAAATCACCAACAATCTGATTCATCAACTCACCCAATACATTGGCAACGTCATCAGATAAATGACTATGCGCAATTTCTTCTTCAGGCATGCCCATGTTACGCATGTAGTCGGTATACACCTCCATCGCGGCTTGCGCGGTAAAATTAGTTACGACTAAACCGGTAAAGCCGCCATCAAACAATACGAAACAGCCGATGTCAGGCCTCATACAGGTACGAGTTATCTTTTGTACCATCGCGGAATAGTTAATTTGGTTGCCGCTTGCCGACGACAGAACTTCTGTTACTGAGTGGCATAGCGTTGAGAGGATGTCTTCTGTGCTAATCACTTTGCTTTTCGCCATTTTTGGTCTCATAGTTACTTCTTATTATTAATAGTAGCCAAGCTACTGAATTTATCACTGACTATCCAGCATAAAATGCTAAAATAGCGAGATTATTTTCAAAGAGAGATTAAATGTGACGGGCAAAGACAGTATTTATGCCACTGAGCAAGCAGTAAAAGATTTCACTTTCGACGCCAATGTCGTCGAAGTGTTTCCAGATATGATCCAGCGCTCAGTGCCGGGCTACGCGACAATAGTAAGCACAATGGGCAAACTTGCGGGTACTTACGCGCAAAGTAACTCAAACTTATATGACTTAGGCTGCTCTTTAGGCGCAGTCACGCTAAGCATGCGTAGAAATATAGATAAAGAAAACTGTCATATCATTGCCGTGGACAATTCACAGCCTATGGTAGAGCGCTGCCAACTGCATCTAAAAGGCTTTAAATCCGACGTCCCAGTCTCGGTCACTTTAGGTGATATCAATGAAATAGAGATTAGCAATGCATCTGTCGTTGCGATGAACTTCACCCTACAGTTTATTCCACCAGAAAACCGCAAAGCGGTTCTAGAAAAAATATATCAGGGTTTGAAACCTGGTGGTGTACTGCTATTAAGTGAAAAAATCCGCGGTGAAAACGATACTAAAGACAACTTACTTATCGACCTTCACCACGACTTTAAACGCCACAATGGCTACTCAGAATTAGAGATCAGCCAAAAACGCAACGCGATTGAAAACGTGATGCGCACGGACTTGTTAAGTACCCATATGACAAGATTAGAAGCTATTGGCTTTAATCAAACTCAAGTGTGGTATCAATGCTTTAACTTCTGCTCAATGGTAGCAATAAAATAGAGGCAATTATGAATCATTGGTTTACCGACTTTTATGCAACCATTGCGAAAACCCCTTTGAGCCATTGGCTAGAAACGTTGCCTGCGCAGCTTAGCCATTGGCAAAAAGAAGCCCAACATGGCGACTGGCCGAAATGGGAAAAAGTCATTAAAAATCTACCAGAGATCTCAACCACCCATGTTGATATAAAAACCAAGGTTGAGATAGGTACTGGCGAAGACGTCAATGAAGGTCATCAAAAGCAGTTAACGCATTTACTAAAACGCATGATGCCATGGCGTAAGGGACCATTTCATTTACATGGCGTCCATATTGATACTGAGTGGCGCAGCGACTGGAAATGGGACCGACTGCTCCCCCATATCAGCGACCTTCACGGCCGTAATGTATTGGATATCGGCTGTGGCTCTGGTTATCACTTGTGGCGTATGCGCGGTGAAGGCGCAGAGCTTGTTGTTGGCATTGACCCCTCCGATCTATTTTTATGCCAATTCCAAACGATTAAACACTTTAACCCCGATCCAAACGTGCATTTACTACCACTAGGTGTAGAGCAACTGCCTGAGTTAAAAGCATTTGATACTGTGTTTTCAATGGGCGTGCTATATCACCGTCGTTCACCAATCGACTTTTTAGCGCAGCTAAAGTCTCAGCTAAGAAAAGATGGCGAATTAGTGCTAGAAACACTTGTCATTGAGGGCGATGTAAATACAGTATTGGTGCCGACCGATCGCTACGCCAAGATGCGCAATGTCTGGTTTATTCCAAGCTGCGACGCATTAACATTATGGCTTGAGCGCGTGGGCTTCAAAGATATCAAAGTGGTAAACAAAGACGTCACGTCGTTAGACGAACAGCGCCAAACTCCTTGGATGGAAACAGAGTCGCTTGCTGATTTCTTAGATCCAAATGACACCAGCAAAACCATTGAAGGCTACCCCGCTCCGCTCCGTGCAATTTTTATCGCAAAAGCTTGAGTATATCGAAAGAGAATACCCTACAGAGTTACATGCCCTAACTCTGTAGGGTATCTGTTTGCAGACACATTATTGAAACTAACTGAAGTATCTGAATATACTTTGAGATTAACCCAATCCCACTGTTAACAGTCGCTGTCACGCTTTTTGGAGCCTATAGATCACCATTAATTATAAACCTTGTTAGAATAAGTAACCTGAGATCGGTTTAAGCTATCATGTAGTGGTCAACTAATTCCGGACAGTGAATTAAGTTTTTCTTCTGCTACTGCTGAAGCTTGCATTTCGTTGTGACTATTCGGCCTTCTCCAGTTGTAATAGTTCATCAAGTAAAAGCATACAAAGGGTCAACGCTTTAGACTTAGGCGTTTCACCATTTCGTTCACACTCAAGCTATTGTACCCAGCGCCTTAAGGCGGTTTCATCAATATCCAAAGAATGACATACACCTTGGAGGAAGTAGCCTTTATCTAAAACTAAGCAAGCTGCTTCAAGTTTGAATTCTTTACTAAATGTTCGACGTTTTCTTGCCATTGGACACCTCTAGTTGAGTGGTAATGATACCACCTAAAATAGTGTCCAGATTTATTGAGCCACAACATCAGTTCATCAACAGAAATTGATGGCTGTTTCCTTTGTGGCTGTATGCAATCAGCGCACCTAAGACTGTTAATATCATTCCATGCAAACTTCTATGTCTTGAGTGCTTTAACTGACAAATATTCTTTAGCTGGTCATTCACGGTTTCAATAATAAAGCGCTTTGATAGCATTGCTTTGTCCCAAGCAGAAATAGCTTTGACCTTCATATTCGCACATTGGTGACCAGTTTGAGTCCCCTTTCCGATAGTGACTGCTCTAACTTACTGCTGATATAGCCCTTGTCTCCATATAAAGTGCTGGTCAAATTTTGAGCAAGCTCTTCGGCAGGAGCTGTATCATGCTTATTTGCAGGTGTAACTTTGGCGGCAATTATTTCACCCTTATGATTGATAATTAACCTGAGCTGTGGATAATTAATGCCTTTCTAGCAGCCAGTTTTAGTGCTAACTGCGTTGAATTCACTTCCAATAGCCAGCTATTGGCGCGTAAATTCGCCTTGTTTTCCCTAAAACTCTCTGGCTAGACAAGGAAAAAACTAAGTTGTGCTTTAGCAACAATGAGTTGGAACATTCCTTATCCAAACCTCAGGTTAATTAGGTGTAGTTTGAATCCAAAATACCATCCCATCCTTCCTCGCCCCCGCTCAGCTACACCTGCAAACGTCTTGTGCCTTGGTATTCTCAAATTATGACAAACTTTGATACTCGTTGAGTCAATGAAGCAAATATCACTATCTGTTGATTTTAGGGTTTTAAAATAACTTGAAAGGGGGGAGTAACCGCACGAGGCATAAGTTCTAAAAATCTTGTATAGCTGAGCAGTGTTGGAAAGTCTTTTTTATGAAAGCGAGCGAGGTAGCCTTTATAAAAGTTTTTAAAATCGCGCTGATTTGACATGTGAAATAGAATGATGACTGTCATTATTTCAGCCATACTCATCGGGCATGCCCTTTCTCTTTTTATTTGACCTTGCTTTATCTCGTAGGCGTACCATTGCGACAAAAAAACTTTGCAAAAATCATCAACATCGGTAAATAACTCAACTAACTTATTCATGCCTGTTCCTTAATAGATCACTTTCTTTTTTGGTCGAAAGTTCTGCTCTTGGAACAGGCTTATAGTTCCCTAGTTTTTAAATTCTTATCCCGAGCCCCATCATTGTTGCACGCCTTTACTCCATATTGGTAATCACCTACTCTAATATTGTAACAATTAGCGGAAGCTGTTGCCTGTTTCGCACTTTTCCAAGATAGTACTGGATTACTCCAATGTTTTAAATCAATTCTAACTTCGAGAATATAGCGAAGTGCACACCAAAACCTCGCTGACCTAAGCTAGTGAGGCTTTAATATTTACATATTACTAATTAACCTGAGCTGCGGATAATTAATGCCTTTCTAGCAGCCAGTTTTAGCGCTAACAGCGTTGAATTCATTTCCAATAGCCAGCTATTGGTGCGTAAATTCGCCTTGCTTTCCCTAAAACTCTCTGGCTAGACAAGGAAAAAACTAAGTTGTGCTTTAGAAACAATGAGTTGGAACATTCCTTATCCAAACCTCAGGTTAATTAAGCTTATCTTCAGTAGGCGATATTTTTAACTATTGGTTACTTTCAGCAACCGGACTACCTAGTAGATCTGTATGAATAAAAACAGTTTTCTTCAATTGAACAGGTTTGTCTTCTACTCTTACCTGATTTGAGTAGCTCCAACCGGAGCAATCTTGAGTATAGCCGCAAGCCCGAACGCGATATTGATACGTACTAGGATTAAGATCCTTGAATACGTCTGAAGTGCCTAAATATACTTTAGAGTTGGTCCAAGAGCCATCGTTAACTTTCACCTCTCTAACGTAGTATTCAGCTCCGGCTACACTAGACCATGACAGATTAATATCATCACCAGCTCGGATCGCTGCAGACACTGTTGTTGGAGCAGTTAAGGTCTTAGCAACAGTGACGGGATTTGAGTATGTCCATTCAGAACAATCTCGGGAGTTACAAGCTTTAACCCTGTAGCGGTATTGATTTGGCGTAAGATTGTCAAAAGATACTGAGGTACTTGTATATTCTTTTGGGTGGATCCAAGAGCCAGTGCCAATGCGTGTTTCTCGAACATAGTAGCTTGCATCACTAACTGTCGACCATGAAATTGTAACATCGTTGTCGTTTTGAATTACCGCCGTTACTTGACTTGGAGCGGAGGGGGCCCCAGTTACATTAATAGTATTAGAGTAAGTCCAAGTAGAACAGTCACGATAGTTGCACGCTTTTACTCGGTATCGATATTGATTCGGTGCAATATTATTAAAAGAGGCTATATTACCTGAATATTTTACTGGATTGATCCATGCTCCAGAACCAACACGAGCTTCGCGAATATAGTAGTCCGCGCCAAGAGCCCTTGACCAACTTATTTCTACGTCATCTAAGTTTTTAATTACTGCCGACACATTCGAGGGAGCTGGTGGGGTATCATAAATGATTATTGTGTTTGAGTACTTCCAGCCTGAACAGCCACTAGCATCACAAGCTTTAACTCGGTATCGATATTGATTAGGCGCGACATTAATAAATGAAACCGAAGTACCCGAATATTCTTTTGAATACATCCATGAACCTGAGCCGATTCTAGCCTCTCGGATATACTTAGTTGCCCCACTAACACTACTCCAACTAATTGTAACATTGCTGTTACTGGTTACATTCGCACTCACATTATTTGGCATTGTAGGTGCTGCGCTAGTAGATGTAGAAAACAAGGCTGTGAAAAACGCAATTCCCCATGCTAATACACTTTTTTTCATTTAATTATATCCTTTGAACTATTCTTGGCTTTCAGTCCGAGCTTTTGCAACTTAAGTATCTTTATTTAAGGCTTTTTGTATCTTTTGGGTACAGGTGTAACAAAGATACATAGAAAAATCCAGCCCAAGAGGTGCTTTACAATATAAACATCTTTTGGGCTATACAATGAAGAGATAACTCGTATGTACTTTAATCCTGAAATTAAACGTTTTTAATTTGGTTTAGGATAAATCGCGATAATATTCGAGTAGGTCCAAGGAGAGCACCCAGTTTTATTACATGCTTGCACACGATATTGATATTGGTTTGGCCCGACGTTATAAAAAGCGATTGCATTCCCTGTATACTCGATAGGATGTAGCCATGGTCTCGACCCTACTTTAGCTTCTCTTACATAATAATCTGCGCCAGTCACAGACGACCATGAGATATATACACTATTACCATTTTTAACATTGGCTAACACTTTTAATGGTGCTACTGGCTCAAGTGATATAGAAACCGAGTTAGAAACTGTCCAAGCAGAGCATCCTACTAGGTTGCAAGCTTTGACTCTGTATTGATAACGATTTTTCGACAAACTACTGAAAGAGACTGAAGTACCTTCATAAACTTTAGGGTTAACCCAATTACCATCACCAATTTTTACTTCGCGAATATAACTTTCTGCATTATTCACTTCAGACCATGAAATATTGAGGTTATTTTGACCTTGAACATTAGCGGATACATACAAGGGCGCTGCGGGCAAACCAACAGAAGTTACTTTATTAGAGTAGCTCCAATCTGAACAAGTTTCTGAATTACAAGATTTAACGCGATATTGGTATTGATTTGGTGCGACATTTTCAAATGAAACCGAAGTGCTTATATATTCTTTAGGGTGGATCCAGTCTCCTGCACCTATGCGCGCTTCTCGAACATAAAAAGAAGCTTCTGATACACTTGACCATTGAATGTCAATACTATTAACACCTCGAACTGAAGCTGTCACGCTATTAGGTTTAGACAAATAAGCGCTTGCTGAATTAGAAAAGAAAAAAACACTAAGAAGCATTACTGCAAAGATTTTTTGCATTTTAAATCCTCGGACTGTTAAAAGGCTAATAAGCCAAAAGTAAGTTCTCCCATGAGGAGGTTACGCTATTTTTTTTCAAGTATACATAATAGGTATAAGTGTAACAACAAGTAGCATTGATATTGCGAGCCTTAAGATGGAAAAACAGAAACCCTTATTAGGCTTTCTTGTTAATTGAAAGCCAGATAAAACAAAGCCCCGCAAGTGCGAGGCTTTGGGTTCAAACCTGAACTATGGCTCTAACTTAATATAACTATTAGTCAATTTAATTCTTTGTAAATAATAGGCTATTCCACATACTCCCAATAATACAAAGACAAAAAATCGTTTCCATTCCAATCTATGTAAGCGTACGGCGAACTACACCTAGAGGCTAACATGCCAGGGCAGTAAACTGGCGATATCGCACTGGGGCTGGGCTAATTCGTTTAAGCAATGCATCACATAATCGAATGGGGTGTGGCCGTTTGCTCTGGCTGTTTCGATCACGCTGTAGAGGATTGCGCTACTCTCAGCGCCACTTGTGGTGAAGCTAAACA
>NZ_JAKKCW010000026.1:0-31124 GCF_021728455.1 Pseudoalteromonas sp. L23 | reverse complement strand
CAAAGTGACTGTTTATCAATACATACAAATAGTAAATGAGAGATAAATAAAAGAAGCAACAAGGCTGTTAAAACAACCTTGTTGGATGAGTATTACTTGACAGCAGCTGAGCGTCCATATATGTCATAAAAAGTGTTGTAATCAATAACTTTAATTTGCTCTTGAGTAGAAGCGGCCTGAGCAGTACCAAGCAGTAGTGTGCTAAAAGCTGCAATTTTTAGAATGTTTTTCATATCGATTCCTGTCGAATTTCGTTATTTTATTACTTTGAGTTATTTCAAAGTAATAAATATGTTTCCATTTTGTGGTCGAAATAACAATCATAAATTGATTGAAAAATATTCAAATTTACTGTTATGCCGTGCAGCTCATGAGTTTCTTTCAACCACACTGTAAATCAGTTAGCTTGACAATTTTAACGCGAAAGCTTGCATCGTTCTAAAATTCACCTCATGCTGAAGTTTAACAACGAACCAAGGTATAAGAATGAAAAAAATCTCTTTGCTAGTAGCGTTATTAGCCTTGTCGGCGACAGCTGCTGTCGCTGACGAGAAAGCGCCCCCATTTGCGATCGCTATTCATGGGGGAGCTGGTACGATTGAGCGCAGTAACTTCACACCAGAAAAAGAAAAACAATACAAAGCTAAATTAAAAGAAGCCGTTGAAGCGGGCTATAAGGTACTAGAACAAGGTGGAGAAAGCCTTGATGCGGTAACGGCAGCCATTAACATTCTTGAAGACTCGCCTTTTTTTAATGCTGGTCAGGGGGCCGTGTACACTTATGATGAAGGGCATGAGCTAGATGCGTCAATCATGGATGGTCGTAATCGCCAAGCGGGCGCTGTGGCGGGGGTGAAGCACATTAAAAACCCAATCGATCTGGCAAAAGAAGTGATGCAGCACTCAGTACATGTCATGCTAAGTGGTGAAGGTGCGGAAGACTTTGCTAAGAAACGCGGTTTTACGTTAGTGGAAAACAGCTATTTTGACACCGATGCTCGCTATCAATCACTCTTAAAGGCGAAAAAGCGATTGCAGATGAAAGAAGCGGCGACCAAAGACTATCAGGCGGCACACCAACAATTAGAGAGCCAATATAAGATGGGAACTGTGGGGGCTGTCGCACTCGATAAGCAGGGGAATTTAGCGGCCGGAACGTCAACTGGTGGGATGACGGCGAAACGCTTCGGACGGATAGGTGACTCACCGGTGATTGGTGCGGGCACATTTGCGGATAACCGCTCTTGTGCTGTTTCAGCAACGGGACATGGCGAGTATTTTATTCGATATAATGTCGCAGCTGATATTTGTGCTCGTGTCGCTTATCAAAACAAGTCGATTGAAAAAGCGGGGAAAGAAGTGATTTTTGATACGCTTTATCCAATTGGTGGCACGGGAGGGGTGATCATAGTTGACCCTAAAGGAAATATTAGCATGCCATTTAATACCGCGGGAATGTATCGTGCGAGCAAGTCGTCAACAACACCTACCTATGTTGGTATTTATAGCGAGTAAAACAATATTTCGTTGAGACTAAGCAAGTTCTTCAAACGCCAGCTATTATTATCATGATAGCTGGCGTTTTTAATGGAGATGAGCAATGCAATCAATAAAAGTCGCAGACTACTTAAATCATCGCCCCGTAACATTCAAACAGGACATGCGCGTAGAATCAGCGGTAGAGAAGCTGCTACAAAGCGGCCAGTCGGGCGGGCCGGTTATAGATGAAGCAAGGCGGGTTATTGGGTTTTTATCTGAGCAAGATTGTCTTAAAAAAATGTTAGAGGCGACCTATCAAAATGAGTCTCATAGCGTGGTGTCCGATGTGATGACAAAAGAGCCTCTGTGTGTAAAACGCGAAGACAGCATAGTGCAAATGGCAGATTTGATGATTTGCAATAAGCCCAAAGTGTACCCGGTAGTTGACGATGAAGGGCGCTTACTTGGGGTTATCAGTCGTGCAAACGTGTTATTAGCGTTGGATAAGCATTTACATGATGCTTATGTCTCTGGTCACCGCTACGTATAAAGCGATGAAATTTACGAGCTGTTAAGTTAACCCATGAGGTGTTGCCTTGAGAATAACAGCAAAAATCTCAATTCCTAACCAAATTTAGTTGGGTTCGTCTAATCTGATTTGATAAACTACACGGCGTTTTATGTAATCACAAGGTGTCGTGTAGTGCAGGTTGACTCGCTGTTTAAAGAGCTAAATTCATGTCTTAAAAAGGATCACTTCATCCTCAAAAAGCGCCTCCATGGTGCGAAAAAAATTACCGATCAAGAAAAGCAAAAGCAGGTAGTCGCAAAAGTAGCGGCTGCGATTGCAAAAAGCCAAGAATTAAAGGTAACAAGAAGTGCCAATATTCCAGCAGTAGAGTATCCTGAGCAACTACCCGTCAGCCAGAAAAAAGACGACATCAAAGCAGCCATTGCGAATAACCAGGTGGTTATTGTTGCCGGCGAAACAGGCTCGGGGAAGACCACGCAGCTGCCTAAGATTTGCTTAGAGCTTGGTCGAGGCGTGGATGGCTATATTGGTCATACACAACCAAGAAGACTAGCGGCAAGAAGCGTATCTACCCGTATTGCAGAGGAAATTGGCTGCGAGATGGGGCAAGAAGTTGGATTTAAAATTCGCTTCTCAGATCAAGTCTCTGACAATACATACGTAAAACTGATGACCGACGGTATTTTGCTCTCAGAGATTCAACAAGACAGATTCCTCAACCAGTACGACACAATCATCATTGATGAAGCGCACGAGCGTAGCCTGAATATTGATTTTATTCTGGGTTATTTAAAGCAGCTGTTGCCGAAGCGTCCAGATCTTAAAGTGATTATCACCTCAGCAACCATTGATCCTGAGCGTTTTTCCAAACATTTTAGTGACGCACCTATTATTGAGGTGTCAGGACGAACTTATCCAGTAGAAGTGAGATATCGTCCAGTTGAAGATGTTGACTCACAAAATGGCGAAGCAGAAAATGACCAATTGCAGGGCATTTTTGATGCGGTTGATGAGCTTTGTGCCGAAGGACCTGGGGATATTTTGGTATTTATGAACGGTGAGCGTGAAATTCGTGACACCGCTGACGCGCTGGCAAAACGCAATTTAAAAGGCGTTGAGATTTTACCTTTGTATGCGCGCCTGTCTAATGCCGAACAAAATCGCATTTTTGCGCCCCATAGCCAACGGCGCATCGTATTGTCTACAAACGTTGCAGAAACGTCATTGACCGTACCAGGTATTCGCTATGTTATCGACCCGGGTACTGCGAGAATAAGCCGCTACAGTTATCGAACCAAAGTACAACGCTTACCGATTGAAGCGGTATCACAAGCCAGTGCAAACCAGCGTAAAGGTCGATGTGGCCGTGTGGCATCCGGTATTTGTATTCGTTTATATTCTGAAGACGACTTTTTAGGGCGCCCAGAGTTTACCGATCCTGAAATTCTAAGAACCAATTTAGCTTCGGTTATTTTGCAAATGCTCGCACTTGGACTTGGTGATATAAGTCAATTCCCATTTGTACAAGCGCCTGATAGCCGTAATATCAAAGATGGTATGTCGTTACTTGAAGAGCTGGAGGCGATAGTTCCTGCACAGCGCAGAGAAAAAGCCAAGCTCACAGAATCAGGTCGTAAACTAAGTCGCTTACCCATAGACCCAAGGCTTGCCAAGATGGTGATGTCAGGGGCACAAAACAACGCGCTTTGGGAAGCGATAGTGATCACCGCGGCACTGTCTATTCAAGACCCAAGAGAGCGTCCTCAAGATAAACGTGCAGCAGCTGACGAAAAACACAATCGCTTTGAGTGCGAACACTCTGATTTTGTTGCATATCTAAATCTATGGAATTACATCGAAGCGCAGCAGCAAGCACTGACGCGTAACCAGTTTCGAAAGCAATGCCAAAAAGACTTTTTGGCCTACATGCGCGTACGTGAATGGCAAGATATTGTTTACCAGCTGACTACGGTGTGTGAGGAGCTCGGCTTTAAAATAAATAGCAGTCCTGCAAGCGATGAAGCTGTCCATCAATCATTGCTAAGCGGTATGCTTAGCCATATTGGTGTGAAAGACGAAAAGCAAAAACAAGTGTTTAAAGGCGCACGTAACAGCCAATTTCATATTTTCCCCGGTTCGACACTGTTTAAGAAAAGCCCTAAGTGGCTGATGTCTGCGGAGCTTGTGGAAACCAGTAAACTTTATGCTCGGGTTAACGCCAAAATCGATGTAAATTGGATTGCACCGCTCGCTAAGCATTTAGTTAATAGCAGCTATAGCGAACCGCATTGGGAGAAAAAGGCTGGAGCGGTTATCGCATTTGAACAGCAAACCTTATACGGCTTGATCATCGTTGGCCGCAAACGCACGGTGTATAGCGATATTGATCCTGTGGTTAGCCGAGAGATATTTATTCGTGAAGCGTTGGCAAATGGTCAACTAGGCCAGAGCGAAGGTTTTTTAAGCGCAAACCAAAAATTGGTTGAAGAAGTGCAAGCGCTTGAAGATAAAGCAAGGCGTCGCGATATCCTAGTCGACGAAGAAGATGTGGTTGCGTTTTATAACGATCGAATTCCACAAGACGTAAATAATCGTGCTGCGTTTAGTAAATGGTGGCGTTCACAAAAGCAAAAAGACAAACGCTTTTTGCATATGACGCGCGATCTGTTAATGAAGCATGACGCCGAACATATCACGGATACCCATTACCCAGATACGTGGCAGCAAGGGAATTTGATCTTGCCTCTCAGTTATCACTTTGATCCAGGCCAAGCACTAGACGGCGTGGTGGTCAATATTCCTCTGGCACTATTAAACCAAGTTCAAGATGAAGGTTTTGATTGGCATATTCCTGCGCTCAGACATGAGCTGGTTTGTGGGCTTATTAAGTCACTGCCGAAGACCTTAAGACGTAATTTTGTGCCAGCACCAAATTATGCCGATGCTGTGCTTGCCGCCGTTGAGGTAATGCAAGGCTCATTTATAGAAGCGGTGGCCAACCGTTTACTCAGAATGACAGGTGTCAAAGTCGCCGAGTCAGATTGGGATGTTAGTTCACTTGAGCCGCACTTAAAAATGCAATTTCAGGTAGTTGATGACAAAGGTAAGGTGATAGCCCATGGCTTTGATTTATTGGCACTTAAAGCAAAGTTGCAAGGGCAAGTGACCGAGACGCTTTCGCAAGTGGCAGAGCAAGGGATCGAGCAAACGGATATTCAGCAGTGGGATTTTGGCGAGCTACCAGAACAATATACTAAAAAGCAGGGAAATTATGAGATTAAGGCTTTCCCAGCATTAGTCGATAAAAAACAAAGTGCGGCTATAGAACTGTTTGATAACGAAATAAAAGCCCAAGCGGCGCATCAAGCAGGATTGCGCCGTCTTGTGCTACTCAATGTTCCTTCGCCCGTTAAATACCTGCAACAGCACTTACCAAATAAGGCTAAGTTAGGATTGTACTTTAACCCCTTTGGTAAAGTGCATGATTTAGTTGATGACTGTACGCAAGCTGGGGTTGATAAGCTGCTGCGTGCATTTGGCGAGATCAGAGATGACATTGCGTTTGAAAAAGCCAAAGAGCACATTCGAGCTGAGCTAGGTGACACCGTAGTTGAAATTGCGAAGCAAGTTGAGGCGGTGCTTAGCATTGCTCACAGTATTAACAAACGCATGAAAGGCAGAGTGGATCTCACGATGATCACCGCGCATGGCGACATAAAATCTCAGTTATCCGGTCTTATCTTTAAAGGCTTTGTCACCGCTCATGGTGCTGACAAAATCTCTGATATTTTGCGCTACATGAAAGCGATTGAGAAAAGGCTTGAAAAACTTGCGGTAGATCCAAACAGAGATAGGCTGTGTGTACTAGAATTGGAAAAAGTTGCTGCGGCCTATCAAGACAAGTTGGCAAAAATCCCTTCTGGATTACCTGTACCAGAGTCGCTTATAGATATTTTTTGGATGCAACAGGAACTTCGCGTGTCTTTGTTTGCTCAAACATTAGGAACGGCTTATCCGATTTCGGCTAAACGCGTTCTGAATTCGATAAAAGAGTGCGAAATATAAACTTGCATTTTAGAGTACGACAGTTACTTTATTATATGAGGAAGTAAAGTTTTGGATTGTGAGAAGGAAGCGGCATTGAATATGTCCACACGAGAGAAAAGGAAAAATGCACCGCATCTGCTAGTGGTTGACGACGAGTATTTTAACTATGAAATGCTTGAAATGGCACTGTCAGGGGCGTTTGAGCTGAGCTATGCAAACTCGGGTACGAGTTGCTTGTCTAATGCAATTGCTGATCCTCCAGATGCTATTTTGCTTGATGTGTGTATGCCGGGTCTTGACGGTTACGACACCTGTCGAATGTTGAAAAATACACCAGAGACGAAGGATATTCCGGTATTAATGGTATCTGGTTTAGAGTCCGAAAAAGAACAAAAAGCGGGATTCGATGCAGGCTGTGATGCTTATGTGGTTAAGCCATTCTCAATGCAATCGCTATTAGAAAAAATAAAATCAATGGTGTAGGAGCATTATATGATCAATGAAGATAAACGCCGTTTTATGCGTATGTCGGTGGATGCAGTAGCAAAATTAACCGAGCTTGAGTCGGGTAAAGTGCATCAAGGAGTTTGTCACGATTTAAGCGCTACAGGATTGTCGGTGACAGTGAGCGACCCAATCGAAGCAAATTCAACCGTTGACATTTTCATTGATTCCAGTGGCGATATGATCCAGCCACTTAGTGCTCATGCAACCGTGATCCGCTGTAGTCAAGAGCAGGATGAGCAGTGGGTTGTAGGGCTTGAAATCACCAAGTTTAATTAGATTAACTAAGCTATAAAGGTGGTATTGAAGTGTTCTTCTATACCACCTTAAAAAATTGTTAAATCAATAGACCTTACAAATAAGGCCTTTCAGGTAAAAGCCTTCTGGATAATTGCCCGCAATAGGGTGGTCGGCTGCTTGATTTAGCCTTTCCATGATCAACAATTCCTTACCGGCATCGAGCGCAGCGTCTGCAACGACTTTCTGAAACAGGTTTTGTTCCATAAGGCCAGAACACGAGAAGGTGAGTAACGTGCCACCAGGCTTTAATATCTGCATGGCAATCATATTGATATCTTTATAGCCACGACAAGCACCGTTAAGCTGCGCTTTACTTTCTGCAAACTTTGGTGGATCCATCACGATAGTATCGAATTGACGGCCCTCATCACGATATTGTCTAAGTAGTTTGAACACGTCTTGCTTAACAAACTCAGCTTTCGATAAGTCTAGTTCATTATGTTCTACATTGCGTTTAGCTGTGTCGAGTGCTGGCTGCGATACGTCAACGTTGATTACTTTACTACAGCCACCGCGCAGTGCATAAAGGCCAAATGTACCAGTGTAGCAGAAGCAGTTAAGCACTTCCTTGTCTTTTACAAAGCGTTCTAACGCGGCTCGGCTGTTGCGTTGATCTAGATAAAAGCCAGTTTTATGGCCGCCGATGATATCGACTTCAATCTTTAAACCATTTTCGCTAATAAGGACAGGTGCGGTTGGCGCGTCGCCAGCAAGCGGTCCGGTAATTTTATCAAGGCCTTCTTTTTTGCGTACATCAACATCTGAGCGCTCGTAAACATGACAATCAGGAAATAGTGATTGCAATGCCATTACTATTTCACCCTTGTGGCGCTCGGCACCAGCGCTTAGCAACTGACAAACCAAGTAGTTATCAAACTTATCAATCGTTACACCGGGCAGACCATCAGACTCTGCTGCACACAATCTAAAGCCGGTTAAACCACCTTCAGCGATAACATATTCTCTGGCCGCTAGTGCTCGTGCGAGCTTTTGCTCAAAAAACGCTTGGTCGATATGTTGTGATTCATCAAATGTCCAAATTCTGGCTCTGATCTGAGAGTCTGGGCTATAAGCGGCTGTCGCGAGGTATTTCCCTTCATTGCTGTAAATCTTGACGGTATCGCCAAGGGCTGGCTTACCTTTTACTTTTTTAATGGCTTTTGAGAAAACCCAAGGGTGTTTTCTGTTAAGGGATTTTTCTCTGCCTGGTTGCAGATATAGCGCGCAAGTCATATATTTTCTCTAATCTTTCCTGATAGCTGCCATTTTAGTGAAGGGTGTGGCAACATACAATCAGTAATGCCTTTCACGCCAAATTTGTGTGGGCTTATTTGTCGGATATTAATAAAAGTTGAGCTTAATGACGTTAAAAATGCATGAATTAGAAAAAGCATGTGAAGAGTTTATGCTGTCGACTCCATGTGCAGATACCGCCCATGATTTGTCTCATATCAAGCGTGTAGTTAAAGTCGCAAAGTCACTTTGCGAAGCTGAGGGTGCGGATCCTGCTGTGGTGATCCCAGCCGCTTGGTTACATGATTGTGTTGCCGTAGCAAAAAATCATCCAGATAGGCCGCTGGCGTCTAAATTAGCTGCAGATAAGGCGGTTGCCTTCCTAACAGAGTTGAAGTACGACACGGATAAACTTGAGGCTATTCACCACGCCATTGTTGCACACAGCTTTAGCGCCGGTGTTACACCCACGACATTAGAAGCCAAAATAGTCCAAGATGCAGACAGAATGGATGCGTTAGGGGCGATAGGTGTTAGCCGCTGTATGAAAGTAGGTGGGGCGATAGCGCGTAATCTCTACAATGTAGAAGACCCTTTTTGTGAGCATAGAAAAGCTGACGATACCAAATATACCTTAGATCATTTCTTCATTAAGCTGCTGCATATTAAAGATAACATGCATACCACCGCAGCCCGAGAGCAGGCTCAAGCTCGCACCCAATATATGCTGGATTTTTTAGAACAACTGAAATCAGAAATCGCGGATTAAAAATGACGAGATGAGTATCACCTCGTCATTTGCTTCACAAATACCACCACAAATAGCGCTAATGAAAAGCTGCCGGTAAAAGCCTCAACGGCTGCGATCAGTCGTGAGATCCCCACTGGCGTAATATCCCCGTAACCTAAGGTTGTGAAGGTAACAACACTAAAGTAAAAGCTGTTCAGCAGCGCCATTACGTTTTCAGATACACTGTTGTCTAAGTCCAGTTGCATTATCTGATCTTGAAACGAAACACCAAATAGAAAATAGCAAAATGCACAGGTAATTATCATACCTAAACTGAAGCGAATGACATTTTCCGGTTTTTCTCCATACCCACATAATAAGTCGACAAAGCTGGAAATTAGGTGACGTTTTGAAAATCGTGGATACTGGGCATGCCGCATGCGCAGCTCTTTGTATGTAAAGCGCCCAACCATTTCAAATAGTCCTTGGTTTTCCGCACCTTTACGTAGTAAACGATAGATCTCTTCCGACTGTAAGAACAAGTCTTCCGCGTCCTCTTTGGCTCGGTTTCTACGAGCTTCAAAAGCTTGCTGCTCTTGTAGTAATTGCTCGCCGAGTTCCATATTATCAATACGGGTGTTTTCAAGCTTTATACCGAGCAAATTGGTGCTTTCTAAATTACAGCAGTGCAGACTTGCTTCTCTCAAGTCGGCCTTCATTAGCGACGCATGCTTAATGGTATTATTAAACAGGTGCGCCCCTTTCAAATTGGCACGATAAAAGTTGCTATAAGATAGATCATAGCCATGATGATTTTCAAAGTTAACAAGATTGAGCCCTTCTAAATTGGCCCGCTTCAACTCTAAGCCTTGCAGCAAACCACCGCGCTTGGCGTAGCGTTCAAGCTTTTGGCTTAGCTCCAAGCCACCTTTATCGAATTTATTGTCATGCCAAAAGCAGTAACCTGAGCCCATATCGATTTCACTGCATTTTTTTCCCTCAGGTGACACATATTGGCAAATGGGTTTATCAGCCATAGCTTGCCTAAATCAAAATGCCTTTTTCATTAAGCGTAGCAGCAAAAATAATAAATACGGTGATTTAACGAAAAAATCTTTCTAATTTATAAAGTGTTAGAAACCACACTATTGATGAGTTTATTGCCATCGTTGGTCTAATTCATTATCTTGCATGGCGTTTGCAGTGACTCTGACAAGTTGCTCATACTATAATGCATGCTTTAGTGACTAAGAATTTGTTACCTTGCAATATCAATTAAAGAAAAGCCGAAAGCGTAAGAGCGTTGCGATAAAAATAAAAGCTGGCCAAGTGTTTGTGTATGCGCCAGATCAAATTTGCGAGCGCTGGTTACATACTTGGGTGGAAAGCAAATCCGATTGGATAAAATCAAAGCTTGCTCTAAAAATCATACCTGAGAGCCCTCGGCCACTGGAAACAGGAATTGTGCAAGTCTTCGGCGAGACCTTTACCATTCAAAGGGGCGAAAGCACGACCTCTGTAATTGATTTTGACAACAAAAGGGTTTTACTTAAGGCTGTCAAAAATGAATGGCGTGAATTAGTTGCGCTGTTAAGCGAAACGCTAAATGACTATGTAGACATGGTTATTGCGCGCTATCAACCTGATATTCAAGCTCGCTTTGATACGCTAAAGATACGAGTTTATAAAAGCCGCTGGGGCAGTTTTTCATCTAAAGGCGTGCTTGCGTTTAATACGTTTTTGATTGGTGCGCCTAAGTGGGTAATCGATTATGTGGTAGTGCACGAACTTTGCCATTTTCACGTCATGGCACACAATAGCGCATTTTGGCGCTTGGTAACAAAGCACTATGGCCACGACCATAAAATGGCTCGGCGTTATTTACGTGACCACGGTCCTGACTTGATGATTGAGCATTAGCATAGTGCCCTGTTTATGCCTATTATTTCTCGGGCCTCGCTTTTGCCGCGCGTTTTAACAGCTTTTGAAATGTCGGACATTCAAAATGGCTTGGCGCAGGGCATTTTGCAGCGTGATAGAGGCCATCTCGCATTGCAGTTAAATGCTTAATGGTTTCATTTAATTCATCCGCTTTGGATTGTAACTTCACCCTATCAATATCCGCTTTACCCTCGGGGGTAAACATGTCCGCTATTTCATCTAACGAAAAGCCTGCGTTTCTGCCTAGTGTAATAAGCGCTAGACGTTCAAGTATTGAAGGGGGGAAAACACGTTTGAGCCCTTGTCGACCAATCGATCGGATCAGTCCTTTTTCTTCATAATATCTAAGCGTGGATGCGGGTAAACCAGACTTCTTTGCAACTTCACTGATATCCATTCTTGCCCTTGACTTAAAGTTAACTTGAACTAGTAGGATAGCGGCTATCAGTAAAAAAGAGGAGTAAAAATAGTGGAAAGCCTATATTCGATGTTAATGCCAGCAGTCGCGATTGGCGTAGGTGCAACGCTTGTTATGGATTTGTGGGCATTTATGCTCAGTCGCGTGTTTGCCATAAAGGGCTTAGATTATGCATTGGTTGGTAGATGGATTGGACACTTGTGTCAAGGTCAACTTACGCATCAAGGTATCGGGCACAGTAAACCAATATCTGGTGAACGTGCAATTGGCTGGTGCATGCATTATCTCATTGGGATGGTATTCGCCTTGGCGTTACTACTGGGCGTGGGCAAGCCTTGGTTGACCGAGCCTAGTCTTTTCATTGCGTTAGTTTTTGGCTTAATAACGTGTGTGTTTCCATTTTTTATTATGCAACCCTGTTTTGGTGCAGGGATCGCAGCATCTAAATTACCAGAGCCGAATAAGGCAAGGGTAAAAAGTGTGACAACACATTTGATTTTTGGCTTTGGATTGTTTTTAAGCTCGTTTATATATGTAAGCTTGTTGTGAGATAACACAATAAAAGGTGGTGGAGGGAGCTGGATTCGAACCAGCGAAGGCTGAGCCGTCAGATTTACAGTCTGATCCCTTTGGCCGCTCGGGAACCCCTCCATCATTTGGAGCGTTTACTTTAAAAGTGGTGGAGGGAGCTGGATTCGAACCAGCGAAGGCTGAGCCGTCAGATTTACAGTCTGATCCCTTTGGCCGCTCGGGAACCCCTCCATACATTTTAAAGCGTTACAATTTGAAAGTGGTGGAGGGAGCTGGATTCGAACCAGCGAAGGCTGAGCCGTCAGATTTACAGTCTGATCCCTTTGGCCGCTCGGGAACCCCTCCGAAATTGTAACTGTTGTTTATGGTGGAGGGAGCTGGATTCGAACCAGCGAAGGCTGAGCCGTCAGATTTACAGTCTGATCCCTTTGGCCGCTCGGGAACCCCTCCTAAACAACGGCGGTGATAATAACAAAGTTTTTTTCGAAGTAAAGAAAACTACTAAAGTTTTTCGGAAAAAGGCCGATAAATTCATAATTAGCAAAATAATCGGTTGGAATACATGCAAATTGATGGCGTTTTAATCAGTGAGTCGCAATTAGGATCCGCATTGAACATTAGTGTTCATGAGACGCGCCCTGCCGATTTTGCCATGCTGTTATCTATGCTATCAACCGATGCATTAGATTTTAGCCAATTTCACCTACCAAAATCTGAAGCTGCCGCAAAAGATAACTCAGAAGAAACACTAAAAAAGCAATTTGAAATAGGTCCACAAAAGCCGCTTGCGCCAAAAGAGTACAATATGCTTATTGGTCAGCATAACGCGCAGCTGGTATCTATGGGGGCGATGGCAACCTTGCGATTGCAAGAAAATTTAAATCCAGAACCTTTTGCCGCACGAAATGATAAAAAGCATATTCCACTCGAAGTCGTAGAAAATTTGGAACCAGCGGTTAAAAGACGTTTGGCGAGCGCGCAAGGTAAACTGGCCTTAGTTGCTGATAAGGCAATGGATGCGGCTGGTTTTTATGATCAAATTGCAACGGGTGATATGCAGAGTATGTTACGCGCGACGGCGTAACAACATTAGCTGCTTTTACTCCTTCATAATTGAGCAAATTTAAGACAAACTGGTATTAAACTTGCTGTTTTACAGCTGTTTGCTTCGTTACTAGACTGACATAAAACGCCATGCTTATCGTGCTTCATGTCTAATACCAATTGAATTAATTCTCTAATCAATTTGAAGGGTGAAATAGCATATTAGCTTCGTTAAAAATTTCTCATTTAGAACAACTAAATAGCAAAATTTTTGCCTTGCTACTAAAGCTATTTCCCCGCTTCAAGATAGATCATTTACTTAATACAACTGGTATAAGCTAAACGGCCTTTAATCATCCTTAGCTCGTTTCAAGCCTTTTTTATTGCTTTGTATCTAATCTCTAGTTCAGACTATTTTAGCTACCGTGGCACTTTTTATACTTTTTATCACTGCCGCACGGACAGAGGTCATTTCTGCCTACTTTGGTTGTAGGTGTATCGTACAATTCACCATCTAAGTAATACCATCTGCCTGCTTCGGTAATAAAATTTGACCGCTCATGGAGTATATAGTGTGTGTTTTCTGCGATATAGTGCGCCTTAAACTCAACGATCCCCTGAGTAGCTTCTACTACTTCTTCTAGCACTTCCAATTTTATAAAGTGTGCATAATTAGCAAATGCAGCAATATCGTCGATATTGTTTTGTGCTTGTTTAGCCTGGGCATAGGTGTCATGAATATACTTTGCATCTTTTAAGCAGTATGCAGTATAGCGAGAGCGCATGAGTATTTGTGGACGCTCTGCGAATTTTTGTCCCTTAAGGTACGGCTCACAACATTGCGAATAGGGAAGGGATGAATTGCAATAACAAGACATAAAAACTTCAGTTTTAACAAATTTATATCCTGTTATTGTAGCTTGTTAAGCGCTTTGAAAACAGTGGATCGCAACGTCAGATACCGGCAGTTCCATTTTGTTGATAGTTTGCACTGATGCAATATCAGTCCAAATCACCACTGCAGCGAAATTACCATTGCTGATAGCACTTTTAAGTACATACTCAAGGTCGTATATGTGCTTTTGCCTAATGACGAGCAACTTACTTGCATCAACTGAAGCGCTTTCTAGTAGTGACTTGTTTGGTACATTATCGGGTGCAACGAGTAGCGTCCAGCCTTGTTTATGCTGACATTTATGTAAAACTTTAAGTAACTCTAAACTAGCGACGATCTCATCTTCAACTATCACATTATTGATTTCGTTAAGTGTGTAATAAGTTGAATTGTTTGGCTGTAGAAGTGCATTGCTGTGTAACATAATTGTCTCACTGGTTATCTATACAGTATTTGTATACAGTAGTTTATACAGTGTGTGAATGCAAGGAAAATTGCTAGCTTTTTAATCAATATTCAAGCTTAATTTTTATTTAGTTTAAATTTTCAATATAAAACAAGTGGTTGTGATTTTTTTGAAATGAGAGCTTAATTGACGAAAGTTCAGTATGAGTAAAGCAAGGAAGTTTTCTCAGCTGCGATACAGTAGTTTTCCTACTGTATCATTTTGATCGTCGCAGAGGGAAAGCGTACGTTTACTTAAGAGAGGCTTAGCTACGCCTAGCCTACGTTTTTTTGGAGAGTCAAATTTAATTTACTGGCTAATATGCTGTAGTTGATGAATTTGCTCGTAAAGTGTTGCAGCATAGCACTGTGCATCTCTAAAGCGCTTAGTTGTAAGGAAGCGGCGTACATCTAGTAGTACCTGTTCGGCGCCTTTGTGCCCTTGGCTGCTGGCCAAACTTAACCAAGCGGCCGCATGAAAGGGGCTGGGCGGCACTCCTTGACCTTTCATAAACAACAAACCTAAAAAGAACTGTGCCTTCAAATCACCAGACATCGCCGCCAGTCTTAGCCATTTTGCCGCAAGCGGAAAAGATTTTTCTTTTAGGTAATAGAGGCCTTTTTTCAAAGCTTGGGTATTGTCGTGAAGATCTGGGAATTTTGCGTCCGCTTTTAATGGCGACGTTACAAATTCAAGCACATTCAGCAGCTGCTGTTCTAAGTCATGGTTTGCTGAGTTGTCGGTGCTATTTTGATCCATATCTTTATTCGCAATAATGTTGATAAGCAGAGTGTAGCTGAATTTTAACTATTTTGTCCGAGTTTTAAAGTGATTCGTGTTAAAATCCAACCACTTGTTCCTTAAATTTGTAATTTTAGTTATGCTCGAGCGGTTATTTTCACTGCAAGCTATGCACACCAATGTAAGAACTGAGGTGATTGCTGGCTTGACGACATTCGTTACTATGGTTTACATCGTTTTCGTAAACCCTGCAATGCTAGCAGAAGCTGGCATGGATCACGGCGCTGCTTTTGTAGCAACTTGTATCGCAGCCGCAATCGGCTGTTTTATTATGGGACTATGGGCAAACTATCCTTTAGCGCTTGCGCCTGGAATGGGCTTAAACGCCTTTTTTACCTATGGTGTTGTGCTTGGCATGGGCTATACATGGCAAAGTGCATTAGGCGCGGTATTTATGTCGGGCTGTTTATTTCTATTTTTGAGCGTATTCAAAGTACGCGAATGGGTGATCCAAGCTATTCCCATTGTGCTAAAGCGTGCGATCGCGGCAGGTATTGGCGCATTCTTAGCCTTAATCGCGCTAAAGAACGCGAAAATTGTTATCGCAAGCGATGCGACATTAGTACAACTTGGTGATATCACTTCTCCCGGCCCGCTATTAGCCATTGCGAGCTTTTTTGTGATTGCGGCGCTTATGTACCGTGAAGTCAAAAGTGGCGTGCTTATCAGCATTTTAATGGTAACGGGTATTGCGTGGGGGCTTGGGCTTGTAGATTATCACGGGGTTGTTGATATCCCCCCAAGCATCGCGCCGACCTATATGCAGTTGGATTTGAGCGGAATTTTTGAGCTTTCCATGCTTAGCGTGGTGTTTGCATTTTTATTTGTCGATTTATTTGATACCAGTGGCACATTGGTTGCGGTGACTCAAAAGGCCGGATTATCTGACGAACATGGTCGCATGCCAAGGTTGGGTAGGGCACTGTCAGCTGACAGCACTGCGACGATTGCAGGCTCAGTGCTCGGTACTTCAACGACGACTTCATACATTGAATCAGTGTCGGGTGTATCTGTCGGTGGTCGCACAGGGTTGACGGCCGTGGTCGTGGGGATCTGCTTCTTACTCATGATGTTCTTTGCGCCATTGGCACAGATGGTTCCTGCATATGCGACGGCAGGCGCGATATTGTATGTGTCGGTATTAATGCTACAAAACCTAAAGTTGATTAATTGGGATGAGATGAGCGATGCTATTCCGGTGAGTGTTGTGTTATTGATGACACCGCTCACGTTTTCAATCGCGCATGGTATTGCTTTGGGTTTTATTTCTTATACGGCAGTTAAGTTGGCGTGTAATAAGGCAAATGAAATCAGTATCAGCGTTTGGGTACTGACAGCACTCTTTATCGTTAAGTTTGCTTTTGGTTAAGCAAGTGGGTTTACTTCATTTGTAATAAAAAAGGCTGGGAGACCAGCCTTTCACGTAAATTATGGTGTTACCACTTCTTCTTCGGTGCAAACAATACGTCCAAGTCGTCTTGTTCTTGCTCTGCTTTCTTTTTCACCGCTGATGCGTTGGACGCTCTAAGTTCGCTGCTGATCTCTTCTAAATAACCTTCCAGCTGTGCTTTTTTCTCTTTTACATAGTCATCATTGTATGAGACGGCGCAAATTGTAGCGTAAGCTTTTTCAAAGTATTGTCTTGCTGAACCGACCATGTTTGCGGTTCTCGCTGAAAGCCCTCGTTTTATCTGGCTTTCAACATTGATTTTAAGCTGAAAGCGCTCCAGCCTACGGTCTTCATTAACGAACAGTTGAGTGTCTACTTTACCTTTACTATGCTCTGAGCGTAGTAGTTGGCGTAATTTCTTTATGCCTTGAACTAATGCGATAATTTGTTTGTCGTTGTCTGGAAGTGCTATCGAGTCTGAGTCAGCTGCTTTTTCAGGCTGAGTATTTAAGCGCTCTTGCGACTCGTGTAAGCGACTTTTTAATTCTTTCGAAGTCGGAGACAACTCCACCATTGCGGCTAAAGCATCGTGCACGCGGCGCTGAATAATACGGATCATGACTTCAGACATCGGAATATTGCTGCCATTCATGATGACGTCTTCCGCTTCTTCTATTACGCGTTTTTGCTTAGCAAGTTCTTTGCGTCTCTCCGCTTCTTGTTTCTCTTTATGTTGCTGGATAGCGCTTACCCAAACTGCTATGACGATAAGTGCAACAATCAACATTATTATAATAGAAACAAACATACTGAAATCTCTTTCATGTAACCACCAGTGTAATTTTTTAATCTTACATGAATTCGTACTATTCTGAACAGGTTTACGACAATAACCTGTAAAAAAGATAAAGAATTCATTATTTTTTAGTATAGCCGATGCCTAAATGAGCGGTTAGTTTTAGTGAAAGATAGTCGCCAGATTTAGCTCGTGAGTTTGCAAAAGCGTGTCACAATATCCGCTATTTGGCCAAATGACTGTCGGAGCGTCAGTGAAAATGCTGATATTTAGTACCTCTTGGCTACCTCATTTTTACCAAATGTGCTAGCCTACATAAGGTCGTAACAGGCGGTTTTTATCGCTTTGCACTAAACTCGCTAACAAAAAGCGGTTTTGCTATGGGCTGATGCTCAACATCAAGAGATCATAAGAATAAAAGCAATATGAAATTACAACAATTGAGATATATCGTCGAAGTGTTGAATCACAACCTGAATGTGTCAGCGACGGCGGAAAGTTTATATACCTCTCAACCTGGTATTTCAAAGCAAGTGCGCATGCTTGAAGACGAGTTGGGGGTACAAATTTTTGGCCGTAGCGGTAAGCACTTAACGCATGTTACGGGCGCGGGTAATGAAATTATTAATATTGCTCGTGAGATCCTCTCTAAAGTGGAAGGGATCAAAGCGGTTGCAAATGAACATACCTTACCAGATCAAGGTAAACTAAACATCGCAACGACGCATACACAAGCTCGTTACGCGTTACCTCCTGTGATCCAAGGATTTATGAAAAAATATCCTGCGGTTTCTCTACACATGCATCAAGGTACGCCACAGCAAATCTCTGATGCTGCCGCTCGAGGTGATGCTGACTTTGCTATTGCTACCGAGGCGCTGCATTTGTACAGTGATCTTGTCATGCTACCTTGCTATCACTGGAATCGTAGTATTGTGGTCGCCAAAGACCATCCTCTTGCACAAAAAGGCAGTGCACTGACGGTGCAAGACGTCGCTAAATATCCGTTGATCACTTATGTGTTTGGTTTTACTGGCCGCTCAGAACTGGATAAAGCATTTAATGCTCATGGTTTGGAGCCACACATCGTGTTTACTGCAACAGACGCCGATGTGATTAAAACCTATGTAAGATTAGGGCTCGGTGTTGGCGTATTAGCGTCAATGGCACTTGATGAAAAGTCTGATAGCGACTTAGTTTGTATCGATGCAAGTCACCTATTTGAAGCAAGTACGACGAAAATCGGTTTCAGAAAAGGAAGCTTCCTAAGAGGCTACATGTACGATTTTATTGAGCGATTTGCACCGCATCTCACAAAAGATGTGGTAGAGCGTGCAAGTTTGCTACGAAATCAAGATGATATCGACAAGCTATTTGAAGGTATGACGCTTCCAGTAAAATGAAGTACTTGAAAAGAATATGAAAAAGGCCTCAACAGAGGCCTTTTTCAATACTGTTATTCGTACGGGAGCGGATCTGTTGCGTGGTTTAGTTCAAACGCTTCGAGACGCTCTTGGCAAGCACCGCACTTACCACATGCTTTTTCGCGGCCGTTGTAACACGTCCAAGTGTCAGCGTAATCTAATCCCATTTTTAGACCGTCGGTCAGGATATCAATTTTTGAGTTGTTAAGATAAGGACTGACAATTTCAACCGCGTCGTAGTTCGCAATGCGACAAACATCATCCATCTTTTTAACGAACTCTGGGCGGCAATCTGGATAAATTGCATGATCGCCAGAGTGAGCACCGTAAAATACCTTATTTGCTTTTAGAGAGACAGCGTAACCTACCGCAAGAGAAAGCAAAATCATATTGCGATTAGGCACAATCGTGCTCTTCATGCTCTCTTCTTCATAGTGGCCTTCTGGCACGTCGATGTCATCTGTTAGGCTAGAGCCTGACAATAATTGATTGATAGCCGAAATATCAACGACCTTATGAGCAACGCCGAGTTTTGCACATACGTCAGCGGCAACTTGTAGCTCTTTTACATGTCGCTGGCCATAGTTAAAAGACAGTGCATAAACCTCATGGCCCTCGCGGACAGCCTTGTTTAATACAGTGTAAGAGTCCATTCCGCCGGAATAGATTACGACAACTTTTTCGCTCATAGGTGATTTGCCTCGATTTTGATAGAGGTTTACTTTAGGGCGCGATATACTACACGGCCGCTGGAGAAATGACAATTTTCTCGCGGTATTTTTCGACAACTTTATCTTAAACATGGGGCCATTTTGTACAAGGTTAACGAAATATTTGAAACAATTCAGGGTGAAGCAAGCTTCACTGGTACGCCTTCAATCTTTTTACGTTTGCAGGGCTGTCCAGTTGGGTGCGCTTGGTGTGATACCAAACAAACCTGGGAAACCAACGACACTTTTATTGTTTCATTGGATAACACTGTAGAAAAAAAGGCTGACTCAGAGTGGTGGGCAAACGCGAGTGCTGACGAGATCTTGGCGATTTTCGAGGCGCGGGGCTACCAAGCCAAACATGTGGTGATCACCGGTGGTGAACCTTGTATGTTTGATCTTCGCCCATTATGCGAGTTATTGCATAGTAAAGGGTACAGCACACAGGTTGAAACCAGTGGGACATTTGAGATCCTCGCGCCAGCTGAAACTTGGGTTACTGTGTCGCCAAAAATTAATATGCGTGGAGGTTACAAAGTACTTCCAAGTGCAATGGCTCGTGCCGATGAAATAAAGCACCCCGTCGCGATGCAAAAGCATATTGAGGAATTAGAGGCGTTATTTGCACAAACTGGGGTTGAACCAAAGCTAGTGTATCTTCAGCCAATTAGCCAAAAAGCCAAGGCCACTAAGCTTGCAATAGACAATTGCAAAGCGAAAAATTGGCGCCTATCAGTTCAAGTGCACAAGTATTTAGGGATTAACTAAAGCGATTTTCCTAAGCGTATTTTAGCTAAAAATGCGGTGTGTTTAAGCTGAGGTATTGAACAAGCAGCGTGCTTAGGCGTTAAGTTTTATGTAGAGGTCAATAACACTCGTTACTGACCATTTCAATCATTCTTTGCGTTTCACCACTGTTCTCAAATTGATAGAGATTGCGATTGATATCTTTGAGCAATTCATGCCAATGTGGTTTTTGTTTGCTAAGTGCAAAGTAGAGGTGATTATACTTAATAGGTGGCGTCACGTTTTCAATGTTTCTCAGTAATTCAATTTTCTCAGCTCTAGGTAAGTCTGAATAATTGACCGTAAAGCGCAGCACTTTTGGATCGCCTATTACTAAATTTACGCGCTTACCGACGAGTAATTTCACTAGCTGTAAATCATTTACGGCTTCCACTGTAACGAATTCACCATTATCCATCATAGCATCAAATTCAGGGGTATTCTGATAGCCCCTCACGACACCAATGAGCTCATTCTTAACTGAGTTTAGATTACCATCAAAGCGGTCTTCTTCACCTCTTCGCTTCAAAAAGCCGATTTCACCACCAGGAAAAGCATTAGATAAAGCAAGTAGCTCTCTGCGGGTCTTATTCTTGTGATTGTCAGACGGTGCTGAATCCTCAATATAGTATTCTGGGAATAAAATATCTGCTTTGCCCGTTTCCGCGGCTCTTACAGCACGAGCCCAAGGCAAAAATTCAACATACACTTGATAGTCTAAGTCGGTAAGCAGTGCGACGGCAAACTGGAAAGCCCAGCCTTTGTTGCAGAGGTTTGCACCGATATAAGGTGGCCAATCTAATGTCACGATATGAATGAACGCATTTTTGCCTTTCTTATTGTATAGATAACCCCCTTGGTACTTTTCTCCAGCAACAAGGTGAAATTCACCGCCCTTGAAGTAGGCGACGTTTAAATTCTCCCCATAGATGAAGCTACTAAACATGAGAAAAAACAAGAGTAATAAGGTCTTTACAATCATCGAAGTCAAAAAAGAGTAGCGAATAGGTAAAGTGTAGTGAAGGAAGGTGAAATTAAAAGGAATAATATAAAAACAAAGGGGCAGTGATGCCCCTTGGTAATCTAGAATATGAAGCTCTACTCTTACTGCACTAATTCTTGTTCAGAGAATGTGTCTGCAAAAAGTGGGCTAGTTAGGTAACGCTCAGCAGCGCTTGGCAAAATAACCACGATGTTTTTATCGGCATTTTCAGGTTTCTCGGCAATTCGCTTTGCGGCAACTAGGGCTGCACCAGAAGAAATACCTACTAAAATACCTTCGTCTTTCATCAGCTGATGTGCCATTGCAATTGCATCTTCATTCGACACCAACTCAACGCCATCAATAAGCTCAAGATCTAGGTTGCCTGGAATAAAGCCAGCGCCAATCCCTTGAATTTTGTGTGGACCTGGCTTTACTTCGTCGCCCGCAAGGGTTTGCGTGATAACTGGTGAGTCAACTGGCTCAACAGCAATTGATTTAACATTTAGGCCTTTTTCATTTTTCAGATAGCGTGAAACACCGGTGATCGTGCCACCTGTACCAACGCCCGCAACGAAGTAATCGATATTACCTTCAAGTGCATCAAAAATTTCTGGACCCGTTGTTTCAAAGTGGATCTTCGGGTTTGCTGGGTTTTCAAACTGTTGTAGTAACACGTACTTTTCAGGGTTACTTGCTTGGATTTCATTTGCTTTTTCAATCGCGCCTTTCATGCCCTTAGCGCCTTCTGTTAGCACTAAATTTGCGCCAAGTGCTTTAAGTAGTTTACGACGCTCAAGGCTCATCGTATTTGGCATAGTAAGTGTCAACTTATAACCACGAGAAGCAGCAACGAAAGCCAGTGCAATACCCGTGTTACCTGAAGTTGGTTCAATAAGTTCTTTACCTTCGCTAAGAAGACCTGCTTTTTCAGCTTCCCAGATCATAGACGCACCAATACGGCATTTAACGCTGAAGCTTGGGTTACGCGCTTCCACTTTTGCGTAAACATTGCCGCCAGAAACGCGATTGATTTTAACCAGCGGTGTATTACCGATAGTTAGACTGTTGTCTGCATATACTTTAGTCATTTGTGTTCCCTAATCTAGGTTTGCTTGTATTCCATCACTTTACTGCGCATTTCGCAAAACGAAAGGAAAGATTGGCTATAAGATATATCAAATTTGCTTATAGCCAATAGTTATTTAAAGATTGATATTTAAATCAACCAGGCATAACTGAACTTCATAAATACCGTCTTTTCGTCTTTAGTTATTTTTGACAAATCATCGTCTTGATAACCATGATCGGAATAGCCTGCAAAGAAAACGGTTTGTGGGTTTAGTTTATAGGAATAGAGCAGTTGGGTGCTGATGCTTTTATAAGTCGCATCAACATCATCGCTATAATTGCTCTGGTTTCTCGAAATATCTGTATTGATGATTGCCAATCTCAAATAGCTATTAATGTTGAATTGGTAAGTCAGGCGGATATCGCTCAGATTTGCGGTATAAACTTCCGCGCCGTCAGCTTTCATTTTTTCGTATGTATGGCGCAATCTAACTTCAAAATGTTTGCCAAGATTGACGTTAATAACCGGGCGGGCGAAGTACAAATCACCAACACGGTTGTTTGCAAGGTCAACGCGGTTTCCTTTACTTAAGTTCAAACCTGCGAAAACGCCGGCCATTGGCTTGAACTCGATATAAGTCCACTGTGAATTCTCGGTAAATAGATCGGTATTGCCGTCAATCGCTAAACGGGTTTCATCATGTCGCAGTCCTGTACGTTTTCTATGTTCAACACCGAAATCAAGAAAGCTTTGCAACGGGCCGTCAACTGCAAAGTTGGTTTGCACTTCTTTTTCTAATAACTCGCCTTGCTCGTTGTGGGAAATATCCCAGTCGGCGTACCAACGTGCACGGTTCCACCAGTTGTTGTCATCGCCATACCAACGGTACTCACCGCCGAAAAGAAATTTATTAAAGTCGACCTGAGTGATAAAGCCCATATCGGTTCTAAGTGCTGCATCGCGAGCTTGATAGCTGGTAAATGCCTTCCAATGCTTGCGATTGTGCTCATAATTAACGTAATAGCCAGCACCACGGTCATCTTCGTCTATCACTCTGAGTACACTTTCGTTTAGGTCGCACTCAGCGAGCGTACTATCACATAACGCTTCGGCGAAAGCGCTATCGTAGTCTGTATCCGAGCCAATTAACTGCACCTGTAAGGTATCGTTATCAGTTGGCTTGTATTTGGCGTCTATACTCGCAACTTGGTTGCGATAGTCGTCGCTTTGCCTAGTCGTCGATGTCACGCCTACAGACAAGGTTTTGTTTAGGTCATGACGATATCTAAGCGCCATGTTTTGGCTTTTTCTCTCTAATGAGACAACACTCGAGCCCAAATTTCCGGGAACAACGACATTGAGTCTTTCATCGTTGGCAATAAATCCTGCAAAAGTGTGACCATTTTTATTACCGGTAAGCTTGACGCCATAATCGGGGGCTGAAATGTTCCGAGTATGAATAAGGTTAAGGTGAGAAGAAAAGTAATCGGAATTATCTAAAAAGAACGCCCGTTTTTCAGGGAAAAATAGGCTAAAGCTATTGTTAACGCTCAATTGTCCCGTGTCAGCTTCAACTTGTGAGAAATCAGGGTTTAGTGTTGCGTTTAGCGTCGTGTCTGGCGTGATAGCCCACTTTACGTCTAAGCCCGGCTCGACATTATTGTCGGCTTGCCATGGCTCTGCGATACCATCATCTATGTCGCGAGACTCTTGCCTATTGGTGACTAGTGTTGGAATAACGGCAAAGTTACTACCTTGCTTAGCCTTAGCAAATCCTTGATATTTTGGCATTTGACAGATCCAGCAAGAATTTGCATGTTGCAATTGCATGCTGGAGATACGCAACCTTTCATTTCTTGGATAAAAACGCAGAAACTCTAAAGCCATGGTTTTGCTCTCGAGGGAGTCGTTAAAATTCAATACACGAAGTGGGATTTCAACTTCAACAACATAACCGTCTTTGTTTATCTTTCCGACGCTATCCCAGATCCCATTCCAAGAACCATTCTCGCTTTTAGTGAGTTCGTTTTCAATTGAGTCTTGTTGTACACCTAGTGGATTGATGAAAAACTGGTAAGCGCTTTGGGCGTTGTTAAATGAATCAATTTTAATGCCGACAAGATCATCTTCCCAGGCGCGGTCACGGTCACGATAAAATGCGCGGATCAATTCAGGATTAGGGTCCTTTGCATCAAAAGCAATAAATAAAGATTGACCATTCTCATATACGTAGGCCTTAGTTTGAACTGGACTTGATTGGTTCTCGTATGGCCAAGTGATGTTGTTGATATCTATTTCTAATGCACGTTGCCAAATATCGGCTTCAAGTACACCATCAATTTTTGCAGAACTATCGACAAATGGGATTTTATTTGGGTCTAGTGCCCATGCTTGACTAGATAGACTAAGCGCGAAAAAAGAGTAGGTTACAGCTTTAAGCATGAATTTAATTATTTTACAGAGACTTTTTCCAGTATTAGATAATATGCAATGAACTGAAACAATTTATTTTCGTCAGGTTGCAATTATTTACGTTGGGTGGCGAATATGTATACATAAAATGTACAAATCGATTTATCTCCATCGAATTAATAGCAAAGATGGTCAAAAACATGTTACAACAACGCCTTTGAAAATCTGCTAGGAAGTAACTATGTCTCTTATATTGAAGCTAGTGGCGGGTATCGTCGCTGGTATGTTGGCGGGTCTGTACTTGCCGACTGTGTTAGTTGAGCTCTTATACACCTTCAAGGTGATCATAGGACAACTTATCAGCTTTACTATTCCTCTGATAATCCTGCTTTTTATTGCTTCAGGTATAGCAGGCTTACCAAAGGGATCGGGCCACTTGCTTGGTAAGACAGTTGGCTTTGCTTATGGGTCAACCATTATTGCTGGCACATTAGCATTTTTATTAGTTAATGCTTTCATCCCATTCTTTGACGGCGGCGTTGCTTATCAAGCCGTGGAAGAATCTCATCTTAAGAGCTTTATTAATATTGAGATCCCTCCGCTGATGGGAGTGATGACGGCACTTGCAACGGCATTTATCTTTGGTATTGGGATGAGCCAGTGTGGCTTAACTAAACTTAAAGGTGTCACTGACGAAGCGAGAGATGTGGTAGATGCACTGCTTGCGAAAGTCATTATTCCAATATTACCACTCTACATCGCCGGTGTTTTTGCTGAAATGGCAGTAGCAGGTACGGTATTCGACACCCTAAGTACGTTTGGCGTAGTATTGCTTGCCGCGATTATTATGCATTGGCTATGGCTAAGCACTTTGTTTGTGGTGAGCGGCCTGTTACTTGGTAGAAATCCACTGGAATTAATCAAAAATATGCTACCTGCGTATTTTACCGCTATTGGTACTATGTCGAGCGCGGCAACTATTCCAGTGTCTCTTCGTGCAAGTAAATCTAATAATGTTAACGAAGAGGTTGCCAATTTTACCGTACCACTTTGTGCCACCATTCATTTGTCAGGGTCGACTATTACCATAGTGACTTGCGCAATGGCTGTGATGCTGCTTTCTCCTGAGATGGTTGTACCGTCATTGTCGGAAATGTTGCCATTCATCTTTATGCTTGGTGTCGTAATGATTGCGGCTCCTGGTGCGCCGGGTGGCGCGGTTATGTCTGCGCTTGGACTATTGACCAGTATGCTTGGTTTTAATGAGGGCGCAGTGGCATTGATGATTGCTTTATATTTAGCGCAAGACAGTTTTGGCACAGCATGTAATGTAACCGGTGATGGTGTGATTGCACTTTGGGTCGATAAATTTTCAAAGCAAAGCTGAGTCATATAAAAATTAATCTACTATAAGTCGCTGTGGCTAAATGCCGTAGCGGCTGCCTTTAAAATCATAAAAGCGGTGGAATTATAATCAAACTGCTTCTTTCATTAATTAACTATTTGGTTAATTCATATCAAAATTGTATTTTTCTCTCGTTTCTATCGTTATGCTTTTAAAAAATATGTGGTAATCTCAAACATCTGGAAGCGGGGCTGTTGGTTGCTTCGCTCCTTTTACCAATATATATGTAGAGGGTGTGCCATTGATTAATGTGCTTTTAGTTGATGATCATGAACTTGTCAGGACTGGCATAAAACGCATTTTAGATGATGTGCGTGGCTTTAAAGTGGTAGGAGAAGCCAAAACTGGTGAGGAAGCCGTAACCTTTTGTCGCCAAAGTGAGCCTGACATTGTGCTAATGGACATGAACATGCCTGGAATTGGTGGATTGGAAGCGACCAAAAAGATTTGCCGTTACTGTCCAGATGTAAAAGTTATTGTGCTTACGGTACATTGTGAAGATCCTTTCCCAAGCAAGGTAATGCAAATTGGTGCGCATGGTTATCTGACAAAAGGTGCAGGCCCTGATGAAATGATCAACGCAATACGTGCTGTTAATGCTGGCCAGCGTTATATTGCGCCAGAAATTGCTCAGCAGATTGCCCTTGCGCAATTTAGTGGCCGCAATGACGAAAACCCTTTCCAATCGCTATCGGAAAGAGAATTACAGATCATGCTCATGATCACTAAAGGTGAGAAAGCACAAAATATTGCAGATCGCTTGAACCTAAGCTCTAAGACGGTAAATAGTTATCGCTATCGCATGTTTGAAAAGCTCAATGTTAGCGGTGATGTGGAATTAACCCACTTGGCTATTCGCCATAAAATGATCGATATAGATAGCAGTCATTAAGTTCTTTTTAAATGACTGAATTTGATTACAAACCTTTCCTTAAGACATTAACAACAGAACCTGGTGTGTACCGCATGTACGATGTGGACGACCAGGTTATCTATGTTGGTAAAGCAAAAAACCTCAAAAAACGAGTTTCTAGCTACTTCCGTTCAAATATCACAGATAGTAAAACGCGAGTATTGGTCAGTAATATTGATCATATTGAAGTAACGTTAACGAATACCGAAACCGAAGCGCTGCTTTTAGAAAATAACTTAATTAAGAAATACCAACCACGATATAACATTCTCTTAAGAGACGATAAAAGTTATCCGTATATTTTCCTGAGCGCCCATCAACATCCAAGGCTTGCATTTCATCGTGGTAGTAGAAAACAAAAAGGCGAATATTTTGGTCCTTTTCCTAGCAGTGCTGCTGTATCGGAAAGTCTGAGGTTAATGCAGAAGATTTTCCCTGTTAGGCAATGCGAAGATGCGTATTACCGCGCACGCAGCCGACCTTGTTTGCAGTATCAGTTAAAAAGATGTTCAGGACCATGCGTTGGCAAAGTAAGCGACGAAGAATACCAAGAGCAAGTAGCCATGGTTCGACAGTTTTTGACAGGACGCTCTCAGGACGTTATCTCAGCACTGGTGGAACGAATGGAAACCGCCAGTATGTCTTTGGATTTTGAGAAAGCAGCAAAACACAGAGATCAAATTGCTTTATTAAGGCAAATGCAAGAACAGCAGTCCATTGCAGGAAACTTTGCAGAGCTTGATGTCATCGGCTATGAACAGAAGAACGGTTTAGTGGCCATTCATGTACTGATGATAAGAGAACATAAGGTACTTGGGACGAAAACACATTTTCCAAAGGTACCAAAAGATTCTGGGGCAGATGAAGTGCTAACTTCTTTCCTTGGACAGTATTACATTTCAACGGGTAACCACTCAAGAATTGCTAAAGAAATTGTATTGCCATTCGAAATAGAAGAGGAAAGTGCATTAGAAGCAGCGCTGACTCAAGTTTCGAAGCGCAAAGTTAATTTCAAATGTAACGTTCGTGGGGAACGAGCCCAATATCTTGCATTGGCAAATAAAAATGCGCAAAACAGTATTGAAGTTAAACAAAGTGCACAAGACTCAATCACCAAACGATATGCCAAACTAAAAGCAGTGCTAGGGCTGTCAGACATTCAAAGAATGGAGTGTTTTGATATCAGTCATACCATGGGAGAAAACACGGTCGCATCGTGCGTTGTATTCGATGGTCAAGGGCCAAACAATAGAGAGTATCGCAGATATAACGTCACTGGGATCACCCCAGGGGATGATTACGCAGCGATGGATTTTGCATTAAATAAGCGCTACGGCAAAATGTCGGATGAAGCGAAAGTACCCGATATTATTTTTATTGATGGTGGTAAGGGGCAGTTAGGTAGGGCGGAATCTTTCTTCGCTGATTGGCAACTCAATAAAATGCCGATACTGATAGGGGTTGCAAAAGGCACAAGCCGAAAGCCGGGATTAGAAACATTGCTAATAGATGGTGGTCGTAAAACGGTGAATGTCGAAAGTGATTCACCTGCATTACACCTTATCCAGCATATCCGCGACGAATCACATCGCTTTGCAATTGCAGGGCATCGTAATAAAAGACAAAAACAAAGAACGCAATCTGTGCTTGAAGAGATTGAAGGCGTAGGTCAGAAAAGACGTCAGGCACTACTTAAGTTTTTAGGAGGCATGCAGGGAGTTAAATCTGCAAATATACATCAATTAAAGCAAGTTCCTGGGATCAGCCCTGAAATGGCTGAAAAGATATTTAATCATTTGCATGACAAAGCTTAAGCAATCATGCGAACATAGAAAAAAAGACAATACCAAGTAGTTATGTGGAATATTCCAAATACGCTCACAACATTTAGATTGCTACTCATTCCCGTGTTTGCAGTCGTTTTTTATCTTCCTTATTCATGGGCGTTTTTTGCCGCCGCTTTTATTTTCTGGTTAGCTTCCGTTACCGATATCCTCGATGGCTATCTTGCGCGTAAGTTGGAACAGTCAACACCATTTGGTGCTTTTTTAGATCCTGTTGCCGACAAGGTGATGGTCAGTGTTGCTTTAGTGATACTTGCTACACATTATGATAATTATTTCATTACTATTTCTGCTGTTGTCATTATTAGTAGAGAAATAGTTATTTCTGCGTTGCGCGAATGGATGGCTGAACAAGGTAAAAGAGGAAGTGTTGCTGTATCTTGGCTGGGCAAATTCAAAACAGCTGCACAGATGTTAGCTATTATAGGTTTGATTTGGCAATTATCAGATTGGATGACAATGCTAAGTTACGCACTTTTAGCTATCGCGACATTGCTAACATTAGTTTCTATGATCCAGTATCTCTATGCTGCAAAAGGAGAATTGACTAATTCTTGACTTGAAATGATTATAAACCCAGCGGTTTAGATAAATTTTGAGCAAACGATTCAAAACATTCATTTTTTATGTTGACGCGTTCCAGAACTTCTGTAGAATGCGTCCGTGTTGAGAGGGCAGTATGTCATCTAAATGAAATTTAGATAGCATCACCTAGCAAGTTAAAGTTTAAAGAAGCTTAGTAAATAAGTAGATTTAAATAATGGAACGCGAGTATAGCTCAGCTGGTAGAGCGCGACCTTGCCAAGGTCGAGGTCACGAGTTCGAACCTCGTTACTCGCTCCAAATTTGCGGCGGAATGGCAGAGTGGCCATGCAGCGGATTGCAAATCCGTCTACCTCGGTTCGACTCCGGGTTCCGCCTCCATTTCTCAACATATCCACATGCGAAAGCAAGCCCGATGCCCGGGTGGTGGAATTGGTAGACACAAGGGATTTAAAATCCCTCGCTGGTAACAGCGTGCCGGTTCAAGTCCGGCCCCGGGCACCATTTATATCGGGATTTGTATGTAACAAATCTAAATGGTTTTTATGTACAAAACGGAACGCGAGTATAGCTCAGCTGGTAGAGCGCGACCTTGCCAAGGTCGAGGTCACGAGTTCGAACCTCGTTACTCGCTCCAATTTTTGCTTTCACACCCGATGCCCGGGTGGTGGAATTGGTAGACACAAGGGATTTAAAATCCCTCGCTGGTAACAGCGTGCCGGTTCAAGTCCGGCCCCGGGCACCATTTATTTTTCACATATTAAATTTACCAGTGTGAAAAATGGAATGCGAGTATAGCTCAGCTGGTAGAGCGCGACCTTGCCAAGGTCGAGGTCACGAGTTCGAACCTCGTTACTCGCTCCAATATTCTTCATGGCGGAATGGCAGAGTGGCCATGCAGCGGATTGCAAATCCGTCTACCTCGGTTCGACTCCGGGTTCCGCCTCCATATCGCATATTCTCCTTATTTTTAATATCTTTCTTATTTACCTTTTTTATTATCCAAAAACGCCACCGTTACTGATTTATCCACATCTTCTTTTACTTAAACATTGTTTCTTTAGATCCCTGAATCATTACTATAGCTACTAGCCAATAATAAGAAGAATCGAAAGTTAGTATTCAATACCTTTATAAACGCACCTATCTCCATATTTTCGATAAAAGGTATCATTTTGGTATCTAGTCCTGCTTATTGGATAGACTTACTGCTTCATAGTCGCTTTACATTTTCACTTCCACATAATCTACGTACACCTTCTCTACATAAAGAAGAATTGACCTGGCTTTGTTTCGAGTTCTATATGTAAGTAGGCAAGTTAATATGCTAACAGATGTTATATAACGCCATTTGTTCAGTTGTTCCTTAGTGGTGCTTAAAGTTTATGTAGACTCGCGTGACTTCAATTTGGTCTTTTTGAGTGAAAAATATACTTTTTTGATATGTTTCGTTTGTTTTTTGTTCGAACAAACCGTTTTTATAAGTTTTAATGAAAAAAGAGTTGCACTAAAATCGGATCGCCCTATAATGCGACCCCACTGACACGGGGCGCTACGCTGAAAAGCAAAGCAGCAACGAGTTAGCGTCAAATAAAACTTAAGTTCGAAACTTCTTCTCAAGAAATTCAAAATTAAGTGTTGACAAAAAAATGGGAATGCTTAGAATGCACATCCCTCGAAACAACGAAATGTTTCGAAATGTTCTTTAAAAATATGAAGCAATCATCTGTGTGGGCACTCGTACAGATTGAGTTCTAACAGCAGATTCTAGTTCGCTAGATGATGCAAACAAATTTAGAGTCTCAATTGTAACTGAGTGGCTATATAGTCAATTCGTTTTGATTTTACTTTTTTGAAAAGTAGAAACAAACAATCAGAATTCAATGAGCACGAAGCTTAGGCTTCAAAAAAACTTTTAATTGAAGAGTTTGATCATGGCTCAGATTG
>NZ_JAKKCW010000025.1:0-31322 GCF_021728455.1 Pseudoalteromonas sp. L23 | reverse complement strand
ATGTTCCTTGGTTGGCGGATACGAGGTTGTATAGAACAGGAGACAGGGTACGGCGCTTGGAGTCGGGAGCGTTGGTATTTTTGGGAAGGAAGGATGAGCAAGTCAAGCTGCGGGGATATCGTATAGAACTTGGAGAGATAAGGAGTGTTTTGGCACAGCAAGCAGTGGTGAAACAGGCGGCGGTGTTGGTGCAAGGAGAGGGTGCGGATGCGACGTTGGTGGGTTATGTTGTTGCAGAGGGAGAGGTAGTAGATGAAGGTAGTTTTATAGCAGAGTTAGAGCGTGCGTTATCGGCGCGTTTAGCCAGTTATATGTGTCCGAGTCGTTGGTGTTTGCTAGATGCTTTGCCGTTGACGGCGAATGGTAAGCTGGATAGGGGTGCGCTACCGAGCGAGATTAGGGAGATAGGGCAGGAATATGAAGCGGCGGAGAATAGTGTAGAGCGAGCGCTGGTAGAGATATGGGCAGAGGTACTGCGACAACCACTAGAGGAGTTAAGTGTAACGGGTGATTTCTTTAGGTTAGGGGGAAATTCTCTGTTAGCAGTGAAAATAATCAGCGAGATTAACGCTCGCTACAAGCTGCAGTTGGGTCTCAAAGAACTCTTTAGTTATCCTAGTATTCGCCGCTTAGCGGTACTTATGCAGCAATCTGGTTTGGGAGAAAACAACCCAGAGATCCCAGCGTTACCTCGAGATGGTCAAGCCCTACCGCTATCTTACGCACAACAGCGTCTTTGGTTTATTGAGCAATTAGCAACTCAACCAAACGCACAATTCAATATGCCATTGGCGTTAAGAATCCGTGGCCAATTAGAGACTAATACCCTTGAGCAGGCCATCGCAGCAGTTATTAAGCGTCACGAGATACTAAGAACAGTATACCAGCTCGATCAGGATGGCGAACCCCAACAAGTTATATTGCCAGCATTTGCGCCACGGATAACAACGCTTGAGTTAAATGGCAGTGAGCAAGAAAAGCTTAATCAGGCACACGCTAATGTTGCAGCCCAAGCCTTGCAGCCGTTTAACTTACAAAGTGACCACATGTTAAAGGTTCAGTTGTTGCAACTTGGCAAGCATGATTATGTATTGGCCATTGTGGTGCATCATATTGCTTGCGACGGTTGGTCATTGAATATTCTTCTTAACGATATCATGGCATTCTATGACGCGATAAGCTCAGCGCAAGCACCCACTCTGGATCCATTGGCGATACAGTATGCAGACTTTGCAAGTTGGCAACGTCGTTACCTAGGTGGAGAGCGGTTGCAACACGGACTTGATTTTTGGCTGAGTCATCTAGATCAAGCGCCGCCATTACATAGTATTCCCCTAGACCGTAATCGAGCTCCTGATCAGTTCAGTGGAGCAAGAGTAGATGGAACCATTGCACCAGATATCGTTAATGAACTAGAGCTATTTGCTCAGCAGCACCAAAGCACTCTGTTTATGCTCTTACAGACTATGTTCGCGGTTACTGTAGGTAGATTCAGTCGTGAGCAGGATGTTGTAATGGGGATGCCTGCGGTCAATCGTAATAATAAGTCCTGTCAGAATATGATTGGCTTATTTCTAAATACACTAGTCGTGCGTACTCAGTTTGATACACAACAACCCATCGGTGAATTGCTGCGCAAAGCCAAGCAAACCCATATGGAGATACATGCTCACAGTGAGGTTCCGTTTGAATTACTAGTCGAACAATTGAATCCAGAGCGTTCCTTGACACATGCTCCTATCTTTCAGTTGTTTATCAATATGGCCAATGAACAACTAGCATTGTCAACAGAAAGCCAACTCGAAGTGAGTGCTTTTTCTGCACAGCAAGAGTTTGACAGTAAGTACGACATTACTTTATATCTGCGACCGACTCACTCAGGGTTGAAGTTTATTTTTGCTTACAATGCGGCATTGTTTGACTGCTCAACCATTACTGCTTTGGCGAATGAATTTAGTAGTACGTTGTATCAGGTTGCAGCAAATCCACAACTTAACGTTGCACAGCTTAAGTGGTCGCAACCTCTAAAAGAGAATGCCGCAGTTACTCTTTGTGAGCATGAAGTCAGCTCAGTTCATCAATTATTTGAACTTAATTTGAGTAAGCACGCAGCTAGTGGTGCATTACATTATGCAGAGCAAAAGCTGTCATTTGAAGAGTTAAACGAACAGTCCAACAAGTTGGCTCATTATCTGATTAAGCAACATGCTATCAGTAAGGGTCAAACGGTAGGTATACATTGCCAGCGAAACGCCACGCGGATAATCGCTATGCTTGCTGTATTAAAGGCAGGAGCAACACTGGTTCCATTGTCTGTTGAACTGCCTGCATCACGATTGAAGTTGCAAGCAGAAGATGCAGACATTACTTTGCTATTACATGATGAGCAAACAGAGGCATCATTTTTTGAGCGCGCAACATTGGACTGTAGCAGTCTATTGAGAGAAAGCACGCTGGACCAATACAGCGGAGAAAATCCAGACGTTGAAGTCTTTAGTGATGATATTGCGCACATAATCTACACCTCGGGCTCGACGGGTAAGCCCAAAGGGGTGTTAGGGACTCACGGTGCTGTAGTTAACAGAGTCAGTTGGATGTTACAGCGTTTTCCACTGGCCTCAAATGAAGTAACCGTGATGATGACCTCAATGGCGTTTATACGCGGTATGTGGGAGTTTTACGTCAGCTTAGCTGCAATCAAACCCGTTGTTTTATTGCCACGAGAGCAGGTGAAAGATAACAATTTATTCGTCGCAGCTATTGAAAAACATAAAATCACCAGAATAGTTACTACGCCTTCTCATTTGCAGAGTTTAGTAATATCGGGAGCGCAGTATCGCTCGACGCTTAGCAGTTTGCGCTACTGGTTTATTAGTGGTGAAGCACTGTCTTTGAGCCTTGCTGAGCGATGCTGTAAATGGCTGGATGAAGTGGAGTTTTATAACCTTTACGGCTCCACCGAGGTTATGTCCGATGTTCTATACAGTAATATTAAAGAGGATGTCGCACGAGGTGTCATAACACTCGGACAGGCGATAACCAACAACCACGTATTACTCGTTGATGAGCAACTACAACGTGTTCCTACGGGAGCTGTAGGTGAGGTTTTGGTTGTGGGTAGTAATGTGGCAGCAGGGTATTTGTTACGCCCAGAACAAACGAAAGCCGCGTTTGTGGAGTATGATGGTCAACGCGCATACCGAACCGGTGACTTGGCAAAGTATCTCGCTGACGGTCGTTTGGTTGGTTTGGGACGTAAAGATAAGCAAGTTAAGATTCGTGGGTTCCGAGTTGAAGTGGATGAAATCGCCAGTCTACTGCGCAACCGCCCTGAAGTTGATGATGCGATCGTACTGGTCAAAGGCACTGAACTACAACAACGGTTGATTGCTTATCTTAATGTTGGTTGTCGAGCTGTTAAACCGTCACAGCTTGAACAGATTAAAGTCTATTTAAGTGATCATTTACCTGATTATATGGTTCCTAGTCACTTTGTTACCATCGAAAATTGGCCTCTCACTATCAATGGTAAACTACAATACAGCGCCTTGCCTGAACCCACTTACCAAAATGATCAGATGCAAGTGGTTCCGAGTACAGAGACTGAGCATCAGCTCCTAGAAATCTGGCAAGGTCTATTAAATGTGACAACAATCGGTGTTACAGATAGCTTTTTTGCGTTGGGCGGACATTCGCTTTTAGCAACTCGTTTGGTTAGCCAAGTTGAGGCGACTTTTGGCTTGACGATAGCGTTGAAAGCAGTTTTTGAAAACAGCACGATTCAATTGCTAGCGCAGCATATAGATAATCATGGTAAAGCCAGTCTGGGGGCAATAACACCGGCACCTAAAGGAAAGCAGATCCCACTTAGTTATGCTCAACAGCGTCTATGGTTTGTCGAGCAAGTAAGTCCTAGTAATCAGTACAATATGCCGCTAGCGTATCAAGTAACAGGAAAGTTTGCACTGCAAGTGGCAGAGCAAGCGTTGCAGTATTTAGTAAATCGGCACGCGGTACTTAGAACTCAATATCAATTTGATGGCCAAACGGCATATCAAGAAGTGCAAGAAAGCTGGCAAGTCAGGCTGACAGTTTCTGATCTAACTCATTTATCTGAGCAACAACAAAAAGATAGCATTATTGATCTGCTACGTTCTTTTTATCAACGAGTATTCGTACTCGAAGAACAACCGCCATTTGAAATCCATTATATCTGCCAAAGTAGCGAACAGGGCATACTGCTGTTTAATCTCCATCATATAGCTGCAGATGCATGGTCTATGGGTATCTTGATGTCTGAGTTTATCCATTGTTATCAGGCTATCGAGGCGGGAGTTGATCCGCAGTTACCTGCATTGAGTATTCAATATAGTGATTTTGCTTACTGGCAACGACAGCGATTGGATGATGTATTTTTAGCTGAGCAATTAGCATATTGGCGTACACAACTACAAGATGTGCCAAGCATCCATAACCTGCCATTGGATAGGCCTCGACCTTCAGTCAGAGCACAGCAAGGAGCAATTTATGAGAGTTGTTTATCTGGCGAAATAGTTCAGCAATTAGAGAAAGTGGCGAGTCAGCATAATGTATCGATGTACATGCTATTTCATGCAGCCTTGGCATTTTTAGTTAGTAAATTAAGTGGACAGCAGGATGTGGTTATTGGTTGCCCTATCGCCAATCGAACGAATGTTGAAGTTGAGCCACTAATAGGACTATTTGTAAATACTCTGGTTCTGCGAACTCAAGTACAGCAAGAGAGTTTTAATGGACTTCTAGAGCATATTCGTACGGTCAATTTGGACGCTCAAGCACATCAAGATGTGCCATTTGAGCAACTCGTAGATTTATGTAAGTTACTACGCACTAGCAGTCACACGCCGCTAGTACAAGTTGTTTTGAACTTGAACAATATCGGCCAATCTGTTGCGGGGATTGAAGGGCTGGAATTTACCCCGTTAGAACAACAAAGAACGATTGCTAAAACTGACTTGAATCTTGGGGTGGTATTTGCCGGAGGGAAGTGGGTCATCAAGTGGACCTATGATGTTGCGTTATTTGATGCAGATACGATTGAGCGATTCTCGAGCTACTTTATACGTATCCTTCATCAAGTTGCACACAATCCACGGATCGCATTAAGTGATATCGATCTGCTCAATGAGCAAACACAGCAAGCATTAGTGGCAATGAGCCGAGGGCCAGAGCTTGCACCAACAAGGATACAACAAGTTCATCAGTTTCTTGAGAACCAGGTAACACGAACTCCAGAGGCGATTGCACTGGTTTCTGATACACAGAGCTATAATTATCAGGAGCTAAATTCAGCTGTTAACAAGCTATCCAACTACTTACTCAAATTGGAGTTACCGCGTCAAGCAACGGTTGGGATCTGCATGGAGAGATGTAGTGATATGGTAATTGCAATGTATGCAGTTGCTAAAGCTGGTTTAGTTTTCACACCTTTGGATCCGGAACAGCCACAAGCGCGACGTGCATTTATCATTAGCAATGCAAAAGTTCATTTAGTGCTGAGTCATCAGCAATTTGAGCCCATATTGCGACAAATCCCTGCACTGGCCGTCGCCTATATTGATAGTGTTGCGACCAATCAATTAATCACACAATGCTCAAACATAAATCCAGAAATTGGAGGTCACAATACGGATTTGGCTTATATCATGTATACCTCTGGTTCAAGTGGCGAACCTAAAGGTGTACAAATTGAACATCGGCAAATCATTGCTGCAACACAGAGTCGTCTAGATGCTTATCGAGTACCAGCAGGGCGCTTCTTGTCTCTTTCATCTATCTATTTTGACTCTTGTTTATTAGGTATTTTTTCAGTGTTAGCACAAGGTGCTGAACTACATATCGTCAAAGATAGTGATGTGGTCGATATTGGAGCCGTTTACCGGTACATCATGGCAAGTGATATTACTCACTTGGCGATTTTACCGACAATGTATCGGGCGTTATTACAGTATGCCAACCTAATGGCTGCGCTACCAAGCCAGCTAAGATTAGTGATCACTGGTGGAGAAGGAGTAGAGCAAGATCTTCAACAGTTGCATTTTGAAAGCCAATGGAGTCAGGGGGCTCGATTTTTTAACGAATATGGGCCAACAGAGGCGACAGTTTGGAGTAGTCACTATGAAATCAAAGCGGATGATAGCTTTCAGGTTGCACCTATTGGTCGTCCGGCGGGTCACGTCAACCTTTACGTAATGGATCATTATGGGCACCTAACACCACAAGGTTGTGAGGGGGAGTTGCACATTGGTGGAGTTGGTGTGGCAAGAGGTTATATGGACAATGCTGAGCTTACCAATGGACATTTTTTCTCAAGACAACTCTACAGCGGAGAATCAGAGCGACTATATCGAACTGGTGATGTGGTGCGTTATAACAAGCATGGTGATATAGAGTTTGTAGGTCGTAAAGATAACCAAGTAAAAATACGTGGCTACCGTGTCGAGCTAAGTGAGATAGAGCAACAGATCTTACACCACCCTGATGTACTCGATTGTGTCACAAAAGTGTGGCAGGAGCAGGGAGAAGAAAAGCTCCTTATTGCATACTTACAGATCCGCGAACGACAGTCCGAACAGGCGGTTGTTGCAGCAGTTAAAAAACAACTGGCTCAAACACTACCCAGTTACATGCAACCCAATGCGATAACGAGTATTGGTCATATACCTGTCAATCGTAATGGTAAGGTAGATAGAAAGGCGTTGCCTAAACCTAACCTTGCAGCACTAACCGGTGAATATTCGCCTGCGCAAAATAATACGCAGAAAAAGTTGCTGACCATCTGGGCCGAACTACTGCACTTATCGGCAGAGGAGATCAGCATCAATGCCGACTTCTTTGAACTGGGTGGACATTCGCTATTAGCGGTACAACTAGTGACCAAAGTTAATGAAACCTTTCCTGTTGACTTATCTATAAAAGAAATTTTTAGCTCACCCGTACTATGCGATTTGGCTGACCAAGTTGATGCTTTACTTCATTTAGATGAAGACGAGCTGGCGGCCGCTGAAGCTGAGCTAGCAGATATGTCTGATGAAGAAATAGAAAAGCTTTATCAGGAGCTGTGTGACGAGTAACGGCTACTTTGAATTATCGTCACCTCCGGATATAGCGCATAACAAAATAGGTATAACGAAAATGGATATTGAGAATACACAGTCAGTGGCAGAGTCAAATCGCAAGCGAGCCGCGCTGATTAAAAAGTTGGCAGAGCAAAAGCGCGCCCAGATGTTGGCTAAGAAACAAAGCAAAATTACAGCTCGGCAAATAGGGTCTAACACCTTGCCTTTATCGTTCGCACAGCAACGCCTGTGGTTTCTCGATAAGCTTTCTGACCAGGGCGCAGAATATAATATCTCCGGAGGCTTCACCGTTAGAGGAGAGTTTAACGTTGTGGCGGCCCAACAGGCAATACAACAGATCATCACCCGCCATGAAGTGCTTCGAACGACATATGATGACAAGGACGGAGAGCCTATTCAGATTATTCAAGCGACTCCTGAATTTGCAATGACAGTTTACGACTTGAGCCGTGACGAATGTGCACCAAATGCGAATACGATGGAGGAGTTACTCCAGCGCGAATGTGAAAAACCGTTCGATTTAAGTACCGATGTGATGCTCCGAGCAAGTTATATCTCTTTGCCACGCGAGCAAGAACGGGCTGTTGGGGTATTACTGTTTAGTATGCATCATATTGCTTCTGATGGTTGGTCGATGGAAATTGTCACGCGTGAATTTGTGGCAGAATATCAGGCTCAACTGGATGACCGCCCAGCGAGTGTCGTTGAACCGGAGATACAATACGGTGATTTTGCACTTTGGCAACGCCAACACTTGGATCAGCAAGTGTTGCAAAAGCAACTTGAATATTGGCAGCATCAACTTGAAGGAATGCCTGCCGTTCATCGTCTACCCATGGATTATCCACGGCCAGATTTTAAACGCTATCAAGGCCTTAAACTTTCCAGACGACTCGAAGGCAGCGTAAGCCGTCGAGCGTTGATGTTTGCAAAGGAGCATGGACTGACTCCATTCATGTTATTTCATGCGGTGCTGAATCTTATGATGGCACGCTGTAGTAACCAAGCCGAATTTGTGGTGGGAACGCCAGCCGCTAACCGAATGAAGTCAGAGTTGAAGCAAGTGGTTGGCTTTTTTGTTAATACGCTCGTTTTAAAAGCAAATGTCGATGCGTCTAGTGTTAATGCATATCTTGAGCACATTAAAGAAGTTAATTTAGGTGCTCAATCTAATCAAGATATTCCTTTCGAGCAGATAGTTGAGCATTGCGTGCCAGCCAGAAGCGCCCAATACACCCCATTATTTCAGGTACTGCTAAGTACAACGAGCGGTCAAAACACTGCATTAGAGCTACCTCACCTTGAGTTACTACCTATTGAGCGCAAAGGGGTGGTAGCTAAATTTGATATAGATATTAATGTTGCTTTGGGTGAGCAAGGTGGCCAAATCAAATGGGTTTATGATAGTGCTATTTTTAAGCCTGAAACGATAACACAATTTGCTGAATTTTTTGAATGTACCCTAATCTCCCTATTAAATTGCCATGATCTTAGTTTGCCCTTAAGTCGCATCAATATGATCACTGATGCTGAGCGCACGAAGCTAGTTACTCCCAACCAACCGCAGTTTGAAGGTCAGCCACTAGCAGATCATGTTCATCTTCATTTTAGTGCGCAGGCCCAAAAGCTTCATAACCAAACCGCGTTAATATCGCAAAATAACCACATTAGCTATCAAACAGTTGATAGCGCCTCGACACAAATGGCTATACATCTTCAAGAGTTGGGGGTAGGTGCTGGCGATATTGTGGCTGTAAGTATGATTCAGAATGAGCGCTTAATATATACTATTTTGGGCATTATGAAGCTTGGAGCAGCCTATTTACCTGTCTCACCTGATTTACCTAAGGCGAGGTTACAGTATATTTTTGATGATGCATCAGTGTCATTGGTGATCACATCGGAAGAAAAGATAGGGCTCGACAAGCGTGATGGCCTCAAGGTCATATGTTTCGATGATGATTTTGAGCAACGAATATTAAATCATTATGTTACTGAAGGCTTTGAGCCCCACCAAGGTGACCCATCTACACTACCAAGTTATGTGATTTACACTTCGGGTTCGACAGGCAATCCCAAAGGCGTTGTCATTTCGCAGCAAAGTGCTTTGCAATTTGGGCTCTATATGGGACAGCGATTTGCAATTGACTCTAATTGCCGAGTACTACAATTTGCCACTATTAGCTTTGATGCTTTTATCATGGAATGGCAATGGGCATTATTAAATGGTGGCAGTCTACATTTTTGCGATCCGCAATGTAAAACCGATCCTGCACAGCTAAGCTCGTTTTTACAGCAACAAAGTATTACTCACACACTGTTGCCGCCGACACTTCTTCGCCACCTTCCTTATCATGATAATTATGATTTTAAAGCTCTGTTGGTCGGAGGCGAGGCTTGCGATGAAGGTTTGGCCGAGCAGTGGGCTGGGCGATACCCTATGTTTAATGCGTATGGGCCCACCGAGTCTACAGTGTGTGCCAGTATTGCTGAGCTAAAACCCCAGCATCAGGTCACAATTGGTACTCCTGTAGATTTCACCCAACTATTTGTCTTGAGTCGCGACGGTCAACCTTTACCGAAAGGCTTGTGTGGAGAGTTAGTGATAGCGGGAAGTGGGTTGGCTTTAGGTTATTTGAATAAATCAGAGCTGACTTTGCAAAAATTTATCACGAACCCTTTTGGGGCGGGGCGGTGGTATTTTACTGGAGATATTGCGCGGCAAAATAGCCGCGGAGAATTTGAATATCTGGGACGTATTGATGATCAAGTGAGTATTAAAGGCTTCCGGATTGAGCTTGAGGAAGTTAAGCAGCAACTACTGTTAGCTGTTGGTGTAACCGCAGCAGAAGTAGTTGTTGAAGAATTGGCTGCGGGACAGCGTAGGTTGCTAGCCTACATCGTAGCGAGCAATGAGGTAGTTGGCTCTGACGGTGAACTTATTGCATCGGTGAAAGCACAACTGCATGAGCGTTTGCCCAATTATATGATCCCTGCAGGTTTTGCTGTGCTTGATGCACTGCCTGTCACCCAAAGTGGCAAGGTTGATAAACAGGCACTACCCAAAATAGATATGTTGGCGCAACAAGAATCATACCAAGCGCCAAGCAATGATATAGAGCATCAACTGGTTGAGTTGTATGCTCAGTTGCTGGGACTTTCACCACAACACCTAAGTGTTACGAGTAACTTTTTTGAACTGGGTGGTGATTCGATCTTGTCTATACAGCTAGTGTCGAGAGCCGCAAGGGTTGGATTGTACTTTTCTGTTAAGCAGTTGTTCTCCTACCAAACCATAGCTGCACTGGCTGCCCATGTTTCGACTTCACAAGTACAGCAGGTCTCACAGCAGGCAAGTGCTGGAACCTTACCATTACTGCCTATTCATCAAGCTTTTTTTATGGATGAGGCTGGACTAAATCATTTTAATCAGGCTGTTATGCTCGGTTGCCAAATCCAGTTAACTAAAGAGTTTCTGACCCAAGTTGTTACATGCTTAGTGGTCCAGCATGATGCACTGAGGTTGCGTTTTAAACATCAAGATACTGGTTGGGTTGGTGAGTTTGCTGACACTTCAAGTTTTGATATTGACGCAGTACTAAGCGTAATCAATGTTGATAATTTAAATTCAATTACAGGTATTGCGGATGAGTTACAGCAAAGCCTCAACATTACAGTTGGCCCCTTATTCAAGGTGGTCTTGTTTACTGATCCAAAACAGCAGCAGCGTCTGCTGATTATTTGCCACCACCTTATTATAGATGGAGTCTCTTGGCGTATTCTGCTGGAAGACTTTGAGCGCTGTTTAGATAAGAGCCAAGAGCCCACTCATCATGCTCTATTTGAGCTTGGGCAAAAGACCACCGCTTATCAAACATGGTGCGAGTATTTAGACTCATGGCCAAATCTAGAACAGAACGCCAACGAGATTGCTTATTGGCGAGAGCGGTTAGCGCTACCTGTACCTAGTTATCGGCGCGGTGAGACGAGTGAGGCATACATAAGTAATGAGTTTGTTGGTAGTTTACAGTTTGCATTGGATAAGGATTATACAAGCTTGTTGTTGCAACGAGCTAATAGCACTTATAGAACACAAATAAATGAGCTACTCATTGCAGCGCTATTACGTGGTTTTAGTCTTTGGTCGGAACAGTCTATCATGCGCATAGATTTAGAGGGGCATGGTCGCGAAGAGCTTGATAGCGGCCATGATCTCAGTCGCACTATCGGCTGGTTTACTACCTCATACCCACTTACATTAGAAGCGCCTGATGGGGATCTTGAAGCGCTAATTTGTGCAGTAAAAGAGCAATACCGTGCCATTCCAAATAAAGGACTCGGCTTTGGGTTATTAGCTCGGGCAGGTCTGTTGGGGAGTAATGTTGAACCTCACGCTGAAATTGTATTCAACTATCTAGGCCAATTTAAGCAGGTGATCAATGAGCAATCGCTATTGTTTGCTGTAGAGGAAGGTACCGGGCGAGCTATCAGCCCTCATAGAAAGTTAACACACGGGCTTAGCTTCAACGGTAAAATTTTGGCCGAGCAATTACAGTTCAACTTGAGCTATGACAAAAACGGTTACTCCTGCGAGTCTCTCCAAAAGTTAAACCAGCTAATTGTCAGAAGTTTAGAAGAGATTATTCAGCACTGCTGTGATGTTGAAGCCGGTATTTTTACGGCGTCGGATTTTCCGTTGGCAACTGTCCAGCCGCAAGAGCTAAAAAGCTGGACGCAAGGCCAAGCTATTCAAGATATTTATGCGACAACGCCAATGCAAGAAGGGATGCTATACCATAGTAACTTGGAGCGTGGTGCATACGCCAACCAGCTATTTATGGAAGTGATTGGTGAGGTTGATCTCGGCCATCTGCGTGCTGCTTGGCAGTGTCTGGTAGATAGGTACGACATTTTTCGAACTGGATTTAGAACGTCAGAGCTAGGAATAATCAATCAGATTGTCCATCAACAGGTGACATTACCTTGGCAAGAGTTTGATTTAAGTCAACTAGATGTGGCGGAACAACAAGCGATAGTCAATCAAGTGCGTGCTGAAGACAAGGCGGAAGGCTTTAATGTCAATATGCCACCTTTAGTACGAGTAACGGTTTGGCAATTGGCGCCCCAACACTATCAGCTTTTGTGGACTCAGCACCATGCATTAATCGACGGTTGGTGTTCTGGTATTGTTTTCTCCGAGCTATTAGCGATTTATCATGCATTAAGTAACAAGCGAGATATACAACTATCGCCAGCCGTGCCTTACAAAAATTACATCGCCTGGCTACAAAGTAAAGATAGTGATAAAGCTGAGCAGTTTTGGCGTACTCAAGTGGGTCAAATTACTAAACGAAGTCATTTACCTTTTTCTCGTTACCTAGAGCAGCCTGACTATGTGGTTGCGAGGGAATATTTACAACTAACAGTCGAGCAAACTAATGCGTTAACTCTGCTTGCAAAGCAAACGCGCACCACCCTGAATGTTGTATTGCAAGCTGCTTGGGCTTTATTGTTGAGTCGAGCAAACCGCAGTAAACAGGTTACGTTTGGTACAACCGTATCCGGCCGCCCTGCAGATTTGAATGGGGTAGAGTCAATGGTGGGGCTATTTATTAACACAGTGCCCGCGGTCATCTCTCTTGACTCAGAGCAGAGCGTATCTGAGCTGTTACTACAGCTCCAATCAGATTATATTGAAAGAGATGAATACAGTTATTTTCCGTTATCAAAAATTCAAAAGTTATCTAGTGAACATGCCGGTCGCGGCCTATTTGATAGCTTATTAGTATTTGAGAACTATCCGCGCTCTTTATCCGATGCGAGTAGGCACACAGAGCAGTCACTGCAAATCAAAAATATTGAATCGCAGCAAGGCAACAATTTCCCTCTTTCTTTGATAGCCTCTCATGGCGAGGTACTCAAGATTAAGTTCGAGTACCATAGTAATCATTATTCAAAACACGGGATAGAACAGCTTCGTAGCTGCCTAGGCGAAATCCTTACGGCCATGTCACACGGATCAGATAAGCCAATATCGACATTAGCTTGGCTAACCAAAGCGCAGCAACAAGCTGTTTTAGTGAACAGTGGTTATGGCCGACAAACGCAAACTTCCCCGAGTTTTATTGCTACCTTAAAGCATCAATTTGCCAGTTATCCAGAGGCTGAAGCTGTTTATAGCCATGGGGTAAGTACGAATTATCGAGCATTAAATACAATTGCTAATCAAATCGCTACACAGTTATCAGAAAACGGTATAGGTAAACAAAGTCGGGTTGGAATTTGTCTAGAAAAGGGCGTGGGTTATTTAGCTTCAATTATAGCGACATTTAAAGTTGGCGCTGCATTTGTGCCATTGGAAAAGGAATGGCCAGCAGAGCGTCTAGCTTTCATTGCTCAAGATGCACAGCTAGACCTAACGCTCACTGAGCCCACGACTCAACATGCAATGACCAAGTCTCAACGACAGCTATGCATAACAAAACTAGCTTCTGAACATATCGAGTTTGAGGGGGACATCCCTCACGCTAATGATATCGCTTATATTATCTACACGTCGGGTACAACTGGTAAACCTAAAGGAGTGGCCGTGAGTCATGGCAACATAAGCCATTACGTTGATGCCATGTTATCTCGACACGCGATTGCCCAACATAGTCGCTTTGCTCTCCTTACTTCATTTGCCACAGATTTGGGTTACACCTCGATACTTCTAGCGTTGGCGACAGCAGGCAGTGTAGATATAGGTAGTCGAGAGTTGATCCAAAGCGGTGATAGTTTTACCCAGCATATCCTTGCACGTGAGATTAATGTGATTAAGCTGACTCCGAGTCTACTGGCTGCACTGTTAACGCATTATGATGGAAAATTGACATCGCTAAACCATGTATTCGTGGGTGGTGAAGCTATTCAATCCGATGCTCGTCAAGTCATTCGCACGCTACTTAATGATGGCGTGGAAGTAATTAATCACTACGGTCCAACAGAGACTACCATTGGGGCATGTACACAGGTTATTAATGATGTGGATGCTAAGCCAATAGCGATAGGTCACCCTATTCCAGGAATGCGAGCTTGTGTGCTGGATGATAACAAAGAGTTGGTGCCTGATGGCATCGTAGGTGAGCTGTACTTATCAGGAAGCGGTGTTGCTTTAGGATACATCAGACAGTCGTCGTTAACGGATCAGTATTTCACTCTTGACCCTTGGGCGTCCGATAGTTCGCGTCGTTACGCCACGGGGGATTTGGTATATAGAGATGAAAGTGGAGATTTGGTATATGTCGGACGTAAAGATAATCAAATCAAAGTTCGTGGTTTCCGCGTTGAACTGGAAGAGATCGAGCTAACTTTACTGCGCTCACCTAGCGTTAGTACCGCCGTTGTCATACTTAATAGCGAGCAAACTTTGGTGGCCTACATCAAGCTCAAAGCTGGTGCTGTGGAGCAACAAAGTAATCTATTAAATCTTGCCCAGCAATGGCTACCTCACTACATGGTACCAAGTGCGATTGTCTTTGTGGAAGATATCCCATTAAAAAGCAACGGAAAAGTAGATAAAAGTGCATTGCCAAGTGTGCAAAAGAATGTTGAGAAAAAACGAGCTGAAACGCCTTTGGAATTAACCGTTGCTCGAGCTTGGGCGCAATATTTGGGCTGCGATGCTGAAACGATAGGGGTCGAAGAAAACTTTTATGATTTAGGTGGTGACTCCGTAAAAATGATTTTGGTGATTGGCTTGTTGAAGAAGCAAGGGATCACAATAGCAGCTCAGCAAATGAGCAAAATCAATACCATTGCTGGGGTCGTGGAATTGGTTGAAGGTCAAGGCCAAGCACCGAAACAGCCAGAGTCAGTTGTTTTATTGGGGCAACAAGCTGAAGAAGTTATCTTCGCGATTCACCCATATGGGGGGCGTGTTGATAACTATCGCCAGTTGGCAGCTAAATTGCAGCCTGAATATCAGCTACTAGGGTTACAAGCGCCATACAATTACCAGTCTGACTATCGATTTGATTCTGCAAAGCAACTAGCTGAGCGTTATGTAGAAGAAATCCTCGTTACGCAACCAAAGGGACCTTATAGGATCATAGGTTGGTCTGCTGGTGGCACACTCGCGCACTTGGTTGCTGCTACGTTACAGCAACGAGGCCGGAATGTTGCCTATTTAGGCATGATAGATTCACTTCCGATAGGCACATCTCGAAAAGTGAAAAGTAACCATGATTATCTGTTAAATAGCGCTCGCTATATTGATAAGCATATCGCCACGAAATTAGCACCAACTTGTAGCTACAGCTACGATGAGCTGATGCAAGCCATCATTGAGTCAATATTTTCCTCACAACCTGATTTCCCACTTTCACGCGATGTGCTAACCGCAGCGTTGCAATTTGGGGTTGATTTAGGGCGTAGTTTGGCGACTGCTCAGGCGATGCAAGAACCATTAGATTTAGCCGTTGAGTTGTTTAAAGCGACTGCTTCAGAAGGCGGGGTGATTGAGCCTGCGTCATTTACTCAGGCCTTTAAACAGCCGCTGAAGGTGCATGAATTTGAGACCACACATGCCGGTCTACTCGAAGGTGATGCTGTAGTCATGATAGCCGATCTAATAAAACAGAGTTTAAAGCGAAAGAATAAGAAAAATGAAGGAGTAACTGGATAATGTTAAAGACTAAACCACTACCCGAAGCACGAGATAGAGAAGTACTACTTGAAGTCGAGTTGTCAGGTATGAAATCACTTGATTGGGTGACACAGCATAAGGAGCAACTCAATGGCATGTTAGATGAGCACGGAATGCTGCTCATTCGAGGTTTAAACGTTGTGAGTAGTAAGCAGTTTGGGCAAGCGCTTAGCACGTTGTTTGGCTGTGAGTTAGCTTCGTACCAATACCGCTCGACGCCTAGGACCGAACTTAGAGGAAATGTTTACACTGCCACTGAGTATCACCATGACGAAGTGATACCGCAGCATAATGAATGTTCTTATGCGAATAAGTGGCCTCAAAAATTAGGTTTTTTCTGTATGTTACCGGCAGGAAAAGGCGGAGCGACACCGTTGGCTGACAGTCGTGCGGTATATGAAAAATTACCAGCGGAGATCCGTGCCAAATTTGAATCTAAGCAAATCATGTATGTACGAAACTATAGCGACATTGATCTGCCTTGGACTGAAGTATTTCAAACTGACAGTAAAGAGGATGTTGAACGTTTTTGTCATGAAAACGGTTTTGAATTTGAATGGTTTGATAATGAGTTACGGACCAAGCAGGTTAATCAAGCTGCAATTGAACACCCGCTACATGGCTTTAAAGTTTGGTTTAATCAAGCTCATTTATTCCACATTTCAAGCCTTGACCCTGAAACTAAACAGAGTTTTTTATCAATGTTTGGCACTGAAAGATTACCAAGAAATACCTACTTTGGAGATGGCAGTGACATTCCGGAAGCTGATTTGGCAAAAATCCGGGAAATTTATGAACAGGAAATGTTCCATTTCAATTGGCAAAAAGGCGATGTTTTACTGCTAGATAACTTACGTTTTACCCATGGCCGGCAACCTTTTGAAGGTGCCAGGAAAGTGCTTGTAGGCATGGCCTAACTTCAGGAGAGAGTAATGGTAGATACAATAATAGATGGTGCTGATATTAAGTCATTCGCGACGTTGATTGAGTCCAACTTAACGCCGTCCTCGGTCACTAACCCTACTTTTTTGTCCGGTATCGCAATAGCAGATCCCGTTTTATGGGCAAGTACAAATCGGGAAGCTATTTTAGATTTATTACAACGCGATGCTGCACTGGTTTTTAGAGACTTCTCATTACCAACTCCTGAGCACTTTGAAGCATTTGCCGCAGCCATTTGTCCTGACCTTTACGGTAACTATGGCGATTTACCGAAAAAAGAGGTTGGTAAGAAAATATACAAGTCCACACCATACCCTAATAACATGAAAATACTTTTCCATAATGAAAGTTCGAATACTGGGGTTTGGCCAACAAAACAATTCTTTTTTTGTGAACAGCCAGCGGCTGTTGGAGGGGCAACGCCATTAGTGGATTGTCGTGCTGTATACAAGGCTTTACCGGAGCATATCAAGCAGGACTTTTCAGCAAAGGGATTGAAATATACGCGTAACTTCTCTGCTGGGTTCGACGTGTCTTGGCAGGACTATTTCAAAACAGACAGCCTTGATGAAGTCAAAACTATTTGTGAACGGCTAGGGTTAACATTTAGTCACGACGCAGATGATACGATAACTACAGAGTTCACAACGGCTGGCGTACTGGTCTTATCTCCAGAAGAAGTAAGCTTTTTCAACCAAGTGCAACTACATCACCCATTTTGTCTAGAACCTCAGGTGAGGGCCGTTTTGCTTGAGTTGTTGGGGCAAGATCGATTACCACGAAATGTTACATTTGCAGACGGGAGTGTTATTTCTGATGAAACAATGCAGCTGATTGCAGAGGCCTATGAATCCTGCGCTGTGCGGTTTACGTGGCAACAAGGAGATGTCGTAATGGTTGATAACCGCATTATTGCGCATGGTCGAGATGAATTCGACGGCAATAGAAAAGTTGTAGTGGCGATGGCAGATATGAAAAATTGAACCATTTTGTATCATTTGCAAATTGTTTATTTACTTGAAATTAATTAAATTAACATGTTAACCTGTTCGCAAAGTGTTCAGTTTTGGTCACTATTGACACATTTTTAATCATGATTGAACAGCTAAACGCTGAAAGTCAGGCGAGTGTTTTCTGCCCTTCTTGCTTTCAAGCTATGTAGCCAAGTACTTGATGTAACGACTTCTCTTTACTGCAGTTCAAGTATTCCTAGCGAATTAATTACAAGTACTGTCTATAGGTAGGCAAGGAAAATGAAAGAATTGTATAGTCTTGAGGAGTACGACAAGCATTTATATGGTTATGTCGTTACTGAATTACTTGCTCTGTGTTTTAAATACAACATATTTGAACGGTTAGTTCAGGCACCAGGAACAAATATCGGCCAGCTAGCGCAAGAGCTGAACCTAGCACCTGAAGCTCTGCATCGAATGTTATTGACGCTTAATGCACTAGATATTCTCACGGAACGTGGTGATGGCTTCGCTGTTGAGGATTATTATCTTCCCTTCTTCGATAAAACCCACATACGTTATTTAGGAAACTTCACTCAATTTGTATGCGATCAAGGTCGCAAGTCCATATTTAAATTAGAAAACCTTTTGACTGGTGAGGAAAAACCTCGCTCGCCTTATGATGATATATACAGCCAAGACAAAAGCTATAGTTTTGCTGCTGCGATGTGGGAGCTGAGTCACTGCTCAGGCCAACCCTTAATCTCATTTTTACCTGACGCACTCGGAGATGTTGTTGACGTTGGTGGTGGTGCAGGTGCAGTAGCCAGTATGCTGATCGCTGCAAACAAGGCACAACGCGTTACAGTATTTGACCTTCCTGAGGTTGCTTCTGAGTTTGATAGGTATTGTAATGATAATCCCCTTTTTCACCGCATTCGATTTAAAGCTGGCAGCTTTTTTGAAGACTCGATACCTAATGGCAATAACTATTTGCTGAGCAACGTTTTATCTAATTGGAATGAGAATTCATCAGTAGCCATCCTCACTAAAATTCACGCTCAGTTGGCCGCCGGAAATGGCGGTAAAGTATTCATTTTGGAAAGACTTTTTGATGTTGCTGGAAGTCGCTATTCAACTGCTGTAATGCACTTAAACATGATGCTCCATACCGAAGGCGCACATCGTAGCTTTGAGCAGTATAAATCTCTTTTACACCAGGCGGGTTTCTCTTGTGTAGAGCTGATAGAAACAGGGACTGACAGGCATATCGTAACCGGTAGTTTATAAAAAAATACAAAAGGAAATACCATGAATAATATTATCGACTTTCATATCCATGCGGGTGATTTCCCGCAACTGCGTGAAGACATCCAAGATTTAATACAAAAAATTCCGTTAGAAAATGGGGCTGATGTTAAGGAGCTATTTTCAAATGGTGAGGCAATGTCTGCCTACCTTCAAAACGCGGGTGTAAGCACAGGGATTATTCTGGCTGAATGTGGGCCGGGTACAAACTATTCTATTACCAGTGAAATGATCGCTAACCGTTGTAAAGATAACAATAGTTTAGTGCCTTTTGGTAGTGTTAATCCTAATTATCACAAGGATCCGATAGCTGAATTTCATAAAAGTATAGAGGCTGGAGTCAGAGGGTTTAAATTCTATCCTGCTGATCATGGTTTTGATGCATTAAGTAGTGACATGATGGAAATTTATAAACTCTGTGAACAGCATGGAGTGGTGATCATGTTTCATACCGGGTTTACGGCTCAAAAAGATACAGAACAAATGTACTGTAACCCCGCGGACTTTATTCCTATTTTTGAGGCATGTCCTGAGTTGGCAGTCGTATTGTGCCATGCAGGTAAGCCGCACTGGTACAAAGAATCTGTTGAAGTAATTACTAAGTACCCAAATGCATTTATTGATACTGCGTTAGTACCAATCGATGTGGTGACTGAGTTGGTTCGTAGTAACCCCAAAGTAGTAGACAAAGTTTTATTTGGCTCAGACTGGCCTGTATGTGGCAATTATGAGGCATTAGTTGAGCGCTATTTACACTCTGGATTGAGTGAAGTGCAACTGCAAAAAATAATGCGTACCAATGCATTAAGTCTGCTCACTCGTAGAGATTTTTAAGCATCACTGCTTGGACTCAACCGTCATCAAAAATTTGGAGTTTAACCGTGAATAGTACTGAACATAACACGCAACATATCGACCATATTATCATTGGGGCCGGACCTGCAGGGGTACAATTAGGATATTACTTTGAGCGTGACCAAAAAGACTACCTCATCTTGGAAGCCGGTGAGCAACCGGGGAATTTTTATAAAAAGTTTCCGAGGCATCGTAAATTAATTTCAATAAATAAGCGATTCACTGGGAGCGACAATCCTGAATTCAATATGAGGCATGACTGGAATTCATTGTTGTCCGATGATTATTCTTTGTTATTTAAAGATTATGATAAGGAGTTTTTTCCTCAGGCAGACAGCTTAGTTACGTATATGCAAGATTATGTAAATCACTTTGACATTAAAGTGAGATGTAACACTCGAGTTGTTAATATAGATAAGGAAGGTGCACTATATAGGCTAACAGATCAAAATGGGAACGTTTTTCTTGCTAAGAAGTTAATCGTTGCAAGTGGCTTTTTGAAACCACATATCCCACAGATTAAAGGAATTGAGTTAGCTGAAAACTATACTGAGATGTCAATTGACACAAAGGATTATGAAAACCAAACAGTACTAGTGATTGGTAAAGGTAACTCAGCCTTTGAAACTGCCGATCACTTAGTTTCCTCTGCAGCCATCATCCACCTTTGTAGTCCTAATTCTGTAAATTTTGCATGGAAAACACACTACGTGGGTCATTTGAGAGCGGTGAATAACAACGTGCTTGATACCTATCAACTCAAATCGCAAAATGCAGTCTTGGACGCAGAGATTATGTCGATTGAATGCGTAAATCAACGCTTTAAAGTATTATTTAAATACAAGCATGCTGAAGGGGAGCTAGAAGAACTATGGTATGACAAAGTACTTTGCTGTACAGGGTTTGCTATTGATACTAGTTTGTTTAGTGAAGAGACGAAGCCAGAGCTCACAATCAAAGATAAGTATCCAAAATTAAATAACGATTTTGAATCGGTTAATCAAAAAAATATGTATTTTGCGGGTACTTTGACCCATTCGTTAGATTATAAAATGGCGACATCAGGATTTATTCACGGGTTTAGATATAATAGTCGAGCATTGAATACGATATTAAACAAAAAGCAAGGCGAGCATTACCCTGAAGTTACTTGTAACAACGAAGATGTTGCTCAACTCGTGCTTGATCAGGTTAATGAGTCCGGTGCTATGTGGCAGCAGCCTGGATTTATAGGTGATTATTTTTACCCAGATGGTGACAAAGTACATTATGGTTTTTCTTTACCCATAAATCATGTGCTTGAATCTTTAGCAAAAGAGAAAAGACAGTTTTTCACCGTAACACTAGAATATGGTATAGATGCGGACTTTGACCCGTTTACTGCCAACCGGATCCATAGAGAAAATGTCGCGGCTTCAGATCACAGCCAATTTCTTCATCCAATAATTAGAGAGTATCAAGGGACGGAGCTAGTTTCTGAACACCACGTTATTGAGGATCTATTGGCGATTTGGAAAGAAGATATTCACTTACACCCACTACAATCTTTTATCAATGAAGCAATTCGTTTAGTACAAAAAACTGAAGAGTTGGCCTAATCCCCTATGAAACAGCCCCAAAGCAAGTGTTTCGGGGCTGCTTTCTTTTTGAGTCCTGCAAAACAAATTTTCCCCATGCGTTGTATTCCATCACCTTTTAAGGTGTCGATTAAAATGTTGGCGCGAGCGCCAGTTGAGCCGTGCTATTTAATACCAATTTGTCTTATTATTTGCTCAATTTGAAGAATCAAATCTGATGCTAACTGCGTTAAATATTTCTCATTTATTTGGAACTACTAAAGGGCAAGGTTATTGCCTTACTCATATGGACATAAGTAGCTTTTCGCTAGTAAGGAACGGGAGTTGAGTTCCTAACTTTACACAAATATTTCGCTATGTTGTTTAACCAAAAAAGGTAAGTGACGGTTTCAATAGCAAGGTTGGTGTACAATAAGCGTAAATAGCCTTTCTGCTAGAAAGGCATTAATTATCCGAAGTTCAGGTTAAATAGTACGCGATTCAGCAAACATTGATTGTTTATAAAGTCAAGATCAGCGAAAATAGCGGCCAACTACGATTAACATGACGGATTTGACAAGCGAAGGGCAAGAAAGAGCGTGCTTCCGAAAATATGTACAAATCCGTGTACAAACTAAAAGAATTTATACATGGCTACCCAAGATTTTCTTAATGAAATCAATAAGCGAAGGACCTTTGCAATTATCTCGCACCCGGATGCGGGTAAAACCACTATCACTGAAAAAGTACTCTTATTCGGGAAGGCGTTACAAAAAGCCGGTACGGTTAAAGGCCGTGGCTCAAATCAACACGCTAAATCAGACTGGATGGAAATGGAAAAAGAGCGTGGTATCTCGGTAACAACTTCCGTGATGCAGTTTCCATACAATGATGCTTTGGTGAACCTACTTGATACCCCAGGACACGAAGATTTCTCTGAAGATACTTATCGTACGTTAACCGCGGTTGACTCATGCTTGATGGTGATTGATGCAGCAAAAGGTGTAGAAGATCGTACTCGTAAACTAATGGAAGTAACACGATTACGTGACACGCCAATCGTTACCTTTATGAACAAATTGGACCGTGATATTCGTGACCCAATGGAGCTACTTGATGAAGTCGAAACCGAGCTCAACATCATGTGTGCACCGGTTACTTGGCCAATTGGCTGTGGTAAAGAATTTAAAGGCGTTTACCACATCCATCGTGACGAAACGATTTTGTACCAAACAGGCCAAGGTCACACGATTCAAGATAAACGCATTATCAAAGGACTAGATAACAGCGAGCTTGACGCCGCTGTGGGTGAAAGCTTAGCTGAGCAACTACGTGAAGAGCTTGAGTTGGTAATTGGAGCCTCACACGAGTTTGACCGTGAGTTGTTTTTAACTGGCGAATTAACTCCTGTGTTCTTTGGTACGGCACTTGGTAACTTTGGCGTTGACCATATGCTTGATGGATTAACTGAGTGGGCACCAAAACCACTACCACGCCAAACCGATGACCGTGAAGTAACAGCCGACGAAGAAAAGTTCTCTGGTTTCGTGTTTAAAATCCAAGCAAACATGGATCCAAAACACCGCGACCGTATTGCCTTTATGCGTATTGTTTCTGGCAAATATAGCCAGGGCATGAAGATGAACCATGTGCGTCTTGGTAAACAAGTCAGTATTGCAGATGCGGTAACCTTTATGGCTGGTGATCGTGAACGCGCTCAAGAAGCGTTTGCGGGTGATATTATCGGTCTACACAACCATGGTACGATCCAAATCGGAGATACCTTCACACAAGGTGAAACGCTTAAATTTAGCGGTATTCCAAACTTTGCGCCTGAGCTATTCCGTCGCATTCGTCTAAAAGATCCACTCAAGCAAAAGCAACTTTTAAAAGGTTTGGTACAACTTTCTGAAGAAGGTGCGGTACAGGTATTTAGGCCGCTTATCAACAACGACCTGATCGTAGGTGCGGTCGGTGTGCTGCAGTTTGATGTGGTTGTGGCGCGTTTAAAGTCTGAATACAACGTGGATGCGATTTACGAGAGTATAACGGTTCAGACCGCACGCTGGGTAAGCTGTGATGATGAGAAGAAAATGGCTGAATTCCGCCGTAAGTGTGAGCAAAACTTGGCACTAGATGGTGGTGATAACCTAACTTACATCGCACCAAGTCGCGTAAACCTGAATCTATCTATGGAACGTTACCCTGACGTGAAGTTCCATGAAACTCGTGAACACTAATCGCTGCGCATTAAAGGAAAACAGATGAACATCAAAAGTATTTTAATTGAAAAAGCCAATGCAGCGATGCAAGCGGCTGGTATCCCTGAAGGTACAAACCCAGCGGTAACACAAAGCACGCGTCCTCAGTTTGGTGATTACCAAATTAACGGTGCGATGGGGGCTGCCAAAGCACTAAAAACCAATCCAAGAGAGCTGGCGCAGAAGATCATCGACAACCTAGATGTTGCTGATCTTGCAGAAAAAACGGAAATCGCAGGCCCTGGTTTTATTAATATTCACCTCAAGCCTGAGTTTTTAGCCACAAGCCTAGAGGCGGCAAATGCGGATGCCAAGCTAGGTGTTGCTGAACATGCTACGCCTCACAAAGTCGTGGTAGATTTTTCTTCGCCAAACCTTGCTAAAGAGATGCACGTAGGTCACCTGCGCTCAACTATCATTGGTGATGCTGTTGTTCGTGCCCTTGAGTTCCGTGGTGATACCGTTATTCGCCAAAACCACATGGGCGACTGGGGTACCCAGTTTGGTATGTTGATAGCACACCTTGAAGATTTGCTAAACCAAGGTGTTGACCTTGAAAATGTCGCACTTGCGGATCTTGAAAGCTTTTATCGTGATGCGAAAAAGCGCTTTGATGACGAAGCCGGTTTTGCCGATAAAGCCCGTGATTACGTAGTCAAACTTCAAAGCGGTGATGCGCATTGTAAGAAGCTATGGCAAATGTTTATCGACACCTCAGTTAAACATTCTGAAGAAGTATACGGCAAGTTAAATGTGACGCTTACGCGTGATAATATCATGGCAGAAAGTGCCTACAATGACCGTCTTGCCGGTGTAATTGAGCTATTAAAAGAGAAAGGCATTGCGGTTGAAGATCAGGGCGCTCAAGTCGTATTCCTTGACGAATTGGCAAATAAAGACGGTGAACCTTCCGTATTTATCGTGCAAAAATCAGGTGGTGGTTTCTTATATTCAACGACGGATTTAGCCGCCTGTGATTACCGCTCAAATGAGCTAGATGTTGATCGTATTCTAATTTTTGTTGATGCGCGTCAGGGCTTACACTTCAACCAAGTTGAGATCACAGCACGTAAAGCGGGCCTTTTAAAAGACAAAACCAGCTACGAGCCGAGCCTGTTCGGTACAATGATGGGTAACGACGGCAAACCGTTTAAAACTCGTACTGGCGGCACGGTGAAGCTATCAGACTTACTTGACGAAGCGGTGAGCCGTGCGACAGAAAAACTTGCTGACAGAGCTTCTGACTTATCTGATGAAGCACGCCAAGAAATCGCGCGTAAAGTGGGTATTGGTGCAGTGAAGTACGCCGATCTGTCAAAGCACAGAACCAGCGATTATATCTTTAACTGGGATACGATGCTGAGCTTTGAAGGAGCGACAGCGCCATATTTGCAGTATGCCTATACCCGTGTGCGTAGTATTTTCCGCAAGGCAAACATGGATAGCGCTAGCCTAACTGGTCGCATTCAAATTCAAGCACCACAGGAAAAGGCACTTGCGCTTAAACTGCTGCAACTGGAAGAAGTGCTTGATCTGATGATCAGCGAAGCAACGCCACACGTATTATGTAGTTATTTATATGAGCTTGCGAGCTTGTATATGACATTCTATGAAGCGTGCCCAATTTTGAAAGATGATGTAGCAGCAGACGTCCGTGAAAGTCGTCTCTTGTTATGTAATCTGGTTGCTAACTCACTGAAAACCGGTCTAGATTTGCTTGGTATCGAAGTGATGGAGCAAATGTAAGTTAGTTTTAACTTGCATTAAGGTATACTAGAAGCCGCTTTATAGCGGCTTTTTTGTAAAGGAAATAGTGATGAAACTTGAAGACATTCGCAGAGAATATACCAAAGACGGTTTACGTCGTGAGATGCTAAAAGACACACCCGTTGAGCAGTTTGAAACCTGGCTACAGCAGGCGATTGATGCCAAGTTTACCGACCCAACAGCGATGGTCGTTGCTACGGTTGACGAGCACGGCCAGCCGTCTCAACGCATTGTTTTACTCAAACATGTAGACCAGCACGGTTTTGTCTTCTTTACCAATACCGGTTCACGCAAAGCGCAAGAATTAAAGCAAAACAACAAGATATGCTTACACTTCCCGTGGCATGAAATTGAGCGTCAGGTTATCGTGTACGGGGAAGCAGTCCCGTTACCAACCAGTCGCGTTGCCAAGTATTTCTTATCACGACCAAAAGAAAGTCAGCTTGCTGCGTGGGCGTCTCAGCAATCGCGCCCCGTGTCATCTCGTCAAGCCTTGATGCAAACCTTTAGTAGCATGAAAGACAAGTTCGCTAAAGGCGAAATTCCACTACCTGATTTTTGGGGCGGTTATTGCGTGGAGCCCACTAAAGTTGAGTTTTGGCAAGGTGGAGAGCACCGTCTTCATGACCGCTTTATGTATGTGAAGCAAGCCGATGGCAGTTGGGAAATTGAGCGGCTCAACCCATAAATTCGCCTTTATAGATAGTCACTGTCACCTCGATTTTGACGAGTTGGCAGATGACCTAGCTACGCATATCAAAGCTGCCCGCAGCAATGGTGTTGAACGCTTTGTGGTGCCTGGCGTTACGCTCAAGCAGTCTCTAAAGCTTGTTGATTTTCAAGCACATCATCCACAATGTGAAATCGCCGCGGGGTTACACCCTTATTTTATTGGCGAACATTGCGACGACGATATGACCGCGTTGGTAGAGTATGTAATACACAATCGTACCCAACTGTGTGCGATAGGAGAGTGCGGCATTGATACAACCTGCGATGCACTTGAGCGGCAAATTGCACTGTTTGAAGCGCATATTTTGCTGAGTAATGAGGTAAAGCTTCCGCTAATCGTCCATCACCGTAAAAGTCATCACCTAATTGCCGCCGCGTTTAAACGTGTCAAACCAAAGTATGGCGGGGTGATCCACGCCTTTTCAGGTTCAAAACAGCAGGCTGAATATTATATCGCTCAGGGTTTTAAGCTAGGAGTAGGTGGCACAATCACCTATCCAAGAGGCGAAAAAACAGCGCAGGTAATATCACAGCTGCCGCTTGAAAGCCTAGTATTGGAAACCGATTCGCCGTCGATGCCGTTACATGGTTATCAGGGGAAGCCGAACTCTCCTAAGCGAGTCGTCCAAGTATTTGACAGGCTTTGTGAATATCGAAGCGAAACACCAAGCGAGCTTGCCTCAGCGCTCTATCGAAATACCACACAGTTGTTCGGCTTGGGCTAAATTGATGATGTCGAGATAAATCTCGACCTACGAGTCAATATCACAAATTGGATATAAAACCATACCTATCAGCAATAGATAACCCGTGTAGGAGCCGGTTCACCCGGCGATCTTGATGCTTTTACCGCGATAAAAAACCATACTTACCAACAATAGAAAAATAGGGTAGGAGCCGGTTCACCCGGCGATCTTTACGCTTTTACCGCGATATAAAACCATACCTACCAGCAATAGAAAAGCAGGTGTAGGAGCCGGTTCACCCGGCGATCTTGATGCTTTTACTACGATATAAAACCATACTTACCAGCAATAGAAAAGCAGGTGTAGGAGCCGGTTCACCCGGCGATCTTTAAGCTCTCCCGGCATAACACCAACAATACTCAAGCCAATTGCCGATTAATAATTGAGATCATCTCATCAGCGTATTGGTGAATAAAAAAGTGCCCACCAGAAAACTCAGTAAGCTGATATGGTTGTGCTGTTAGCTCTTGCCATGCTGCGACATGTTCATTCAAGATCTCATCATCAACACCATGAAAAACATGGATAGGGATGGGTAAAGCTCGCTGCTCTGCGACATAGGTGTCTGCTATTTTGAAGTCGGCCCTAAGCAATGGTACCAGTAACTCCATTAGTTCTTTATTTTCAAGAATCTCTTTTGGCGTGCCATTTAAGTCACGTAGCTCGGCAATAAATTCATCATGTGGCAGACCGTGTAAATGGCGTTTAGTTGAGGTGCAATGCGGTGCACGACTCGCAGAAGCAAATATTTTACGTGGAGTAGGTAAGCCTGCGTCTAATAATTGAAAAGCAAGCTCATATGAAATGCGACTACCAAGACTATGTCCAAAAAACGCGAAAGGCTTACTGGTCATATAGTCTTGGTGTACCATGAGTTCAGAGATAATATCCGGCATGTTGTCTATTGCTGGCTCTACCAGTCGAGCCCCTCTCCCCGGAAGCTGCACAAAAACGAGCTCAACACATTCACTTGCCTTTTCGATCCATGGCGTAAATATTGCTGGGGAGCCACCCGCGTAGGGAAAGCAAAATAGTCGCAACTCAGCGTTTGGATTGGGTTTTGGGGTAATAAAAAGTTTACTATTCATATCCTTTGTTGTTCGATTTTATTTTAGGTTAACTATTATGTTATCAACTTTATTACAATGCTAACAGCTTTACCCCTGCTCTAATTCTTCTGCCCGTTTTTCAGGCGCAGGAAGCATCTTTACTTTCTTGCGAATTTTGCGTTTTACTTCCCAGCGTTTTAATGCTCGACCTATTTGCCATGTGAATACCATCGTAATCACCAGCATCAGTAAAACGACTCGTCCAAGTTCGTGGAAATGAGAGTGGCTTTGTGACATAGCAGCTTCTGTCAAATAGACCATATTGACGAACCCAAGAGGCTGTCCGGTTGGCGTATATACTGGTTCAGAAATAATGCTTTTGGTTTTACTCAGTCCCGGTAAGGTTTGAGGTAGCTGCTGATAATCCGTGGGTGAGGAATTACCGTCGTTGCCAACAACAAAGCGTCCTTGATAATCATAAATTGCGACTTGAAGCACAAAGTCATCGCTAGCGAGGTGATTTGCCAGTGCGCTGAGCCGTGGCGTATCACTGCGAGAGAGGGGCAATGCCACATTTTTTGCGAGCTGCTTGGTGAGACTTCTTGCGGTAAGGTCTGCGCCATTATGGAGCAAGCGATGAGATTCAAAACTGGTATTAAACGCAAGCCAAGTCACCATAATTAAACACGTCGCGGCGATGCACAGGCGAAATAATCTACGCCCTCTGGTCGAGTTTAACACTTCTAATACATGTAAATTTTTCATATTTATCGCATATTGCCCGCTTTTGCTAAGGTCCAGTGCTGACAGCTTAGCGCAATCATGTTAAAAATCGGCTTAACGCTATCAAGGAGCAACTTATGTCGTCAATCATTCAATTCGCTAATCGTGAACTAAACACACCAATTCAGGAACATATGGCGCTGGATCATTGGTATAGTTGCCAAAGTAACACAAGCCTCACACAAGTAAATCAATTACCTGAGCTGACGACCCAATCAATATGCTTTTTTGGCCCAAATATACAATTGCAACACCTTCTGGAAGTCGCGAAATTTCTTCGAACATTTGCTATCGAGCAAACTTATTTTACGGCATATCAACCTCATGAACAGCTCCCAGTTGCATTGGGTATGCGTTTTAACGCATCGCAACTGCCGAGCAAGGCTGAAGTAAGAGATTTTGCAAAAAGCATTAATGCGCAAGGCGCGATGATAACGCAAGCACCTACTATAGAAGAACCGGGGCTACTTGTGATGGATATGGACTCCACCGCAATTCAAATTGAATGTATTGACGAGATTGCACGATTGGCCGACCGATATGAAGAAGTGGCTTCTGTCACCGCACAGGCAATGGCAGGGGCACTTTCTTTTTCTGAAAGTCTACACCGCCGCGTTGCGTCACTATCTGGCGTACCGTTATCACAAATTCAATCATTAAAAGAAAACTTACCGCTAATGCCCGGCATAGAACTGTTGTGTCAGGCGCTCAAACAGCATCACTGGCATATTGCCATCGCCTCGGGTGGCTTTACATGGTTTGCAGAATCATTGATTGAGCCACTCCAACTAGACGCTGTATTTGCCAACACCCTAGAGGTGGAAAACGCGCAGCTTACCGGCAAAGTGCTAGGTGATATCGTCGATGCCGACAAAAAGGCAGAAGTGCTAGGTCAACTCGCAACTCAGTATGCGATCCCAATGACTCAAACCGTTGCCATTGGTGATGGCGCAAATGACTTAGTGATGATGGCAAACGCCCAGCTAGGTGTGGCAATCCATGGTAAGCCAAAAGTGGTAGAAAGTGCCGACGCGGCTATTTGTGAAGGATCTTTGTTACAACTGTTATATTTGCTAGGTGTGCCGAAATAATATACGCTATGAGACGTACCATGGAGGGTGATTTCTCCAATCACTCGAGACTATGAATTAAGTCAGCTCGTCTTCCTGACGGATTTCGACGCCCATCCATGGGCTACGACTACCTTTTCTTTGATGCCCAAAGAATCGTTGCGCAAAAGAAAGGGCACTTCTTCTTCACCTGAAAAGCATACTTCTCGGCGGGTGAACCGCCTCCCACAAAACTATTTACACTGTGAGCTTGGAGGCTACGCTGATAGTTTTTGCAATGCTTTAAAGCAGCTTAATCGCTAAAATCGTAGACGATCTCACAAGCAACGTATTCCCCCTCCATCACACCCGAAAAGCATCAGTCGATATGCAATGTGCCGACAGGATGTCGGCCAAGTCTTGTCTGGCATAGGGAGGTGCCTTACAAGGCGGTTGCACTATATCGGCTTAGGGTTTGAGGATTGAGTGTGATGCTGGGGCGACGTTTTCTTGGTTCGTTCTTTTTCGTCGTTTAAAAAGAATGAACGAGAAGCGCATGGATGCGCTTTGATACGAGCCATGGAGGGTAAGGCTGATATGTCCTCCTGACGGATTTCGACGCCCATCCATGGGCTACGACTTACTTTTCTTTGATGCCCAAAGAACAAGTAAGCAAAAGAAAAGGCACTCCCAACATCACACTGACTCCTCAAGTAAATTACCAATATGAACGTCACCGCGGTGTAAGGGCCATCCTTGGCCCTGTCACCGCTTTTCACGCATCCATGCGTTGAAATGACTCATTGGCAATTTACTTTCGGGTGTGATGAGGGAGACACAAGGCGCTGATAGTTTTGTTTGGTGCTTGCAGGAAAATTAGCTGCTTTTGAGAGAAAAACTAGTGCACACGGCCAATACCACACCAGAAAATATAACTGTTCGGCGAGTGAATCACCTCCCACAAAACTATTTAGACTGTTAATTAGGAGTTCACACCGATCGTTTTTGTGGTGCTTGTAAGCTAATTAGCTACTTTACTGGATAAAACCAGAACTAACAGACAGCGCGATTCCCCCCTCCATCACACCCGAAAAGCATAAGTCGATATGCAATGTGCCGACAGGATGTCGGCCAAGTCTTGTCTGGCATAGGGACGTGCCTTACAAGACGGTTGCACTATGTCGGCTTAGGGTTTGAAGATTGAGTGTGATGCTGGGGCGACGTTTTCTTGGTTCGTTCTTTTTCGTCGTTTAAAAAGAATGAACGAGGAGCGCATGGATGCGCTTTGATACGAGCCATGGAGGGTAAGGCTAATATGTCCTCCTGACAGGTTTCGACGTCTATCCATGGGCTACGACTACCTTTTCTTTGATACCCAAAGAATCGTTGCGCAAAAGAAAAGGCACTCCCAACATCACACTGACTCCTCAAGTAAATTGCCAATATGAACGTCACCGCGGTGTAAGGGCCATCCTTGGCCCTGTCACCGCTTTTCACGCATCCATGCGTTGAAATGA